>CAJQQE010000001.1 GCA_905480395.1 uncultured Phycisphaerales bacterium
CGAACTGATCGCGCTGTACCTCGAGAATTGGCCGGGAACGCCGCACATGCTCTACAACCGAGCGTGCGGACTCGCCCTCCTCGGCCGCCGGGAGGCATCCGCCGCCGCCCTGCTTGAGGCGGTCGAACATGGATTCCGTGACTTCGCCGCCATGCGGCGAGATCCCGATCTTGCATCCATGAGAAATCACGAGACCTTCACGGCCATTCTCGAAGCAAGCCGCCGGACCGACCGCGGAAACGCTGATCGCCAGTTTGAATCCTGGCAACGTCGATACGGCGACGACTACCACTACGAAACAGACTCTGAACACCGCCTTCACTTCGCCACGGGCCTCGATGCCAAGGCGCATGCCGATATGAAGGAGATTATTACTCGCCAAGCAGACCAGCTGACCAAAACCCTCTTCATGTCACCCCCGCAGGACTGGTGCTTCGTCGTTGTACCTTCAAAGAACCACGTCACAGAGGTCTTCCAACGCCTGCTCGATGTCGCCGATCCCGCGAGAACTCCGGGCGTCTATCTGCATGGGAAGCGATTACTGGTCACGCGGGACATCGGCGAAAGTCTGCGTCACGAATTCGTACACCGAATGCACTGGGCCGACATGGACCTCCGCGGCCAACGCCACCCGATGTGGGTGCAGGAAGGGCTCGCCAGCCTCTACGAAGAATACGTCTGGAACGACGACGGAACGATCAAGTTCGTACCGAACATGCGACACAACATCGCGAGACGACAGGTCCAGGCAGGCATCGCGCTCTCGTGGGACAAACTCTTCAATCTGAAACCAGATCAGTTTCTCGCCGGAAATGCTCGGTTCTATCCGCAGGTTCGATCAATGTTCGAGTTTCTCGCAGCGCTCGGCCTACTCCAAGAGTGGTATGAAGCCTATGTGGCGACGTTCGATCGGGATCCGGGGGGCGGAAAGGCCTTCGAACAGGTCTTCGGACTGTCGGTCGATCAAGTGAACCAGCGTTGGAAATCCTGGGTGCTCGATCGAGGCTCAATCGACGACCGTGTGGATTTCGGCGACGCTTCGATCGGCATTAGCGGCATCGAAGCCGGCGACGGCGTTCAGGTCGAGAAAGTGATCGGCCGAAACGCCCGAAGGGCGGGCCTACGGCGCGGTGACGTGATCACCCAGGTCGATGAGAAGCCGGTCCGGGCCCTCGCGGAACTCATGTTGGCCATTGCCAGCCGAAAGCTCGGGGAGACCGTCCGGCTAGAGATTCGGCGGCGGGATCAGCGCCTGGTGATCGCGGTGCGGCTTGAGGCACTTCGCGGAACCGTGAATCAACGCTGATCACCGTTTGGGGCCATCCCACACTCTCCCGCAGAAGGCCTATAGAATGGGTGCACGAGCACTCATGGCCCACGACCAATCTAGAACATTCGCCGCCGACTTCAAACGATTCTTCGGACGAGGTCTGGGCGTTCTTCTTCCGTCGGTGCTCACGCTGTGGATCCTGGTCAAGGCCTATCAATTCGTCGATTTAGCGATCGCCCAACCGATTAACGGGGGCATTCGAGCCGGCGTCGCCGAAGGGGCGGAACATTGGCCCACGCTGGGAAGTCCGTTCCTCCCCACCGAGGAGCAGGTCGACGAGATCGTCACCCAACGGCAAGCCAGCAAAAATGGATCGGACCAACCCGCCGTCGTTCGACGCGAACTCACTCGGACGGCGGTCGCCGAGTGGTGGAATCGCTATTCGCTCGCCCTCGACTGGATTGGCATCCTGGTCGCGGTCTTGAGCGTGTACTTCGCCGGACGCCTCCTCGGCGGATTCCTAGGACGGCGCGTCCAGAAGCAATTCGAACGGGTGATTACCAGCGTCCCGCTTTTTAAACAGATTTATCCATACGTGAAGCAGGTGGTTGATTTTCTCTTCTCGGATGACAAGCCGATCAAATTCAACCGGGTGGTGGTGGTCGAGTATCCGAGAAAGGGAGTCTGGGCGGTCGGGCTGGTCACCGGAGGAACAATGCGGAGTATTGAGCATGAATCGGGCGACGCATTGACCATTTTCATCCCCAGTTCACCCACGCCGTTCACGGGGTATACCATCACGGTGCCCCGAGACGAAGTCCGTGAATTGCCGATCTCGATCGATGAAGCACTTCGTTTCACAATCTCAGGCGGCGTCTTGATTCCCCCTCATGAAACCCTTCCTGATCGAGATCCCGATAGTGTCTCACTCACAAGTGAAGAGGGACGTATTCTTCAGCAACCAGAAACCCCGGACGGCCATTCGGATCCGGAAGGCACCAAGGAGTCCTAATCATGCAAATCATCGTGACCGGTCGGCACGTGGCACTCACCGAGCCCATCGAGCAGTACGCGATCAAGAGATGTGACCACCTTGAGAAGTATCGAGACCATGTCCAGTCGATCGAAATCGTGCTGGACAAAGTAAACCTCGACTTCGAAGTTGAGGCTAGGGTGGAGGTGATCCATCATTCCATGATCATCGGGAAGTCTTCGCAAGAAGACCTCTATGCAGGAATTGACCAGGCCGTGGACAGAGTCGCCAGACAACTCCACGACTGGAAAGAAAAAACCCAAAGTCATAAGTAGACCAAAGTCCCGGAAACCGACATGAAGCTTCGCGAAATCGTGGTCGAAAAGGCCATTATCACCTCCTTGCAATCCAGTAAACGCGACGAGGTTCTCGGTGAACTCCTCGACGCCCTCGTCGCCGCTGACGCCATCGGCGCAGATCGACGTGATCCTTACCTCAAGGAGGCACTCAAGCGAGAACGGAAAGGTTCAACCGGTTTCGGCCATGGCGTCGCGGTACCGCATGTCAAGGCATCGGGCCTTGATCGCCTGACGGTGGCGATTGGCATTAGCGACGCGGGCGTTGACTTCAACGCGCTCGACAAGCAGCCAGTCCACTCGATCTTCCTGCTCATCAGTCCGGAAGAACGCCCCGAAGAGCATATCGATGCCATGGAAGCGATCTTCGGGAACCTCAGCAAAGACCAGTTCCGACGATTCCTCCGCCAGGCCGCAGATGTCAAGGAAATCATCACCCTACTGGAGGAAGCGGACGCTGGTCAGTCCGTCGGTTGACCAGATTCCGAACCCGATCCGATGCCGAGCCGGAAGGTGACCATCTCGAATCGACTTGGGCTCCATGCCCGACCCGCCATGCTCCTTGCGGAGCGTGCGGGGACCTTCACGTCGACCATTGGCGTCCGTCGAACGGATGCCAAGAACACCGTCGACGGAAAATCGATCATGCAGTTGCTGATGCTTGCCGGAACCGCTGGTACGGTCCTCGAGATCACGGCGGAAGGCGACGATGCCACGGATGCGTTGGCGTCGATCGCAGAACTCATCGAGCGAGGATTCGAAGACGACGAATGACCCTCAGGTCACCGAAAGACCTTCGCCACCCGACGGTCGTGACATAAGTTCCTCGATCGCTTTCCAAGGATCGAGCCCGTCGAAGATGATCCGACCGACCATCTCCGTGATCGGCATATCCAGTCCAAATTTTCCGGCCGCCCGCCGGACGCTTTCCACCGTCGGCACGCCCTCGACGACGCAGTGCTGCGCTTCGAGGTACGCCGCAAGCGAGGAGCCGCGAGCAATCGCCTCGCCGCAGGATCGATTCCGCCCCTCGGGACTAAAGCAAGTCGTCGCGAGATCGCCGACTCCAGCGACGCCGAAGAAGGTGTCCGAGCGAGCACCATGGGCGAGGCCGAATCGAGTCATCTCTGCCAGCCCCCTCGCGAGCAGAGCGCTCTTGGCATTCGATCCCAGTTCGAGACCATCACAGATCCCGGCGGCGAGCGCAATGACGTTTTTGACCGCCCCAGCGAGTTCCACGCCGACCAAGTCGTCACTCTCATAGATTCGGAGCGATCGGGTGCTGAACGTCTGGCGTGCTCTGGTTGCCACCGCGATCGAAGAGGATGCCGCCACCATCAACGCCGGTAGTTTCCGGATCAATTCGGCCGCAATGGTGGGCCCACTGAGGGCACAGACGGTCGGATTTTCGAGTGACTCCAGAAGAATCTCGCTGGGACGGGCGCCGCTTCCGATCTCCAGTCCTTTGGCGGTGGAGATGATCGCGGCTTCGGCCGGTGCAAACGGGGCAATTCGGCTCCAGACGGAGCGCATGAACTGCGTCGGGATCGCATTGACCAGAATTGTCCCCTGAGCGAAGACCGACGGGTCATGATCCAGCTCAATGCGCTCCGGAATCGACCATCCGGGAAGCCGTGGGCTCTCGCGAGTTCGCTGGAGCTCGCTCACCGAGGATTCGAACGGGCCCCAGATCTGAATCCGCTCGGCGCCGGCCTCCACTGCGGCTGAGGCCATGGCGAGGCCCATCTGACCATCTCCTGCGATCACAACCTGTTCTTTGCTCATGATGACAAGTTTACGGGAGGTGCTTCGCCAGAGTACGACCCCGCCCAAGTCTGGCTGAACCCAATGGACATCTCGAACGTATCGGAGAACCCGGATACACTGTTCACGCGTTTCATCAGGCTCCCAGATCGTTCGTCGGTCCATTTCCAACGGCCTGTTTCCAACGCAGATCCGCCTTTCTTGGCCCCGGAGATTCGAATGAGCCAGATGACCGCGCCGACGCCGGCCCTCTCCCCCCAGCAGAACGAAGCCAGCGATCTTGGAGGTCGGCGACTGGAACGCCAACTCTTTGTCGCCCTTCTTGGCGGAACCTTGTTGCTGGTCAGCGGCGCAGCCCATCTTCTGGGTGCCAGTTCGGCCGTGGCCGACATCCCCGCGGCGATCGGTGCGATCCTGCTCTTAATCCCGCTGCTCAAGGGCGCCATCCGGGAAATGAAACGCGGCGAGCCGTCGAGCGATGCCCTCGCGACCCTTGCCGTCATCGCGGCCATTGCCGTGAACGATCTTCGAACCGCGGGATTTCTCGCACTCTTCTTGTGGCTCTCAAAGCTCGTCCTGAGCCGCACGGCGTGGGGCGCCCAGCGGGCGATCCGCGAACTCGTGGAACTCACCCCGGATGCCGCTCGACGTCTTGATGAGAACGGCACCGAATCCGAAGTCCGACTGGCCGAGCTGAAGGTCGGAGACGTCGTCCGGGTTCGACCCGGCGAAAACCTGCCGGTCGACGGCTGCGTCGCGACCGGTTCAAGTTCGATCAACCAGGCCTCCCTCACCGGCGAAGCGGTTCCGATCGAAGCGATGCCGGGAATTGACGTCTATGCGGGTACCACCAACCTCACCGGCCAAATCGACATCACCGTGACCGCAGTCGCCGACGAGACCACCATTGGCAAGGTTGAGTCGCTCATTCGAGAGGCGGAAAGCGCCCGCAGCGACCGACAGGAGATTATCGAACGATTGGCCGGGTTCTATGTCCCGGTCGTGATTATGGTTTCAGCGTTGGTCTGGTTCTTCACGGTGCGGAGCCCTGATCGTGACGAAGCAGCGATCCGCGCGATCACCGTGCTGGTGGTGACCTGCCCGGGCGCCTTGCTCATTGCCTATCCGACCGCCATGGTCGCGGCGTTCGCCAGTGCGGCGAGGCTCGGGATCATGATCAAGCAGACTCGTACCCTCGAAAGTGCTGCCGTCGTTGACACCGTGGTGATGGACAAGACCGGAACCCTGACCACCGGTCGATTCGCGGTCAGCCGGCTCGCCCCGGTCGACGGTGTCGATGGTGCGACCCTCCTCCAAGCCGCGGCAGATGCCGAACAGAGTTCAAACCACCCGCTGGCAAGGTCCATTCTCGATACCGCGGAAAAGGCCCGAATCACCGCGGCACCGATCACCGAGTACCGCGAAGAGCACGGCCGTGGCGTTCGTGCCACCCGCGCTGACGGCGTGATTTCTGCGGGCCGCGGCGCGTGGCTCCGGGAACTTGCCCCAGGAATCGCAGCTCAGATCACCGAGGTCGAAGAGAAGATCGCGGGTATGTCCAGCGTCCACGTGATGCTGGGCGACCGGTATCTCGGAGCGGTCGGCCTCGAGGACAAGCTGCGTCGAAACGCCAGCGAAGTCGTCGAGCATCTTCGAAGGCTCGGCGTTCGCCGGATCTGTATCTTCACTGGTGACCGCCTCGACGTGGCAAAGCGGGTCGGCCAATCGGTCGGCGTCGACTCCGTGGAAGCGGAATGCCTCCCGGAAGAGAAGCATGCCGAACTGAAAAACCTCATCGCCAACGGTCATCGAACACTGGTCGTGGGAGATGGCATCAACGATGGCCCAATCCTCGCCACGGCCGATGTTGGCGTCGCGATGGGCCTCTCCGGCTCTGATATCGCAACCAACTCAGCCGGCGTGGCACTGATGCATGATGACCTCCGCCATGTCCCATTCCTGCTGGAAATCGCTCGTCGGACCAAGGGCATCATCACGCAGAATATCGCGGTGAGTTTGCTTCTTGCGGTCGTCGGACTCGCGCTGGCCGCCACTGGCAACATCAACATCTGGCTGACTCCCTTCTATCAGGCCGTCGCCTATCTCTTCGTGATTCTCAACAGCCTTCGGCTGGTCCGATTTGGCGAGGACTTCGCCGAGGACGCGCAGGCTCGCCGGGATCTCGAAGCGGAGCGAGAACGGCTCAGAAATCGAAGCCGTGATGCCTCGGTTCGACTCGCCCGGAGCTGATTCGCCCAAGATCATCAGCGGCTCGGGGGTCGATCTGACTGATCGGTGAAATCGGATGCCAGGGGTTCCGAACAAAGTTCGGTCATTCTCTCCGCGCCGTCCCGTTTGGAATCACACCGATGAACCTTCTCCTGCTCGCTCAAGCAGCCCCTGAATCCGGTGGAACGTGGGCGACGCTCCTCGAGTCTGACAGCATGCCGGTCCTGATCATCTTCACCGCCAGTGCGATCATCGCGGTGACCAGCATCTTGGCAGGCATCACCAAGCAAATCCTCATCGGCCGGACCCGGGAACGAACCCGCCAAGAGGTCGCCGCCTACGTGGCGGAAGGCACGATGACCGCCGACGAAGGCGAACGGCTTCTCAACGCCGGAACAAAGAACCACTCCGATTCCAAGTGACTCCGGGGAGGTCCAATCCGGGCTTTGAGTTAGGCTCTCAAGCATGCCCGACGCGACCAGTCGAGAACCGTTGAAGAATTCCTTGGAGATGCTTCGCCGAAATCGGGAGAGGCTCTTTCGACGACTCAACGCCGCCGAGGAAGACGCCACCAGTCCCTCCGAGCCCTTTCTCGATCCGCCGCTTCCTCGGCCGTTGACGCTCCCCAGGTCTGGACCTCGCCCTTACGCCATCTTTGTCCTTGGCTGCGGTACCGGCCAGGTGGTCAACCTCGTCCGCGAGCGCATGGCCATCGAAAAGATCGAGACCGTTGTTGTGGTCGTCGAGCCGGACCTCGCGAGACTTCGTCGCTCCTTTCAGATCCACGACTGGTCAAAATCGATGGCTGATCCGAGGATCCGATTCGCGGCCGGCGAAGATCTCGATCTGGCCATTCGCGACGCCATACCGGATGCGATCGACCCGATTCGAAACATCGCACTCGGCGTGGCGATCCTCCCCGGTGAGCACTCCCCTCGTTTCATGGCGATCCGTGAAGAGATCCAGCGGCTGGGCGCCGCCTCGGACCGAGCTTTTCAAGCTGCGGTGGCGGGAAACGCCAAGCGGCGGGAGATTTCTCCGGGTCAGCCGCGGCTTCAGAACGGCCCGTTACGGATCGGAAGCGTCGTTGATGCGAACTCCACGGCGATTCGTCATCTGGCGAAGGCGATCGGACGAGCGGCACAGGCCTCGGGCCACGACCCACGCATCAGAATTTCGGACCAACAACTGGACCCCTTCGTGGCGGCGGACGACGCGAGATTCGTGCTCGAGGCGGATCCCGACCTGTTCCTCAGCTTCCTTCGGCCCGGGGCGATGCTCTGTCCGTGGCGAATGGACTTCCCCTCGCTCGTCCTGGTCAGTTCGAGTCCACGCCTGATGCCCATTCAGACCTTCCCCTGGAGTGATCGCGAGCTGGTGGTCGTGGCCGGCGAGCACTTCGCAGGCCCGTTCCGAGATCTTGGTCTCGATCCGTTGATTCGGCCGCTGGCGACCGAGGTTCCGGAGGTGGTCGCGATGGAACGAGTGCCCGCCGTCCCCTGCGACGTCTGCATCGTCGGGAATCTCCCGAAGATCCAGCTCGCAGAGCCGCTTCCCGAAGATCTTCAACGCCGACTCGGGGAACTCGCCGATCTCTGGATCGCCCAGCCGGACCGGCGGGTCGAGGATCTTCTGGAAGGCGCCGGACTCTCCCCCTCGGCTGAATGGCCCCTCGATCTCATCCTTGCGTACGAAGCCACCCGACGACGACGGATCGCGGCCGCGATCCACCTCGCCGAACACGGGTTCAACGTTCGTATTCATGGCGAATCCCAATGGAAGTCCGAGCTCGCAGGGACCGCAGCCGCCGAGTGCTGGCATGGCTGGGTGGACTCGGGAGACCAGCAATCGGCGGCGTTCCGCGCGGCCTCGGTCTCTTTGAACATCGGTTCGTTCGCCGCCCCCGACATGCTCAACATGCGAGCCTTCGACATTCCAGCGGCGGGCGGCGTCCTGATTTCCGATGACGAATCCGCGCTGCACGATGCCTTCGACATCGGTTCGGAGGCACTCGCCTTCAAGAAAATCGATGAACTCCCGGCGATCGTCTCGGGAATCCTCGCGGATCCCGCCCGCCGGACTTCGATTGCCGCAGCAGGCAGGGCGAGGGTCGAAAAGGATCACTCCTGGAACGTCTGGTGGAACTGGGCCGAGGCCCGCCTCCGCGAGCGCTTCAACTAAAGGCGGAAACGGATTCGAACCTACTTTGGAACCGGCGCTAGAAATTCGCCGGCGCATCGATCGCCATCGTCAGGTCATCAGACGGAGATCAAGCGATGGTGACCGACGTATCGAGGTAGACATCCTGAATCTCGTTCAACAGCTCGATGCCCTCGGCCATCGGCCGCTGGAACGCCTTGCGGCCCGAGATCATGCCCATGCCACCGGCTCGCTTGTTGATCACCGCGGTGCGAACGGCCTGGCCGAAATCGTTCTCACCACTTCCTCCGCCGGAATTGATGAGCCCGGCTCGACCGCAATAGCAGTTGAGGACCTGATATCGGGTGAGGTCGATGGGGTGATCCGAACAGAGATCGGTGTAGATCCGCGTGTCGAACTTGCCGTAACTGGAATCACCCATGTTGAGCATCTCGTAGCCGCCGTTGAGTTCGGGCTGCTTCTGCTTGATGATGTCCGCCTCGATGGTGACGCCAAGATGGTTGGCCTGCGCGGTCAGGTCGGAAGAGACGTGATAGTCCTTGCCGTCCTTCTTAAAGGCGTCGTTGCGAAGGTAGCACCAGAGGATCGTCGCCATGCCGAGTTCGTGCGCTCGATGGAACGCCTCAGACACTTCAATGATTTGCCGGTCCGAGTCGTCCGACCCGAAGTAAATCGTCGCACCGACCGCCGCGGCACCGAGCTCCCACGCTTCGTCGACCGAACCAAACATGATCTGACTGAAGTGATTCGGGAACGTGAGAAGTTCGTTGTGGTTCAGCTTCACAATGAACGGAATCCGGTGAGCGTACTTGCGGCTCACACTCCCCAGAACGCCAAAGGTGGTCGCCACCGCGTTACATCCGCCCTCGATGGCGAGTTCGACGATCTTCTCGCCGTCGAAGTAGATCGGGTTCTTCGCGAAGCTCGCCCCGGCGGCGTGTTCGATCCCCTGATCGACCGGAAGAATCGAGACGTATCCCGTGCCCCCGAGCCGACCATGGTCGTAGATCGACTGAATGTTCTTGAGCACCTGTGGGCTGCGGTCGGTCTGCATCCAGACCCGTTCGACAAAGTCGGGACCTGGAAGATGAAGCAGATCGCTGGAGACCTTCGCGGTGTGCTGGAGCAGGCTGTCAGCTTCGTTGCCGAGTCGTTCGGTGATAGATGGCATCTTCGGAGTGCTTTCGAATACTGGGGGGTGAGGACCGGCCCGACCTGAGAATCGGAGCCGATTTGAACCCGCATCATAGGAAAGTCCCCGACCGCTGATCACCGTGACGAATAAACATCGCGATTCGAATCTTGGACATTCGAGGGCTTTTGGGACCGATTCGACAAGAGATCATGGTTCCTTCGTACAATTCCCCTCCCATGATCCCGGATCTCCTGATTCTCTTGGTGGCCCTTGGCCTCCTGACCCTTGGCGCTGAGATGCTCGTCCGTGGGGCCAGCCGACTGGCCACGCGGTTCAATATCTCTTCGTTCGTCATCGGCGTCACCGTGGTGGGATTCGGCACCAGCGCTCCAGAACTGGCGGCGTCGCTGTCGGCGGCCACCACCGGCCACGAAGGCATGGCGGTGGGGAACGTCATCGGCTCGAACATCATGAACATCGCGCTGGTCTTGGGGATCACCGCCTTGATCGTGCCGATTCCGGTGAAGAGCCGGGTGATCTGGCGGGAGACCATCTTCACCATCGGCGTCTCGTTCTTGCCCCTGCTCGCCCTCGCCAACGGTGGCGTTCTCAGCCGAGGGCTCGGCATCATGTTTGTCATTGGCCTCGTGGGATTTCTCTGGTGGTCCTTTAAGAGCAGTCGGTCCGAGGGCGGCCTTCCCATCGAGACCGAGGCGAAGGCGTCGGCTTCCCCGCCTGGGAATTCCCGCAGCATCATCTTCGAAGTTGTGCTTCTGGTCGCGGGGCTCGCCCTGCTCGTCGGCGGCGCGGATCAACTCGTCGCATCGGCGACCGCGGTGGCCAGAACCCTCGGAATCTCCGAGGTGGTCATTGGCCTGACCATCGTCGCCGGTGGCACCAGCGCTCCGGAACTCGCCACCAGCTTGGTCGCGGTGTTCCGGGGCAAGACGGACCTCGGCGTCGGCAACATTCTTGGTTCCTGCGTCTTCAACATCCTCGGGATCCTCGGGATCACGGCGATTGTCGTTCCGCTCCGTATTCCCGAAGAGGTTTTCTGGTTTGACCTCCCGGTGATGATCGGTGTTTCGGTCGCCTGTTTCCCAATTCTGCTCTCCGGCCACCGAATCAACCGCTTCGAAGGCGGCCTGCTCACGGCGACCTTCGTGCTCTATACGGTCCTCCTCTTCGTCGGCTGGCCGTTCCCTGCCGATCGGGGAACTGCGGTGGATTCACCCGCGTCCGCAGTCGATCCGGATCAGGAACGAGTCGCCGACGGCGAGATCTGGTCCCGCACCCACTCGTAGGTCCGCCTGATCCCATCGGCGATCCCCACCGACGGCTCCCATCCAAGCGCCGCTTCCGCCCCATCGTGATCGAGTTGGTGTTGTGCGGCGCCCGTACCGATGTCGGAAACATATCGACGGTGGAAGCGGACGCCGGCAGTTTTCTCGATGAGATCCACGAGACCGTTGATCGATGTGACTTCGCGACTACTGATCATCACTGGATCCGGGTTTTCGAGCCGCATCGCGCGTTCGATTCCCTCGGCCGCGTCGGAGATGAAGGTGAAGGCACGGCGCTGGGTTCCGTCTCCCCAGATCTCGATCTCGTGATCACCGCGTTGGATGGCTTCGATCGCCTTGCGGCACATGGCCGTGGTCACGCCTTCGGCAACGCCGCCGATTGCCCGTCCCGGACCGTACACATGATTGAGTCGGGCAATCCTCGTCTCGATCCGGTCGGCTTCTCCCATCGCGTGCCAGAGCTGCTCCGAGAAGCGTTTCTCCGTCATGTAACCGTTATCAACCGGAGCGAAGCTCAAATTTCCGGAGGCTTGATCGCCGCACATGTCCTGCACTCCGAGCAGGGCCGATCCCGCGAACAAAACCCGGCGTACGCCGACTTCGCTTGCGGCGAGCACGATCTGCGTCGAAGGGACGACGTTGAGCAGTCCGACCAAGCGTTTACGCTGGAATGCCGCGCCGCCCGTGGCTGCGGCCAGGTGATACACCTCGTCCGCGCCCTGGCAGACACGCCGGCACGCCTCGGGGTCGAAGAGATCCGCGATCACATGCTCCACCCCCTCCTGCTTGATCGCCAGCGGGGTGGGCTTCGATATGTCGCACGAACTTCGTGTCCGTTCTCAAGAAGTCGAGCCACGAGATGACGTCCGATGAATCCCGCGGCGCCAGTGACTGTGATCTTCATGAATGAACTCCTCGAGGACGGTCCCTCGACTTTGTGACAGGGCGAAGGTCTCCAGACACTCGCCGCTTCCCGGAATCTGGCGACACGGTCGGACGACTCGATCCGCCGAACACGGATCATCGCACTTTATCCCATCGAATTCCGGTTCCAAGAGGGCGCGGAAGATCCGCCGGCGTGAATCGTCGTCGTCCCGCGAGCGCGTCCACCGCCCTTGTGAATCCTCCAAATTGACTCGCCACGTCGATCCGTTCGACATGCGAAACATCGAACGCTCGCTGGATTCCGCGAGCGACCGAACGCGGATTTCCCGAATCCACCCGTTCGCCGCCGGCCCCACGGGTGATCCAGGCTGGCGAGACGTTGATGGCCGAGACAATCGTCGGTCGCCCGAAGTGCATCGCGACGTCGACGGTCGAACTCATTCCCTCCACCCGATCCCGCACGGCCCAGACGACGGCCGCCGCCTCGATCATCCCGAGGTAGTCGGACTGCGAGAGTGGCCTTGCGAGGCGGAACAGACAGTCCTTCTCCTCGATCACGGCCTCGGAGGGATCGTCCCGTATTTCACCTCCGAGCACCGCGAGCATCGCGTCCGGCGAGGCCCGTCGAACCTCGGACCATGCATCTACAGGAGGACATCCGTCCGTTTGGCGTCACTCTATCTGATCGCGCCGACGACCACGAGCATCGGCCCCTCCGTCGGAAGTCCCAGCGTCCGACGGGCCACTGGGTTCTATTCGTACCCTTCGGTGTTGAGGGTCCCGATCGGGAGCATGCGAGGTCAAGTGATCGCCGCGTCGATCCAACCGCCGCCAAGGACGACGTCTCCGTCGTAGCACACCGCGGCCTGACCCGGAGCGACCGATGACTGCGGTTCGGCAAAACGAACCTCGAGACGGTCTTCGCCGACCATCGCTGCCGTGGCAGGGACCGGTGCCGTGTTGTATCGAATCCGCACCGTGCAATCGCGAGCCGTCGCAGGCGGTTCGACCAGCCAGTTGGTCTGACTTGCCAGGCAGCCATTTGACTGAAGATCCTCGCGCTCGCCCACCGTGATGGTGTTCGCGATCGGATCCTTCGCGACGACGTAGATGGGATGTCCGAGGGCCATGCCAATCTTTCGCCGTTGGCCGATCGTAAAGTTCTGATGCCCCGGATGCTCGCCGATCTCCTGTCCGGTTCCATCGAGAATCGCACCGGGTTTGACGCCGGTCGATGACTTGCGGGCAACCAGCCCGGCGTAGTCGTCGTTCGGAACGAAACAGATCTCCTGCGAGTCTGGTTTATCGAATACCGGGAGATCGAATTCTTCCGCCAGTTCGCGGACCTTGGACTTCGGTAGACCGCCGACGGGAAGTAGCATTTCGCCCAGACGATCCGCGGGCGTACCGAAGAGTACGTACGACTGGTCCTTGCCATGGTCCACGCCTCGGAGCAGACGCTGCGCCCCCGTCTCCGGATCATGATCAACGCGTGCGTAGTGACCACTGGCCACGTACTTCGCCCCGACTTGCCCGGCATATTCATGAAGCCGGCCAAACTTCAACCAGTCGTTGCATCGGACGCAAGGATTTGGCGTTCGGCCTGCGTCGTACTCGGCGACGAAGTGATCGATGATCCGACCGAATTCCTTCTTGAAGTTGACCACGTAAAACGGGATGTCCAGTTTCGCCGCGACCAACCGAGCATCCTCGGCGTCCCCGACTGAGCAACAGCCCTGCTTGCCGATCCGGACCTTGGCGGTATGACAGGCGTCACCGGGGATCAATTCCTCGAGGGAATCGCCCGGAGAACCGAGCCGCATGAAGACCCCGATCACCTCGTGACCGGCTTGACGGAGGAGTGCCGCGGCGACGGAGGAATCGACGCCGCCGCTCATGGCGACCAAGATTTTGCTCGGCTCGGAAGGAAGCATGTGACCATCGTAGATGGAGACGGCCGGATCGTCACCGACGTCGTCGAAAAACGCGTGGGCGGCGGATTCGGCACAATGAGTGGCGATGCCGATCGGCGGTCGATCAAGTCATCGCAGATTCCGTTTTTCTGGACCCCCTCCCATGCATCAGGATCTCTGGGCCCCATGGCGAATGGCCTATCTTCGCGAACTCGAACGCCGGAGTGCCGAAATTCCAAAAGGCGAGCCGGTTCTGGCCGATTTCATCACACATGCTTGGGAGAATCCCGACCTCGATGAGGACTCACTGGTGATCCATCGCTCGTCGCATGGACTGCTGATGTTGAACCGGTTCCCCTACGCCAATGGCCATCTCTTGGCCGCTCTGGGCGTCGCAAAACCCCGACTCCTCGACCACACCGCTCCGGAGCAAGCCGCGTTCTGGGAGTTAGTCGGGCATGGCGTCGATCTGGTCGAACGGGTATTCGAGCCTCATGGAGTCAATATGGGCGTGAACCAAGGCGACGCTGCCGGCGCGGGGCTCCCTCAGCATCTCCACGCTCATGTGGTGCCAAGGTGGTCGGGCGACGTGAACTTCATGTCCGCCGTGGCGGGCGTCCGGGTCGTCCCAGAGTCGCTGGAATCGGTCGCCACTCGCTTCCGAGAAGCCATCCAATCGGCCCCGTGGGCTGACCCGCAGGCATGAATTCAAGATGCCGGTGCGACCCCTGTCGGTACCGCTACCGATTGCTCGGCAGGTCGGGCCAATTCCGACTGAACCGGATCTCAAAGCTCAAACCCCGCGTTTAAGGTGGGTTCGCCGCTCATCGATCCCGACCTTCCACTCCGAATCCACCCTCGAGGGTGAGGATTCGTGAGGCTTGATCATCGTCGCAAGACGCACGACCCCGTGGGGTTCGCAATGGTTCGAGACACAGAGTTCCGGCACGGCCCGGCAGGGGTCGCCCGGCATCTTGGTTGAACTCTACCCCCTGTTTGGTCCTCGGAAAGAAAAACCGAGGAAACCGACGACGATCTCCTTCCGCAGGTCTCCCCGGATCGTTTGACACCCCGCCTCGCTGCTGTCAGTATTGTCTCCTCAAGGACCGGATTCCGGTCCCCCACGGATTCCCGAGGACTTATCGATATGATCACCCAAGCCGCATTTCGTTCCAGTTGCCTGATCGTCGCCATCGGCGCCACCGCCGGGATGAACGGCTGTTCCAGTTCCAACCCGAACGATGTCAGCTTCAACGCCATCAAGGGCGATCTGACACCGCACATCATGGGCCTCACCGAACGAGACGTCGACGTCGAGCTCAACATGGCCGTGATCAGTAATCAGAACCTTCGGATGTTCTGGGGCGATCTTGGTCGTGTTTGGTTCTTCGACCGCCCAAGCCGTCTGAGCCCGTACGACATCATCTCGACGGGTGGCCAGCCCAGTCAGTGATCGAGTCCGCAATCTGAGGGCGTGATCCCTCCTGCTCATGAATTTCACACGGGGTCCCGCATTCGGGACCCCGTGTTTCATTTCTCCGACTCCTGACCAGATCTCCGGCGAACCCACAACGTGCCTCTCCATCGACTCGCCACGCTCCCCATCCGGTTCCTTGCCGCGTTTGTGTCGAGCTTTCATCCGCGCGCCCTCCCGCCGATGCTGCGTCGAAACTACGGTCGAGAATTAGCCGCATGGGCATTCCTTCCGCTGATGCTCGGTGGCATTCAGAGTGGTGCGATGGGGGTCGTTCTCAAGAAGACCTTCGTCGGGATCCCGGATCTCCCAGATCAAACCCTCGACATCGCCGTCGCGGCGATCGCCGCGGCGACCGCCATCGGAAACCTCACCAGTGGCATCTGGGCGACGATCGCCAACGGGCGACGCAAGGTCGTGTTCCTATCCGGGCTGATGCTCGCCACCAGCGGATGTGTCGCCACGATGGCCTTCATTCCGAGGACCGCGATGGGCGCCTGGAGCCTGGTGGCATTGGTGATCCTCGGTTGGATCTTCTGGAGCGCCGTCGTCACCATTCGGACGTCGGTCTGGAGAGCCAACTATCCGGATGCGGACCGAACGAAGATCACCGGACGAATCGCGACGGTACAGGTCCTCGTGATGGCGACCAGCGGCGTGGTCATCGGCTGGAGCCTCGATCAATCCGTGGATTCCATCCAATATCTCTTCCCGATCTTGGCGGCTTTCGGGGTGGTCGGCGCGATCATTTACGGCGGCGTCCGGCTCCGTGGCCAGAATCGGCTCGCTCGGGCCG
Source organism: uncultured Phycisphaerales bacterium (assembly GCA_905480395.1). GTDB lineage: Bacteria > Planctomycetota > Phycisphaerae > Phycisphaerales > SM1A02 > UBA12014. The sequence goes on from CAJQQE010000001.1 coordinate 16,260, forward strand.
AACGCCAGGGACACCACTCGGAGCGCCCGTCCCTCAATCCGTTCGCCGTGCTGCGTGTGCTCAAAGATGATCGAAGCTACGCGGGATACATGGCATGCATGATGCTCTTCGGCACCGGCAATCTGATGATCTCACCGACGCTGGTCATCATTCTCGAAGACGAGTTCGTTGCGAGTTACCAAACGGCGATTCTGGTCACCACGGTCGTCCCACTCGTCGTCATGCCCTTTGCCATCCCAATCTGGGCCCGCCTTCTAGATCGGATGCATGTCATCTCGTTTCGCGCGATCCACTCGTGGGCGTTCGTCCTTGCCAGCTTGCTCTTTCTGATCGCAGTCGAGTTCCATCTGCTTCCGCTGCTATTCATCGCGTCCGCGATGCTCGGCATCGGTTTCGGCGGCGGCATGCTTGCCTGGAATCTCGGACATCAACACTTCGCGCCCCCTCATCGAGACAGCCAGTACATGAGTGTGCATGTGATGCTCACCGGTCTTCGGGGGCTCTTTGCCCCGTTCCTTGGTGTCGCAATCTTCACCGCCTTCGCGGCGAACGGCCATCCCGGCATGATTTATGCGGTGACCCTCGGCCTCAATATCGCCGGGGCGATCGGGTTCCTCCTGCTTCGAGCCCGGAGAAACGCGGCGATCGCGGCCGATCAGCCCGCGAGCCGGCCGACTGCGTAGGCCACCGCGAACCCACCGAGAACCACGATGCCGAGCCACGACCAGACCCACCAGAGTCGACTTGGCCGGTCCTCCGCCGGGATGATGCTTGAAAAGACGGCGCGATGGTTAAAAAAGGCGAGCAGCGGAGCCACCATGAACGACGTGATGGTGACCATGTCGACGAGCCCCGTGAAGGTGAGACCGCCCTTGCGGGCGAGCCCAAACCAGAGGATCAAGATCGCCCCGATCGAGCCGACCACAAAGGCGATTCCGTAAACGCTGCGACTTCCCGTATCCACATCGGATGCGCGAACCGCTTCGGCGGACGGTGGCCTGTTCACGGTCGCCGGGGGAGATGTCGCGGTTCCGATCAAACCGAACTGACGAATCAGCGCGGCCACGGTTCGAGGGAATCCGTCTGCAACGGTCACGGTGGTCGAGAGCATGGCGAGAAATGCGACGGAGGCGATCAACGGCTGCGACCAGGCTCCGAGGTTCGAGGTGTAGAGTTCGATCACCTGCCCGCAGAACGCGACCGAAGAGGACGCAAATTCAACGCCCGACCCGTGCATCACCGCAGCCCCCAGCAGCACGAAAGAGAGGGCGAGAAAGAGCGTCGCCAGGAACCCCGTATCGAAATCACCCAGCACGGCCTGCCGATCCATCCGTCGGCCGCGGGCGCGGGCCAACGTCCACAATGAGCTCCAGACCGCGATGTCGATCGGAGCCGGCATCCACCCCACCATCGCCGCCAGCAGATCGCGATCGGAGCCCGTCGAGAATGGTGGCAAGATTGTGATGTCATCGGCGGACATGTTTCTGATCGCTACTGCCGTCGCGATGATGGTCCCGATCACCAGCACGGGCATCACCACTTTCATCAAACTTTCGAGCAGTCGATACCCCCCCGAACCGAGAAGGATCGCCGTCAGTCCAAGCAGCAGTGCGGACATCGCGGCCGATTGCTCGCCACCCGTCTCGAATCCCAATGCACCCAACCCCACGCCGATCGAAGGCACCAAATTCAGCAGGAGCCCCGCACTCACCACAGTGACCGCCGCCAGGGTGGTGAACAGGATCGCGAGCGTCAGGAGGGCAAAAGTCACCAGAACCCAGAGCCCTTGCCGGCGATATCCCGCCAACAGAGATTCTCCCGTCACCGCCGCATAAAGCGGCCCGAAACGAAACGCGGGCAACTTGATCAAGCAACTCACCACCACGATGAACAACGCTGCAGTGCCCATTTCGGCACCGCCACGGGTGCTTTGCACCACATGGGAGACGCCCACAGCGGCGCCGGCAAAGATCAAACCCGGCCCGAGCGCCTTCCACCGCGAGCGAAAATGGGATTGCTGATCTTCGTTTGCCATGACTTTGAGGATCCTATCGAGAAATTTACGGCTTTTGCTCGGGGGCGGGGGGCCCTATACTTTCCGATTCGTTCTCTCGGTCGGGACCCGAGACAACGAGCGGATCAAGTCGACAAGCGTCGACACCGTACTCGCACCAGTCCCCGGCCTGATTCGCCCGTCGGTATTCGGCGACGCGAGATCGAGGCAACCCCACCAAACCATGGTCGATTACAACCTTATTGAAGACCTCGGGATTAAAGATCTCGAGGCCGAAATGCTACTCCGCACCGAATTCGGCGACGAGGTCGCCGAAGGCGACATGGACGTGCTGCTCGGCGAGGACATGGACAGTTTCTCTGTCGGCACCATTCTGAGCGGCAAGGTCATTGGCTTCGCCGGTGACTTCGTCGTGATCGACGTCGGTCTCAAGAGCGAAGGCCTCGTCCCCAAGACTGAATTTGATGACGGCGCGGTTGATCTCCAACCCGGAGACGACGTTGAGGTCCTGCTTGAGAACACCGAAGACGAAAGCGGCTCGGTCGTTCTCTCCAAGCGAAAGGCTGATCGCATCCGTGGATGGGAACAGGTCCTGCGAACTCGAGCCGAAGGCGACATCGTCGAAGGCAAGTGCATGCGAAAGATCAAGGGCGGCCTGCTGATCGACATCGGCGTTCCCGTTTTTCTTCCCGCCAGCCAGGTGGACATCCGACGTCCCAGCGACATCGGCGAGTTCATCGGCCGCAACGTTCGTGCCGTCATCCTCAAGATCGACGAAGAACGACGGAACATCGTCATCAGCCGTCGCAAGTTGGTTGAAGAAGAGCGAGAAGAAGCCAAGCGAACCCTACTCGGCTCGATCAACGAGAACGACGTGGTTCGCGGAACCGTCACCAACATCGCAGAGTTCGGTGCCTTCATCGATCTCGGCGGTATCGACGGTCTCCTCCATATCACCGACATGAGTTGGGGCCGGGTCAATCATCCTTCAGAGGTCGTTCGTATCGGGCAAGAGGTTGAGGTCAAGATCCTCAACATCGATCGCGAAAAGGAAAAGATCGCCCTCGGACTCAAGCAGCTTGAAGCCTCTCCTTGGGAAGAAATCGAACAGAAGTACCCCGTCGGCTGCCGCGTGAAGGGCACCGTGGTCAACCTGATGACCTACGGAGCATTCGTCCGAATCGAAGAAGGCATCGAAGGCCTCGTCCACATCTCCGAAATGTCTTGGACCCGCCGAATCAACCATCCGAGCGAATGCGTTCAGGTGGGAGACGACGCCGAAGTGGTGGTTCTCGACATCGATAAGGAGAAGCTCGAGATCTCACTTGGGATGAAGCAGACCGAGGTCAATCCTTGGGAACTCGTCGCCGAGAAGTACCCCCCGGGAACGATCATCGAGGGCAAGGTCCGAAACCTCGCCAACTACGGCGCGTTCATCGAGATCGAGCCAGGCATCGACGGTCTTCTCCATGTCAGCGATATCTCATGGACCAAGAAGGTCGCGCATCCGAACGAAATCTTCCAGAAGGGCGAAGTCGTCAAGTGCGTGGTCATCGAGGTCGACCAGGAGAAGCAACGAGTCGGTCTCGGCTTGAAGCAGTTGAGCGAGGACCCGTGGATCGAAGCGATCCCGACCGCGTATCGACCGGGCATGATCGTCAAGGGCACCGTCACGAAGATCACCAACTTCGGTGTCTTCGTCGAGCTCGAAGAAAACCTCGAAGGCCTGCTCCACATCTCGGAACTCTCCGACCAGAAGGTCGAGAACCCTCAGGACGTGGTGAAGGTCGACGACGAAGTCGATGTGAAGATCCTCCGGGTCGACATCGACGATCGCAAGATCGGCCTCAGCCTCAAGCGAGCCCAGTGGGGTGCCAATGACGCCACGGACTACAGCGAGGAAATCAACGCGGACGGCGAAAACCTACCTCCCAAGCGAGGCGGTATGGATAGCCACGGTGCGATGGGTACGGACAAGATCCAGTTCTGATCAAGTCTTACAAACCGCTCGCGTCATGACCACATGCACACACAGGCCCGTCCAGCAAGGACGGGCCTGTGTTGCGATGGTGCTTGGGAACGCCACTTCACCCAAAGAGGGATTCCCATCAACACGCACGAGAGAGTTTTCTGTCGGCTTCTCAGCACATGGCGAGGAAGGTGAGGCCGGTGAGTAGGACGAGTCTGCGACGATGAGCCGAAAATTGGAACAGCTGGACTGCGAGCATGATGTATTCTCCTGATCTTTGGTTGTTGGACACTTGATTCTGCCCCATGCCAGAAGCGGGGCAAGGCACGAAGCCGAACACGCCCCCTTTCGAAGCCAACCTTGACCGCATGGACCGCATGACCGGAACACCCCTCCATTTGAAGCCCTTCACCGCGATTCGCGCGACCGAAAACCGCCGTTCTCGGACGTGGGGATTCTCCGATTTTGCCTGCAGCATCCTTCTGCTCTTCCTGTTCTCCATGGAGATATCGAGTCTGGCAACGGCCGCTCCACCCGCGATCGACCAAGGAACCAACGCCTGGTTGCAGGCGCGAGTCTGGCTGGATGAGGGCAACCTTCCTTCAGAGTCCGACCCTCGCGCCGAGGTCGCCATTGAAGGCCTCGATGCGATCGGCGTCCTACTGAGAATGGACGGCAGGGTGATCGGCCGAGGTTTCGATCCTGCCGGTGATCCCCTGGCGCTCCGCCGCGCGTTAGGACGCGCGATCGCGCAGGCGTCCGGAGATCGAGCGACCAAGGATCTTCCCCCGTCGCTTCAGGACGAGTTGATCCGCCGACTCACCTTAGAAATCGAATTTGCCGGCAAGACCGAGCCACTCCTCGGGAGCACGCTCGCCGCCGCGACCGGCCGCTTGCGTCCCGGCATTGATGGCATCGCGGTCCGACGGGGATCCATGATTGCCCGAAGTCTTCCCGGCCGGGAACTGGCGACCGGCACGGCGGGCGCATCCTCCTCAATCATCTTCCGCCTCCTCGATGAAGTCGGGCTACCTCCGCGAGATCTTCCGGAACTCCGACGACTCGACAAGGTTTCGTTGCACCGATTCGAAACCCTCCGACTCGGGCAATCGACCCTGATGGACCTGCCTCGTGAGCTCTCGCGGAGCGGCTCCATCGTCGCGAGGTCTGCGCTGGAGAATGGAGTCACCCGCGACCTCCGTGGGCGGCTTTCCGCACATCTCATCTCGCATCGCCCCCCTCCGTCTCCGGACGCCTCCGAACGCCCCTCGCTTCTGGGAGATTTCAATCCGATCGCGAATCGCCACCTCCCTTTCGAGGCCAGAATTCCCGATCGGCTACTCGTCGCCTGGGCCCTCGCGATGAACGCAACGCTTGACCAAGATTTGCTCGCCGCCGGTTCGACGCCCAGTGAACTGCAGGCTGTCGCGGCCGCCATTCTCGACGAACTTCCCCCGGCATCGATGGGCGAGGCTGTGACCGTCGACCTTGGCCTACTGACCGCTGCGGCGCTTGAAGATCGCGATCGCATGGAGAAATTCCTGAAGTCGGCCGCAAGCACCGCCACCATTGGAGATCCGGTCGCCACCGCGCGAAGGGCCGCCGCACTCGGAAGTCTTCCGGTGGATCTGGTGGACAACGAAACTTTTCAGTCTCATCTCGACGAGGCGTGGAATGCCAATACATCCATCGAATCTCTGATTGGCGCTTTCGAGTGGCTCTCGCTCGCCGAGTTTGCTCGTTACCAACGAACCGGCGAGCCATCCATTCGGATCTCAGCCCTGCGGGCCACTCGAGATGCCTTACTGCTCCGACAGATCGAAGATCCGCAGAGCGACCTTGACGGCGGACTTCCGCTTCGGTCAGGAGCGCGAACCATGGTCGATGCTCGAACGCTCCGGCCAGCCCTGGGTATGGCCATCCTCGCGCAAATCCCCGAAGCAGATGCGGCGGGACAGATTCGAGCGATGAAGGGGCTCGAAGGCTTCCTCCGATTTATCCGGCAACTCATGCTTTCAGAGTCGGATGCCCGACTTCTTCCTGGCTGGCGACACGCCGCGGATGGCCTCCAGACCTCACCTTGGACCGCACAACAGTCCGTGGCCGCGGACGCCACGGCCCTCTTAGTTCTCTGTCACTTGCGATCCACACCCATCGACGGTCCCTGAGTCAGAAATCGGCTCCATGGCACTCGCGTGTGCCTTGCGGCCCCGGGAACGCCTCTCAACGGCTTATTTTCCCGATACTCCAAGGATTCCGAGGATCCAAACCCTATACTTTTCGGATGCACCTATAGGTCATCCGGTCGATTGAATCTTCGTCTCGTGCGAATTTCACGACCCGTGGCTGAGAACCCGCTTCGACCCGCATCTGGTGGACGGAGCACCAACGCCGATGGAGATCAGAAGAATGCACGCAACACCGATCCGATTCACGCTCGCTGCAGTCATTGCCGCCACGATCGCACCGGCTTGGATGAGCCAGGATGCCTCCGCGCAGAATCTTTCCGATCGCCTCCGCGAGGTTGCCCGGCAACGCGATGCGGCATCGGCTCGAGATACGAGCCAAGCGGCCCTTCTGGGAAGCCTGCTCTACAGCGATCTCAGCGTTGACTTTGATGAGACTCCCGCCCGCGATGCCTTCGCGTACGTCAAGCAGGTCATGGGCGTCGACCTCGTTGTTCGGTATAGCGATGACCGCCGCGGAATCGGTATTGATCCCGAGACCCCCATCACGCTCAAGACGACTGGAAAACCAGCGCTCACCATTATCGAAATGATGCTCGATCAGTGTGGCGATCTTGATCCCTGCACCTGGCAACTCCGCAAGGGGTTCATCGAAATCGGAACCAAGGAACGCCTCTCCGTACCCGCGGCGCGAAAACTCCGCATGTACCCGATCCGTGATCTCCTCTTCGAAGTCCCGTACTTCGACAATGCGCCCGAGTTTGATCTCAGCAGTTCGCTCAATGCGGGCGGCGGTGGCGGTGGCGGTGGCCAAGGCGGTGGTGGTGGCGGTGGATTTGGCGGCGGCGGTAGCGGCGGCGGCGGCGGCGGATTTGGAGGCGGCGGTGGCGGCGGCGGTGGCGGCGGTGGCGGCGGTGGCGGTGGCGCCCCCTTCGGCAATCCTGAAGGCGAACCAGATCGAATCTCCGAGGAAGAGAAGGTCCAGGAGATTGTCGACATCATCTTGGAAACCATCGAACCCGACGCGTGGCAGCAAAACGGCGGTGACGCCGCGTCGATCCGATACTACGAGGGCGTGTTGATCATCCGGGCCCCCGATTACATCCAGCGACAAATCGGCGGCTACCCATTCGCACCGAGGCGGCAAGCCGCTCCGGCGCGGCCGCGAAACGGTCGGTACGTGACATTCACGGCACCAATCTCCATCATCGAGAATGTGAAGTTCAGAGGCACCACGGTGACCGGATCCGCCGGCAGCGCCGGCAATCCCTGAGGATCGCTCCAATGATTCAATCTTCGATTCCAGCGAGCATCGTCGCTGCGGTGGCCGCATGGCTTTCCGCTCCCGGCCACATCATCGCCGAACCCCCACAACCAGCCCAAGAAGTGCGCACGACGGGCTCCATCCGAATCGTCGGTGCAGATCGCACCGCACCCACCGGAGGACCATGGGCGCAGACCGATGCGGAAGTACATGGCCGTCTTATGTTTCTTCGTCTCGATCTCTCTTGTGTCGAGAGTGACCCCCGTCGTGCCCGACGTGCCTTCGCCGAGGCGTTGGGATTGAACTTCATCGATCACTTTCCACGACCCGCGCGAGATGCCGCGATTCCCACCGCGATCTCACTTTCGGTGCGCGATGTGACCGGAGCGGAAGCGCTCGAGCTGCTGATCGATGCATCCAGCGGCACCCAGCGAGGCGCTTGGCAGGTCCGGGACGGAATTCTTGAGATGGGCCCACGGCCGACCTTGGCTCGTCGAACCCGCCCGATCACACGCGTGATCGACATCACGGACCAGTTGCTTGAAGCGCCCTATTTCATACCCAGTCCGGAAAAGAACCCACTGACGCCTGATGGGGTCACCCGAAGTCGCCAGTCGCCACGCCAAGTCGGTGCCGATCTGGTCGAGCGCATCGTCAACATCGTCGATCCGGATGCCTGGCATCCGGTCACCCAGGCCGAGATCGCCGACGGGGTCGTGGATCCGGTTGATCCTCGCGACCCGCATCGGGGCCGGAACCTCAATCCAAAAGCGATTGATCCCATCACTGGCAACCCGATCCCGATCTACGTCCAGGGACGATGGGCGACCATCCGACTAAAGGCGAACGCCATCGTGGTCCGTGCACCCGCCTTCGTCCTGATGGGAATTGAAGGGCTGCCCAAGCCGGTTCCCCCACCGGCCTCCATGCTGAATGCCACCAGTGCCTCCGACTGACCTCCCAGACTTCCGGGGTGGGGTATCTTTCGAGGATCGTGACTTCTTCCAGCGATCAAAACGTACGGAATGAACCCTCAGTGCCGGCCCCCCGCGAGGGATCGCGGTGGCGTGACCCGCTGGTCATCACCGGGTGCATCGTCGGCCTGGCCATCCTCCTGCTGTCTCTTCTGATCCCTTGGGAATCGAAACTAATCTGGTTCACGCACCCGATCAGATTCGAGCGGGTCGGGGAGATTCCCGCCGAGACCCTCGCAGGGGTCACCTTGCTCTCCTACGTCGCGCCATTGGTCGCCGTTGCCTGGTTCTCGGCGCCTTGGGTCCTCCGGCGACTAGAACGTTCATCCTCCGTCCGACCGTCGCTCGGGGTGCTTCCCTCACCAAGTTGGCAGATTCGACTGGCGGTCCTCGCCGTGACGGTCCTGGCCATCCTGCCCAGAGCAATGCGGATGGGCGAGAGCCTGTGGTACGACGAAATCGCCGCCATGCTCTCGTTCTCCATCCACGGCCCCGGACCGGCCCTCGGAAACTACTACGCACTGAGCAATCACGTCCTGCATTCAGCCCTCGCCAGCGTGATGATCGAGGCCAACGGCGGCGCGGACGAATTCATCTTGCGGACACCAGCGTTACTCGGAGGCATCGCATGCGTGCCCGCGATGTTCATGCTGGCCCGAACCGTTGATGGGGATCGCTTTGGCTTGCTCGCAGCCGCGGTGATCGCGTTGATGCCGGTCGCGGTACTCGAGAGCGCCAATGCCCGCGGATATTCGTTGATGATGCTCTTTACGATTCTGGCCACCTGGCAGGTGCTGCGAATCGCTGACGGACGTCGATCAGGTCCACTCTGGTACGCGCTGTTCGTGACGCTCGGCTGTTGGTCGCACCTCGCCTTCGCCTTCGTACCGCTCGGGCATGCGGTCCTCGCCCTCTCGTGGCTCGCTCGAAAATATCGCAGAGTCGCCGGGTTACGCCTGGCGACCGCCATCGTCCTCGGCGGTGTTTCCACCTTGCTGGTGATCAGCCCATTCCTTCCGGATTTGATCGCCCTCCGCCGGGAGTTTGCGGCTTCCGACGGAGACGAGCCCTCGCTTTTCGGCGTGGAGGGCCAACAGGCCATTCTTCAACTTGGAGGATCTTGGTTCTGGTGGGCGGCGATCCCGGGCATCGCGCTGGCAGCCGTGGGTATCACGGAATCAAGTCGATGGCCGAGGCTGCGAATTTCGACCCTCGCGGCCGCCGCGGGGCTCATCGTGGCATTCACCCTGCTCTTCGCGGGTGGTGGCTGGGTCTATGCGAGGTTCCTGCTCTTTCTGATTCCGGTCGCAACCTTGCTGATCGCCGCGGGCATCAGAGGCCTCGCCTACCTCCCGAACCGTCCCGAGCTCGCCATCATGGCGGCCATGCTGCTTGGAGGCTGCTGGCTCACGGACCTCACCACCCGCAGTGAACGCCAACCCATCCGCGATGGCGTCGAGTACCTCATTGCGACCACGCCACCGGGAACCCTCGCTTGGTCGATCGGACTTGGCGATGACGTTGCCGACTATTACGCGACGGGCCGCGACCTCACGCTTCGTTCGGTCTCGGGACTCGGGGTCAGACTGAATCCTGATTCTCTCCTTGGAGGACCGGACCACATCATCATGCTCTATCCGGATCTCGTGACGCCGGAAGTTCGAGACCTGCTCATGAATGCTGGCTTCAAGGAGGGCCAACGCTTTCCCGGCTGGTTGGACTGGGGTAAGGGTGACGTTCTCATTCTCGATCGTCAGTAGACGGCGGTGATGACCGAGTCCGCCGGATCAATCGTGACGAAGTGCTTCGATCGGATCCTTGCGACTCGCGACCACCGCGGGATAGATTCCAAAGATCAAACCGACGCCCGCGGCCACCAGGAAACTGGCGATGATCGACCAGTTCGTAATGATCGGTTCGAGTTTGAACTCCCCTTCGACGATTCCGTCGAAGAGCGGAAGCGAGAGCAGCCAAGGAACCACTGAGCCGAGACCGATCGAGATACCCACCCCGAAGAGGATCCCCAGGACCCCCCCGAACGCTGAGATTGAACCGGTCTCGACCAGGAACTGGGCGATGATGTGATGCCGAGTGGCGCCCAATGCGCGACGAACCCCGATCTCGCGAGTTCTCTCCACGACGGACGCCAGCATGATATTCATGATGCCGATGCCCCCAACCAAAAGACTGATCGCCGCAATCGAGACCAGCATGATGTTCCAGATGAGCATCGTCCGCTTGGCATTCTGGAGAAGTTCCCAGGGGACGATGACCTGCACATCTCGAAAATCTGGATGTCCAATCTCGAGAATTCTGGTGGCTCGATTCGCGAGGTCGATCACTGAATCGGTATCCACGGCCTGCAGATAGATCTCATTGATCTCGACCTGCTCCCCGCTGAACGAACCGCTTTGGCGACGGACGACGATGTCTCCGAAACTTCGTTCAGAGGCGGTGACCGGTATATGGACGTCCTTGTTGAGATCGCGTCCCACCAGTGCCACGCCAGCACCCCCGGCCAGGCCGACCGGCTCCAACACGCCGATGACCTGAAAAACTTGATCATCAATCCGGAGGTCCTTGCCCACTGGATCTTCAAGGCGATAGAAAGTGTCGGCGATCTCGGAACCGATGACCGCGACCGGCGCCGAATTCTCGATGTCTTCCGCGACGAGGTAACGGCCGCCTTCACGAACCCGAAGATTGGCCGCGACGGCCAACGAAGGCTCGGTCCCAAAGACCTGACTGACCGTCCGCTCATTCCGCCGACGGATCTCAGAACCGGACGCCTTCAGCGGCACCATCATTTTGGCGTCGCTGAGGTATCTCCGAAGTCTCCGGAGGTCCTGACGCTTCAGTCCGTACTCGACCACGAACGTGGTACTGGAACTCGCCGACTGCGTCGAGGGCGGCTTCTGACTTCGAATAATGATATTCGTCGCGCCCAGCGCGGTGATCTGGCGGAGCGTGGATTGCTTGTTCCCCTCACCGATGGCGACTACCACGATCACCGCGGCAACGCCAAGAATGATCCCGAGGCTCGTCAGCGTCGACCTCAGCTTGTGTAAGCCGAGGTTCTTGATGCCGAGCCGGATGATCTCGAAGATGAATGCCATGTTGAAGCCGAGTTGAAGCCGAGTTCGGGAACGCCGAGAAACCTATGGAACGGATGAAAGGGGGACGAGCGTCAATCCCTCGATTCCGAGAACGGACATAGTACGAGGAGCCGAACCGCCGAGTCTGATTCAGGTTTCGACAGCGAACCCTCCGAGATTCGACCGGATACCCTGCCACCGGAGGCTCATGTTCGAACTCATCGACGAAATCGAAGACGCCACGGGATGCACCTGGACGATTCAGGCGCTTGATCCAGAGGGAAGGCTCCAACGGACTCGTGTGCGGCTCGGTTGGGCCGACTACGGCGTCTGGAGCCCGGATGGCGGCATCTCGCCAGCGCGAGTCGCCGAAGCCGTCGTCGCCTTTGCGCTACAACACGTCGAATTGAGCCCACTCCCCGCGATGCTCGATGCATCCACGGCCCGCCGGCGGGTCCCCGGTGCCGATGCCGAAATTGGCCGCCTCATCCGTTGAGCGATGGCCCAAGGCCCGACCACGCTCAATCGATCAGCGATTGGAGTTCCTGTTCCCGGTAGGTGAGCGGTACTTCGACGCTAAAAGTCGAGCCGGACCCAACTTGGCTGGAGAGCGCCACCCGAGCCCCGAGTAGGCCGGCGAGATCGCGGCAGATCGAGAGCCCAAGTCCGGTTCCTCCATGGGATCTGGTGTGCGAGGCGTCCGCCTGTCGGAACTTCTCGAAGATCGTCTCTTGAAGATCGAGTGGGATGCCTGGCCCGTGATCCGTGACCCGTAAGCGAACCCCGTTGAACCCGTCGGTTCGAATAAAACTCTCGGCCGCCAAGATGACCACCGAATCCTCGGGTGAGAATTTCACCGCATTCGAGAGAAAATTGAAGAGAATTTGCTGCAATTTTCCAGCATCGGTTTCCAACTGCGGAAGCCCCTGGGGCGACGTGAGCTCGATGGTGATGCGTTTGGCGTTGGCCTGTGGCCGCATGATCGCCGCCAGACCTTCCATCAACTCACCGACGTCGACGGGGTCGATCGAGAGTTCCACCCTCCCCGCCTCAATCTTCGCCATCTCCAACAGCTCCGAGATCATCTCAAGGAGGCGACCCGCGCTGGTAATGATGTTGGAGAGATATCGTTGCCGCTTTGGATCGGGCGTCCCCTCGCGTTCTGCGAGTTCGTCGAGGAGTTCCGCGAATCCGATAATGGAATTGAGCGGCGTCTTCAGCTCGTGACTCACATTAGCCAAGAACTCACTCTTGAGTCGGTTCGATTCAAAGAGCCCGATGTTGGCCTCGGACAATTCCGTCACCTTGAAATCAAGAGACTCATTCATGCTTCGCAGACGTGCGGCGGTACCTGATGTTTCATCAAGCATCCGATTGAATGAGTCGGCGAGCTGCTCGAAATCGTCGCCCGTGCGAATCTCGGCCCGGACCGAGAAATCGCCTTTTTCAACCCGATCGGCAATCTCTCGAAGTCGTCGGACCGGCTTGAGGATGACTCGGTTCAGAATGAACCAGAAGAGAAGGATCGACAATCCGACGGCGGTGATTCCCACGGCGACCAGATAAATTCGAGTCGAAAGCAACTGACCCGCGGCCAGTCGACTCGGCCGCTCGATCAGAAGCAGACCGCCCAACGAACCCGAAGAAAATCGCGGCCCGGGATCGACGTCGCTGGCAATCGCCGTCCGTCGCCAAGCCGCCCCCCGAAGCCCCCGCGCGTATCGATAGACGATCTCATTGCCGACCTCGACTTCCTGAAAGACTTCCTCAAAATCGACGGTTGCCTCCATCCGCCGACGTGCATCCGCTGCAAAAGGGTTGGTCGTGGGGTCGATGCGTCCGACTGAGACCAATTCGATCGGCAACGGACCATTTGGAATCAGCGGGGTCGGAGATTCGAGCCAGGTGTCCGCCAGTTGTCTTGAAACCTCCAACTGACTCTGGAACACCAACTGTTCCGATCGAATCCAGGGGAGGGCCAACGTTCCGGCCACGATCGCGAGCAAGGCGATGCCGAAGAGGAACTGAACCTTGTTGGCGAGGGAGAGTCCGGAAGTCATGGCTTGGCGAGTAGGATACGACCCTATGCATCGACCCGGCGCCGATCCCGAAGCAATCCTCCCTTCGGACATCCTCTGTGACTTCTGTACCCGACCTTGGAGCGACGATATTCCGCTCGTAGAGGGGCATCAGGGTTCTTGTATCTGCGGAAAATGCCTTGCGACGGCGTGGCAGGCGGTGATCGATGCCGGAATCGACGATGCACCACCACAGACGCCAGAAGACGACATCACCTCGGGACCAACCTGGCTGTGCGCCCTCTGTCTAGAGCCTCGTCGAGACCCGGCGTTCCAAAGCCCCGTCCGAGAAGAAGCGTTCGTCTGCCGCCGCTGTATCCGGCTTGCGGGGCGAGCCCTCGACGGCGACCCCGATCACGACTGGACGAAGCCCTCAAGCGGCGCTGTCGCGGACCGAGAGCAGGACGACTGACGCCCTGTGATCTTGTGAACCCAACCTGAGCCACCATGCGCCTCGCCGCCATCCAACTTCGTTCCGCTCTTCTCGATCGCGATGAGACCTCAAAGCGAATCGTGGGGCACATCCATGCCGCCGCGGAAGCCGGGGCGGAATTGGTGGTCTTCCCCGAGGCCTGCCTTCCGGGGTATCCCGTCTGGCTCGCCAGAACCGGCGGCGCCGCCTTCGACGATCCGCAACAGAAGGTGATTCACGCCCGGTACGTCGACTCCGCGGTCATGCCATCTCACGGCCATCTCGAACCGATCTGCGCCGCGGCGGCCGTCTGCAACGTTGAAGTCGTGATCGGCGCGGTCGAGCGAGCGGTAGACCGAGGTGGTCATACCCTCTACTGCTCGGCGTTCTGGATCGACGCCAACGGCCATCTCGTCAACAACCATCGAAAACTCGTTCCAACCTACGAAGAGCGTCTCTGTTGGGGCGCCGGAGACGGTGCCGGACTTCGCACCCGACGAGTCGGCGGCATGAATGTTGGCGTCCTGAACTGCTGGGAAAACTGGATGCCGTTGGCCCGAACCGCCCTTCAAAGCGACGGGATGGACGTGCATTTACTGCTCTGGCCCGGCTCGAAGGCGCTCACTCGAGAGCTCACCCGGGTCGTGGCTCGAGAAGGCCGGTGCTTCGCGGTCAGCGTTGGCGGCGTACTCGCACCCCGGGACCTCCCCGCCGACCTTCCGGAACTCGCGGAACTCCGAGCCTCAGCAGCGCCTTACCTCCTTGAGGGCGGGTCCGGCGTGGCCGGGCCTGATGGTATCTGGATGGTCGATCCGGATGATCTGGCGTCGGGTGAGGAGACCATGCTGGTCGTGGATCTCGACCCCTCGAAGATCCGCGAAGAACGCCAAAATTTCGATCCGGTCGGCCACTATTCAAGGCCCGACATCTTCGAACTCGCCGTCGACCGCCGTCGTCAGGCCGTCGCGAGTTTTATCGAGGACGCGACCCCGGCGATCTCCCAAGACGGCGGACCCTCGATCGACGGGCTCGATCATCTGGTCTTGACGGTTCGCGATCCCGATCATGCGGTTCGCTTCTACCGCAGCGTCCTCGGATTCGAAGAGTTTCGGGTCGGTGACGAGCATCGTGGCCTCAGATTCGGGGGCCAAGAAATCGTGCTCAGAACCGAAGACGACGGTTCGGATGTCCAGAGTAGTCGGGCCACGTGGGGATCCGCGGACCTTTGTCTCATGTCCCGAACACCGATTGAAACATGGCTCGTTCACCTGAAACGTTACGGTATCCGGATCGTGCAGGGCCCCGTCGATCGAGTGGGGGCCACCGGCCCGATTCGGTCGGTTCATTTTCGTGACCCCGACGGAAACCTGATCGAGATTGCCAATCGTCGGCCACACCGACCACATGATGCGCCCCCCCCGCCAGGCTACAGCCCGCCGACTCCATAAATCACCTCACTACTTATTGAAACGGATTTGTCCCCATGATCGAACGAAGATCCCTCGCCATCCTCCGAGCCGAACGTCGCCAAGGCAAGACCAAGAAGATGAGCATCAT
Source organism: uncultured Phycisphaerales bacterium (assembly GCA_905480395.1). Taxonomy (GTDB): domain Bacteria; phylum Planctomycetota; class Phycisphaerae; order Phycisphaerales; family SM1A02; genus UBA12014. The sequence goes on from CAJQQE010000001.1 coordinate 31,809, forward strand.
CGCCATCGCCCTGATGGTGCTCGCCCTCGTCGGCTACGTCCTGACGAATGACGAGTCCACGGTTCCCGGCGAAGGTGGCGAAGAGATGGTCGGGGAATGAATCCGACCCGGCAGGATTCCGCGATCAGCGGATGAGCCGTCGAAGCAGCTCCGGCGTTCGCGCCAACTCGTCGAGGGGCATCCACTCGTTGGGTTTGTGCGCGACGCCGATGTTGCCCGGACCAAAGACTACCGACTCGCACCCGAGCCCGGCTAATCGCCCCGCATCGGTACCGAAGTTCGCGCCATGCGAGCCATGGTCGTCGACCAGATTCGCGACCTCGGCGAGAAAGTCTGCGTTGGCGTCAATCGCATAACTCGGCGTGTTGTTGAGATCGATGACCAGACAATCGTGTTCAGACGCGATTGGAAGCGGACGGTCGAGATCTCCAGACATCATGGTGACGCCGACTCCCCGCCGTTCGATCGCCGATTGGATTCGAGTCAAGAATTCGCCCGCCGACTGACCCGGAAGCAGTCGGACTCCGACTCGAATCACGCATGAATCGGGCATCACGTTGATCGCCGATCCACCATCGATACCTGCGATTGTCAGAACCGGGAATGGCGTCTCGGGGAAGAGTTCGCTGGCGTCCAGTCGTTCTTCGACCATCGACTGTCGTAAGTCACGCAATCCCTCGAGCACGGGTATGGCTCGTTCGATCGCGTTCACGCCACGACTCGGAAAGCCGGTGTGACCGCCTCGGCCACCGATCACGATCGCCATCCCGAGATGCCCCTTGTGTCCGCGAACGGGCTGAAGCGACGTCGGCTCGCCCACGACGGTCCGATGCGGCAGCGGACGGCCCCCCCACTGCGTCGCGAACTGGCCGGCGCCCACGGTTCCGATCTCTTCGTTGCACGTCAGCAGCAGCCCCAGCGGTGCTTCGAGCGAGCCGGCATTTGCCGACTCGCGCAGCAGGTTGATCGCAATGGCATCGAACCCTTTCATATCACACGCGCCTCGACCGATCGCCCGATCATCCTCGACACGGAGCACAAACGGGTCCGCAGTCCACTCGGGTTCAGTCGCGGGAACCACATCGACATGACCGCACAACAGTAGACCCGCACCGTCGCCATTGGACGGCGGCCCAGTCTCGAACCAGAGGTTCTCTTGGTCGCCGCCACAATCGAATCGCTCGACCCGAATCTTCGGATGATCGAGGTACTCGCACACGAAATCGCCCAAGGGCCGCGTCGGACGTTTGGTGGCACTGGTGGTATCGAAAGAGACCAACCGGGCAAGAAGATCGAGGTCGCTGAGAATGGCCATGCCACCAGCCTAGCGATCAACCAAGATCGAAGCCCCGATACACGGCAGATTCAACGCTTCCGCAAGGTCATGGAATGGAAGGGCCGCCCCTCCCGCTTGAACTTCCGCTCGAAGTTGGTGCCGACGACCTCGCCATCCTTGGCCGATTCAGGCGACTCAAACTCGCCTCGATCGAAGAGTTCCGGATGCCGCTTCGCATGGTCTTCGTACCAAGACCAAAGATCGTCGTGGTCGGTGACCAATCGGAGTTCGCCGCCAGGGGCGATCACGCGATGAAACGCCCGCATCGTGGCGTCCTGAACCACGCGACGCTTGTGATGACGCGACTTGGGCCAAGGATCACTGAAGTAAAGGTGCACGACATTGCAGATCTCGTCGGGAAGCCGATGACGGACGATCTCAGACGCATCGTCGTGAAGCACTCGGACGTTCTTCATGGCATGGCGTCGAACACGATCCGCGGCGTACCGAAAAAACTCGCCCGCCCATTCAATCCCGAGGTGGTTGGTTTCTGGCTGCAGGACGGACTGTTGCACGAGGAAGGTCCCCTTGCCAGAACCGATCTCGAGTTCGAAGCGACGTTCCGGCGATTCGAACAGCCCTCGAGGATCCCACGGCCCCGCCTCGAACGGAGGCAGGTCCTCGCGATCAAGTCCGTATCCATCAAAATCGAGTTCTCGACCACGACTGAGACCGAACGACATGTTTCACTCCCAAGTAAAAAACAACTGAGTCATGGATCCTGCGGCGCCCCGCCAGATGGAATGCGCTGAATGAACTTCGCGATCCGAGCCATGGGCGCTTCATCCATCGTGATTTCGATGATCGCATATTCGTCGATCGATCCGGTCGTCGCCGGTTGGAGGAGATGATTGAGGCCTTCAAACCGTGCGATCTCGACCCGCCCGCCACCCGCCTTGACGGCCGCCTCGATCGCGGGGAGATTCTGCTCATGCCAGACCTGGACATCCAGCGTCCCGTTGATGGCGAGGATCGGAACCTTGATCCGCTCGAAGGCTCGCGACGGGTCGAATCGGATGAACTCGAGCATCCATGGCGACGTCAACTGCTCGAAAGACTGCTGCTCCAGTAGACGAACCGTCTCCACATCGGGCGAGATCCCATTGAGCTCGAACTGGGCTTCTTGCAGGGACCGGACCCACGTCATCACCTCGGTCTCGTTGATTGGTTCAGATCTGACCGATTCAATGAGCTGAGCCTGAGCCTCCAAGACGGCCGCCATTCCGGCCTCTTCGATGCCCGCCGCGAGCATGATCTGCTTCATCTGTTCCTTGAGAAGCTCGCCACCGTCGACGCCGGTGCCCGCGATTGAGATCACAAACGCCGGTGCGGCTCCCGGATAACCCGGCGCCATCCCGGCCCCCACCATGGCCGCCACGATTCCACCTTCGCTATGTCCGGCCACACCGCAACGGCTCGAATCGATGCCAGACTGTGTCTTCAAGAAGGTCAGCGCCGCCGCGGCATCGTCGGCAAAGTCACTCGTGGTCGCGGTCGCGAAGTCGCCACTGCTGGCCGCGAACCCACGGTCGTCGTAGCGAATCGTCGCAATCCCGCGACGTGCGAGCCGGTCTGCCAACACCAAGAAGGGCTTGTGCCCCATGAGTTCCTCGTCACGATTCTGAGGCCCACTCCCGGTCGCCAACACTGTCGCAGGCGCCAAGGCGTTCGTGGAGACCGTGGGTACGAAGATCGTCCCGGCCAGTTCATGGCCCCCACGGGTCGGAATCACCACGTCGCGAACTTCATAGGGAAACGGCGGGCGTGGATTCTGCGGCCGATCTTGAACGATGGCGGCGCCGAGCTCGACGCGCTCGAAAGAGGTCTCCAACTCAAGTGGGCCTTGAAGGAAGGTCCCGCGATACGTATCCCCCTCGGGGGTCAGCAACAGGGTCGCGGATCCCGGGATGGGCAGCCGCCACGCCGTGGCACCTTCTACTTCCGTTTCTGCAGGAAACATCTTCAAGGCACGCACGCCTTGGGCGGGAATGTCGATGATCGCCGTGGCCTGCCCCTCGCGCTCCGCCAGCACAATCGTGATCCCCAAGAGGTTTCCGGCGGGAAGGGACACTTTGCCATCGTGCTGAACAGCGCCAGGCGTGGCCCGGACGTCGGGCCGCCGCTGGAGATCAAATTCGACTGGCGGCAGTGCCGTCAGAGACACCGGCCCTTTGATGAATCGAAATCCCCCGCGCGGTGGTTCGCCCGACCGAAGTTCCACTCGCCCAGTGATCCCCGTCGCCGACATCTCAAAGACGAGGGCATCCCCTTCGACGCTGATCTTCTCCGCGGGTCGATCAAAGAGACCGAGATTCGGGACGGTGATCATCACCTCCGGCGGCGATTCCTGATCTCCAGACGGAAGAACATCCAGCTGCAAGAAGATGTCGCCCTCCGGGACGGGCATCGAGCAGGACCACGCACCTGTGAGATCATCGAGGAGATCGTCGAGGAGATCGGCGCCGGCCGTCGCCACGGGCTGGATCAAGACCCCGAGCACAACGATCAGCCCGAAAGCGACCTGATCGACGCCGCGCCTGAAACATGAAAGCTGAAACATGGGGAGGGACCTCCTTGAGTGTTCCGCGAGACCTCAAGTTCGGCAACCGCTCGAACCGCCGCCTGCGGTGTTTCGGATCATCCTCGAAATTCAGTCGATCCTCGACACGCGGCCCTGCCGGCGTGGAAGGTCGCCACCATTCGGCTCACCGAGCGGATCGCCACTCAACCGTCATCGTCCGTCGACGAATCCGTCGGCAACGCCGTGACCGCATCACCGGGACGTGCCCAGTCGATCCTCGCCCCGGTCTTCCAGAGCGCCTCGATGTCGTAGTAGAAGCGTTGTTCGGGCTCGAAGATATGCACCACGGTATCGACGAAATCAACGACCACCCACGTACCGCCCGAATCACGATTCGTGCGGTACGGTGGATCGCCACTCTCCTTGCCGATGTCCTCCAGCGCCTGCGCGACGGACTTCATCTGCCGACCACTGGTGCCGCTGGCAACCACGATGTAGTCAGAGACTTGGCTCAATCCGCGGACATCAAGCACGCGGACGTCCGAGCATTTCATATCGGAACAGGTCCGGGCGCACTCGATGGTGAACGCCCGGACCTTTTCCGGATCACTGTTGGATCTAGTTCGACTCAATGGATCAAAGACCAATCAGGTCGGAGATGTTCGGCCCGACCTTCACAATGAGGGCCGCGAACACGACCGAAACGACACTGACCAACTTGATGAGGATGTTCAACGCAGGTCCTGAGGTGTCCTTGAAGGGATCGCCGACGGTATCGCCGACCACACCCGCCTTGTGAGCGTCCGAACCCTTGCCACCAAACTTGCCGGTCTCGATGTACTTCTTGGCGTTATCCCAAGCACCACCAGCATTGGCCATGAAGATGGCGACCGCGAAGCCGCAGACCAGCGTTCCGGCGAGCAGACCCATGACCCCGGCAACGCCGAGGATAAGACCGACCACGATTGGAACTGCCACTGCCATGAGGGAGGGAATGACCATCTCCTTCTGAGCCGACGCCGTGGAAATACCGACGCATGATGCGTAGTCAGGATATTCCTTCCCGTCGACTTCGATCTGGTAGGGCCACTTGAGTGGATCGGCGATGTCTTCATCGCTCATACCGTTCTTCTTGAATCCACCCTTCATGATTGCGAACTGCCGGCGGCACTCGTCGATCATCGCAAAGGCCGCACGACCAACCGCATTCATGGTCATCGCACAGAAGAGGAAGACCAGCATCACACCGAGGAAGAGCCCAGCAAGCACCTTCGGGTTCATGATCGTGACGTCGTAGAACTGAAGTAGTTGGGGAATGGTTGCCCGAGTCGTCGGAACGATCTCGAAGAAGTATTGCTTGTTGTCGACATCCATCGAGAAGAACGTGCCGTCACCCATGGCCTTGGCATTCTTCATGTTCCAATTCTCATTGTTGAAGCCGTCGTAGATCTTGTTGCCATCCCGTGAGGCGAGCAGCAGGGCACCGATCGGCGCGGTGTTCTCTGCCGAAGGATCGCCGTCGATCGCGAAGACACCGTGGCCTTCATAGACGAAGGTCTCCGACTGCACCTGCTCCGGCGTGGAATTCACGTTACCGAGCTGGGTCTTCACGGTGATCACGTAGGCCGCGAGCAGGGCGAGGGCCGTGAGGGCCGCCGAACCGATCGCGAAACCCTTGCCGGTCGCCGCGGTGGTGTTCCCGAGCGAGTCGAGCATGTCGGTTCGCTCGCGGACATAGGCTTCCTGGTGGGTCATTTCGGCGTTGCCGCCCGCGTTATCCGCGATCGGACCGTACGCATCGGTCGCCAGCGTGATACCCAGCGTCGAGAGCATGCCGACGGCGGCGATGCCGACCCCGAGCACACCCAACAGGAATGTGTCGCCACCGCCGGCGGCGACGAACGAGACGAGGATGGCGATCACCACGGTGATCAGCGGGATCCACGTTGACTTCATGCCTTCAGCGATACCCGCGATAATCACGGTGGCAGCACCCATCTGGGACTGCTCGGCGATTCGCTGCGTGGGAGCGTGCTCATAGGACGTGTAACGCTCGGTACCCCAAGCAATGACCAGCCCGGAGATCAGACCGACCACGATGGCAATCCAGAGACGCCACCAGACGATTCCAGCCAAGGCCATTTCTTCGCTGCCGAGTGCAAACCAAAGCAAGCCAGCCGAACCGAGAACGATGAGGGCAGAACTCGCCCAGACACCACCGTGAAGGCTCTTCAAGAGTTGAGCCAGCGTGGCGTCTTCCTTCGTGCGAACCACGAAAATGGCAAGGATTGAAGCCAGAATGCCGAGGCCCGCAAGTGCGGGCGGGACGGTGACCAGGCGAAGCGCGTTGGCGTCACCAAGTGCAAGCTGGACCGAGGCGGCCGCGGCGAGTGCCATGGCTGCGAGGACCGATCCGTAGTACGACTCGTAGAGGTCGGCACCCATGCCGGCAACGTCACCGACGTTATCACCGACGTTATCTGCGATCGTCGCAGGATTTCGAGCGTCGTCTTCGGGGATACCAGCTTCAACCTTGCCGACAAGGTCGGCACCGACATCCGCCGCCTTGGTGAAGATGCCGCCACCAACTCGAGCGAACAACGCTTGAAGCGATGCACCCATGGCGAAACTCAGGGTGATGGTGGTGATGTCGACGAGGCCACCGGCGAACGAATCACCGAGGACGACGTAGAAGACGAAGAACCAGAGTGAGATATCCAAGAGGGCGAAGCCGGTAACGCAGAGACCCATGACGGCACCGGCCCGGAAGGCCACGGTGAGCCCCTTGTTCAACGACTCCTTCGCCGCGGCAGTGGTTCGGGCCGAGGCATTGGTCGCCGTCTTCATGCCGAAGAACCCGCACAAGCCGGAGAGGAGACCAGCCACGGCAACGCCGCCAACCGTCCAGAAGGCCTGCAGGCCACCCGCGGCCATCAATGCCAGGAGAACCAAAAGTGCGACGAACACGCCGGTCACGATCCGATTCTGTCGGCCCAGATAGGCACCCGCGCCGTCTCGAACCGCCTTGGCGATCCTGATCATCTCAGGGTCGCCTTCGGAATGGCTCATCACTGAGCGATAAAAGAAGTACGCCGCGACGAGGGCGATCAACGCACCAATGGGCGCGAGGAACCAGGCGGGGGCTTCCGTGATGCTCGCCAACTCCGCGAGGGTGAATTGATTCTGAATCAGCATATTCATCTGGGCGAAGGTCCTTGAGTGATCACCGCTCGATGCGAGAGGTGTAGTTCAGGGCGGATGGTCGTTCGACCCTCCACATGTGATCGTGTTGCCTTTATTGAATCGATCATTGTCGAGGCCGACCCGTGTCAGCCTCTGGGAACAGATCAGAAAAGCAACATCCAGCACCGCCGCGAACACGGCAGCCAATCCCGCCAACCTTGCGGAAGGAACGGGGGTACTTCGGGGTACTCATCGGCCATGCGACCTCTTGGTCACCAATCGCCGACGATTTCCTCCGTTAAATTAGCGGATGGGCATATCCACGCGAGCCACTCGAGCGACCCGCTTGCGGGCCTCTCGTCGGTTCCGTTCGGAGGGCTTCTCGAAGTATTGACGCTTCTTCACGTCCTTCGTGAGGCCTTCCTTTTCGCAGAGCTTCTTGAAACGACGGAGCATTTGCTCCGCACTCTCGCCACCGCGAGCCTTGATTCGAATCGCCATAACCGTCACTGCTCCGAGACCGCGAACCGCGGCATTTCTTGTGAGAAACGTCTCATTACACCTAATCCATGGTTTGACCGCAAGGGCTTGGAGCATGCGAAACCCAAGGAAGGCGGGATCAAGCCATCCGATATCCCGAATCTGAGGCCCCGAACACCCGCTGCCACATCGCCCGCACCACGGCCGTCTCGGGACGTAAACCACTGCCCAGCATAGACTTGTCGCCCCAATCGCATTGCTGTCGCCATTTCTATTGGGCCGACTCTGGAATTCCTGAGTTCGAATGACTTTTCCAACCGAATCCAAGACTAATCTGGCGACTCCTTTCCGCTCCCACGGATCCTGCCCTTGCCCACCCTGGTCGATGCCTACAACGTGCTCCATGTCGTCGGTGTCCTTCCCCCCGAACTCGCGGGGATCGACCTCGAGGAGCTTGCCGCGTTGTTAGAAGGGAGCCGATTTGGTCGAGAGGAAGTTCTCCTGATCTGTGACGGAATCCCAAAGCCCAATCAGGTGGAGGATGGCAGACGGGTCCACGTTCGCTTCGCCGGTGCCGGAACGACCGCCGACGAGCTGATTATTCGGTTGGTTCGACGGTCTTCGGCCCCTCGACGACTGACCGTCGTCACCAGTGATCGGGAAATCGCCCAGCATGCCAGGCGCCGCCGCGCGAAGGTCCTCAGCTCAGAAGCTTTTCTCGCATCACTGGTCGAGGATCACGCTGCGAAGCCCCGGGCCGACCGACGCTCGCCACGTCGACCGACTGGAATTCACCCGGCCGACCGGCGCCAAGTCGAGCAGTGGCTCCGGCTTTTCAACGTCGAGGAGGATCTACTCGACCTCGAGTCCCTCGCACCGAAGCCCTCCCCATCGCCCACGGACGAAACACCACCACGCGAGGATCCGGCTGCTCCGCCCGTCAAACCGCCGACGAGATCATCAAACCCGCTTCTCAATGCCGGCCATCTCGACGACATTCGCCTCGAGGACGTCGAGAAGATCAACATGTCCGATCTGCTTGATGAGACCGGCCGACTCCGACGAGAACCAGCCGACGAAAAGATCTCTGACCCTGACCCTGACCCCGGACCGGCTGATCAGCCATGATGCCACGCCAACCCGATGAGAACCCATCTATGAATTTCGACCATCCCCCCGCTGATCCATTCGCCGTCTTTGAGGACTGGTTCCGTCACGCCGAATCTCACGCTGGTCTCCCGAATCCGAACGCGATGACCATTGCCACCGCGAATGACCAAGGCCGACCCACCGCCCGCATCGTGCTCCTGAAACAGTTCGACGCCCGCGGTTTTGTCTTCTTTACGAACCGGCAAAGCCGAAAAGCCGAAGATCTCGCTTTAAACCCGGCGGCCTCCCTGCTCTTCCACTGGGACAGCCTCGATCGGCAGGTGCGAATCGAAGGGATCACCGAGCCAACTTCGGACGCCGAGAGCGATGCATATTTCAATAGCCGCGCCCTCGAGAGCCGGCTGAACGCGATTGCGAGTGATCAATCACGCCCGATTGAAAGTCGCGCCGCGCTCGAAGCTCGCCGCGCGGACGTGGATGCCGCCCATGCCGACGGTCAAACTCCGAACCGGCCGCCGCATTGGGGTGGCTACCGATTGATCCCATCGCGATTCGAATTCTGGGGTGGACATCCACATCGCCTGCATGATCGAGTGATCTACCTCGCCGACAATCATGGCGGTTGGACCACCACCCGGCTCATGCCCTAATCTTGAGCAGACACCAGAAAAGGTAGATCGACGTTCATTCGTCCGAGGCTTCCACCTTGGCAAACTTGCGACGGCGATCTTCTTTGCGCGGTGGAATGAAGCCGCCGCGAACTCGAACCCCATCTGCGCCAGCCTCTCGGAGGCGGGCCACCAGTGCATCATCAGGAACCACGCGAATTCCCGGCGACGCCAACACGACATGTTGGCCGTTGGCGAGACGCAAATGTATGACCGTCTCGACCGGCCGGCCCGAAAGAGCTTGGACGCTCCCTGCCGACTGCTTCAACTGTCCCGAGACGAACTCCATTCGCCGTCGGAACATCTCATCGGTCTCGTCATCCTTCGTCTGATCGAACAGGATTTCGATTCGCGTCGAAAGCAGACTCGAAACCTTGTCGATCGGGATGATCTGGTCGACGACGATCTGCGGCTCACCTCGACCGGTTTCGACTTGCCCCACGAGTACGACGGTGCGATCGACCTGGATCTCCTCGGCATGTCGGGCGAACGCCTCGCTGAACACCACGCCTTCGACCGTCCCATGCTTATCGGAAAGCGTGGTCATGGCCATCTTGGAGCCGTTTCGGGTGATCACCGGGCGAACCCGGTTGATCACGCCCGCAAAGACCACCGGACTTTCATTCGGCAGATCGCCGAGGCGGTTGCTGACCACGTTGCAGAACTCGGCAATGAGATTTCCGATTCCGTCCAGCGGATGGCCGGAGACATGAAAACCGAGCGTCTCTTTCTCTTCCGCGAGTCTGGTCATCTGATCCCAAGGCTTCACCTCCGGCAACGGCAACCGCGGTGCATTCCCGCTGGGTCCATCAGCTTCGTCGTCGCCCCCGCCGCCGAAAAGCATGTTCTGGCCAGCCGAACGATCGGCGGCCAATGACTTTCCGGCCTTGAACGCGTCGGGGACCGCGACCAACATTGCCGCCCGCGCATCCTCGCCATGCACCGAATCAAAGGCGCCGGCTCGAACCAGTGACTCGATTGCTTTTTGATTGACTCGGGCGTGATCAATCCGCTCGCAGAATTCGTGCAGCGACTCGTATGGACCAGTCTCGTTCCGCGACTCGACGATGGAGGCAATCCCGTCCTTCGCAATTCCCTTGATTGCTTGAAGACCGAAACGAACATGTCCACTGCAGTTGGACGGACGCTCGCCGGTATCAAAGACCACATTGAAATCTTCGCCCGAGAAATTCACGTCCGGCGGTCGTACATCCACGCCGACATGCCGTTTCTCTGGAGTCGAATCAGGGAACGGAACCCGGAGGCAATCCTCAAGATAGATTGACCAATCTTCGACCTTCTTGGCCTGGCTCTCAAAGGTCAGTACCGCCGCCATGTACTGGTTCGGAAAGTAAGTCTTCAGGTACGCGGTCTGATACGCGACGATCGCGTAACCCGTGGAGTGGCTCTTGTTGAACCCATACCCTGCGAATTTCAGAATCAGGTCGAACAATTCTTCCGCCTGTTTGGCGCCCACCCCTTGCTTCGCGGAACCGGCGACAAACTCGGCCCGGGCCGAATCGATAACGCTGATCTTCTTCTTCGAGATCGCCTTGATGACCGTGTACGCGGTGCGAAGCGGAATGCCGCCGAGCCCGTGCAGCACCTGCATGACCTGCTCTTGATACACCATGATGCCGTAGGTCTCGGCGGTGTATCGATCGACGATCTCGTGGACGGATGGCACCTGCTGTTGTCGGTGCTTCCGAGCGTTGTAATCGGGGATCAGGTCCATCGGCCCTGGCCTGAAGAGCGCGTTCGCAGCGATCAGATCCTCGAGTCGGTCGGGCTGCATCTCGGTGAGCAGTTTCCGCATGCCACCCGACTCAAACTGAAAAATGCCACTGGTATCACCTCGACGAAACAACTCCAGGACCCGCTGGTCATCGAGCGGCACACGTTCCAGATCCAGTGGATGGATTGCGGTCCGCGAGGCCGCGGTTCCAGTTTTCGGCATTTCTTGGCCGACTGCGGACCAGATCTCCGCCTCGGGAATCGAGTTGATAATCAACTGACGGGCGCGCTCGATCGTCGAGAGCGTCCGTAATCCGAGAAAGTCCATCTTGAGCAGGCCGATATGTTCGCAGGTCGGGCCGTCCCACTGGGTGACCACATCGTCACTTCCAGACGTCTTGCAGAGCGGCACGATGTCATCGAGCGGACGCGTTGCCATGATGACGCCGGCGGCGTGAACCCCAGCGTGCCGCGCATGGTTCTCTAACGCTCGCGCGGCATTGACCACCCGCTGTACGCGAGGATCGCCATCGCAAGCGGCTCGCAGCTCCGGCTCCTTCTGCAGCGCATCATCGATGGTGATGTTGAGTTCCGCCGGAACCAGGTTGGCGAGCTTCTGTCCTTCGGACGGTGCAAAACCCATCACGCGAGCGACATCCTTGATCGCCGCCTTGGCTTTCAATCGACCAAACGTAATGATCTGCGCGACGTGTCCGTACTTCTGCCGGACATGGTTGATCACCTCGCCTCGGCCGTTCTGACAGATATCAATATCGATATCGGGATACTCCGCTCGATCCGGATCGGTGAATCGTTCGAAGAGCAACCCGTAATGCACCGGACACGCGTTGGAGAGTCCGAGCACGTATCCGACCATTGTTCCGACTCCGGAACCACGAGCATTCGATGGAATGCCGCGTTGGCGAGCCCAGTTCACGAAGTCCCAGACAATCAGGAAGTACGCGGAAATGAGCTTGTCCGCCAGCACTTTCAATTCACGTTCAAGCCTCGCTCTGATCTCTTCGGTAACCCCGTCAGGACCGTATCGCCAGATCAGTCCCGCCTCACAAAGATCCCGCAGCGCGCGGTCACATCCATCCTTGAGCGCCTCCGCATCCGCCGCATCGGCGGATTGCTCGTCGAACGGTCGGAGTTCGAAACGGGCGCAATATCTTTTGAACCACTCAGTCAGATCGCCGCCGTCGTAGCGAGGCGGCTCGCCCGGATGGATGACCTCGACGACCGGGGCATGGTTCTCGACTGCGGAAAGGTCGACGTTGCAACGATCCGCAATGCGGACGGTGTTCTGAAGCGCTTCCTGTTCGTCGGCTTCAGGAAAGAGCGCCTTCATTTCTGCCGCATTTTTGACGTAGATCTGTTCGGGATACCGGAGGCGATCCGGATCATCTTTGGTCTTGCCCATACTGATACAGCAGAGCGTGTCGTGATCGTCGTGGTCCTCAGCATTGAGAAAATGGGCGTCGTTGTCGATCACCAACGGAAGGTCGAGCTGCGCGGCCAGTTTCTTGAGGAGCGGATTGATTCGCTCCTGCTCCGGAACATGTCGCTGAAGCTCGATAAAGAATCGAGGCTCGCCGTCTTCACCGGGCGCGAAGGTCTTCGCATGCCATTCTGCCTCGGCGATTGCGAGATCCCAGTGTCCCTGGTCGTTGGTTCGTACGAAGTTGGTGAGATGAAATGCGACCGAAGAACCGAGGTGTCCGTTAATGGCAACCAATCCGGCGTTCCGTTCTTCGAGCGTGCTCTTGTCCATCCGCGGCTTGTAGTAGAAGCCGTTGAGATAGGCGTCAGAACTGAGCTTCATCAGGTTCCGCCATCCGCCGATATCCAGCGCGAGTAGAACGAGGTGAAAACCACCATCCGCCACGCCGGTCCGCGTTCGATCGCGTCGATCTCCGGGCCGACCGTCTCGGTCCGGAGCGACGTACGCCTCGATTCCGAGGATGGGCTTGATCCCTTCCGCACGAGCGGTTGCGTTGAACTCAAACGCCGCGTGGAGATTTCCGTGATCCGTGACCGCGACCGCAGTCATCCCCAACTCTTTCACCCGCTTGACGAGACGAGTGATCCGGTTCCCGCCATCGAGCAGGGAGTATTCGCTATGCAGATGAAGGTGCACGAAATCAGCCGCGGCATCGGGCTTCTTCACGACGGCGGTTGACGTCTTACTGGTCTTGCCAGTTTTCGATTTCGTACGGTCTTTCTTCTCAGCCATCATCTCTCCATCCTTGGACGATGTGGTCATTCTAGACCGAGGACCAGCACGAATCCCCCATCAACGTCTCCATCGGCGCCTGATCCACGAGGCGGGAACCTCCCGAACGGCAATTCTCCGACCTCGCCTCCCAATCACGTCGTAGAATGGAAGATATGGAACGTCCCAACCCATTCGCCCGAACCCCCTTTGTCCGCGTGGTCAACGTTGGACAGCAGATGGGTGATGGATGGCGCCGAATCGACCGTGGTGGACCTTGGAGCCGGTTCCTGGCCGGATTCATGGCCATTCTCCTTGCCGTGCCGATTCTCTTGATTGGACTCGTCTTGGTGGTGGCCTTGACCGCCTTCGGAATCGCCGCGGCGCTGGTGAGCCTCTTCATCGGACGCCGCCCCGGCCAGAAAAAAGCCACCGCGCCAGCCACGCCGGGCCGCGAGAACGTCCGGGTGATTCCCCCAAGATCGTGAAGCGGTCTTGGTCCCGATCCGTGATTATTCTGCGAGCCACCACGCTCGGAGCTGCGTCGCGACGGGACCTGGCTTCCCATCTGCAATCTGTTCGCGCTCGACGCCGACGACCGGCAGGACACCCCAACTCGAGTTGGTGAGCAGAACTTCGTCGGCCTCAAGTACCGCGTTGATGTCGACCATCTTCCGGTGGATCAGATGTCCCTCGCCCGCCGCCCAGCCGAGGACCTCAGCCCGCACGATCCCCGGAAGCACCGGAGACGGGAGGCCGCCTTCTGGCTCTTCACCACGAACCAGCGGGGTCGTGAACTCTCCGTCCTTGACGAGAATGACATTGCTGACGCATCCTCCCGCAAGGTGATTCGAGACGGTGAACCAAAGGGCTTCACTCGCATTCTTGGCGGCCGCGGATTGCAGTTCGGCCAGCCTTGGCCAGTAGGCGAGCGTCTTATGCGCGGCGAAAGGATCGAGCGGATTCGCTCGAGCATCGGCCACGGTCGCTCTGATGCCTTTTTCGTAGAGCTCATCGGGGTACGCCGTGGTGGGCTGGGCCACAATGAGAATCGTTGGCTCATGCCCCTCAGCGCCGCCATGCAGGAGATTGAGATCACCCCCACTGATCGTGAGTCTGACTCGAGAAGTCTCCAGCGCCGCCGCCGCCACCGTGGCATGGATGGCATCCGAAAGCGGACCTGATTTCAGCCGATCACTGAGCCGAGTCTCCCGGAGGGACACTTCGAGGCGATCGAGATGCTGATGCAGATGGACCACTCGGGAACCACGTGCGGTCATGGTTTCGAAGAGTCCGACGGCGTGTTGGAATCCGGCATCGAAGGCGGAGATCCGGGCATCAACAACTTTCTCAAGAGTTCCGTTCAACCAGACGGCGGTCATGAGTCACTCCCAGAATCGAATTCGATGGAATCCTCCAGAGGCCGCGGATCACGGCGCACATCCCGGAGCCGGGGCGGACGCTCTGCCCACCCGAGCACCACCCGCCTCCCATCAGCGCCAATCAGCGTCGCGGTCGCCACCTCCCCGAGATGGTCCGAGCGAACCTCGATTGACTCGATACGCCGAGGCGATTGGAGATCATCGATGGCGGCCCTCGCCATCGGTTCGAGCGTGAATCCGGAGCTGCCGGCCGCGTCCCCGCGAGCAAGATCGGTTCCATCGAGCAGCCTGCTGGTTGCCAACTGCACCTCTGCCTTCCACGCCTCAGACGAGTCGGAGAAGAGGCTCAGAAGTACGGCGATCGCGAGCGCGAGCACCGGAAACAGGAGTCGCCGAGCCCACCATCTCTGATTCTTTGTTCGGGAGGGGATCACGGCCCGAGTGTACGCGACCCTGCGATTGTGCGACTATTCGCGAAGTGGGGGTTCCAGTTCTTGATCATTCCTCTCGGCACGAGATCCCGAGCACGCCAGATGCTCGAAATTCGAAGACGCCCCGCGGTTCCTTGTCCGAACTGCGGTGGGAATCTGCGTGCGGGATCCCGTCGATGGAACTCCGACCCCCCGATGATGATTCGCCAATGCAGCCGGTGCGACTTCGCCCATGCAGGATCGATCTCCCTGGCGATGTGGGGTCCTCGACGCTCGATGCGAATCCTCGGCTCGCGAGCCTTCCTCCTCGCCACGCTCTGCCTCGCGATCACCACGGCGGGATTCAACGTGTCGATGCCGACCAGCACCACTTTCTTCTCCGGGTGGTTCCTCGGGCAAATCGCATTCGGTCTCTTCGCGGGCGGCATCATGCGAATTCTGGTCCCGCGGGCGAGCATCGTCTTGCTCACCGTGTTCTGGATGAGCCTTCTCATGCTCGGAGTGATCTTCCAGGGATGGATGACGCTCGTGATCTCAAGCGGCCAGTCCGAGTACTTCATGCCTCCGCCGCCGCCCTCTCTTCCCGATATTGCGTATCTGTTCGGGTATAAGATCCTTCCAGCAGCGGGCGGGTTCTTCGTCGCGGCACTGTCCGTCTCCACGGCCCGAGAGGGAATTCGCATCGCGATCAACCGGCGGCGAGGTGACGATTCATGAGTGCCAACCACAGCCCCGAGAACGAAGTCCCCACGAGCAGCCCGCGAGAAACCCAGACCGGTACTCGCCTGATCGGGACCCGAGCCTGCCTCCGTTGCCATCACGAGCTCGACGGCCAGCCGATCATCCGGATCGAGCCGGAAGGATTGCTCGTCGCCCGTTGCCCGGAATGCGGACGAGCGTCACCGATCCTCGAGTACCCGGTGCTCGGCCATTGGGGATCGCGGCTGGGAGTCGGTCTGCTCTTGCTCTACATCGTCATCGCGGTCGCAGCGGTGCTGAGCGTCGCCGCCACGTGTTTCGGCATCGCGCTCCAGATCACCGAGTCCTCGTATCGCGGCCTCCGCACGTTGATCCAATCGAAATGGGACGTGGCCTCGAGGGAGTCGGCGTTCGACACTTCCAACACCTGGGAGGCGAACCTGGCCTGGTGGCACGAGCGGGGGCCGGGCATCATCGCCGAGTTCGAAGCGACCCAGGGCCTGGGCTTCAGCTCGCTGCCGATTCTGGAAATGGGAGGGTTCGCTCTCCTCGCGGCCCTGTTCGGCGTGATCTGGGCAGGACTGTTCGCAGGTGTCCGCCGATCCAGACTCTGGATTCTCCCGATCGTGAGCTATCTGATCACGATCGGGTTGGCGATCTTGATGACCCGCCTCGGCGATGGTCCGCTCGTACCCATCTATTGGATCGCCGATTCCGTGAGAGTGCGATCCCTGGTCCCATTCACGCTGCTCGCGGGGACGGTGGGATTGGAAATCGGCATTCTGATGGGGCGGCCCGTGCTCCGCATGCTCACTCGCCTTCTCCTTCCACCGAATCGCCAGAGCGACGTCGATTTTCTCTGGCGGGTCGACCGGAAGCGATGAGATGGAACCGGGTCGACGCCGCGCCGCTCCGATACAATCCCCGGCCCCATGCCACTTCTTACTCTTTCCGGAATCCGACATGAATTCTCGACCCGCGTCGTCCTTGATGGGGCGACGCTGGGGGTAGAACCCGGTGAAAAAATTGGATTGGTCGGACGAAATGGAGCCGGCAAGAGCACGCTCCTCAGAGTGATCACCGGCGATCTCACTCCCGACCAGGGATCAATGCAACTGGCACGCAGTATCCGGGTCGGGCATCTGTCCCAGCATCCAGAATTCGTTCCTGGCGACACGCTCCGGCAAGCTGCCGGTCGCGCCTTCGATCGCCTCCATGCCGCACAAGCGGAGCTTGAAAAAGTCTACGAAGACATGGCTTCCGCCGAAGGCGACGGACTCGAGCGTCTGATGGAAAAACAGGCCGAACTCGATACCCGTCTCGAACAGCTCGGAGGGTATGCCGTTGATCACCGCATCGACGCAACGCTCCACGGCCTGGGTCTTGAAGATGACCGATTCGATCAACCCGTCGACACCCTCTCCGGAGGACAGAAGGCGAGGCTTGGCCTGGCCCGGCTCCTCTTGGAATCACCCGACCTTCTGCTCCTCGACGAACCGACGAATCACCTCGACATCCTCGGGCGACGATGGCTCGAAACCTTCCTCGCAGAAGAGTTCAAGGGCGCGGTGATGCTGATCAGCCATGATCGATGGCTGCTCGATCGCGTGGTCACCAGGATCGTCGAAGTCGAAGCCGGGCAGGTCCGCGAGTATCCAGGGAACTACAAGGCCTTCATAGAGCAACGGCGAGAACGCAAAATCGTGGAAGGCCGAATCCATTCGAAGCAACTCGACAAGATCCGTTCCGAAGAGGCCTACATTCGCAAATACAAGGGCGGACAGCGAGCCAAACAAGCCCGAGGCCGGGAGGCCCGACTGGACCGATTCAAAGAAAACGAGCTCTCCGAACGCCCGGTCGAACTCGATGTGATGTCCCTCAATCTCCCGAAGCCACCGAGGGCGGGAGACGTGCTCATTGCCGTCGAACATCTTGCGAAAGCCTACGGTGATTGCCAGCTCTTCAGCGATCTCTCCCTCAGTCTTCGACCGGGAGATCGCATCGGCGTCATCGGGCCGAATGGCGCTGGAAAAACCACCCTGATCCGAGCGATGCTCGAAGACATCGAATCTGACGCCGGAACGATTCGCCGCAGCCCACGACTCTCCGTCGGATGGTTTCGACAGACCCAGGATCACATCGATCCGGAGCGAGAGGTTTGGCAGTACCT
The DNA here is from genome assembly GCA_905480395.1 of uncultured Phycisphaerales bacterium. Taxonomy (GTDB): domain Bacteria; phylum Planctomycetota; class Phycisphaerae; order Phycisphaerales; family SM1A02; genus UBA12014. Next base: position 49,738 of record CAJQQE010000001.1, read on the forward strand.
CCAGAAGACGATGGCGGATGCGAATCCAAACGGCCAGGTTCGGGAGCAGGACGCCCGGGATCTTGCGGGCGCCTTCCTTTTCTCGGGAAGCGAGATGGAAAAGCAGGTTCGACTCCTCTCCGGGGGTGAGCGAGCCCGAATGGTTCTGGCGGGACTCGTTGCATCGCCGCTCAATCTCTTAGTGCTCGATGAACCGAGCAACCACCTCGACATCCCGAGCGCGGAGCGACTCGAACAGTCTCTGGTCAACTACGGCGATGAAAAGAAGGGTCGGGGCGGCGCAGTCTTCCTCATTAGTCACGATCGAGCCTTGATCGAAGCAACCTGTACCACGCTTCTGATATTCGATGGCGAAGGATCGATTCGGGTATTCAACGGTCGATACTCCGAATGGATGGAGATCGAAAGAAAGCAGGAAGCAGAGGCGGAGGCGAAGATCGTTGCGGACCGAGACCGAGCCGCCACGAAGGAACGGGCCGCGAAGGCGAAGAAGGAAACAAGCAAGCCTGCGTCGAAGAAGCGGTCGAATGCGCCGTCAGCACACTCGAAATTGTCGCTCAAAGAACTTGAGAAGAGGATTGAGCACACTGAGCGCCGAATTAGAGAGATCGACGATTCGATGATGGACTCGAAGGTTTACACGGATGGCAAAAAGACAAGAAAGCTCCAACAGGAACGGGAGCGCCTCTCCGCCGAGATTGAACCACTTGAATTCGAGTGGTCGTGCCGCGCCGAAGATCCCTGAACTGACCATGGCACAAATCTAGATTGCGACCTTCGAGTCATCGCGCACGAGAACGGCGGCATCAAGAGATGCCGCCGTTCCGCGCTTCGATTGTTCGTATCTCAGGACGGTTGCCAGACGTGATCTGGCACCCAGGCGTTTGCTCAGGCAATCGACGCCATGAGCACTTCACCGGTCTCCGCATCTCTCAGCTCGAATCGAACGTTCTTGATCGGCCGGCCGCCAAGATCGATGGACGCGGCGGCGAATTGACTCACATCGCCGCTGAACAATGTTGTCTCACCGGCGGAATCATCTCGATCAATTGCGACCAGTTCAATGGACTGCGCTCGCGGCATGTCGAAAAGAAGCACCATTCCTGTCCCATTGTCGCGACCAGCAGTCTCGACGATGACCAAACAAGCGCCACCACCGCTGAGCCCGCTGAAAGCCACCGTCTCCTGAGTCGTTGATCGCAGGAGGGGTTCAAATTGACTCGTGGGATAACCACTCTCGTCCAGCCGTTCCACCAACCCCTTGAAGGCGATGTTGCTCTCGGCGAGTTCAAGAATCCGGCCACTGAGTGCCAGCGACTGCTGTTGAATGACCACCAAGGCCAACAGGCTCGATCCGAGGACGAATGCGGCCGCCCGCCAGATCATCGCGGAACGGCGGAGGCGATGCTCCACCATCATGCTTCCGTCCCCATCGCTCGTGACGCTTGAAGCCTTCGCGGCCGAGGGCATCGATCGTCCTTGCGATCTTGCACCGATCGACGCGATTGGACCGCAGGCCACTTGGTCTTGGTCGATTTCCGACGCCAGTCGGGCGAGCACTTTGTAACGGAGGGCGCGATCCGGCTTCTCTTCGCCCGCCGCGGCAATTTCAGCGGATACGGCTGCCTGAAGATCGAGCAGCTCTGCCTGCTGGGCTGGTGAGAGGCCACCGAAGGTCTCCTCGAACCTCGACTCGTCAACCGAATCGAGAAGCCCGAGCGCCTCAAGCATTGCCATTTCACGAAGTTCATTCAAAGGGATCGACTCCAACAAATTCATCTCACATGACTCCGACGTTGACCACATGATGACACATTTCAGTGCTCGGAGAACCAAGTCTTCCGAACGTCGATCTGGGATCTGCCCAAAGGCCTGCGATTCCGCTGAGCCGACTTTCCTTCGATCGACGATACCGACGGCGGTTCCGGAAAGCCCACGAAGACCCCCGATTCTGCCTACAAACCCAACTCAAATCACTTGTCGGCCTGGACGACCAATGAATGGACGACCACTCGACCAACTCCCTCGATCTTGGCCTCGGCGTTGCCTATCCGCAACTCAAGTCCTGACGGCTCCGACTTTTATGAAGAAAAACTGTTTTTCTCCCAGAGCCTCCAACCAATCACATGCGGCCGCCAAATGCACACTCCCAATCAGACGCCTGAAGTCCGTTGATCGTCCGCAAGTCGATCTCTGAGCCGAGCAAGACCACGGCTCAACGCTGATTTGACGGTTCCGAGTGGGGATTCCAATTGTTCCGCCACCTCACGGAGCGTGAAGCCTTGGAGGTACGCCCGGGTGATGACCTCTTGCTGGAGCGCCGGAAGCTCTGCCACTCTCGAAACGAGCAGATTCCGGCGTTCATCACGCTCCATGCTCGAACGCGGTCGGTTTTCTGGCTCGCCCCTTCCCTCAGGATCACCCTCGAGGGAGATGTTATTCGGACGTACTCGCTTCCGTCGAAGTCGGTCAATAAGGTGCCTTCGCGTGATCAGCATCACCCAAGTGATCAGTTTCGCTCGATTGGGGTCGTAGCGATCGGCGGTCTTCCAGAGTCGGACGAAGACTTCTTGGACGGCATCTTCAGCCTCCGCACGCGTCGGAAGCGTCTGCATCGAAGACTTAAAGACCAGGCCGCCGAATCGGTCATAGAGCTGATTTGCAGCCCCCTCGTCGCCTCCTGCGACGGATTTCATCAGTACCCAGTCTTCATGATTCGGAGACGTCATGGTGATTCTCGTTGACCGAAGAAAACGCCGATCTTCTATCTGAGGTCGGAAAAAGTGAATTCAGAACCGGTTCTTTCCGTATCGCCTCGCCTCTAGGTTGCGATGAAATGTCGGATTTGCCATCGGTTTCACGATTTTTCGAGATAGAGTAGTCTTGACGTATATCAGAACCGCCGCACCATCGGGGTTCTGAAGATCGAACTTGGAGGTCGCCTTGACTGACCGCCATCTAGAAACGAATCGCAATCCTTCGGATCTGTGGGTCCGAAGTCGACACTGTGGTGTTTCCCGATCAAGATCAAAGTCTGGCTTCAGCATGATCGAGTTGATCGTGGTCCTCTCGGTCATCGTGCTCCTGACGTCGATTCTTTTCCCTGGCCTTCAAGCGGCACGAGACGGTGCTCGCCGCATCATGTGCTCCGCGAATCAACGTCAGATTGGCGTCGCCTTCATGCTCTTCGGGAGCGATGAAGATGGACGACTCCCTCGCTCTTGGTTTCAGGAGCAAGATCGGCTGCCCGACATGATGGCGATGACGACCGGAGAATCCGAAGATCAAGTCACACCCGCAAGTTTCGACGGTCTTGGCTTGCTCTGGAAAGATCGGTACATCGACTCACCCGCGTGTTGTTTTTGCCCCGCCCATGCGAGCGAACACACCTTTGAGGCGGCCCAGAGCAAACTCCACTCTGGTTCCGGTCCCGATCCCACCTATTGCAATTACCACTACACGGGCCATCTGACCCGCGGCGATCCAAGCCAAAGGATGCGAAGGCGACTGAGCGATCCAAATCTCATTCTCCTCACCGACGGCCTCCGGAGCCGGAGCGACTTCAATCATCAACACGGCATGAATATCCTGAAGAGTGACGGGTCCACGATCTACCGCGCCGACACCGGCTCGACGTTCTTGGATTCACTTCCGGAGTCCGACGACTTCCTTGATGATTCCATGGACGGCATGGCCGCCGGAGAGTGGATCTTGAAGATCTGGGTTGAACTCGAAGTCGACGGTTGACCACGATGGCGGACCGCTTCCGCTTCCCGCACCAAATCACGATTGATACCGTTTTCAAGGACGTCGGTACCCGACGACCAGCCCGCGGTGTCCCCCGTCGCCAGGATCGAAGGTCTCTAGACTCGTAGGCATGCGATCGAGCGGCGCGAAGGCGAAGTCGATCCGTAGCCACCCGCGCTCCCGAGGCCAAGTACCACCCCATCCACGACCAACTTTCGTGAAGACATCGTGGAATCCCGGAATCAGAAGCCCTAGTTCCGGAGTTCTTGGAGTTGCATTGAAATCACCCACGAGAAGGTCAATCGGTGATCGTGCTTCCACGGCGGCGTCAAATTCGACAGCGATACCCGCGGCCAGATCCCGAAGGCTTTCAGACCGATTCACCGCGAGGTCAGAGGGAAGGTCGACGACGAGAATTCTTTTTGGAAACGATGAATTGTCCGTGCTCTCGAAAGTAACTTCCATTGCTTGAGTCTCGCCCTTGGCAACGATCCGTCTCATGGATCTGATGGCCGTTCGCGACGCGACAAAGAAGTTTCCGGATCTCCGAAAGAACCGGCCGGTCGGCGCCGCTTTTTCAACGGCTCGCCACGTGAGCGGGATCCAACCAGGATTGACGATCACGGCGATCTCAGAATCCATGGCGACGAGCTGTTCGACCACTGAGCCCACGACTCGCGATCCCGGATCTTGCGAATTCAGAAACAACACCGTGGCGTCGCCCTGGGCCGACCGCGCCGGGAATCTGAGATCCCGATGAAGGGTGCCCCAGAGCGGACCAACGACTGCCAGGGCCGCCGCGAGCACGAGCGACCAAGACGTGGCCCGGCGGCTCATTGCGAGAATGCACAACGCTAAAGTTGAGCAGAATCCAACCAAGGCCAGCCACACCCAATCTGGAATCCAAACCAAGGCTTGCCACCGACCCCCCAGCCTGCTGGCGAGTGGCGATAGCAGCCACCCGACATCGAAGAGCCACGCCACCAAGATTGGCCAAACTGCCAATGAAGACATGGTCATCGCTTTCATGCCATGCCCCTTGCCGGGTTCGGAGTCTCGTCGGTTCATCGCGTCCATCGGTGCCAAATCGGCAGAACACCCCCCAAGACACCCCTTGAATTGGGCGAGAATCGGGGGTTCTTTCTGGCATCGGCCTTGCAACCTCTTTTAACGGACCCCCAAAGGCTCCAACACTCAGAATCCTCGGTTGACTCCCCGGCCCTCCGGTCGGATCGCGAATCGTCCCCCTGAAGTTCCGATGGCTCATCGGACGGACGACGACGCGAGCGGAGCCGAGGAACAGAAAGGTTTGAATACACCCATGTCAGAGTCCAATAGCAAGATCATCGGAATCGACCTCGGAACCACCAACTCCGTGGTGGCCGTCATGGAGGGCGAACGCCCGACCGTCATCATCAACTCCACCGGGAATCGGACGACGCCCTCGGTGGTCGGATTCACCGACAAAGGCGATCGGCTGGTCGGGCAGGCTGCCCGGCATCAGCAGGTTACCAATCCCAGCAACACGGTCTTCTCCATCAAGCGATTCATGGGCCGCCGTCACAACGAGGTCCAGCACGAGGAGAAGCTCGTCCCCTACAAGGTCGTCGGCGGCGGCGAGGATCTCGTCTCTGTCAATGTTCGCGACAAGGAATTCACACCGCCGGAAGTGTCGGCGATGATCCTCCGCGACCTCAAGAAAACGGCCGAAGATTACCTCGGAGAGACCGTTGACCGTGCGGTCATCACGGTCCCGGCGTACTTCAATGATGCGCAGCGTCAGGCGACCAAGGATGCCGGCGAGATCGCCGGTCTGAAAGTCGAACGGATCATTAATGAACCGACCGCGGCGGCCCTCGCCTACGGCCTTGAAAAGAAGAAGAACGCGCGGATCGCGGTGTTCGACCTCGGCGGCGGTACGTTCGACGTCTCGATCTTAGATGTTGGTGACGGGGTCTTCGAAGTGCTCTCCAGCAACGGCGACGGCCACCTCGGCGGCGACGACTTCGACCAGCGATTGATCGACTTCATCGCGGACGAATTCAAGAAGGCCGAAGGAATCGACATCCGCAGCGATGCCATGGCCCTCCAGCGTCTGAAGGAAGCAGCCGAAAAGGCAAAGATCGAGTTGTCCCAGCAGATGGAAGCCCAGGTCAATCTTCCCTTCATCACCGCAGATCAGAACGGTCCCAAGCATCTTCAGGTGACCGTGACCAGAGCCACTTTCGAGTCGATCTGTAGTGATTTGTTCGATCGACTTCGCGGTCCTTGCGAACAAGCGCTGACTGATGCGAAGATCAAGCCCTCGGACATCGCCGAAGTGGTGATGGTCGGTGGATCCACTCGGATCCCACAGGTTCAAGAGGTTGCGAAGGAAATCTTCAAGACGCCCGAACTCGATCGCTCCATCAACCCCGACGAAGTGGTCGCGATCGGTGCCGCGATCCAGGGCGGCGTGCTGCAGGGTGATGTGAAGGACGTGCTCCTCCTCGACGTGACGCCACTGTCTCTCGGGGTCGAAACGCTCGGCGGCGTGATGACGCGTCTGATCGAACGAAACACGACCATTCCCACATCCCGCAAGGAGACGTTCTCCACCGCAAGCGACAATCAGGGATCAGTCACGATCCACGTCCTTCAAGGCGAACGCGAATTCGCCAAGGACAATCGAACCCTCGGCCAATTTGATCTCACCGGAATTCCGCCCGCTCAGCGGGGGACGCCCCAGATCGAAGTCGAATTCTCGATCGATGCGAATGGCATTCTGAGCGTCTCCGCGACTGACAAGGCGACTGGCAAGAGTCACAACGTCGAGATCAACGGTTCGAGCGGACTCCCCGAAGAGGAGATCGAGCGAATGAAACTCGAGGCCGAGCAGAACGCCGAGTCGGACAAGGCCAAGCGAGAGCTGGTCGAGACTCGAAACCGAGCCGAGCAGGTCGCCTACTCGACTCGCAAGAGCCTCGAAGAGCACGGCGACAAGGTGGAAGCGGACGTCCGAGCTGAAATCGAATCCGCGATTGCCAACCTTGAGGACAAGATCTCCGGCGAAGACAAGGCCGCCATCGAGGCAGCCCTGGCCAACCTTGAGAAGGCCGCCGCTGAACTTGGTAAAGCCGCGTACGACGCTGCCGCTGCCGATGCCGCCGCTGCCGAAGATGGTTCGACGGCCGATTCTGCCTCTGGGGCTTCCGGGGCCGCTGATGGCGACGATGTGATCGATGCCGATTTCGAGGTGAAAGACGAGTGAGTTCATCCCGCCCGAGGTGATGATCTCAACCGATGATGACCCGCAGGACGGAGCCTTGGCAAAGGGCTCCGTCCTGTGTTCGTTCTCACCTTTTGGCCTCCACCCGCCACGAGGACGAGCCGACGTGGCGAAAGGCCCCGAGTTGATTGGGGTTCTTGCGTAAGATGCCCTCGCAACGGCACTTGCGACCGAAGAAACCCTCGTGAATCTGGCCGGATCGACCATCGAAGCGATCTTCAAGCCGATCGAAATCGGCCGGACCCGCTACAATAGGTGGGCTCGACAAGACGCCTGCCCGGTCCGGATCCCGGCGATCCGGCAACCGCACCCATTGATTGGCCACCTGGTTTCAAGTGCAGGCATCATTACCCGAGCACCCCTTTCGCCGATGGAAGTGATTCGCGGCATCCCCGTTTCGTCCGGCATCGTGTTCGGACGCGTCTTTCGCCTCGGTAAGGCCGAGCAAAGGGTGTCGCATCGCCGAATCGAGCCTGCCGACGTCAAAATGGAGATCGAACGGGTCGATTCCGCATTCGAAGAAGCCATCGGCGAACTTGAACAGCTCCGAGATCGGACACGGGTCCAACTTGGGGCCGAGCCGGCCAAGATCTTCGAGTTTCATGTCGGCCTCCTTCGAGACCCATCTCTCCGCGATCCCATTCGCGCTCGGATCCAGACCGACTTGGTGGTCGCGGAATGGGCGGTCGCCGACCAGTTTCGAACCATCGCGGACCAGTTCGCCGCCATGGGTAGCGACGTCTTCGTTCAGAAGACGGCGGACATCATGGACCTCGATCGACGGGTCCTCGACAAACTCATGGGTGAGACCACGAGTCGACTCGCGAACCTGACCGAGCCGGTGATCATCGTTGCCCACGAGCTGACGCCCAGCCAGACCGCCGGGATGGATCGTAAAAAAGTGCTGGGATTCGCCACCGACGCCGGCGGCCGGACCAGTCACGTCTCCATCGTCGCACGAGCCATCGACATTCCGGCTGTGGTCGGCTGCCACCGGGTCACCCGCGCCGTCGAGAACGGTGACCTCCTCATCGTGGATGGTGACGCAGGCACCGTGATCATCGATCCCGATGAAGAGACGATCTCCGACTACGAGGCTCGCCAATCGAAAGTCAGCGAATTCCGCGAGGGGCTGCGGAAGACGGTCGGCCTCGAACCGATCACCACCGACGGCGAAATGGTGACGCTGCTGGGCAACATCGAATTCCCAGATGAAATCGAATCGGTGCTGGCCAACGGCGGCACTGGCGTGGGGTTGTATCGGACCGAATTTCTCTATCTGACCAGCGGCCACGCACCGAATGAACAGGCACACCTCGATGCCTATCTCCAGGCGATCCAAATGCTAGATGGTCGCCCACTGGTCATTCGCACTCAGGATCTCGGCGCCGACAAATACACGCAATCGCAGTCGGAGGAACCAGAACGAAATCCGTTCCTCGGATGTCGCTCGATCCGTTACTCGCTGCAGAACGTTCCCGAGTTCAAGATTCAGTTGAGAGCCATCCTTCGAGCCGCCGCCGCTGGTCCCGTGAAAGTGATGTTCCCCCTGATCTCCACGGTGATGGAGATTCGTCAGGCGAAGATGCTCCTTGCGGACGTCGCCGAGGAACTCGACGAGGAGGGCATCGAACGAGGAACCGACGTCCGAATAGGAATGATGGTCGAGGTCCCTTCAGCAGCCCTGATGGCCCGGGCCTTTGCCCAAGAAGTCGAGTTCTTCTCAATCGGCACGAATGACCTCATTCAGTACACCTTGGCCGTCGATAGAGGCAATGAGCGGGTGGCCAATCTGTACACCGGTGCCAATCCGGCGGTCCTCCAGTTGATCAAAAGCGTCATTCGGGCCGCCAGACGTCGAGAAGTGGACGTCTCCCTCTGCGGTGAGATTGCCGGCGAGCCGATCTACACCATGTTGCTGTTGGGCCTCGGGTTGCGTACACTCTCCTTGGTACCGAGCCAGATTCCCCTCATTAAGAAGGTGGTCAGGTCGGTCTCAATAACCCATTGCGAACGAATCGCCCGAAAGGTCGGAACGTTTGATTCTGAGCGGCAGGTTCTTAACTATCTCCGCGACGAGCTTAGAAAAATCGACCCCGGATCCCCCGGCGGATGGACCGCCGAGTAACCGGGAAGTCAGCAATAAAGGACCGCTTCGACCGGACGTAGATCGTTCTTGTTGAAGAGGGACGTGAATCAGATGACCGCGGAACGAAAGCTCCCTGGTCTCAGCAGGTGACGAAGAGTCACCGCCCTCGACAGGGTGACGTCGACGCGACGCCCCCCGACTCCCTGACCTCTTCTCAGAGGACGCCCCGATTCTCGGTGGCGAGGCAGTCTCGGGATCGCCGACCGACGCCGGATCTCCGGCCCCTCCGATCGCGGATGACTTCGAATTGGCTCTCGGTTGAAATCGGGCGATCCGGATCATTCGGATCAAATCGAACGACCACCAGTCCGCGACCGACCTAGTCGACCGCGACGAGCACCCCCCGGCACCCACGCGGTGCTTGGAAGACCTGCATCTGAGAAAGCCACCCCGCCGGCACGATCATCGTGCACGAGGGCGACGGTAGCCAGGCGTTTCTCCAGCCAGGACGAACAAATCCGTACGAGCGGTCATGGAGACGACCATGACCCCGATTGAAGAACAGGCAGACGCCAACGAATCACAAGATTCGGCGAGCAGCCCGACCCAGAGTCACGATGCGACGACCGATGCATCGGATTCGAGTACCACCAAAAAGGTGACGACCAAGAAAAAGACCACCCGCAAGGCTCCGGCCAAGAAGGCGGCCAGCAAGTCCCCCGCTGCCAAGAAGACGACCCGCAAGACCACCAAGAAGACGGTGACTCCGAAGGCCGAAGCCGCCGATCCCGCCGATCCCGCCACGGACACCACTGAATCTTCCAACGGCCCAGCGCCCACCGAAGCACCGGTCAAGAAGAAGACCCGTCGTCGATCGAGACGCACGACCAAGGCCGAAACTCCAAGCGAACCCACCGAGAATCCAGAGGCTGGCGACGCCCCAGAGGAGACCGCCGCGCCCCAAATCATCAGTGAAGGATCGTCAGACGAGACCGCCACGCCAGAGCTCAGCAGTGATGGTTCGCCAGATGCCAGCGAAACCTCGAGGAAGAAGCGACGCCGACGTGGTTCGAGGCGGACCAAATCGACCGACGACCTAAAGGCAAAGGCCGACGGCGTCGAATCTGCCGAAGAGACCGACGCCGGCTCCGACTCCGACGCCGATTCCGACTCGAATATCGAGAATGACGCCGCGGATTCATCGAGCGAAACTGAATCGAAGACCGACGCCGTCAAGAAGAGCCGACCCCGCCGTGAGTGGCGCCGGCCCGATCGTGCCGCGATCGAAGTGACCCCGACCGGACCCATGGCGGCTCCAGGCAGCCGAGTCATGCTCATCGACGACGTTCCGGGTGAGTCGTGCCGAATCGCGATTCTGGAAAAAGGACGCCTCGAAGAACTCTTCGTCGAACGAACTCAGAGCGCCACCATGGTGGGCAACATCTACAAGGCGCGGGTGGTCAACGTGGAGTCGGCTATTCAAGCCGCCTTTGTCGACTATGGCGAAGGAATGAACGGATTCCTCCACGTCTCTGATCTCCATCCCCGGTACTTCCCCGGTGGAGACAAGACCGAGAACGTCGGACGCAAGACCCCCCGCCGGGAGCGGCCTCCGATCCAGGATGCCCTCAAGAAGGGTCAGGAGATTCTCGTGCAGGTGCTCAAACAGGGCATCGGTACCAAGGGACCAACGGTCACCAGTTACCTCTCGATTCCCGGCCGACTCCTGGTGATGATGCCGGGTATGGACCGAGTGGGCGTCAGCCGTAAGGTCGACGATGAACAGCGCGACAAGATGCGGAAGATCCTTGATCAACTGGATCTTCCCGACGGATTTGGGTTCATCGTCCGGACCGCGGGTTACGACAAGACCAAGACTGAGCTCAAGCGCGACGCCGCTTTCTTAAAGCGACTCTGGACGCAACTCGAGAAGCGAATGGACCGCGTCGGCGCACCGTCGCAGCTCTACACCGAAGGCGATCTCATCATCCGGACCATCCGGGATGTCGTTGATGCATCGATTGACTCGATCGTGATCAACAGTCCGGAAGGCTTCGAGCGAGCTCGAACTTTCCTCTCGGTGGTCTCGCCACGGACGGGACCAAAAGTCCGCTTTTATGATCATCCCGTTCCGCTCTTCGATGCCTTTGGCGCCGAACGTCAGATCGAGATGATCCATGCCCGCGAGGTGCCGTTGAAGTCCGGCGGCGCGCTGGTGATTGACCAAACTGAAGCCATGGTCGCCATTGACATCAACTCCGGTCGGAGCCGAGGGGCCCGGGACGCCGAAAGCAACGCCGTCTCCACCAATCGGGAAGCCGCCGACGAAATTGTCCGTCAACTTCGACTTCGAGACCAAGGCGGCCTCGTGGTCTGTGACTTCATCGATATGCGATTCAGTCGCAATCGAAAGGAGATTGAAGATCGACTTGCGGAGAACCTCCGACAGGACCGAGCCCGAACGACGTTCCTTCCGATCAGCGAATTTGGTCTGATCGAGATGACGCGACAGCGGATTCGACCCAGCATCCGAACGCAATATTTCGCACCGTGCAGTTCCTGCGACGGTCTCGGCGAGATCCGAAACCCCGACTCCGTGGCGGCCGATGCCGTGCGGCGATCCGCGAGGGTGCTCTCAGTCGACAAGGTGTACCGCATCGAACTGGTGTGCGGCATCAGGGTTGCCAGCGCGCTGCTGAGCGGCCATCGGCGGCGGATCGACGATCTGGAACGAAAAAGCGGCGGCCAGATCGACATCCGGATCTCCGAGCAGATCGGCGGAGATCGTTTCGACCTCTACGCCTACGACGATCGCAACGCCGATATCGACCTCGCACGCCTTCCGGTGCTCAAGACGCCAATCCTCGAGGAGCTGGTCGAGTTACTTCCGGATCTCGCCGAACCAATCGCGTCAGAAGAAGCAGAGACGAAGGACGACGGTGACGGACGGCGACGGCGGCGGCGGCGGCGCAGTAAGCCCGTGCCGGCTGATGTCGTCTCGATTGCCATGGCAGGCGGATTTGACCTCGATGATGACGACGAGGATGAAGACGACGAAACATCCACGAATCAAGGTGGAACTTCCACGTCTTCCGAGCCCGACGGCCGCGGGCGGGAAGATGGGGAAGAAGGCGGCGGCAAGCGTCGGCGCCGACGTCGCCGACGCGGACGCGGCGATCGCAATGGTGACGAGGCCGCCGGGGATCGCGCCACCACGCGACCCACATCGGCACCAGCCACCGAGCCAGAATCAGTGCCCGAAACCGCCCCCGAGCCGACACTTCCGGTTCGAGTCCACGCCATGGCCAAGGACCTCGGCATTACGAGCAAGGAGATTCTGACCGCGGTCGCGGAACGACTGTCCGAAGTGGAACTCAAGAACCACATGTCCTCTATACCGGGCGATTTCGTCGCCGCGGTGCGTGCGTTCTTCCTCCCGGAAGAAGCCGCCGCAGAACAAGAAAAGGTGGTTGATTCCGACCAGACCGCGGATCAGACTTCCGAAGAACCGGAACTCGACGAAAACGGCGAGCCCAAGCGCAAGCGCCGACGCCGACGCCGTGGCGGTCGACGAAGACGACGGTCCGAAGAATCCGAAGACCGCACTGGTGAAGGCTCGGAAGAGCGTTCAGGCTCGACAACCGACACCAGATCGCCGGAGGCCACCGCGGAAGATGCCGCATCCGACAAAGTGGCGGTGGTCGCGGAGACCCCGAAGCCCCGCGTCGGCGTCACTGCCGTCGAAAAGAAGACCCCGGTAATTTCGGTCGTCGAAACTACCCCGGTGGACATGAAGAGCGAGCCTCGAAAACGCTCGCTCTACGGCGGCCGGCATCAGCGGAGAGGACCAGGCCAGTCCACCCCGAGTGATCGCTGAGCGAGCGACCGACCTGAAGACGCATGCCCTGCAAAGGTCCTGAGACTGAAGAAGCCGAACACGATGATGAGCGACTCTCCAACCGCCTCCGAACAGTTGAAGCCCCGGCGACTCATTATCCTTGGCTCGACGGGCTCGATCGGAGTCGGCGTGCTGGACGTGGTGGAACATCTCTCAACTGCCAAAGGGCCCGGCCCGACCTTCGAGATCATCGGCCTCGCCGCGGGACGGCGGGCCGACGTGCTCGAAGCGCAGGCTTTGAAATTCGGCGTCAAAGATCTAGCGCTCGCAGAGATCAGCGCGGCCGCGGCCGTTGGGAAAGATCGTTCACTGCGAACTGGGCCAGATGCGGCCCTTAAGTTGATTCAAGACATCGCTCGGCCTGGAGATCTGGTGGTCGCTGCGATGGTGGGTGCGGCCGGGATCCCCTCGGTACTCGCCGCCATTGACCAAGGCTGCGACATCGCACTGGCCAATAAGGAAACACTGGTGGCGGCCGGCGAGTTGGTGACCGCGGCTGCAACCCGACGCGGTGTGACGATCCTCCCCATCGACAGTGAACATGCGGCGCTGCACCAATGCCTGCGGGCAGGCCGGGGGCCCGAGGAAGTCTCGCGACTCGTACTCACCGCATCCGGTGGCCCGTTCCGTACCTGGCCGATCGAGCGGGTTCGAAACGCGACCGTCGAGGAGGCCCTTGACCACCCCACTTGGAAGATGGGGCCGAAGGTCACGATTGATTCCGCCACCATGATGAACAAGGGCCTCGAATTGATCGAAGCCCATTGGCTTTTTGGCATCGATGCTGATCGACTCGACGCCATCATCCATCCACAGTCCGTGGTGCACTCATTCGTCGAGTTCACCGACGGCTCCTCCCTGGCACAGCTCTCGCCTCCGGACATGCGGATGCCGATCCAATACGCACTCTGCTACCCACATCGAGTTCCCGGATGCGCCCCGAAAATCGACTACTCAGAGCTCCGCGAGCTGGTCTTCGAACCCGTTGATCACGACCGATTCCCCTCGGTTGGACTCGCCCTTCGGGCCATCCGCGCCGGCGGGACCGCCGGCGCGATCTTCAATGCTGCCAACGAGGTTGCCGCCGAGTCGTTCTGCACCGGCGGCATGCCCTTCGGCCGGATCGCGGAGGTCGTGGCCGACGTCATCGACCAGATCCCCCCCACCGCCGCCACCGAGCTGGACTCGATCCTGGCCGCCGATGCTGAAGCTCGAGCCGCGGCCCGGTCGCATGCCGCGATCATCACGACTCGCGTCTGAACCAATGGTCGTCTGCCGGAATTCGAACCGCGGCCCGGCTATCCTCTCGCCTGTCCTTCGTCCTTTTCGACTCTTCGGAAAGATCGACCTTCGACGATCTCTTCCCTCTTAGATACCCCAGTCAGGAAACCACCTCGTGGACATCCTCGGTACCGGTAGCAACATCCTCCTGATCATTCTCGGCTTCGGCCTGCTGATCGCCCTTCACGAACTCGGCCATTTCATCGCGGCCAGATGGGCGGGTATCCGAGCAGATGGATTCGCAATCGGCATGGGCCCGGTGGTGGCCAGTTATCGCGGCGGGATCGGTTTTCGATTCGGCGCCTGCGACGAAGTCGTCAAAGCGCGACTTGGACGCTATCCCATCGAACTCACCGATGAAGAACTCACCAAAGAAGGTCTTGGCGAAACGCAGTATTCCCTTCGACTCCTTCCGATCGGCGGTTACGTCAAGATGCTCGGCCAGGAAGACGGCAACCCTGGCGCTACCAGCGAGAACGCTCGAAGCTATTCAAAGGTTCCGATCGGGAAACGAATGGTGGTCGTCAGCGCGGGCGTCGTGATGAACATCCTCACTGCGATCGTCATGTTCGTCGTCGCCTTCATGGTCGGCGTTCGATTTGAATCGCCGGTTGTCGGGCAGGTTCAGCCCGGTTCTCCCGCCACCACCGCCGTTCCACTCATCGACGGCGTGCCGCCAGGAATCGAATCGGGCGACCGCATCACTCGGATCGATGATTCGGTCGTCCTGACTTTCAGCGACATCATGATCGCGTCGGCGATGAGCATCCCTGGAAAACCACTGCAGATCGAAGTGGAGCGCGAAGGGCGAGATGCCCCGATTCTCTTTGAAGTCGAGCCCGTCGATGACGAAGTGGCCAATCTCCGAATGATCGGTATCGCCCCCGCGGCCAGCACTCGTCTGGTTGATGACGACGCCCTCGACGCGCCCCTCAAGGCCGTGGTTGGTGATGCGACCGCGCCGCGGCTTCCCGGCCGAGAGATCCTCACCGCGGGACCCTCCACGGTCTCCACTTGGGAAGACTTCGACGCGGTCATGATCGCCGCCTCGGGGCAACCCGTGGACGTCGTCTTCGGCCCTCGCATGGATGGCGATACGACCGAAACCGTCACCATGCGGGCGACCCCGATTTATGAAAAAATCGACTACTCGCAGGCACGCCCCGAAGGAACCGGCGACTGGGAGATTGGCCTCCTAGGACTCACCCCCCTCGTAGAAATCACCGGCGTGGTCGACGGAAGTCGAAACACCGAAATCCTTTTCCCGGGAGACATCGTCCTCCAGATTGTCGATGTGGCGGGCCCGAGGATGTCAGAGTTTCGCGACGCACTGTCGAAGCGTCCTAGTCAATCAATCCCCATGCTGGTGGATCGCAACGGCACCGACACCCAGGTCGATGCGCGAACCGATGCATCCGGGCGACTTGGCGTGGCGATCAACTATGCATTCGATGATCCGCGGATCGCCAGACCCTTCAACCGCTCCGGCTTAGAAGATCCCACGACAACGGTAGTCGCCAAACTCCAACTCATGCCTCGTACTCGAATCGATTCCGTCGAAGGCGTCCCGGTCACCGACTGGCCGTCCTTCCGCGCTGCACTTCGAGTCGCGACAAAATCGGCCCTTGATAACGGCACGGATGCGACCATCGATCTCTCTTGGACCCTGCCCGTCATCGGCTCCGACCCCGAACAGGCGAAAATCACCCTGACGGCCAAAGATGTTGAACAACTTCACGCCCTTGGTTGGACGGCACCAC
Organism: uncultured Phycisphaerales bacterium; assembly: GCA_905480395.1. GTDB lineage: Bacteria > Planctomycetota > Phycisphaerae > Phycisphaerales > SM1A02 > UBA12014. The sequence goes on from CAJQQE010000001.1 coordinate 65,781, forward strand.
TCCCCGGCTCATGGTTCGATTCCCTTCAGACGACCTTGACCGCGCACGGAAATCCGCTCGTGGCCGTCTCGATGGGATTTCGACAGACCTGGAAAATGGTAGTGCTGACGTACCTGACCATCGATCGTCTGATCGGTGGCTCCGTGAGCGTCAAGCAACTGCACGGCCCGGTTGGGATCGTTCACATCGGCTCCCGGGTCGCAGATCGCGGGTTCATGTATCTCGTCTTTTTCCTCGCGATGATCAGCGTCAACCTCGCGGTGCTGAATTTCCTCCCGCTGCCGATCGTCGACGGCGGCCTCTTCCTCTTCCTTCTCTACGAGAAGGTCTTCAAACGGCCCCCTTCGATCGCCTTCCAGAATGCCGCGACCCTCGTGGGCCTTGCGTTGATTGGCACACTATTCGTCGTCACCTTCTACAACGATGTGATGAGACTCGCGGGATGAACGATGAAGCGATGAATACCGTCGAGCGAGTCGCAATCATCACTGGTGCGGGTTCAGGCGTGGGCCGAGCCACGGCGATACGGTTCGCAGAAGAAGGCTGGCGCTGCGCTCTGCTTGGCCGAACCGAATCGAAACTGGCTTCGACCGCGGCGGACTTCCCCGAATCGGCGCCCGCCCCGCTATTGATCGAGTGCGACCTTGGCCGGGCGGAGGAGATGCCGGCCGTGATCCAGCAGACTTTGGGGCATTTCGGTCGCATCGACGCGATTCTCAACATTGCCGGCGTCGCGCCACAAGCGACCATCGCCGACACCGATGCAAGCCTGATGCGATCAACGCTCGATCAGAATCTGGTTGGCCCCACGGTTCTGGTGGCGGCGGCCTGGCCCGAACTCATCAAGCGGCGAGGTGCGGTGGTGAACGTCTCGTCGATGAGTTCCATCGATCCTTTTCATCATTTCACGGCGTATGCCGCCAGCAAGTCAGGCCTCGACTCGTTGACCCGTTCGATCATGGCCGAAGCCGCGGACACCGGTATTCGAGCGTTCACCTTGAATCCTGGCGCCGTCGAAACGCCGCTGCTCCGCAGCCTCGTCGACCAGAAGACGTTTCCAACCGAACTCGCACTCGCCCCTCGGGCCGTGGCTGAAGAGATTCTTGGTTGTATCGAAGGTTCACGGGACCACCGGATCGGCCAGTCGTATCCGATGCTGGTTGACCACGATCAGTCCACGTGAGGGGAGCCGGGCTCAACCCCGATTCCGCATCGCTCGATCCATATCCCGTTGGGCCTCGCGTTTGGCGATGTCTTGACGCTTATCTGCCTTCTTGCGTCCTTCGCCAACGCCGATCAGGATCTTGGCTCGGCCGTCGACAAAGTAGATTTTCAATGGGACGAGAGTCGAGTTGTTCCCATCTTGGGCCCGAGCGAATTTGAGTATTTCTCGCTTATGAGCCAGGAGCGTCCTGGCCCTGACCGGATCATGCTGACGATGGGGTCCAGCCGGGGGATATTCCGGGATATGCACTCCCTGAAGCACCAGCGAGGGTGGATCCGCCACCGCCCGAACCCAGCCTTCCGCCAGGCTCGCCTTGCCGGTCCGAATCGACTTAACCTCGGTTCCGAGGAGCCGGAGCCCGCATTCCAACGTCTCTCCAATGAGATAATCATGCCTGGCGCGTCGATTTTCGATCACCACGGCGTCTGGATTCGAGGTTTTTTTGTGTCCTTTGGCCATCCGAACCCACCAAGGTAGATGGCCGCAAGGGCAAGCACAAGGCCACTGAAGGCCCAAAAATCGGGCTCACTGAGGTGAAGTCCAAGTGTGTCAGGGCGATGAAAACGATGTTTCGGGAACTCTGGACTTGTTCGTACGTCTCTATGGAGCAACAATCTAATTCCTCAACGGCCGGATTCGCACCAAATCGAATCAACCCGAACTCCCGTCCCTCGAAGATCTGGAACCAATACTGATGCTGCTCAAGCACTCCGCGATCGTCGCCACTCTTCTGGCAATTCCCTGCCTCGGCGCCATTTCGATGGCAGAACGAAGCCCATTGGACAATCCACGAGCGGATGCCCCTGCTAGGGGCATTGACGTTCGTACGCCGGGAGCCAACGATTCTGACCCCGGTTGGATGACATTCCAAAGCCAGCACCCCGGTACGGGGCGAACGTTGGTCGATGGTCGAATCGAACGAATCTTCGGCGCCGCGTTTTCGCAAGGTGCGAATGCCAGCGACAGCGCTGGCCGTTTCATTGCAGAGAACGCCCAGGGCCTCTGGGGCATCGCGCCCGAGCAACTTCTTCCGATCGGCCCTTGGGGTGGTGCGGACCATGTCCTTCCCCTCATGACCGATCCGGTGACTGGCGACGCAAAGTTCATGCTCGTTGGTTTCATCCCACACGTCGACGGCGCCCCCGTCTTCGACTCCGCGATCCGCGTACTGGTTCGCAATGAGCCTGGATTCCCAACCGTCTTGGTCTCGTCGCAAGTTCCCCAGGTCGAGAATTTCTCGATTCCGGGCGGGCTTGTTCCCGGCGACCTCGACGCCACCCGATTTGCGGGTGTTGCGGTCGGCCAGTTCGCACAAGCTGAAATCACCGGCGTTCGACCCGTCGTCTTTGCGGGCGTGAATGGCGTCTCCGAACAGCCTCGCGGCGCCGTTGACTTCTTGATGACCGGCACCGATGCCGCTACCGGAAATTATTCCAAGTGGCGCTTCGTCGCTGATCCCGCCACCGGCGAGATCTTTCACGCGGACAACCAAATCCTTCACGCCGACGTCGATGTTCAGGTGCAGGCCAACCGTACCGAACAGTTTTCGATGGAATGTGGCGTTGAAGCCACCGTCCCGCTGCCCCACGCCCGCGTCACCGTGGGTGGGACCCCGTATATCGCCGATGAAAACGGCATGATTACCATTCCCAATTCGGGGAGTGGCGACGTGACCGTCACCGCCGAGTCACGAACTCAGTGGTTCAACCTCGATGGCGGCCAAGGTGACACCTCGGCCACGATCCCTTCGGGCGGATTCGGCACCGTGACCCTGAACCAGGCCAACAGCAATGACGCCGGCCGGTCTCAGGCCAACGGAATCTCCTTCGCAGAGGACACGCGGAACTTCACGCTCTCTTACAGCGCCTCGTTCCCGACGATCTCGACCCAGCAGAACTTCACGATCAACACCGGCGTGTCGGGCACCTGCAACGCCTACTACGACGGCAATTCGATCAACTTCTACAACGCGGGCGGCGGATGTGCGAACACCACATTCGACGTCATCGTCATGCATGAATACGGCCATCACCTCGTCAACGTCGCCGGATCCGGCCAGAGCCAGTACGGCGAAGGCGCGGGCGACTGCATGGGCGTCCTGATGACCGGTGATTCCCGCCTTGCGGTGGGTTTCTATGCCAACCAATGCACGAGCGGGATCCGGGACGCGGACAACAACTGCTCGTATTCAGCAAGCGGTTGTTCAAGCTGCGGAAGTGCGATCCACACTTGCGGCCAGCTTCTCTCCGGAATGGTGTGGGAGGTTCGCAATGAACTCATCGCCGCCGGCAAGCCGACCTCGATCATCGAGTCAATCTTCGTGAACTCGATGCCGATGCACAACGGCACCTCGATCAATACCGCCATCACCATCGACTGGCTCACCCTCGATGACGACAACGGCAACATTCTCGATGGCACGCCGAACTATGCCCAGATCAATGCCGGCTGCAGCACCAAGGGTGTTCCCGGCCCAGAACTACAACTCATGGGCTTCGCATTCCCGAACGGACTTCCCTCGATCGTTGATCCGAGCAACGGCGCTTCCTTCTCAGTGGCCATCACCCCCCTCGGATCCAACCCCAGCCCCAGCAACGCTCGAATTACCTATCGAGTCGACGGTGGAAGCTGGATGACCATGGGAATCGACGCGAATGGTGGAACTCTCTATACGGCATCACTTCCCGCCGTGGAATGCGAATCGGTGATCCAGTACTACCTCACCGCCGATTCCGGAACGACGCCCGTGTCGAGCCCGAACAACGCTCCAGGCGATAGTTTCTCTGCACTCGGAGCGACCGACATCATCCTCGCCTTCGAGCAAAGCTTTGAAAGCAACGCCATTGGCTGGGTCGTGACGAATGACGCCTCAACCACCTCGGGCCAGTGGGAACGCGGCAATCCAACCGGAAACTCAACTCGAGGCGAGCCAGGGAGCGCCGCGGACGGCAACTTCTGCCTCCTCACCGAGAACGGGAATGGCAACTTCGATATCGACGGCGGCTGCACGACCATCACGTCACCGTTGATCGATACTTCGGCAGCCGGTACCTCGGTTAGCTATTCCCGCTGGTTTGATAACACCGGCGCTGGTTCCGGCGCTGACCCCAACAATGACCTCATGACCGTGGAAGTCACGGACGGCGTGAGCGGATGGACGACGCTCGAAGTCATCGGCCCAGTCGCACAGAGCTCCGGAGGCTGGTTCGACGTCAGCTTCCTCGTCTCTGACTTCGTCGAGAATACCGCGTCCTTCCAGATCCGCTTCACCGCGTGCGATTTGAATGCCGGTTCGGTCGTCGAGGCCGCGATCGACAATCTGCTCATCGAAGCAATTGAATGCAACGATGAGCCGGAACTGCCCGGTGACTTCAACGGCGACTGCGTGGTTGATGGGGCCGACTTCGGCGACCTGCTTTCCCAGTGGGGCAACGCAAACTCACCCGCCGATCTCAACGGGAACGGGACCGTGGACGGCGCCGATGTCGGACTGTTCCTCGCCTTGTTCGGTGACACCTGCCCCTGATCGCAGCGTGTTCATTCTCTTCTTGAAATTGACGGGAGGTCGCTTCGGCGACCTCCCGTTTTTTTTCGGTCCCCGCCATCACTCGGCTCAGCCTTTGCGCTGCCCGGCCGATTCATTCGCCGAACGACACTCAGACTCCCCGGGCCGACGGCTCCCAGATGAACTTGTGCATCTGTAATTGCATCCTGACGGGGAGTCGGTCTGCGAGTATCCACTCGGCGAGAGATCTGGGCTCAAGCCCAAGCGCCCCCGCGATTTCCAGCCCTTTCGCTTGCACAAACACCGGCGAGAACAAAACCGCCCGGCATCGCGCGGCGAGCCCATGCCGCTGCACCGCATCGCGAGACCATTCGTAATCCTCACGATTCCCAATGACGAATTTCACTTCGTGATGGGGAAGCAACGCTTCGATATTGGAATCAAGATTGCGACCGCACTCGCCGCTAGAAGGTGCCTTCATATCCATGACGACCTCAGTGCGAGGGTCGCATGCCGCGATGTCACAAGCGCCCGAAGTCTCAATCATCACGATGCGGCCTGCGTCGAGCAGAGATCGCTCAAGTTGGTGGACCGCCTTCTGGAGGAGCGGCTCGCCCCCGGTGATCTCCACAACGGGACACTCGATGGCGAGCACTTCCTCAAGCACCGAGGCGACCTCACGCCTGGTCCCCTCTCGAAAGGCGTATTCCGTATCGCACCATGAGCACCTGAGGTGGCAACCGGAGAGTCGGACGAAGATGCACGACTCCCCCGCTCGACTGGACTCGCCTTGGATCGAATGGAAGATCTCGTTGAGGCGGATCGAGGACGTCGATGGCAATGATTCAGCGGTTCGGAGGGTGTGAGAGCGTTCGGGGGCGGAATCAGTCATAGAACCCATGGTAGGGAACGAACGCGGAACCCTCGACATCAGGTCCGGAGGATGTATACTTCTCGACCCTCCTGATTCGCGGGGGGATCCGCAGCCCAGATGGCGGAATTGGCAGACGCGCCAGCTTGAGGTGCTGGTGGGAGTAAAATCCCGTGGAGGTTCGAGTCCTCTTCTGGGCATTCACGTCGACGACCCTTTGGCCATTGGCCGGGGTCGTCGTCGCTTTTGGCGGCGCTGATCGAAGATCATCGACGGTACCACCTCGCGAGGCGGCGTAGGCCGGTATCCAAGAAGGGCGACAGACCGGAACCACCCGGCTCAGGAGAAGACCCAGCCTTCCACCAGGGCTTCGGGCGGGTACACCGTGACCAACGGATCCAGCGTCAGGAGAACCGCGTCGAGGTCGTCTCCAGCGGTTCCATCGATGCAGCGATCCGCCACCGCCTCGGAGATCCGTAGGCCCCACCGACGATGAGCGATCTCAAGAATTTCTCGTCGCCGGTCTCGATTTGAGTCGCTCTTACCCTTGTATCCACGGGAGGAATCGCCGCCTCGCTTGAGGATCGAGGCTGGACATCCTTCCGCCACGACGACCCGAGAATTCTTTGGCCCCGCCAAGGGTTCAATCCTCACGCCGGCCATTGCCAGCGGCTGGAGCAGCTCCACCATCGCGGTCCAAGTCTGCTTGAAGATCCGCAGATTCATCGACGCCAGCGGCGTCGAAGCCGCTCGATCGGCCACACGTCGAGGTTCCTTCCTCGTGACGGCACGAACCCCACGTCGCCAGTCTCGAGGTGTTTGGAAGCCCGCCATCCACTCCACGGTCTTGGTCCACTCCAATGGAATCCCACACGCTTCCAGCGTGGGACAAGGAATCCCGAAGGGGGCGTCGATGAGCCAGAGATGGTCGTTGCCATCTTCGAGACTCGCCATGATTCGCCGTCGCAGACTGGTTCGATCTAACCGTTCGATGCGATCGATCAGACTCTCGGTGGCGGATGACCTCGACGCAAGCCGGATACCGGCCTCGCCGCCAGCGTCGGCACCAGAGAAGTCGACGCCATGGATGATGCGATCACGAGAACTCGACGCGTCTGGCTTGGTGAAATCGGTCACAAGGAATCTCAAAAAAGGAACGTCAAAGACGCGGGAGGAAACAGAATCAAATCAGCCGGACATGCCACAACCGCCATCGGGCCGGCCGCAGGCACACCCACCACCGGCCGGCGGGGAACCGGCATCGCCGCCGCCAACACCGAAGACACTGTGACACCGTCGAAAGGATCGGCCCCGTCCGGTGGGATCGACAACCGGCGCATCCGCATCGCCCATCCGCCGGAGCAAGGTGATGATTTCACCATCCTCGCTCGATTCGTATTCGTACATCGGCATTCAAGAATTCCCTCTGACCCCAGAGCTGACCCCAGGGCATCAGGCCCGGGATCCCCCGCGGATTCACGGTGCTAGCGACGCTCCTGCCCGCTGGACTTCCGTCCGCGAGTACCGGTCGACCGACCTCCACCAGACTTCGAACCAGATTTCGAGCCGAACTTCGAACCGGACTTCGGACCGGACCTCGAACCACCAGAACGAGTCGGCTTGGGCTTCCCAGCGCGTTTGACGGGATCCGCCTTGAGCGGCCGCCCCATCACGGTCACGGGACCGGTCTTCTTCCGCTTCGCCTTCTTGCGCTTTTCGACCACGGCTCGATGAATGACCCGGCGGGCCTCGGCGGTCGATGCTCGTCGCAGGGTTCCAAGTTCCACAGGCGTGAGTTCCCGCCATTCTCCGACCGCCAGCCCTTTCAACTTCAAAGGGCCAAATCGAACCCGGCGCAGCTTCTTGACCGGATGCCCGAGGCGTTCCATCAGTCTTCGGATCTGGCGGTTTCGACCTTCGCGAAGTTCGACGTAGAGACGAGTTCGATCCCGGTCACGACGCAGCACGGTGACCCCGGACTCCGCGGTACGGGTGGCCGTCCCTTTCTTTCGATCACTGAGATACAACCCATTGCGGAGCCGCTCGACCTCTTCCTCCTCCACCCGGCCTCGGACGCTGACGTCGTAGCCCTTGTGGACTTCGTAGCTCGGATGGGTCAGTCGGTTCGTCAATTCCCCATCGTCCGTCAGAAGAAGCAGCCCCGAACTATCGATATCGAGCCGACCGACGGAAAAGAGCCGCACGCCGGACGGATGATCGACAAGGTCGAGCGCCCGTTTTCTTCCCTCAGGATCGCTGGCCGTGCAGACAAAGCCCCGCGGCTTGAACAACATGATGTAATAGTGCCGACGCGGTTTCTGAATCCGCCGCCCATGCACTTGGATGTTGTCCGACTCCGGGACGACAAAACAGGGGAGTCCTTGGATCACTCGTCCGTTGACGCTCACCGCCCCTTCCTCGACGAGGGCCTCGCAAGCGCGGCGCGAGGCGACCCCCGCTTCGGCGAGTACTCGCTGAATTCGGACCTTGGGGTTGGATTCCGGGTTCTTTGGGGCGCGTGAGGTTGGCATTCCGATCATTCTACAGAGGTAACCGACTTCGAACGACCCCCGGCCCGCTCTCTTGCTCTCGACCCCCGCTGCAGGACCCCCCAATGCTGAATACCCTCCGTCATGCCCTCGAATGGCTCCGCCTCGCTGTCACCCAGCCAATCGGCCAGTTGACCGCGATGCAGCGGACCATCCGTCGATGGTTCGAAGTTCTCCGCTATTGCAATCGACATCTTTCTGAGGACCGGGCCCCCGTTCTGGCCGCCGCACTGGCCTTCAGAGTCCTGCTGGGCCTGGTTCCGATGCTCGTCGTCGCCACGGTGATCGCCCGAAGTTTCCTTCGGGACGACTTCCCGAAGTTCGTCGGAGGCCTCATCACCGAACTCGGTCTCGCCGACGTCACCCTCGGCGGCTCCACCACGGAAAAAGTCCAAGATCTTGGTTCCTGGCTCCAGGGACTCGTCGCGAATGCCTCCAGTGTCGACCTCTCGACGCTCGGATGGGTCGGGTTCATCATCGTCGCGTTCTCGGCAATCTGGGTTCTCGTGACGATCGAAGAGGGCTTCAATCGGATCTACCGCGCACCAAAGGGACGCTCTTGGCTTCGCCGTCTGATGATCTATTGGTTTCTGCTCACCTTTCCCGCGGTGCTCATCGGGGCAGTCCCCTTCCTCACTGGGCTGTTTGACTCCTTCGAATCCTCGCTTCCCGAATGGAGCTGGCTGACCACCAGCCTTCGCTTCGTGACCGGCACCTTGATCCTCTGGCTCCTGCTGGTGATGACCTACATGTGGGTCCCAAATACGACCGTCGAAGCCCGACCCGCCATGATCGGCGCGCTCACCGCCGCGATCCTGATCGAAGCGGCCAAGAATCTTCTGGGCATCTACACGGCACATGCCCTCACCCTCAACAAGCTCTACGGCTCGCTCGGTCTCATTCCGCTCTTCATGTTCTGGATGTATCTCATGTGGATGTTCGTGCTCCTGGGACTCGAAGTCTCGGCGATCATCCAGACCCTTCGCGGACGTGATATCGAGATTCTGGCCCGCGCCGAGGAGGAAGAAGGCCTCGTCGATCCGGCCATCGCCATCCGGGTGGTCGAACTCGTGGCCAGTTCCTTTGATCAGGGACGGCCCGCCGAAGCGGACGAAGTCTCTCGCGAATTGAAACTCGAACTGCTTCTCGTTCGAGCCATGCTTGACCGACTCGAGCGGGCGGGCATTGTGGCTCGCCTTCAGCAGATCGATGGCTACACGCTCGCCCGACCGGCCGATCAGATCGAGTTGGCCGGCATTTTGACCATCGGATTCGCGTTTGCGGACGAAAAAACGCCCAATGTGGACCCACTCTTCGAACGACTCCGTGATGCCCAGCGAGCCGCCGTGGCCGGTTTGAGCCTCGGTACCGTCATCAAAAACACGCCTTCCGCGGGAGCCACCTGATTCTGGCGAAAGTCCCGCGATTCGGCCGAAACTGAAAGGAAGGGGTTGGCCGGGCCTTATTCCGACTGACCGAGTTTCCATGCCTCGAACGGCTTCTCATTCCAGTGTCAAACCGGAGGATCCGGGGACCATGAGAACGGATCGGTCGGAGACCAGCATGCCATTGGACGACGCCTCGATTCCACTGGATCAGACCTCAGGCCGTTCGCCATCGGAGTCGATGGACCCTGAGTTTGTGATGACCGACATCTGGTCCTCCATCGGCCCCGGGCGCCTTGAACCCGGACATGACGGACCTCCCACCATTCGACCTCGCGATCTGCCCGAGACGCTGCCGACTTTTTCGACCGAGAAGGATCTCAATTCCGTGTCTACTCCAGCCTCCAGTGACGCCCCATCCAGCGAATCCCGCGAAGCCCTCCGTGACGAACTTCGGATCGGGGTCCGGATGCTCGAAGCGCTTGATCTTCAGTTGAAGCGAGCCGAACACGTGATCCAGCAGCAGGAGGACGCGGCTCGACTCGCCGAACGGGCGACCGCCCGACTTGCAGACCAGCTGGCCGCGTTCGAATCACTTTCTCAACGCTCGATGGCCAGCGGTTCGCTGTCCGTGGAACCACGTTTGTCGGTGGATCCAAATTCGGGCTCGCAGATCGAAGCATCGACCGCCGAGCTCACCCGGATCATCGAGGCGGCGACCTCCATCCGGACCGACTTCCGCGGCGATCTGTCCGCGGTCACGTCCGCCGCCGCCTCGCTGGCCGACGCCGTGGAACGTGCGGGTGACATGGAGCAGCTGCTTCGCTCGGCGATGGCCGAAGCCGATGCCGCCAGCGGCCCGAAAATGCCGACCGCCGGCGGTGCCATTGAGTCAATCGCCGACATCCTCCGTCGACTGGCCGGAGAATTCGACGCCGCATCCGCCGGGGTCACGTCACCGCCATCGGCGACCTCATACGAACCGTTCAATCCGGCGCCACCAAAGACGGTGGCAAGCATCAACCCCCATGATCGCCGGACTCCCGGAACCCTCGAGGTTGAACGCACCGTCGAATTCGACCTGCCGCAACGAGAATCCGAGACGACGCCGACCCCTCAGGAATCGATGTCTCGTTGAGCCTCAAGGCCTCGCACGCGAAGACTTAGAACCGCGGAAGACCGGCAGCGGCTCGTTCCGAGTCAAGCCATCGCCGTTCAATCGTCTCGACCGCGCCAAAAGATGCTTCGAAGGCGGCTCGACCGTCCTCGCGGTTGACCGACCGATTCCACTTTTGGGTGCGGATGTAGTCGGCCATGCCTTCGGGGTCATTCCTGACCAGCCAACTGCATAGAACCGCCGCACCGTCGTAAAAGGACTCTCGGTCCAGGTCATCGGCCGGCGTGGTCGCGGCTTCGAGCAGCGATGAGATTGATGGAACTCGTCCCTCCGCAAGGTGGCGACGAAAGTCTCGGGTTCGCCCGTTCTCGCGTCGGTTCGGCCCGAAGCGCTCCGTCGCGACCCGCGGTTCGAAACTTCCGGCTAATCCTTCCACGAGCCAGATGGGATTCTCTTGGGACGCGGTCAGGATCTCATGCTGATGCAGCAGCATGTGCACCGCTTCGTGGATCACCACCGAGGCGGTCTGATGATCCACAAAGTCCTCGATGGCAAGTCGTTGCGCGGGATCCACCGATTCGCCTCTGGCCTCGTATTGCGCGAGACGATCAACGACCCGTCGAACCGCCGGATTATCTCCGGCATGGTGGTACACCATGTGATCACTGGTCGGCGAAAAATATCCCGCGAGCCAGCGAGCATGGATTTCATCACTCCATCCGGCGAAGCCGAGAAAATCGACGCGTGACGTAAACGCAATCACCAAATAGCGACCGTCTTCGCTCACCGTGCTCTTCGGGAACGGCATGTCCAGCCGGCGACAAAAATTCTCGACCGCATGCGCTGTCCGCTCGAGAAGTTGCCCGTGGAGTGCGGCTTCCTCGCTGGGCATGTCTGACAGGATCTCAAATCGAGTCGTCCGATGACGCTGCATATTTGGATAGCGGCTCAGGATCCGATTGATTCGTAACTCGAGATCATGGTCTGAATCGCCTTGAAGCCGAATCTCAATTGGCGGACCGGCCTCGGAATCCTGAGTGGGTGGCGACACCATTCGGAAGGCACCGGCAACCAAGAGCAACAAGAGAAAGGCGATTCGCATGAACTTCGGTTCGGCCGGATTGATCCTGAAGTTCACGCTCAGAAGCCAGCATTCAGCGGATCCCGCGCGGAGTGGTTCAAGTGTGACGACGAGCCGTCCGATACCCGAGAACAGATGAACCATCGATTCCGAGCCAAGACCACCTGCATGATCGCGGCAGTGGTGCTGTTTCAAGCCTCCGCGACCTGCGGTGGGCTCGTCGGCCCTCCTCACATCGCAGAAGAGGCACGGATTCACCCGGCAGCGTGGCGGCCCGAGCTGCCGCCACGGATCGCAGTCGCCGAAGCCGCCGCCACCATGCTGGACGGTCGCGGCGTCCTCCTCGGTGGCTTTACCGCCAATCTCCGAGCGACCTCCGCAGTACAAATTCGCGATCCCCGACGTGGCTGGGAGCCCATCGGTTGTTCGCTCCTCGTCCCGCGTTCGGATGCGACGGTCATTCCACTTGATGATGACCGATTGATGGTGATCGGCGGTTGGACCGGCAGACTTCCGGACGAACGAACCTGGCTCACCGACTCCGAAATCTGCGAACCGTTACGCCCTCAAAATCGACGGGCAATCCCGATCCCATTTCTCCTCACCGACCAAGATGGTCTCGAAGGCCACGCGGCGGCGGGACTTCCGGACGGCCGGGTTCTCCTGATTCACCGCGACGAAATGTCGATCTTTGATCCGGTGAGCGAACGATGGTCCGTGCCGAGTCCGCTGCAAACGACGCGGCGACACGCCGCAGCGACGGTTGTGGGTGAACATTCCGTCATCGTTGCGGGCGGCCAAATCGACTCCAGTGAGATCGGCGTCGAGACGATCGACGTCCCTGCGATCACCGCCGCCTCAACCGCGCCGAAGTCGGTCGCATGGACCATGGCCGATCTTCCCGCGCTCCGGGACGCCACGCTGATCAAGATCAAGACGGGGCGAGCCCTGTTGGTCGGCGGCGAACTCGATGGCGAGAGTCAGCGACGAACCTGGATTCTTGATACTTCGACCCAAACCGTGACCGCCGGACCAATGTTGCCGATTGAAGGCGGCATTGCCGATCCCTCGCTCCGGAGGAGCGGATCTGGAATCCTGGTGGTCGGCGGTGAACGCCGAACCGCGGGCCGCCCCTCGCCTCCCTCCGGGGGCGCGATCATCCGACTCGGCCGTTGGAACAGCTGGCGACTTCCCGCCGCACCGACCGTCTCGATCAGGACCGCGATCCTCGAACTGCCCACCGGAATCGAGAAGATCGGCGGCTATCGATTCGACTTTGACGGCGAGGACCGCCGACGAGCTCGAGTCTTCGATGGCGCCGAATCACTCCGGCTCGTCCCCGTGGTGATCGCTGACTAAAAGGTCCGAGAACCCCGCGTCAGCGCCGCATCATTCGGATGTCCGGAACACTCAGAATACGATCTCATCGAGGCTGGTCACCCCAGATGCCATTCACGCCGGCGTATTCGACGCTTCGAGCATGCAGTACTCGAACCAGAAAACGACGCTCGAATTCATCACCTCCAACCGCCCCTCGATCCGGCAAGACCAGCCCCGGACGCCGGCAGAGATGCGTCTCGGCCCAAATGCGATCCTTGTCCGGCCCCTCGGACCGGGCATCGAACGCGAAGAAGCGGCCGCCATCGTCGGGCTGGTCGCCACCGAATTCCGAGATCGAAAAACGCCTCCAAAGCGGCTCCTCGTCGATCTTTCGACCGTTTCGGTCCCATCCAGCATGGCCATTGGCCTGCTCTTGGAACTGGCTCGGGTGGCCGAGGAGCAAGGTTCCGTCCCCCATCTTTATGCTCCCCGGAAAATGCTTGAGGTTCTGAGGATGCTTCAGCTCGACGGGCGATATACGATGGTGGTCTCGGAACGGCGACTCGCCGAACTCCTCCGCTGACGCCCGACCGGTTCGGGGGCTTCGGGGAGGGCGACGATCCTTGCCGATCCGAGTCTGGAAGTACCCCATGTCTGCCCGCCGTTTCCATCCGACGCTTCTTCTCGCCACCGCGGTGCTCATCATCTGCGGTGGTTGCTACAAACGTGTGGTCGGCGTCAAGAACGCGCCCGGATTCACCGGCGAAGTTCATGAGGCCAATGTCGACTTCGGCAACGAGAACCTCTTCCAAGTCAAGAAGCGCACCTACATCGGGACCACCAACGTCGACTGACGAATCCCGTTCCCGTCAAGACCGAATTCCCCCCTGTCACTAAACGATTTTTTTCGAGATTCGAGAACAGCACCATGGGTATCGAAGCCGCTCTCCCCACCGATAGCATCCTGACGACACAGTTCCACCGGGTCTCCAACTGGGCCCGCCGGTCGAGCGTCTGGCCCATGCCATTCGCCACCGCCTGCTGCGGAATTGAGTTGATGGCAACCGCATGCAGTCGATTTGACCTCGCCCGCTTCGGCGCCGAGGTCATGCGATTCAGTCCGCGTCAAAGCGATCTCATGATCGTGGCCGGTCGAGTGTCTATTAAGACACTTCCGGTGCTCCAGCGGATCTACATGCAGATGGCCGAACCCAAATGGGTGATCTCGATGGGCGCTTGCGCCTCCACCGGCGGTGTCTTTGATACCTACGCCGTGGTTCAGGGCGTCGATCAGTTCATCCCGGTCGATGTCTACGTACCGGGCTGCCCACCGCGTCCGGAAATGCTGATCGAAGGGATCATGGCGATCCAGAAGATCATCGACAACGAGAACCTTCCCCGCGACCCCGACGGTAAGCGATTGCCGCTCCAAATTGCGGTGCAGCCAAACTTCCAGCCAGCACCCCAACCCGTCGACGTTTCAATCGGCGCGAGCTGATCGAGGCTGGTCAGATTTCGCGGCGAATCGCGATGCGCCCGTCGGCATCAATCAGGATCCCTGGATTCCAGGCAACCTCCCAAGCGAATCCGTCGGGATCAGCGAAGTAACCCCGGATGCCACCCCAAGGCGGCGCCGACGGATGGCGAAGGATGGTCCCGCCGGAATCAGCGGCTCGTTGCAAGAGCGTGTGGACATCTGGCTCGGATGCCACGTTCTGAGACAGCGACATGTTGATCGTGTTCTCAGTCGAACCCGGCAAACGCTCGGCATCTGCCGCCAACGCGTCGCGGGGAAACAGGGCGAAAATCTGGCCGCCAACATCGAAGAAAGCGACGTGGGGATTGCTTCGAGGATGTTCGTGGAGCCCCATGGCCTTATAGAAGGCTCGGCTTCGTGGAAGATCGGTCACCCCCAAGGTGATGAACGAGACAGCGGGGCCGAGTCCGACGGATTCTGATTTCATGACGGCATCGTGGCATCCTGGCCCGTCCTTGTCGACTGCGCCGCACCACGAGACGTGAGATTCAGGAAAGTGACCCGACCCAGTCAGAGATCCGGCCGAGCCCAGCCCGGATCTGGTCTTCGTTGCAGGCGAAACTCAGCCGAATGTGATCACGAGCGATCTCCCCGAAATCTTCCCCCGGCACCACCGCGACCTCTTTTTCCTCGAGGATTGCTTCCGCGAACGTCGCGGCGGAGTCAATCCGGCGGCCCGCCGGTGAGACCAAGCCGAAGCACGACGAAATGTCGGGAAAGGCGTAAAACGCCCCGCTGGGCGGGACGGTCTTGAATCGATCGATTTCACCGAGAAGTTCCGAGACCAGTCTGGCCCGTGCGACGAAGACCGATCGCATCGCACCGCTGGTCTCCGACTGGTGCTCAACCGCCTTGGCTGCCGCCGGCATGAGGAACGTCGCAATGCCACTGGTCATCTGACTCTGGAGCCGAGTCATGGCCTTGGCGACTTCGCCGCCGTCCCCCGGGGCCACTGCCCAGCCAATGCGCCAACCGGTCATCGCCATTGACTTGCTGAGGCCGTTGAGGGTGACCGTTCGTTCGGCAAGTTCCGGGATCGAGCCCGGACTAAATGCCACGGCATCCGTGGAGATCTCGGCGTAGACGAGGTCTTCGTAGATCTCATCGGAGATCAGCGTCGCCGTCGGATGTTCTGCAATGACCATCGCCAATGCCGTCAATTCGTCCCGCGAGTAGCAGACCCCGGTGGGGTTGCATGGGCTGTTGACGATC
Organism: uncultured Phycisphaerales bacterium; assembly: GCA_905480395.1. Lineage (GTDB taxonomy): Bacteria > Planctomycetota > Phycisphaerae > Phycisphaerales > SM1A02 > UBA12014. The sequence goes on from CAJQQE010000001.1 coordinate 81,583, forward strand.
ACCGCGACGGTCCGATCAGTCATGGCCGCGCGAAGGGCGTCCGGATTGGTCTTAAATCCCTGTTTAATCGGCGCGGCGCACTCCACGACGATTCCTCCGGCCAGTTCGATCATCGGCCGATAGCTCAGCCACGCGGGCGTGATGATGACCACTTCATCGCCCGGATCGACCAGACACTGCATCACCTCGTAGGCCGCATGCTTGGCACCCACGGTGACCACCACGTGCTCGGCCTTGCAGTCAATCCTGTTGTGCTCCCGCATCCGCTTCGCGATCGCTTCGCGGAGATCCGTTGTACCCGGCGTCGGCGCGTACTTGGTGTGACCGGCGTGCAGTGAATCTACGGCAGCCTGCTTCACGAAGTCGGGGGTATCAAAATCAGGCTCGCCAGCCCCGAAACCGATGACGTCCCGGCCCTCGGCGCGAAGTGCTTTTGCTCTAGCGGTGACGGCAAGCGTCGCGGATCCTCGAAGGGAACGAACTCGGGCGGAGCGTTTCATGGACTGGTAATCTACCAATCCTCAGATTTCAAAACCCCTCACCATCGGGAATCGACAAGATGTCCATTCGAATCCTCGGCTTCGCCGGAAGCGCTCGTCGCGAATCACTGAATCGAAAGTTGGTCCACGTCGCGCTGCGGGGGGCCGAATCGGCCGAATCGGTCGAAGTGGAGATCGAGCACCTTGATCTCCGGGATCTGGCCATTCCGCTCTATGACGGCGATTCCGAGACCGTAGAGGGAATGCCCGACGGCGTCAGACACCTCCGCGAAGCCTTGAAATCGAGCGACGGCGTGATCATCGCGAGTCCTGAGTACAACGGTTCGATGACCGCGGTGCTCAAGAATGCCATCGATTGGACCAGTCGGCCAGATCCTCGATTTCCTGATGACCCCCGTCTGGTCGCATGGCGAGGCAAGGTCGCGGGAATCGTCGCCACCAGCCCCGGCGGGCTGGGTGGAGTCCACGGGCTCAGTCATCTCCGGGACGTCTTGAACCACATGGGCATGGTCGTGGTCACGCCGCAGGCCGCCATCCCCGCCGGCCATGAGGCCTTTCATGACAACGGGTCGATCCTCGATGCGAGCCAGCATGCGGAGGTCGAGTCGGTCGGCCGAGCCGTCGCAGAACGCGCTTCCTCGCCTGAAGGTGATTGAGGCCTTCGTGAAGACGCACCACTTTTCGCCTCGGAGCGCTGCCAACACATCGGCGTGTTAGAGTCTCCCCATGCATTACGAAACCCATGCCTCGATCGTTGAGGAACTCGAGGCGCGGATCTTAACAATCCGTGACTCTCTTTGACTACGACACCAAGGTGTCGAAGCGAGTGTCCCTTCAGGACGAGATGAACGTAGACGGATTCTGGGATCACCAGGAAGCCGCTCAAGCGCTCATCTCCCGCTACAAACTGATCAAAGCGCAAATCGATCCACTCGAAGCAGTGATCGCCAAGTTCGAAGACGCGAAGATTGGTCTCGAACTCGCCAAGGAGGAGAACGATCACGAACTCCTCGAAGAAGCGGACGAGCAGCTCTTCCAGATCGAGCGAAAAATGGACAAGGTGGAACTCCAGTCCCTCCTTTCCGGCCCTCACGATCATCGGGACTGCTTCGTCGCGATTCAGGCCGGAGACGGTGGAAACGATGCCGACGACTTCGCCGGCATCGTCGACCGCATGTACCTCTACTTCTGGGAACAGCAGGGCTGGAAGGTCGAAGAGCTCAGCCGGACCCACGGCACCGAAGTCGGCATCAACGAGGTTTCTTACCACCTCAAGGGGCCGTACTCGTTTGGCAACATGAACTGCGAGCGCGGCACCCATCGGATGGCCCGGGTGAGCCCGTTCAACGCGCAAGGAAAACGCCAGACCAGTTTCGTGACCGTCGACGTCACGCCCGAAATCGAAGAGACCGACTTGGTGATTCCGGACAACGATCTGGAAATCAACAACTTCGCCCGCTCCAGTGGACCAGGCGGCCAGAACGTGAACAAAGTGGCCAGTGCGGTCCGCATCGTCCATAAGCCAACGGGGATCATGGTCGTCGCCAGTACCTTCCGTGATCAGCCTCAGAATAAGCGTCAGGCGATGAAGGTCCTGATGGCGAAACTGGAGCAGATTGAGGAAGAAAAGCGGCAGGCCGAGCTCGACGCCGCGACCGGCGGCAAGGTCGATCGCGGCTGGGGAACGCAGATTCGTTCCTACGTGCTCTACGACAATCGAGTGAAAGACCATCGAACGGGCCACGAAGCGGGGAATCCGCAAACCGTGCTCGACGGTGCGCTTCAACCATTCATCGATGCCGAACTCCTCCGCCGGCGAGCGACTCGTGAGAACACTGAAGCCTGACGAGACCAAACTCGTAACGGCGGCACTCTCCCTCCGAGGTGTCCAACGCCGGTTCCGATCAGGTCGGGGCGTCGGCCCGATCGACCTGTCACTCACCACCGGCGAACGTCTCACCTTGCTCGGTGAATCCGGCTCCGGAAAGAGCACCCTGCTCTCGATCATCGCCGGCCTTGAACCCGCCGATCGCGGAGTCATCGAGATCAACGGAACTCGCGTCGACCGTGTGCCGCCCGGCCGACGCGACGTGGCGCTGGTCGCGCAAGATCTCCCGCTCTATGACCACCTCGAGGTCCAAGCCAACGTCGAATTGGCCGTCTCCGGGCTATCGATCGATCGAGCCGAACGAGCGCATCGAGTGGCCGCGGCCATCGATGCCGCCGATGCCACCGATTTTGTGAAACGCCACGCCAGCACCCTCTCCGGCGGCGAGCGGGCGCGGGTCTGCTTGGCCCGAATTCTGGCTCGCCGCCCTTCGATCGCGTTGTTGGACGAACCGTTCTCCGGACTTGATCGCGGCCGCCGAGCGTCAATCCGGGATCTGGTCCTCTCCACCCTCGCCGAGGCCAACACCACGGTCCTCCTGGTGACCCATGACGAGACAGATATTCAACCCGACGGCCGAACCTTGAAAATCGACCCCGAAGGATGTCTCGTCCCGATTTGATCTTCGCGGCGATGCCATCGCCATCAGGCTGAATCCCCCCGGAATAACCCGGGCGGTTCGAAAACGGGGGATGATGTCCTCGTCGTTCCGAAGCCCTCCCCCCGTTCGCTTCTATCGAGATCCCCGACATGCCCGGTCCTCAGCACCTTCGTCACGAGACAACCCCTCGCCTGCTCGACGCTCGACCAACCCTCGACCTCGGACCCGCGATCTGCGCCGACGACGACGCGTCGCGTTCGCATGAGTGGTTGCTCACTAACGGCCGGGGAGGCTACGCCTGCGGTTCGATCGCCGGCGTCTTAGACCGGCGATACCACGCGGTGCTGGCCGCCGCCGTCGACCCGCCGGATACCCGGACAGTCTTGGTGGCCAAACTGGACGAGCGACTCCCCGACTTCTGGACGCCCGATCGATCCGATCGCACCGACCGAGATCCTGAAGATGATCCGACGTCGGACGATCTCACGCTAACCAGCGATGTCTGGAAGGACGATCAGATCTCCGGCTTCGGGCATCGACATCTCATTCGCTGCCGCCTCTTCGAAGGCGCCGTCGAACATCAGTGGCTCTGCGGTCGAACCCGCATCTCCCGCCGATTGGTCATGCCGCATGGACACGACGCGGTGATCGCGGAGTACCGGGTCGAAGCGACCGATCGACCGGTCACGCTTGCGGTCAAAGCGATCGGCGGCAATCGACTCGCCGATTTTCTCGCCCCCGGCGCAACGTGGTCAGCCGAGACCCTCACCACGTCGGACACCGAACTTGAATTGAGACTCCCCGCCAATTCGCAGGGTGGAACCGAGATTGACCTGTCGATTCGAGTGACCGGTGGCGTGGTGAGTGCGGGTGGCACGTGGTACCGCGGCTACCACCTGGATACCGAGACCCGTCGCGGATACGACGATGTGGACGATCATCTTCTGCTCGCGGAAGTGGTGACCAAACTCGAAGTTGGCGACGTACTTCGAATCGAGATGGCCGCGGGCGAATCCTCCGCGATTGATTTTCGGGGACGGGATCCGTTCGCGGAAGAAGCCGGACGCCAAAAAACGATCATTGAGCAGGCCGAAACGTCACTCGCCCATGAAGCGGCGCCCCCGCTGTTCGCCACCCTTGCCTCTGCGGCCGATCGATTCATCGTCGAGCGACCGCTCACCGACGGAACCGGCGCGTCGATCATCGCGGGGTATCCTTGGTTCGCGGACTGGGGCCGAGACACCATGATCTCGATTCCCGGAATCTGCCTTGCCACCGGGCGAGCGGACCTGGCCCGGGAAATTCTCCATACGTTTGCGCAATTCGTCGACGGCGGCATGATTCCGAATCGCTTCCCCGGCCACGGAAGACCGCCGGAATACAACACCGCCGACGCCGCCCTCTTATTCGTGGAAACGGTCGGACGAACTTGGGCGGCCAGCCGGCGCGAAGAGCAGCCGACCGCTGATGAGTTCCTCCGAGACGTTCTGCCCACCGTTGATGCGATCCTCGAGGCCTACCGCGCTGGAACGAGACACGGAATCAAGATCGATCCTGCGGACGGACTGCTTGATCAGGGAGCCGATGGACTCCAACTGACCTGGATGGACGCCCGGATCGGCGACGAAGTCGTGACCCCCCGCCGTGGGAAGACCGTCGAACTCAATGCTTTGCTCCATTCGTCGTTCCGATGGCGGGCGAAATTCGCCGGCCTCTTCGACGAAGATGCCGCCCCCTTCAACGCGTCCGCGGATCAGATCGGTGCGTCTTTCGAACGGTTCTGGCTCGATGATCATGGGTACTTGGCGGACGTGATCGACGGCCCGCACGGACTCGATGGATCACTCCGACCAAATCAACTCTTCGCGACCGGCTGTGCGCATCCACCGGTGACCGGCGATCGTGCGGCGCAGGTGCTGGCAACCTGTGATACCGCGCTGCGAATCCCCGTGGGGCTGCGGACCCTTGATCCTGCCGATACCAGATATCAGGGGCGCTATGCCGGAGATCAAGCCAAACGCGATGCCGCGTACCACATGGGAACGAGTTGGCCATGGCTGCTTGGACCGTTCGTGCGAACGCATCTCCGAGTGCATCAAGATCCGAATGCGATCCGAACCATCCTCTCTGCATTCGTGGAGGAATCCTCTCGACGCGTACTCGGTGGTCTTGGCGAAGTTCATGACGGCAACGAGCCTCATGCCGCCGGCGGCTGCCTCAGCCAAGCCTGGAGCGTGGGTGAAATCCTCGCCGGTCTTCGTCTCATCCTTGAACACGAACGCGGCGGCGCTTCCATCGCCTTCGCGTAATCTCCGTCACGAGTAATCTCCACTCCCATGACCGCCTCTTCTACTGAATCTCATCACCCTCTGGATCCCGAACGTCGCCGCCTCGCAGAAGCTGCAGACCTGCAGTCCGCCTGGCGAGAGTGGGGTCCGTGGCTGAGCGAACGACAATGGGGAACGGTTCGGGAGGACTACTCTCCCGATGGCGATGCGTGGGATTCGTTTTCCCATGACGCCTCCCGCAGTCGAGCCTATCGCTGGGGCGAGGATGGAATCGCCGGGTTCTGCGATCGCACCCAACGAGTCTGCCTCGGACTCGCACTCTGGAACGGCCACGATCCGATTCTCAAGGAACGACTGTTCGGGCTGACCAACTCGCAGGGCAATCATGGCGAAGACGTGAAGGAGCAGTATTTCTTTCTCGATGCTGCCCCCACCGGTTCGTACCTGCGGATGCTCTACCGATATCCCCACGCCGCCTTCCCCTACGAAGATCTGGTCGAGACCAACGCCGCGCGAACTGGCGATCAACGCGAGTACGAGATTCTCGATACTGGCGTCTTCGACGACCAGCGTTACTTCGACGTGTTCGTCGAGTACGCGAAATCATCCTCAGAGCAGATTCTGATGCGGATCGAAGTGATCAATCGCGGCCCCGAAACCGCGACCATCCACGTCATCCCGCAGATCTGGTTCCGAAACACCTGGTCTTGGGGTGAAGACACCGAGAAACCCAACCTGCGGCTCGATGAACGCGGTGACGGCGCGGTCCTCGTTGAACATCCGGAGGTTGGCCAATTCCGCTTCGGGAGCGATGCCTCACCAATCACGCATTTCTGCGAGAACGAAACCAACTTCCCCCGGGTCTTCAATTCGAAATCCACGTGCAAGTACCCGAAGGATGCCATCAACGATGCCATCGTCGAAGGCCTGCAAGATGCCACCAATCCCGAAGGCCGTGGCACGAAGGCTGGACTCCAGCACACGCTGAATCTCGGCCCGGGCGAATCATCCGTGATCCGCCTCCGGCTCGACCCCACCGACGCCGGTGATGATGCCACCAAGTTCGACGAGATGGTGAGTCAACGCCAAGACGAGTGCCATCAGTTCTACGCGCCGCACGAAGAAAAATGTGAATCCGCCGAGGCCGCGAAGGTGCTCCGGCAGGCCTACGCGGGCATGATCTGGGGTTGCCAGTTTTACAACTACAACGTCTCTCAATGGCTCGACGGTGATCCCGATCAACCGGCGCCACCACGGGGTCACAAGGCTGGTCGCAATCACGAGTGGCGGAACATCGCCAATCACGACATTCTCTCGATGCCCGATGCGTGGGAGTATCCGTGGTACGCGACCTGGGACAGCGCGTTCCAAGCGGTGACCTTCGCCTCCATCGATCCAGTGTTTGCGAAGAACCAGATTCTGCTCTTCGTCGACGATCGCTACATGCACCCCAACGGCGAACTCCCCGCCTACGAATGGGCCTTTGGAGACGTCAACCCACCGGTGCATGCGTGGGCGGCCTGGCGAGTCTTTCAGATCGAACGGCATGCGACGGGCGGCGACGGCGATCTCGACTTTCTCAAGCGGGTATTCCACCGGCTCCTATTGAACTTTGCGTGGTGGGTGAATCGAAAAGACGCCGACGGGCACAACATCTTCGACGGAGGCTTCCTCGGTCTCGACAACATCGGCGCCTTCGATCGAAGTGCCCCCCTCCCCGACGGATGGAAACTCCAGCAAGCCGATGCGACCAGTTGGGTGGCGGCTTTCGCCTTGAAGATGATGCGAATCGCCCTCGAGCTCTCGCTTCACGATCCGGTGTATCAGGATCTCGCTGGCAAGTTCTTCCTCCACTTCCTGGAGATCGCCAGCGCCATGACGTCGGTGGCAAATTCTAGAATCGGCCTCTGGGATGAACAGTCGGAGTTTTACTTCGACACCCTGGTCGATCCAAAGGGCGACATCCATCCGTTGCGAATCTTCTCACTGGTCGGGCTCATCCCCCTGCTGGCCGTCGAGACCATCGAGCCGGAATTACTCAACCAACTCCCGGAATTCAAGGAGACCGTTGAGCGCACGCTTTCGGAAAAGCCGGAGATGGCGAAGCTGGTCAGCCGCTGGTCTGAGCCCGGACGCGGTGAACGCCGCCTGCTCTCTCTGCTCCGCGGACACCGGATGAAGTGCCTCTTCAAGGTCGCCTTTGATGAGGACCGAATGCTCTCGCCCAACGGCATCCGTTCGGTCAGCCGAGAACACCTCGAACACCCATTTCAGCTGGATCTCGCCGGACGAAAACTTCAGGTCGATTACGAACCTGCGGAGAGTCACACCGGCCTCTTCGGCGGCAACTCAAACTGGCGTGGACCGGTCTGGTTTCCGCTCAACGTCCTGCTGATTGAATCGATGTTGAAGTTCCATCACTACTACGGGGAGGACTTCCGCATCGAGGTGCCCACGGGAAGTGGGAACATGATCAACATCCTGCAGAGCGCCAATCTCCTTCGGCACCGGCTCAACGCTCTCTTCCTTCCCGATGCCGACGGAAAGCGACCCATCTTTGGCGACGACGCTCGACTGAACACCCCGGAATGGAACGACCTTCTTCCGTTCAACGAGTTCTTCTGTGGCGACACCGGACGGGGCTGCGGCGCGATGCATCAGACCGGCTGGACCGGCCTCGTGGCGAAGCTACTCGATCCGGAGAGCATCCTCGAAGCCAAGGCCGATCTTCTCGAGTGAGCAGATCAACCGCCCGGAGTTCTCGGAGTTCACGACGATCATGACTGGCGAGCGGAAACTCCAACGCACCATCGGTCTGCCCGGCGCCATCGTGCTGGGCCTGGGATCGATGGTGGGAACCGGCGCATTCATTGCGATCGGTCTCGCCGCGGGCATCGTTGATGATTTGGTCTGGATCGCGGTCCTGATCGGCGGCAGCCTGGCGATGTTGAACGGCCTCTCCTCGGCTCGACTCGCGGCCCGGCATCCGGTGTCGGGTGGAACCTACGAGTACGGGTACCGCGAACTTCACCCGAGCATCGGCGTCGGCGCCGGGTGGTTGTTTCTCACCGCGAAAACCGCCAGCGCCGCGACCGCGTCGATGGGCATCGCGGGCTATCTCGCGGAGTCGTTTGGGGCGACGTCACCTCCGACCTGGTCGCTGGGCCTTCCGATCCTCGCCATGGCCGCGCTCGCGGTCATCGGACTCCGCTGCAGCCTGCTTGCGACCACGGTGCTGGTCTCGCTCGCGATGGCGGCCCTGCTCGGCTTCATTGCCTGGGGATTCGGGACACCCACGATCGCGACGCCGACGGAAGTCTCACGACCGACGCCAAGCTCGATCGATCTCCTCCACGCCGCCGCCCTCGTCTTTGTCGCGTTCACCGGCTACGGCCGAATCGCCACCCTCGGCGAAGAAATTCGCGATCCCGCCAGATCGATCCCGATGGCGGTGGTGGTCACGGTACTGGTCTCCGCCGCGTTGTATCTCTTGGTCGGGCTGGCCGCGACCAACGTCGTAGGCGGTGCCGCCTTTGGCGACCTCGCCAAGGCCGCAGACGGGCCGCTCATCGCCATCGCCGAGGCGGGTGGTGGCGGCTGGCTGGTGATCCCCCTCGCCATCGGCGCCTGCGCCGCGATGGGCGGCGTGCTGCTGAACCTGATTCTCGGTTTGTCGAGGGTCGTCCTGGCGATGGGCCGTCGGCATGATCTTCCGCCCTCGCTCGCTCGCGTCGGGAACGGCGGGCCGGTCATCGCCATCGTCGTGGTGGCTGCCACCGTGCTGATCGTGGCCACCACCGGTTCGATGCTCACCGCGTGGTCGGGGAGCGCCGCCGCGGTGCTCGCGTACTACGCCATCACCAATCTCGCGGCGGCCCGAATGTCACTCCGCGATGGTCAACGCGCCGCGGCGACGGCCAGCGGCCTCGGCGCCCTCGCCTGCATCGTGGTCGCCTGCAGTCTTCCCGCCGCCGCCTGGGGGCCACCGATCATCGCGCTGCTGGCTGGCCTGTGTCTCAGCGTCCTGTCCCGCGTCTTGCGGCCGGCGTCGCCTTCGGGATGATCGGCTCGCGGATTCCGCATTGGGGGACATCCATGACTGTCGTCTCAGCCCGATTCCGGAGGCACCGTCGAGCGCGGGGGAATTCTCTTTCGTGGAACGACGCCGACGGATCACCAATTCTGCGATACCGCGGTACCATGCCGCTCCGGCCTGCAGAGGGCCGGAGTCACCAGGTGAGGTGGCGGAGCGGTTGAACGCACCAGTCTTGAAAACTGGCGTGGCCTCCGGGTCACCGTGGGTTCGAATCCCACCCTCACCGTTGCGACGACGGCGCCGACCGATCTTCGCGAAGACGCACGGACACCGCCCCGGACGACCAACGTCGTTCGGGGCGGTTTCTCGTTGACCCGCGCGAACGGGGATTTTCACGCGTCTGAAGCGGCGGCCAGGGAGACTCCGGGGCAGACCTTTATGGGGTGAATGCCCGCCGAGCGAATCGACATTCGAATCGTAGTCTTCTCTATCAAGACAACGGGCAAAAGCCCACAACAGGAGAAAGAACCACGATGCCGATTGACCCGACAAACCCCAGGATCATTGATGCCATCTGCGACCTCCACGATCGCGTTGAAAGGATGGAGCAAGCCTGGCTTCGAGCGTGCCGGCGGAAGCACCTTCTGAGCTATGAGGAGATGGACACGCTGAACTTCATGCCGTATCTCGGACCTGACGAATCTCTTGCGGTCGCTCTGGCGAGGTGGAAGAAGGACGGCTTGGTGACTGATGCCCAGTGGCAGATTGCCAATCGCAATAGTCCGGTGCTCGACGCCTGACAGAACCACCATCAATCATGACCGATCAACAAGGCCCCCAGCTTCGGCTCGGGGCCTTGCTTCTGCACTCGGAGAGTCATTGTTTCGATCTTGATCGCGGATCTGCGGTGCGCCATTGGCACCTCGGCTGAGCCTGTCGACCGGCGACTTTCAAACTGACACTGGGGCGAGTTTGGTGCTCCTCGGGTGAACGCCCCTTCTTCGTCAAGCACCTCGAAAACGTTCAATCGAAGCGCAATACGACGATCGTGCAGTCGTCGTCAAGTGGCCGTCCGGCCGCCCATTCATTCACGAAATCAAACAAGGCGGCCACCTGCGCTTCGGCAGAACTGGCCCGATGACGAACGGCTTCCGCCAGCAAGCGTTCGAGACCCAGCAGATCACCAGCGGGATTTCGACATTCCCAGGCCCCGTCACTGGCCAGAAAAAGTACGTCGCCAGATCCCAGTCCATCGATTACCGTCGACCGGTAGGTCGTCGGTTGGATTCCCAGCGGAATGCCCCCGGCTTCGATCTCTTGGAACGTCGCCTCGCCACGGCGAAGTAAATAGCCCGGATGGCCCGCCGAGGCGACTTCCAGAGACCCTGCCGCGGTGTCGACGATCGCGGAGAAGAGCACCATAAAGAGGCCGGCCGACGCTTCGTCGCTCAGCCTCCGATTCGCCAGCCCAATCGCGGATGCCAGATCTGGCTCGCTAAAAATCGACGCTCGCACATAGGCCCGCGCGGTGGCAACGAACAGCGCAGACGGAATTCCATGCCCCGTCGCGTCGCCAAGGCCAACCGCGATCCGATGATCTTCAAGCACTCCAAAGTCGAAGTAGTCGCCTCCGGTCTCTTCGCTCGGGATCACCCGGCCCGCGATGCCGACGCCCGCCTCGTGAAGGGCTTCGGCTGGGAGAAGAGATTCTTGCACGATTCGAGCGGCATCAAGGGAAGCCTGCGTTCGAGCGAGCTCGTCTAGCCTGGGCAACGCCTCGTCGAGTGCATTCCCCAGAATGGCCAGTTCGTCATGACCGCGGAGACGAACTCGCGCCGAGCGATCACCCGAAGCGGCATGATCGAGAACCCCGGTAATCCGACGAACCGGCTGAAGGATCACCTTCCAAGTCCCAAAGAGAACGATGGCAATCGCGGTGACGGCGATCGCAATGACGCCGATCGCACGCCGGAGCACCAGGCCGTTGGTCGCCTGCGTCATCGCAAGAAGTGATCGTCCTGAAATCAGTACCCAGCCCGTCGACTCAAGCGGCGCGAATGCCACCATGCGGTCGCCGCCTCCGAAGTCGTTGGAAGCAAGCTTCTCGACGAAGACCTCGCCCTTTGCTGATCGGCGAATGAGGTCGAGCACGGCCAGCGGAGCGTCACCACGCTTCGAGCCGAGGGGGCGAACTTCCATCTCCCCAACCGAATCGCGTCCCTGAAGTTTCTCGAGCGCGCCTTCACTGGCCGCGATGAGTTCACCGCGGTGATCAACAACGCCCCACTCCTCGCCACGGAGCCCCGCATTGTTGATGATCTCGGCGATCTTGCTGACCTCGATATCGACCAAGACACCACCGAGGAACTTGCCCTCCGCCATCACCGGCGTGAGGTACACGAGCAGATCTTCTTTGGTCTCAGTCGCTTCCCAGTCCATTCGTTCCCACATTGAGCGCTCGGTGGCGCGAAGACGCCGGTATCTCGGAAGCCGCTTAATATCGAATCTCTGATTGAGATCGATTTCCTCAATCCCGCCGGCAGTTCGTTGGGCATAGCCACAGAAGACGCCGAGCTCCTCCGGGCCTGAAGTTGCCTCCCAAGCGACGCCAAATCCGAAGAGCACGGCGTCCTTCGCGACGATCCCGTGGGCCAGCCCGAATAACTCGTCTCGCGTCCAATCCTTGACATCAGCCACCGAAATCGCGGCGGTATCCGCGACCTGGGCGATCCGGCTGCATTGGCCTTCGAGGATCGATGCCGTATTCCTTGTTGATCGTCTGAGCTGGTCAGAACCAGCTTCTAAGAGCCGAGAACGGGTATCCATCAGGTCGGCGCGGACGGCCAGCGCCAGCAGCAGTGCGAGCGGAACGATGACCGAGATAGCAACCTTGCCGCGGAGCTTCATCGGGAAACTGATGAATCCGTTGTGAGATGGACCTCGAAACCCCCGACGCCGGGGAGCACTTGTCTTTCCACAATAACCACCACCAACCGGATGGGACGTTTCCAAACCACCCCCCGGTCATCTGGAGTAAATTCGCATGATTCTCAGTGCCATGATCGCTTCCGTTTCCTTGTTGTCGCCACCTGCCTGTAGCTCGCAGGGCTGTGACCTCAAGATGTCCGAAACCCTCGCGGGAGCTCGATCCAGCGTCGCCAACGATATCGTCGCCGTCGCCTCTGAGGCCGGAGACTTCAACACGCTGATCGCTGCCGCCAAGGCCGCAGGACTGGTCGAGGTCCTTCAGAGCAAGGGCCCACTCACCGTCTTTGCCCCAACCGACGCTGCCTTTGCAAAGCTCCCCGACGGAACTGTCGCGATGCTTCTGAAGCCAGAGAACAAGCAAGCCCTCGCCTCCATCCTCACCTACCACGTCGTGCCCGGACGCCTTGAAGCTTCAGACGTCCTGAAGAAGAAGAGCCTCGGCACCGTCAACGGCGAGCGAGCGAAGATCGCGATGAAGGGCGGCAAGCCCACCATTGGCGGAGCCACGATCGTCGCCACCGACATCGAAGCCTCCAACGGTGTGATCCACGTCATTGACTCCGTCATGATGCCCGAACAGCGAGACATCGTCGAAGTCGCGACCTCGACGGGTACTTTTAAGACACTCGCCGCCGCCCTCGGCGCCGCCGACCTCGTCAAGACACTGAAGAGCAAGGGTCCATTCACCGTCCTCGCCCCAAATGACGCGGCATTCGCGAAACTCCCCGCCGGAACCGTCGAGACGCTTCTCCTTCCCGAGAACAAGGACCGACTCAAGGCCGTGCTCCTGGCCCATGTCGTTCCCGGCCGCGTCTATTCCGACCAGGTCGTCACGCTGAAGATGGCACCAACCGTCGGTGGTTTCAAGGCACCCATCTCCGTCAAGGATGGCAAGGTCATGATCGGCGGAGCCACAGTCATCGCCGTGGACATCGAAGCCTCAAATGGCGTCATCCATGTCATCGACACTGTCATTATCCCCGAGGGATGAGGCAAAGGACCGAAAGGTGGTCGCATTGACCGTTTTTCCGACCAACTGTGGGAGTCGGACGCTTCAAGCGTCCGGCTCCCAGTGTCCTCCGGCTACACTTCGTTCTCGCCCGACGCGAAGAACCGCGCGGGCCTACGGAGCCGAAGCAATCGTGGAAGAAGTAACGCCAATCCTGGAACGTGTGGGCCGGAATGAACCGGGTGCCGTCGACGAGATGATGAGTCGATTCGGAGGCCTCGTATGGTCGCTGGCTCGCCGATCGTGTCCAACCGCCGCAGAGGCTGAGGATGCCGTCCAGGAGATCTTCATTGAGATCTGGAAGACCGCGGCACGATTCGATTCGACGATCGCTGGCGAAGCCACGTTTGTCGCCATGATCACCCGCCGCCGGCTCATCGATCGGACTCGACGTCGGACCCGCCGACCAGAACCGGTTGCCCTGAATGAGTCTTCCCCAGCACCAGAACGATCGAATGATCATCTGGAAGTCGCCGAGGAAGCCGGTATCGCCTCGGAGGCCTTCGAAAGGCTCCGACCAGAACAACAGCAAGTATTAAGTCTCGCTATTCATCACGGACGGTCGCATGAGCAGATCGCTGCCACTACCGGTATGCCGCTCGGAACCGTCAAGACCCATGCCCGTCGAGGGCTGATCAGGCTACGACAATTGCTCGAATCCAATGGATTCGGGAGACAAGAAACAGTCGGCGCCTTAGGAGGTGCACTATGACCCACGATCAAGACCAATCTCGCGGAGATGAGATGAACGAACATCTCGAACTCCCCCCCGAAGAACTCTTCGACCTTCTCTCCGATCGAGCCTTGTTCGGGCTCGACGAGGAAGAGTCCGAGCGTCTCGAAGAACTCCTTTCCACGCACGCGTGGGTTCGCGGGGACTGTATGGATGATGCTGTCGCTCAGATGGCTGTCGCCTTCGATAGCGCTGCCGACGCCGACTCGATGCCGTCTCAGGTCGCCGATCGAGTTAGCCAAGCGGTTCACGCGGAGATTGCCGCGGATGCCATCCCAGCCCCTGATATCGCCGGAAGCATTTCGCCTTCCACTGATTCGACGCCCGCTGGAACCTTGGGCTGGCTCGGCTGGGTCGCGGCCGCTGCCGCCATCGCAGTGGCAGTCGTCGCATGGCAACCATTGACGCCAACGATTCAGAACAGTTCGCAGCTCGTCTCGTGGGTCGATCAGCACCCCGACGCCGTTCGCTGGGATTGGGCCCCGGGCCTTGTGGATCCAGCCGAAGGTGTCACCGGCTACGTGACGTTCAGCCCGGATTCCCAGGAAGGCTACATGCTCATCAAGGGGCTCGAGCCCAACGATCCTCGCATCCAGCAGTATCAACTCTGGATCTGGGACCAGGATCGTGAGCCGGATCCCTCGAACCCCCAACCCCTCGCCGAGAATGTCCATCCCGTTGACGGTGGTGTGTTCGACGTGAATGACAAGGGCGAAGTGGTTATTCCAATCAAGCTTCCCTTGCGAGTCGATCAACCATATCTATTCGCGGTCACGGTCGAACGACCCGGTGGCGTCGTGAAGAGCGATAAGGGCTCCGTGCCAATCATCGCGGGCCCGCCCGCCGCGGACGCCTGACTCACCGCCGATCCGCATCCTTGAGACTCCAGCTCGGTAGCATCCGTATTCCTGCGGATCTACCGAGCTTTTTTTCGGCAATCCAGTGACGCGGGAGACCTCTCGACCGCAGGATCAGCCCCGGCCATTGGGATCGCCGGAGTCCGACTCCCTGATCACTCCCCGTCCCCCCGCCGATGCCCGGCCCCGACTCACCCGCCCCTCGGAGAAGCACATGTTCAGTACGAAGCCGATCGCCGCCTTACTTGCCGGCGGAGCGACCACCGCCCTCGTCATCGCGATGCCCTCAATCGGCGGGACGGTTCCAGCCACCATTCCCGCATCAACGTCGACCGCACATCCCGTCGCGACCACCGTCGAGACCGAGGGCGGCGCCTCGATGTACCGATTCCCCGACATCTCCAAAGACGAAATCGTCTTCGTCTATGCCAACGATCTCTGGAGGGTTCCAGTCGAAGGCGGAACCGCACTCCCGCTCGCCTCACCCGACGGCGTCGAGACGATCCCCCGCTTCTCGCCCGACGGCAGCGAGGTCGCCTTCGTCGGCAACTATGACGGCAACCGAGATCTCTACGTCGTCCCGACGAAGGGCGGCATGCCCCGAAGAGTCACGCATCATCCGACCGGAGAACGACTCAGCGACTGGACCGCCGATGGCGACCTGCTCTTTAGCGCCCGCGGTATGGGTGGCGTGCCGCGCGCCGAACGAATTTATCGAGTCGATGCGCAGGGTGGTCTGCCTGAATCGCTCCCGATGCCCTACGGCGCGAATGCCGCGATCGACCAGACCGGTACCTGGGTCGCCTACACGCCCAACCAGCGTGACGGCCGGACCTGGAAGCGTTACCGAGGCGGGATGGCCAGCGACATCTGGCTGGTGAACCTCAAGACTGGCGAGTCAAGACAGGTCACGGATTGGGAGGGAACCGACACCATGCCCATGTGGCACGGGGACGACCTCTACTACCTCTCGGACGCCGGCGACGAACATCGCCTGAACCTCTGGCGATACGACGTCGGCAACGACGATCACGAACAAATGACCTCGTTCGCCAACTACGACATCAAATGGCCTTCGATTGGCCCCGATGATGAAGGCCCCGCCCGATTCGTCTTCCAGAACGGTGCCGATCTCTACGTCCACAACGCGCGTGATCGCACCACGGATCGGGTCGAGATCGAAGTTCCGGGCGCGACTGCAAGCCTCCGACCCAGCATGATCGATGCCTCTGACTTTATGCAAGGCGCCTCGATCTCGCCTTCGGGCAAGCGTGTCGCCGCCGGCGCCCGGGGCGATCTCTGGACGTTGCCCGCAAAGAACGGGAGCCCTCGGAACCTCAGTCGAACCTCCGGGTCGGCCGAACGAAGTCCGAGTTGGAGCCCCGATGGCAAATGGATCGCCTACTTCTCCGATGAACCAGGTGAGTACGAACTCTTCATCCGGCAAAGCGACGGCCAGGGCGAACCTCGCCGACTGACCGACGACATGGGCCCGTTCAAGAACGCCACGTGGTGGGCGCCGGACTCCTCCTACCTGATCTATGCCGACAAGACTGGCGATGCTCATCGAATCGACATCGAAAGCGGCGAGCGAACCACCATTGCACACAGTGATCGCGGCGTCTTCCCCGAGCCGAGTTTTAGTCCCGACGGTCGTTGGATGACGTGGTCTGCGACCACCGGCGACAGCATGATGCCCCGAATTCACCTGCACGATTTCGATTCGGGCGAGACGCAGGCTGTCACCAGCGGCATGTTCAACGACGATTCCCCCGTGTTCGACCGCGAGGGTGACTGGCTCTACTTCACCAGCGATCGACGCTTCTCCCCAAGTTACTCCTCCCTCGACGGCACCTGGATCTACGACGACAGCGGCGTGCTGGTGGCCGTCCCCCTTCGCGATGACGTCAAGAGCCCTTGGCTCGCCGAAAGCGACGAGGAAGAATGGGCCGACGACGAGGACGAGGAATCTACGGACGACGATGGCGACGACGATGAGGGTGACAACGGCGATGATGATGCCGAGCCCGCCGCCAACGACCCCGTCTCGGGAACTTGGGAGTGCACCGCTTCGATTCCCCAGATGGGTGACATCCCGATGACCGTCAGCCTCATCCTCAATGCCGATGATCTGGTCACCGGGAGTGTGTCCACCGCGATCTTTAGCGGAGAACTCGTCGGGTCCTTTGATCCCGATTCCATGATGCTCGACCTGATGATGACCATCGAAGACGGCCCCAACGTCACTTTGGAACTGAAGATCGACGGGGAGCGGATCAGCGGCAAGGGACAACCCGATGATGGCGGCGCCGGTGCCGAGATCAGTGGCACTCGAACCTCCACTCCGGACGGTAACGACGAGGGCGACGATCAAGACGACGACCAGAAGACCAAAAAGGCCGACATTGATCCAGTCGAGATCGACCTTGAAGGCTTCGAGTCACGTGGAATGCAGTTGCCCGTCCAACCCGGCGCCTTCGGCAACCTGCGAGTCAACGACAAGAATCATCTGATGTACGTCCGCCGCGGCAAGAACGGTGGAATCAAAGTCTTCGACATGAGCGATCGGAACCCCAGCGAGCAGTCCGCCGGTTCCGGCCGCAACTTCCAGATCACGCCAGATGGCAAGAAGATGCTGGTCATGTCCGGAGGCGGCGGCACGATCCGCAAGGCCGGCCCCGGCGACGGCGGCGACCGCATCGTGACCAAGCCAATGCTGGTCTCGGTCGACCCTCGATCAGAATGGCGACAACTCGTCACTGATGCTTGGCGAATCCAACGCGACCATTTCTACGATCCCGAGATGCACGGTGTTGATTGGAATGCCGTGCTCGAGACCTACCTCCCGCTGGTCGATCAAGCGGCAACTCGAGAAGACGTGAGCTACATCATCGGCGAGATGATCTCGGAGCTGAACGTCGGCCATGCCTACTACTATGGCGGCGACGTAGAGTCGCAGCCGTCCATGAACGTCGGCATGCTCGGCGTCGAATGGGAAGCAGCCCCCGCCGAGGGTGACCGCCCCGACGGATATCGAATCTCTCGGGTCCTTGGCGGCGGCGACTGGGACGTAGATGCTCGAAGTCCGCTGCAAGAGCCGGGCATTGAACTCGGCGAGGACGACGTGGTGATTGCGGTCAACGGCGTGCCGATGCGACTCGACCACGACCCGTGGGCCCCGTTCGTCGGCACCGCGGGAAGCACCGTGGTCCTCACCGTCGCCGACGAGGAGGCCGACAACGGCACCCGCGACGTCGTGGTGAAGACGATCTCCAACGAGAACACCTTGCGATATCGCGAGTGGATCGAAGATCGTCGAGCATTCGTCGCGGAGAAGAGCGACGGCAAGGTCGGTTACATCTACGTACCCAACACCGGCCGCGACGGGCAGAGCGACCTGGTCCGTCAGTATCACGGGCAGGCACACCTTCCCGCGATGGTGATTGATGAACGATGGAACGGTGGCGGCCAAATCCCCGATCGATTCATCGAACTCCTGAA
>CAJQQE010000002.1 GCA_905480395.1 uncultured Phycisphaerales bacterium
GATCGCAGGAGCACGCAGACTGCCGGTTCGACCGATCAGATCACTTCAACGGGAGCCGCTCGTTGATTGATTTCACCTCGCAGTTCCGCCGGTCTTTCCGACCGGATTTCATGACCTCTCGTCGCGTCGGAATTCTCCGACTCGGCAACGTCCCGAGCCAGCCATGATCGACCTTTCCTCGACTCTCGCCAATCTCGCTTCGAACACCGTCATTGCCCTGCAGGATGCGGCGATGTCCACGGCGCCCGCCGTGTCCACTTTCGTGGAGCCCGTGGTCGAGCAACGTGAACTCACCGGTGGCTTCTGGCTTCCCCAGGCATCGAGTACGCTCGCGCCAGCGACCGACTTCGCGTTCCACGCGATCACTTGGCTGAGTTATGTGTTTTTCTTCGGGATCACCTTCGTGCTGGTCTACCTCACTTGGCGGTACCGACAGCGCGGTACCGAAGTCAGGTACGACGCCGGCGCCCCCGTTCATAACACACCGCTCGAAGTGGGCTGGACCGTCATCCCGCTCCTTCTGGTCATTGCAATCTTCTTCATGGGCTTCAAAGGATTCCTCGATCTCTCGACGCCTCCTAAGAATGCCTATGAGATCAACGTGACCGCGGCCCAGTGGTCTTGGAACTTCAAGTATCCCAATGGCGCGACCAGCAACAATCTGGTGGTTCCCGCTGGCCAGCCAGTGAAATTGGTGATGCGTTCCAATGACGTCCTTCACAGTCTCTTTATTCCCGACTTCCGAGTGAAGCACGATGTCATCCCGGGGCGGTACTCGTATCTCTGGTTCCAGGCCGACGAGCCCACGGGCATCGTTCCCGAAGACCAGATGTCGACGACGGCGACGGGGCATTACCTGTTCTGCACCGAATATTGCGGTACCGACCACTCCAACATGCATCGCAAGGTCTTCGTGCTCAACGAAGAGGACTTCAAGGAGTGGGAAGAAACGCAGGCCCGTTGGCTCGACGAGGTTCCCGACGAGGAGCTCTACTCCATCGCTGGCCCGAAGCTTTATCTTCGCTGCTCCAATTGCCATTCGATCGACGGATCCGCGGGAACCGGCCCATCGTGGGGCAACCAGACCTCAGGCTCCATCGCCGGGCTCGGGACTCTCTGGGCTCGAGCCTCGGAGGGCACGTCGCCGATCGACGGTGGAACCCGCGACAACGGTGGTTCGACACTGGCTGACTACATCGGTCCTGGCAAGCTCTACGAGACGCCTGAGGATTACATCCGCGAGTCGATCTACAACCCGGGCGCCCTTCTGGTCTCGGGATACGGTCCGAACATGCCTCACTTCAAGGGGCAGTTGAACGACCGAGCCATCGACGCGCTTATTGGGATGATGAAAAAATTGGATCAGTTCGATGCCAAGGGCCGCTTCATCGGCAAGGCGGCCAACTGACCCCGTCCTTCTTTGTCGGCCGGGGTGGCCGACACGTTCGAAATAACACGGATCGCCCGTTGTAAGACGATCCGATTCCGAAGCGTCCCCTCGTTCTTCGAGGCAAAAAACCGCGATCCACGGATCGCACCACTTGCTGCAGAGATTCGTCATGACCACGACCGCCGCAACCCAACCGCACGACTCCCCACCCGAACCGGAGGTAGACAACTACCTCACGTACACTCGAGGATTCCGCTCGTGGGCCCTCACGCTTGATCACAAGCGGATTGGGATCATGTATCTGGTTTCAGTGCTCGGCTCGTTCCTAGTGGGAGGCATCTTCGCCCTACTGGTTCGAACCGAACTCCTCACTCCTGGGGCCACAATCCCGGGCGTCGATGAGAACCTCTACAACCAGTTCTTCACCCTCCATGGCGCGATCATGGTTTTCTTGGTGATCATTCCATCGATTCCCGCGGCCCTCGGAAACTTTGTGTTGCCAATCATGCTGGGTGCGAAAGACGTCGCATTCCCGCGACTGAACCTCGGCAGTTACTACCTCTGGGTTATCGGTGCCATCTGCGCGGTGGTCTCGCTCACGGTTGGTGGGTTTGATACGGGGTGGACGTTCTACACGCCTTATTCAACGACCACGACAACTGGGGGTGTCATTCCGGTGGTGACCGGGGTATTCATTCTCGGTTTTAGTTCGATCTTCACGGGCATGAACTTCGTGGTGACCATCCACAAGCTTCGACCTCCGGGAATGACCTGGTTCAAGATGCCGCTGCTCCTTTGGGCGCTGTATGCCACCGCCCTGATTCAGGTTCTTGCGACGCCGGTGTTGGCGATCACCTTGCTCATGCTGATCGTGGAACGGGTCTTCCAGATCGGTCTCTTCGACCCGGCGATGGGCGGAGATCCGGTGCTGTTCCAGCACTTCTTCTGGTTCTATTCGCACCCTGCCGTCTACATCATGATTCTGCCCGCGATGGGCATCATCTCGGAGATCATCTCCGTCCACTCCCACCGGCACATCTTCGGATACCGGTTCATCGCCTTCAGTTCGGTGGCGATCGCGATCTTCTCGTTCCTGGTCTGGGGACACCACATGTTCACCTCCGGCCAGAGCCCGCTGATGAACGTCGTCTTTTCGTTGATCACCTTCTCGGTGGCGATTCCATCCGGGATCAAGATTTTCAACTGGATGGCCACGCTCTATCGCGGTTCGATCAGCATCAACACCCCGATGCTCTACGGACTCGGCTTCATCTTCTTGTTCACCATCGGTGGTCTGACGGGACTTCACCTTGGCACGTTGAATACCGACATCCATCTTCACGACACCTACTTTGTGGTTGCTCACTTTCACTACGTGATGATGGGCTCCGCCTTGATCGCGATGGTCGGTGGTCTTCACCACTGGTGGCCGAAGATGTTCGGACGCATGTACAACGAGCGACATGGCATCATTGGGTTCACCTTGGTGTTCATTGGCTTCAACGTGACGTTCTTCACCCAGTTCATGCTCGGTAGCCACGGTATGCCGCGTCGGTATTACGACTATCCCTCCGAGTTTCAGATCTACCACGTGATCTCGACCATCGGGTCGTACATCATGGCGGCCGGGTTCTTCTGGACTCTCTACCTTCTTGTACAGTCGCTCTTCTCAGGGAAAATCGCCCCCGCGAATCCTTGGGGTGGCCGAAGCCTGGAATGGCAATGCTCGTCGCCGCCTCCACATGACAACTTCAAGACAACTCCCTCGGTCGGCGATTGCTACGACTTCAGCGTCGTGCGTTGGAGCGAGGAAGAAGGCGGCTACGTGGTCGATCGTGGCGACGACGCGACTTCGAAACCGGATCATTGAACCTCGGGCGTCCGCCGGGCGGACGTCCATGTATTTCGCACCCCTTTTGGGGATCTCGGGAACCCATCCCGATCCTCTTGTTTCCCTTCGGGAGCCCTTCGGATGACTTCCATCCCGGCCAATCCATCCGACCATGCTGATGACCAAGGTCATGATGACCATGATCACCCGCATGATCCGAATCTCGCCCATCACTTCGAGTCCATGGAACAGCAGCTGGACTCGGGGAAGTTGGGTATGTGGTTGTTCCTTGCCACCGAAATACTCTTCTTCGGCGGTTTGTTTGCCGCCTATGCGGTGCTGCGGGCGAGGAACCCCGAGGTCTTTACGTACGCGAGTCATTACCTCGACACGATGATGGGCGGGATCAACACCTGCGTCCTCATCCTTTCCAGCTTGACCATGGCACTTGCGGTGCGTTTTGCGCAGCAGGGTCGGAAAGCGGCCTTGATCATCTGCCTTTGGCTCACCATGGGTGGCGCCGTTGGGTTCTTGGTCATCAAGTACTTCGAGTACTCACACAAGATCCACGATCACTTGGTCTGGGGTGGCACGTTCTACGAGCCAGTGGATGAAGCTCAACGGGCACAGCTTGCGACTCCGCAGATCGAGCTGGACGCACCGTTGATCGATGGGCCGAAGGAAGCCAATGCGAGTGAAGCTCGCTCGATTGCCCTGTCACAGATCGTGAACCAGCCGGAAGAACCGGCGTCCAGTATCAAGACTGCGATCCTTGGGCCGGCAGGACTCTCGGCTGGTCCGGCCGCGGCCGAGGCCGCCATTGAGACCAAAGAGAGCGATGGCCACTCGGCGGCAGGGCACCTCGGAGATCCGGAGATGCCGGTTGGCACTCACCTGTTCTTCGGGATCTACTTCTGCATGACCGGTCTTCACGGCATCCACGTGATCATTGGCATGGGGGTGATTGGATGGTTGATCTGGAGATCGCATCGCGGTGAATTCGGACCGAAGTATTTCACGCCGGTGGACCTTGGTGGCCTGTACTGGCACATCGTTGACCTGATCTGGATCTTCCTGTTCCCGCTCTTCTATCTCATTCACTGATCCGAGCACTGGGCGGCCGAAACCCTTTTTAGACCCGGACGAGCAGCGTCCCGAAGCGAGTTAAGAACATGTCGCACGAAACGATCGAAGAACATGATGAGCACGGCCTCGGGCACATCGTGAGTTACGGAGTCCTCTTTGGTACCGGCTTCCTCCTGCTGTTGATGACCATCGTCACGGTGGCCGTCACTTACGTCGACGCCGGCGAGATGAATATGCCGATCGCACTGGGGATCGCCGGCGTCAAGGCGACGTTGGTGGCATTGTTCTTCATGCATCTCCGATGGGATCGGCCCTTCAACGGACTCGTCTTGGTCGCTTCAATTGCCTTTGTAGTGCTGCTCATGATCTTCGTACTCATGGACACCGGACAAAATGCCCCCAAGGTGTTTGAGGGGAATGCACCAAAGGTCCAAGAAGTATTGTCTGTCGACGCCCCTGGGGCCCCGATCGCCGAACAGTCGCAAATTCCCTGATCATCAATGATCGTGCGACCAGAACCCCGCGAGAGCGGGGTTCTGTCGTTTTACGGTCTCGCTCTCCTCAATAGCCATGGCCAACATCGTCACACCATTCGAGGATCCGTCCACTCGGCTGTCGGCCGGGCGATTCGGCATGCTGATTTTCATCGCGTCGCTGGCGATGATCTTCGCCGCATCGATTCTCGGCGTCATGGTGGTCCGGCTGGATGACCAAGGGGTTTGGCCGCCGGCGGGAATGCCGGCGCTTCCCCTCACGCTGTTTTGGAGCTCGATGGTCCTGATCGCATCGAGCGGCACCCAGGTCCTTGCGAGTCGCGCCGCCGCCCGCGGGCAAGGCGAAGCGCTTCGCCGTTGGATGCTCGTCACCTTTTCCTTGGCGGTCACCTTCCTGGTCATGCAGGGCTGGGCATGGAGTGAGCTCGTGGATCGGGGGTTGGACTTCTCCCGGCACCTCTATGCGTGGACGTTTTACTTCCTCACCGGGCTCCATGCGGTCCATGTGCTCGGCGGGTTGATTCCGATGTTCTTCGTGACCGTTCGAGCCGCCCGGCTCGGGTACACACGAGAGAACCATCGGAGCGTGGCCTACCTCGCGATGTACTGGCACTTCCTCGACGTGGCGTGGATCACGCTATATCTCACGCTCCTCTGGGGCGTGAGCAGCTGGTCTGCGTAAGGCGAAGTGGGGCGTGCATCACGCCTTGACGTCGGTCATGCAACACCGGGGGGAAGCGTGACTCAGCCCACGGCGGTGGCGGCGTTCTGGATAACTCGGTCGCCTGATTCTGACGGCTTCTCGAACCGCCGAATGGCGACCAGTAATGCGGCGGCGGCACCCAGAAGCAACGCTCCGTTCGCCTGATGCGCCGAGGTCGGAATGAGTTCCCAGATCGGGATTTCCGTGGTCCGGCGAAGTACCGTCGCGAGGAATGCGAGCACGCCGAGGGTGAATTGAATGCCGACCAAGAGATTCACAGTTCGACCTAGACCGGGGACCATGGGGACGCCATCCGCACGCCGTGCCTTGGCTCGAAGTCCGGCAAAGAGCGCGGTCACGAGGGCGACCAGCGAGAATGTGAGGTGGCCATACATCGCCCAGCCGGGGGGGACCGGGGCAGGCGCGCCGTCGAGCGCGGGCGTCGCGAAGTGACGGTAGCAAGCGCCCAGAAAGAGTTGAATGAGGAGCGCGGCCAAGAGCATGCTCGACCAGTGCCGGTCGCCATCCTCTTGCGGAATTCGAACCGCAGGCGATGCCGTATCCCGCCAACGACCGCTACTCACGGTCGCCAGCGTGACAAACGCGGCAAAGGTGAGTTGGCCGAAGACGCCGTGGGCAACGGCGAACGTGGTACTCGGATCGACTTCGGTCTGGCTGGTCGTGAATTCGCCAGTTACCCGGAGACCGCCCATGAGCCCTTGTACGCAGACCATTAAGAACGTGATGCCGGCGACCCAGCGGACCCATCCTCGTTTGTCATACCGGAACACCATCACCACCAAGGTGATCGCGGTCACGCCGACCAGCATTCCGTAGAGGCGGTGAGCATGCTCATAGAAGATTCCACCCTTCATCTCGGAGAGGGGATAGAGCAGCATGTTGTGACCGAAGGAATTCGGCCAATCTGGGACCGCAAGCCCGGCCTCCATTCCCGTCACCAGACCGCCGGTCACGATGAGTACGAACACCGTCCCAGCCGCGACCAGGGAAAAGAAACTGGCGGGGGCGATCCGGTGAGGACGGTTTGAATCAAATTGGAGGCGTCCGATGGTGGCGCCAATGCCGCCGAGCAGTGCCGAGACCATGAAGAGTCCGCCGACCCATGCGATGCCACTGGCGAGGATGGATCCATCCTCACCCCGGCCGAAGAGGCTTCCAACGACTAAAAGGTTGACTGCGGCGCTGATAAGGCCGGTCCAGATCCCGGCGGAGATCGTGCCGAGCAGACGCCCGGCGAAGAATCCGCCGATTGCCAGTACCAGGAGTTCTGCGGCAAATACCAATTCCCCGAGGATCATGCCCGGTTGGCTGAAGGCCAAATACCCCAGGGCCCACATCATGGTGGTGGTGGCAAAGCCAAGGCCGATTAAGAGGCCCCGGGATCCAGATTCAATGTTGGGGGTCGAATTCATTGGTAAAGGTCGTCCATGGAGGGCTTTCGATCCCAATCAGCGTGGGATTCGGTCCTCATCGCCGACTGAACGGGATCGGATTCTAGTCGGCCCCGCCAGGGCCCCACGGTAACTTTGAAAAGCGATTTAGAGTTCCCGCGGGCAATCGGCGGGCTGACGCCATTTGTGGTCGTAGAATCCACGGATTCATGACCGATGTTTCGCCAGAGATCACGATCGCTCCGAACGCCGATGGCTCCGCGCCAACCGCGCCGGTGTCACGTCCGGGTGTTCGCCGGATGATCATGGACGTCACCAAGATGCGTCTCAATGCGTTGGTGCTTCTGACGACTGCCGTCGGGTACTTCCTTGGACGGGACGGCGCGGCGGAGTTTGACTGGTCGCGTCTGGGGATCACGCTGGTCGGCACGGGATTCGCGGCCGCGAGCGCGGCCATGCTCAACCAAGTGATCGAACAGACCCGGGATGCGAAAATGCATCGAACCCGGAATCGACCGATCGCCAGTGGTCGTCTCTCGGCGCCGCTCACTCTGTTGGTGGCACTCGCGCTGGGGTATGGCGGGTTCGCCATTCTGAGCGGATGGGTCGGCCTGATCCCGGGCTTGCTGGCGGTTTCCAACGTGGTGATCTACGCCGCGATCTATACCCCACTCAAACCGATCACCACCACCAACACATTGTTTGGGGCGATCTGTGGCGCCATCCCTCCGATGATCGGTTGGAGCGCTGCGACGGGCGAGCTCGAGGCGGGTGCGTGGGTGCTGGGTGGTCTCTTGTTCGTCTGGCAACTTCCACACTTCTTCGCGCTGGCTTGGATGTACCGGGAGGATTACCGCCGCGGTGGTCATGCGATGCTCCCGGTCCTTGATCCCACCGGTCGAATCACCGGGCAGGTCATGACTTCGACGGCGGCGCTGCTGGTCCCGGTCGGGCTGACTGCGACGTTGTTCGGCGTTGCCGGTTGGATCTCGGCCGCCGCCTGCATCCTCTTTGGAATCTGGTTCACGCTCCGATGCGCTCGGTTCTGGCGATTACCAAGCGACGCGGCGGCCCGGAGCGCCTTCTATGCAAGTCTGGCGTATCTGCCGCTGGTCCTCGGCGTCATGGTGCTGGACCGTGGTCCGGTGACTCCAGAATCTTGGCTTCGCGGGGGTCGCGCTCCGGTGTTGACGGAAGTGGGAATCGGGACTGAGGTCTCGAAGCCGTGAAATCGTCGATTGACGAGCCCAAGCCTGTTTCGAAGTCTGGCATGATCCCCATCATCCTCATGATCGCGCTCGGGCTCTCGGGCGCGATGGTGGTGCTCACCTGGGGTTTGATCGGAGTTTTCTTCGGCGAATCCCCGATCGGGGATGGCCGGGTTCCTTCGTCCTACGGTTTTGATCTTTCGAATCTCCAGATTGATCCGGAAGCCCTGGCGACCAGTGGGAATCCTCGGGACTTTCTGTTTCCGCTGGTCGATCCTGCGGTGATTCCAGGCCGGGACGTGGCGGGGCTCAACGCTGCCAACAAGCGGAAGTGGCAGAAGGAAGTGGTGAGTGGGGACCGAGTCGTGGGTATCGAAATCGGTGATTCGTCACGGGCGTATCCGATGTTCATGCTCGATGCCCACGAGATTGTTCAAGATCAGATCGGCGACACGCCGATTGTGATCGCGCGATCTCCGTTGATCGACGAAGTCGCCGTGTTCGAGCGATCACTGGATGGAGTGCCTCTTGATTTCGGGGTGAGTGGACTGCTCGATGACCTTTCGCTGGTCATGCATGATCGCGACTCAGCGGCGGCCAGCCTGCTGTCGGGGCATGACGGTCGGTTCATTGCGGGGCCGCAGGTTGGCCGCCAGCTCAATCCCGTTCCCGGGGTGTCGGTGACCACTTGGCGTGACTGGCTCGCTCGCCATCCAAAGACGGACGTGGCGCTCCGCGACGTTGGATCACTCCAGCGTTACCGAAGGATTTCCTACGACCGGTACCTTGATGGATCGAACTGGATTATCGCGCCTCGGGAAACAGCGGAGAACCCAATCGGTGCTCGAGATCGCGTCTTGGCCGTTCGGGCAGTGGGGGCTGAGGCACCGTGGGCGATCTTTCCGCTTGCCGAGTTGGCGGCACGAATGACGCCGGAAGGACTCTCCGTTGGCGTTGGTGAACTTCGACTGGTGGTCGCCAAAGGAACGGGTGACCCGTCCTCGACCTTCGATCTCATCCGGGCCGACGGTCTCGAACTCCGATTTGGTTTCTGGCACTCGGCATCCATTCGCGATCCGAGCGCGGCCCGGGAGGCATTGGATCGAGGCCGCCTCGCCTTGCGGAACGTAGAGAACGGCAACCTGCCGGAAACCAACTGATGCGGGCGGGATTTCAACGGCGGGATCACTCGACGTCGAGGGTGGGCTTGAGCGCTTCTTCGAGTGCGAGGATCGCGTAGATCGTGGCGAGCTCGGGGCGAGATTCCTCCCATCGATCCTCGTCGTTTTGCCAACTTCCGTCAGCTCGTTGAAGATCTGAGAGCGTCGCGATCAACTCGCGTCGCCAGTCGTGCCTCGTCCCATCCGGGGCCTCAATCTCGTCAAGGCCGGAGGCTCGCAAGGCCCGGGACATGGCGTGAATGTAGTAGTAGAGTCCTTGGCCCCCGAGCCCGGGATTCTCCTCCAACGTCCAGTGTCGTTGGATCCAGCCGATCGCCGCGGCAACTCTCGGATCATCGCCAGTCAGGCCCGCATAGAGAAGACTCTTGAAACCGGCGTAGGTCATCGAGCCGTAGCTCCGTAGGCTGCGGGCGGCACCCTCGGGCATCGTCTCGCCATACCGGCCCTCACCGGCGACCGCGCTGGCGAACGACTCGCCATCGTTGGCGGGGGTGTAGATAAAGCCGCCGTCGTCGCTTCCGGCCTGCGCCCACCCCGCGGGGTTCGTCGCCTTAAGATTCTGCGTTCGGGTGAGGAAGACGAGCGCCTTCTGCACGACGGGTTCGTCTGGACTGACGCCGGCGTCATAAAGTGCGTCGAGCATCATCTGGGTGTTTGAGAGATCAGGCCGCCCTCGACTGCCATAGCCGGCACCCCCGTACCAATCCTGTTTCGGCGTCACGCCTTCCACTCGATCCCATTGACTGGTTCGAAGGAAGATCACAGCGTCTTCGAGCGTCTGCGCGTCCCCAGGGTCGGAGCGAGAACCGTGAGCGGCGAGGCCCATGGTCACAGAACTCGCCACGTAGTTGCCGAGCCCCGCTGCGGCGAGACCGTCGAACCCATACTCCTCGAGTGCCGATCGTACGAAGCCCAGGGCGCGGTTGGCCGCCGCCGGAGAAGCCGCGAGCATCGGCGCTTGTGCGAAGGCCTTGAGGCCAAGTCCGGTCACCGCGACGGCGGCGGCCGCTTCGCGGGGTGGTTGATCAGTCGCGACCACGTCGGTGCCTTCCATCCAGCCGCCGCGCCGCGATTGCGTGGATTCGAGCCAGGCGAGACCCCGTCGGGTGATTGCTCGGGCATTGGTCCAACTGGCCGCGTCGAGGTGTGTTTCACTCCGGTCGATGGCGATTCGATGAACTGGGGGCGCTGGAAGGACTACCGTGGCGGGAACGGTGGGGACCGGCAGCTCCGTGATCTTCTCGGCCTTGATCCGAGGATCGAGCGGAGTCCCGATCTCGTCAGATGATTCAATGGTGCGACGAACATGCTCGGGCACGGTCTTCGATTCTTCCACGGGGGGTTCCGAGGTGAGGGTGGATGACCCTAGAAGACTGAAGATGAAGACGATATTGAAGACCAAATGCATCAGGTCAGTCTAGACTCTTCTAGATATCGTTTGGAAGAACCGGCGGAATCTCAGTCATCAAACGTCTCACCGTGCCCCGGAATCGCTCTCAGATGAAACACGACGAACACGAATCAGTACCGACATCGGACATGAGTCCGGATCTGGAGGCCGAACTTGATCCGATGCGATCGCCGGGTGCTTGGATGCGAGCCTTCGCCGCCGGATTCATGACCTCCGAAGTTGGAACGACCGACGCGGATGACGGCGAGGCGATCGTGGCATCTTGGATGGAACGCGGGCGGGCCGGCTTGGAACCAATCGAGGCCCGGCTGGCCGCCATGATGACGGAATCAAGCGTCGTTGCGATCGCGGCCTCAGAGGCGCGAGTCATGGAACGGCTCGATCGAATCGAGTCTCGGCTCTCGGAACTTGAACGATTGGGTCGAACCCCCTGAGTCGTTCCGAGACAAAATCTTGCGGGTCTATCGGATGGTGCCAACGACGAACATAACCTCGCTACCCGCCGTGGTCTCAAAGGTCACAGGAACCGTGAAGACTCCCGTTTGACGGGTGAGCGGCGTCACGGCAACCTTGATTCGGACACGGTCGCCATCGCCTTCCACCTGTTCAAGCAGGTCGGTCCGAAAATCGGGATTGCCTGAGATGACCGCGTTGACCCGCTTTCCCGAGAATTGCTTTAGTTCGATGTTGAAAGCTGAATTTCCTCCGGGCGGAATCGTGCCCACGTTCGCGATATACCCGTCGAACTGAAGGGCCACCGCTCGCGTCTGATGCGGGAGTCTCGAGAGTGGATGACGAATCCGCAACTCGACCACCGAGGCATCCGGGTGGTCGGTTTCAAAGAGCATCCACTTCGGAAACTGATCAACGGCGCCGGACTGTTGCGCGGCCATCGTGGCGGCGGTGAGGTCGTACCGCACGACATGGTTGATGAGTGGTTCGTCTGGAGTGAGTAGATCGGGAGTCGCCCCGTTGACCGATCGCACTCGAAATGGTCGGCCATCGGTGGCCGCCAGGGCGATGTTGCCGGTGAGTCGATCTGCGGCCAGAGCATCGATATAGAGTGGCGTCGTTCGCACCGCATACGCCGCGACGGCGGTGAGCGTGAGCCGAGGGCCTCTGACCTGTCCACTTGGCCCGGAAAGCAGTACGTTCACGGCGGCTTGCTTCTCACCGGTGGTACTTGGAACTTGGAGGGTCATCGGAATCCCGACGGCACCACGGGGCGGAATGGTCTCCCCCGCAACCTCGACGGTCGTGCACTGGCAGGTGGGGACTGCGGCTGCGATGGTCATCGGCGTGTTCGTAGGGTTGATCAACTTGACTTCGACCTCGAGCTTCGAGCCGGGCTTCACGATTCCAAAGTTGACATCATTGGGTTCGCCATACACGGCCGTCGCGCCTTCGATAATCGCGACGCTCCCACTGGGATAAATCGTCGCGCCAGATGCAGAGACCACCGGTTGTGCCGGTGTAACTACGGCTCCGTTGGCGGCTGGCGGAGCGGGGGTTGGTCCGGCGGGCGTTGGCCCGGGATCGTCGCAGCCGGTCAGAATCGTCAGGAGCCCGAGTGTGGTGAGCGTGATCGTCGATCGGAACAGGATCAAGTGAGTTCTCCGAACGGTCTCGAGGTTGGTGAAGGTGTCGGTCGCGGAATCGAGTCCGATGTGACGCTAGAGGATAGTCGCTTCCGTTTCATCGGCGATGGGCCTCGTCCTTTGATGGTGAAGATTCGTCCTCTTCGAGAGAAGGAGATGGGCGTCACGGTAGAATCCTCGATATGAAAGCAGCCGCCGTCATGACCGGCGGAGCCCCCGTGGCTCCGAACGTAGAACTCATTGACCTTCCGACCCCCAGCCCCGGGCCTGGCGAGGTTCGCGTCCGTACGGAGGCTTCTGGCCTCAACCATCTGGACGTTTGGGTCGGCATGGGGATTCCCGGGGTCGATCGACCGTGGCCACGGGTGACCGGCTCGGATGGAGTCGGGATCGTCGACGCCGTGGGGGATGGAGTCGATGACGTCTGGGTCGGTCGTCGGGTAATCATGAATGCGGCTCATGATTTGAATTCGGAGGATCGGTCGGACGGGAGACCGGCTGGAGAGCAATTTCATCTGGTCGGTGAGCAGTCGCCAGGAGCGATGGCCGAAGCCTTCGTCGTTCGAGTCACGAATGTGATGGATATCGGAGAGGCGGACCCGATCGAGGCGGCGGCCTTCGGCTTGACCCATCTCACCGCGTGGCGGATGCTCACGACGCGGGCGGGTGCTCGGGCTGGTGATTGGGTTCTCATTCCGGGCATCGGTGGTGGGGTGGCATTGGCCGCATTGGGAATCTGTCGATACCTCGGCTGCCGGACGATCGTGACCAGTCGGAGCGCCGAAAAACTCCAGCGTGCATCCGAACTCGGGGCATCGGTTGGCATCCTCGACGAAGGCAAAGACTGGAATCGGGCCGTTCGGGCTGCGACCGACGGCGCTGGGGTCGACATCTGCATCGACTCAATCGGGAAGGCCGTTCATCTCTCTTGCATCAAGTCGCTGGGGCGAGGTGGCCGATTTGTGACCTGCGGTTGCACGAGCGGCCCAGGCGCCGAAACCGATCTCGCTCGGATCTTCTGGAATCAGCTTTCGATCCTTGGTTCGACCATGGGGGATATGCGCGAGTTTCAGGAGGTCGTCAGCCTGTTTCTGAAGGGAAGTCTTCAGCCGGTCGTTGACCGTGTCGTCACGCCGAGCGAGGTTCCAGAAGCCTACGCAGCCTTAGAGGCTGGAACGCAGTTCGGGAAGCTGGTGGTTGATTGGCGACCGTAAGTCGGCGCTTCGGGCAAGCAGCGTCGATCTTGGCCCCGTCCGAGATTGATATCGGACGTTCGCTCCATGCTTTATCGCTTTTTTTTGGGGTAGCAGGCCCTAAAACGCGAAAAGAAAATTGACACGGCGAAGCAGGACCTTAGTGTTCAATGTCGGCCGCTCTGATCTCATTCAGGGGGGGTCTTTAATCAATGAAGCCGGGTTCCTTAGCCTTGCTTGTAGATCTGTTTTTCGATTTCTTGGAGGATTCACGGATGCAATTCACGTTTATCAAGGCCAGTGCTGCAATTTCTGCAGTGGCCATCACGTCTGCGGCCCTGGCGGGCGGCGGAGACACCTACGAGGTCAGCTTCTCCGACGTTGGTTACTTCAATATTGCTACCGGTGGTATTGATCCGACGAGCCCGAACTACAACGGCCAAGGCGTCGCGGCCGATGCTGGCCGTTACTTCGCGAGCTTTGGCTGGTCAAACACCGTCCTCGACGTCTGCTGGAACACTGGTTCCGGCTACTCTTGCTGGGCCAGCGAATGCACGTTCGCAATGACGATGTCCGATGGTACCGACACCGGCTTCTACAACGTCGGCAATCCGATCGCCGTCGACACCGGCTCCGAAGTCGAAGGCGCTTGCGCCACCTATCCGCTTGACGGTACCGGCGCAGCCGGGCAGGCAGACTTTGCACCTTTCGCGTTCCAAGTTGACGCTGCTGGTGATGTTCAGGTCGCCGTCTACCAGGCCTGGGACGACGGCACCGGCCTTGCGGGTGGCACGGTCGTGACCGCTGACACCTTCTTCACCTTGGGTGGTGACGTTCCTGCGGCGTGTGCAGATGCCGACGGTAGCTGTGGCGAAGTCCACAGTACCCCTGGCTGTACGGATATCTCCTGTTGTGCCGTCGTTTGCGATGCTGCTGCGGGTGGTGACCCGTTCTGCTGCGAAGTGAGTTGGGACTCGACTTGTGTTGATACGGCGATCGCCTTGTGTGGCATCTACATCTACACCTGCGATGCTCCCCAGTACGACAATGACTGTGCGACGTCGCCCTTGGCAATCGCACTCGGTACAGCAGTGCCGTTCAACACCACTGGTGCGAACACCGATGGTCCTGACGAAATTGGATGTGGCTCGGGCTACGAGGACTACCCGATCTGGTCCGACCTCTGGTACATGGTTGATTCGGTCGATGGTGGCATCATGACCGCCACGTGCTGCAACGTCGCAGACTTCGATACGAAGATCGCCGTCTACAACGCCGGAGCCATCGGATCGACGTTCGATCCGGCCAACCTTCCGAGTGCGTTCATCATCTGCAACGAAGATTGCGATGATCCTACGTTCTACAGTTCAGAAGCGCTCACGGCCGTTGATGCAGGTACCCAATACCTCATCCGCGTTGGTGGCTATCAACAGGCCACGGGTACTGGTGATCTCACGGTGAGCATCGAAGGTGCCGAGCCTCCGATCCCGCCCCAGACCTGCGATACGCCTGGTCCGGATATGTTCACTCAGAGCACGACTGATGTCATGAACGCTGGTGGCGTGGCTTGTGCTGCTGGTGGTATCACCACGGAGAACAACTACTGCCGCGTCTACACGGCTGCTGACATGGGGAACGACGTGTTCACCATCGACTGCATTCGATTCGGCATGACCAACCCTGGGTCTTACATCGCTGCTGGGATCAACATCCTCAAGTCGCCGAGCGGAAGCCCGGCTCCCTACGCGGACCTTGAGGTCTTGGCGACGAACGCCTTTGGTCTCTACACCACCGTTGGCAACGAGTACGTCACGGTCTCCTTCGCTGATGGTGTGAATGTCGATCTGTCTGACGGTTCGGCGCTGATTATCGAAGTTGCCATCCCGCAAGCCCTCGACGGCTTCGTCACCTTCGCCGGTGGTACGGGTGCCGACGTTTCCAGCGGAACGACGTACATCCGATCTGGCCCCTGTGGTATCGCGGAGTACATCCCCAACGGCGACATTGGCTTCGACCTTGAGTGGTTCGTCTTCACTGACGGTACCGCTGGTGGTGGTCAGCCTGACTGCCCCGGAGACTTCAACGACGACGGTATGGTCGACGGTGCTGACTTTGGTTACATCCTCGCTGCTTGGGGAACTTGTGGCGGCTGCCCCGAGGATCTCAACGGTGACGGTGAAGTGAACGGTGCCGACGTCGGTCTCGTTCTCTCGGTCTGGGGCGCTTGTCCCTGATCGCTGCTGAAGTTCGGCCATCAAGGCCGGAATCCATCTGATCACAAAGCCCCGCCGGTTCCTTATCCAGGACCGGCGGGGCTGTTTTTTTGGGGAATGAGGAATGATGCCCCAGTGGGTGCTCTCCGTCCGAAGAACCCTAAGTCATCGCCCGAATAACTCGTCATGGGAACCTTGGTTTCGAGATGGCCTCATGCCGTTTTCGAAGCAATTTCAAGTTTTTATCGGCTCTTTCTGATTCGCGCCGTTCTCCAATGCAGACGTCCAAGAATTGTTGCCGAAACAAACCCGGATCACAATTTCCGAGTTGTCCGAGATTTTTCTGATTGAAAATCAAAATGATGGGTTAACCTAAGATTGTAATAATCTACGAATGTTGACTGGCTCGTGCCATCTCGACTTCGGTCCCAAAAAGTTCTCAGGAGGAACATCAGATGCAGTCTAGATTCATCAAGGCCACAGCCGCCATCTCGGCCGTTGCAGCCACTTCGGTCGCCCTGGCGGGCGCTGGAGACACCTACGAGGTGAGCTTCTCCGACGCCGCCTACTTCAATATTGCCTCCGGTGGTATTGATCCAGCCAGTCCCAATTACAACGGTCAGAGCGTCACGGCCGAAGCCGGGCGCTACTTCGCCAGCTTTGGCTGGTCGAACACCGTTCTTAATGTTTGTTGGAACGCTGGTTCTGGCTACTCCTGCTGGGCCAGCGAGTGCAACTTCACCATGACAATGAGCGACGGTACCGAGACGCTCTACTACGGCGTCGGCGTGCCGATCGCCGATACTACGGGTTCTGATATTGAAGGCGATTGCGCCGTCTACCCGCTCGATGGTAGTGGCGCGGCCGGCCAGACTGACTTTGCGCCCTTCACGTTTGAAGTCGGCGAAGCCGGCAGCGTTGATATTGCCGTCTACCAGGCTTGGGACGACGGCACCGGCCTTGCGGCTGGCCAAGTCGTGAGCGCTGACACCTTCTTCACCCTTGGTGGTGAAGTTCCTGCGGCGTGTGCAGATGCCGACGGTTCCTGTGCCGAAGTCCACGGTACCCCGGGCTGTACGGACGTCTCTTGTTGTGCCACCGTTTGCGATGCTGCTGCGGGTGGTGACCCGTTCTGCTGCGAAGTGAGTTGGGACTCGACTTGTGTTGACACGGCGATCGCCTTGTGTGGCATCTATATCTACACCTGCGATGCTCCCGCCTACGCCAACGACTGTGCAGATAGCCCATCGTTGATCGGTAATGGCGAGCGAATTGGTTACTCAACCCTCGATGCCAACTACGATGGGCCGATCATTACCTGTGCTGCAGGTGGTGCTGCCAACGTCTGGTTCTTGGTTGAAATCGACGATGCGGTTGATCAGCTTCTGAGTGCCACGACCTGTAACGATGCTGACTACGACACAGCCCTCACCCTCTGGGATGGTGGCCCGATCGGTTCTGCCATTGATCTTACGAATCTTCCAAATCTGGAAGTCGCTTGTAACGATGATGGTGGCGGTTGCCCTGACTTCCAGTCACTCCTCACTGCGAACGTGACTGCCGGCAACCAGTATCTCATCAGTGTTTCTGGTTGGCAGGAGTCAGTGGGTTCTGGTGGCCTGACCGTCAGCTGGGAAACCCCTGACCCCCCGTTGCCGCCCTACACCTGTGATACGCCTGGTCCTGACACCTTCACCCAGAACAACACCGATGTGTTGACTGCTGGTGGCGTGGCGTGTGCTGGTGGTACCACCACAGAGAACGCGTACTGCCGCGTCTACAGCGCTGAGAACATGGGCAACGACATGTTCACCATCGACTGCATCCGATTCGGCGTCACGAACCCCGGTTCGTACATCGAAGGTGTCGTCAACGTATTCAAGTCCGCCAACGGCACTCCTGCTCCCTACGCGGACCTGGAACTGCTTGGCACGGCTCCTTACGGTTTCTACACCACGGATGGCTTGGAATACACTGTTGTTTCGTTCGCTGACGGCGTCAGCGTCGATCTGAGCGATGGTTCCGCCCTCGTGGTCGAGTTTGCCTACGACGCTTCGCCCGATGGTTTCGTCACCTTTGGTGGTGGTACTGCAGTCGACATCACGAATGGTACGACCTACCTCCGGTCTGATTCGTGCGGCATCCCCGAGTACATCACGGTCGGCTCGATCGGTTTCGATCTCGAGTGGTTCGTCTATGTCGACGGTACCGCTGGTGGTGGTCAGCCTGACTGCCCCGGAGACTTCAACGGCGACGGTATGGTCGACGGTGCTGACTTCGGTTACATCCTCGCTGCTTGGGGAACTTGTGGCGGATGCCCCGAGGATCTCAATGGCGACGGTGAAGTGAACGGTGCCGACGTCGGTCTCGTTCTCTCGGTCTGGGGCGCTTGTCCCTGATCGCCGCTGAAAATCGGCCCTCTGGGGTCGGTCCTCCTCAGTAACTCGCATCCCCCGGTTCAACTGAACCGGGGGATGCTTATTTTTGCCGATTCTGTGCCGTGCATCGAGCCGCCACAGGGTCGTAGAAGCGATGCCCTGTCTTGGTGGTGAATCCTGGCCCCACGATGTCGGTATCCTTTTGGGTCACCTCAAGACGGCTGGAGGGTCGCCGGGTGCCTTGGTCTTGTGGCCTTGGAATTGGAGCGAGGGATAACCCAATCACTTTGACTCGCGAAGATGGCAGTGGGCTTCGATATCAGAGTCTTTGTCGATCCGGAAGAGCCTGACTGGGAGCCTGTCACGTGAAGCGGCTCTCATCCCTATCGACGACTCGATGGCGACTCGGTTGGTACGGGCTGGCCTCGACGACATTCACGTAAAGGAGTGCTGGTGCGACTTTTTCTGATCTTCTCAGTGATTCTCATTCTCGGGTTGGCTGGTGCTCTTCTTGCTATTGGTCCGTCCTTGACCGGAGGTTTCTCCTTTGGAGGTGCCCAGGGAAGTTCTGGTGAGTTGGTTCGATTCGAGGCGGTGACCCGCCGCACCCTGATCGAGCGAGTCGCAGCCCCGGGTGAGATCGAACCCAACGTCAAGGTCGACGTCTCGGCCGAGGTCTCGGCGCGTATCCTTGAATTGCCCTTCCGCGAGGGTGAGACGGTTCGTCAGGGCGACATGATTATTCGGCTCGATGCCGCGGACTTCCAGGCCAGACTGGAGAGCGCGGAGGCACGACGTGATGCGGAGCGTTTTCGTCTGCAGAGCGAGCAATCTCGCATCGCTGGCCCCATGGCATCGCTCTCCAACGCAAAGGAGACCCTTCGTCGACAAGAACAACTATTCGAGACGGGTGACATCAGTCGTCAGAATCTCGACGACGCGAGAAACCGAGTTGCGGAACTCTCGGCGCAGGTCGAAGCCGGAAAACTTGCCATTTCGGTGATTGAGAGTTCGCTGGCGGCCGCGGAGGCTGACATCGATCAGGCCAGAGATCGTCTTGCCAAGACCGTCATGAAGTCACCGATCGATGGCGTGGTCACGATTCTCAATGCAGAAGTCGGCGAGCTGGTGGTGGTCGGAACCATGAACAACGCCGGCACCGTGATCATGACCATTGCAGATCTCTCCCGGATGCGGCTCGATGCCAAAGTCGCCGAGAGTGACATTGCAAAAGTAGCGAATACGCAACCCGCCGAAATCAGAATCAACGCCTACCCTGGCGAGGTCTTTGAAGGCATCGTTGAAAGAATCGCGCTCCAGCGTTCACTCGATCGGGATGGCTCCGGGTTCTTTAAGACCGAGGTGCAGATCATGCTTGAAGGCCGCCGGATCTATTCTGGCTTGGCCGCCAACGTTGATATTGAAATTGCGCGTCACGAAGGTCTGGTGGTCCCGAGCCAGGCCGTGGTCGATATGAAAGTTGATGACCTGAGCGCTGCGGCAGCCAGTAGCCCACTGGTCGATCGGAAGCGCCGAACGGTGCCGGTCATCTTCGTGATCAAAGATGGCAAGGCGATCTGCACACCCGTGAAAATCGGGCCCAGTAGCCTGGTGGAGACGATCGTCGCCGAGGGGATCAATCCCGACGACCATGTCATCGTGGGGCCCTACAAGGCCATCGAGAAGCTCGAGGACGGTGATCCGGTACGGACTGAAAATCCTGATTCCGATCCGATCTCGGATACGGAAGCCTCAAACCCGGCTCCCAAAGAAGCGTCCGTCAAAGTTTCATTCTGAGTCGGAACGAGTTTCGAACATGCTTATCAAGTTGCGCGGCATCTCGAAGATCTACCGAATAGGCGTGGAGACGATCCATGCGCTCAGAACCGTCGACCTTGAGATCGGGGAGAACGAATTCGTGGCGATCATGGGGTCGTCGGGTTCGGGAAAGAGCACGCTGATGAACATCCTCGGGTGTCTCGACCGCCCGACGGAAGGCGAGTATCGGCTGGACGATCGCCGGACGGATCGCATGTCTTCAGCTGAACTTGCGTTGGTGCGGAATGAGCGTATTGGATTTATCTTCCAGTCTTTCGAATTGCTTAATCGCGCTACGGCGCTGCGAAACGTCGAACTCCCTTCGGTCTACGCCCGGGGGGAACGGAAAAAAGATCGACGGGCGCGAGCGCTCGGGGCGCTTGATCGAGTCGGTCTCGCGGACCGCGTGCACCATCGGCCCAACCAGTTGTCAGGTGGACAGAAGCAGCGAGTCGCCATTGCGCGAGCCTTGCTGAATCGACCTGCGATTCTGCTCGCGGATGAACCGACCGGAAATCTGGATTCGACGACCACCGCGGATATTCTTGGTCTCTTCAATCGGCTCCATGAAGAAGGCCAGACGGTGATCATTGTCACCCATGAAGACGAGGTGGCGGCTCATTGTCGGCGAGTGATTCGCCTTCACGATGGTCGCGTCGCAAGCGATCTTCCCATTGGCGAAGATCCTGCAGGCCGCCTTGCTCCACGGGTCCCGGCCGAAGGAGTGGGCTGATGTTTCATCCATCTTTTTGGATTCAAGCGGTGGTGCTGGCGTTCTCGCAGATTCGTGCGAATCTGGGCCGGAGCCTTCTCACCGCCTTGGGGATCATCGTGGGGGTGGCAAGCGTCACTGCGGTCATCGCGGCGTTGGTCGGACTGAAGACCAAAGTGCTCGGAGAGTTCGAATCGTTCGGGGCCAATCGCCTCTTCATTTTTCCGGATCGCCCGGACGACGTACCGAAGAACATGTATCCGTGGAAGGATGTACGGCTCAAGATCGAGGAGGTCGAGGCACTTGAGCTCAACTGCCCATCGATCCGTTGTCTGACCCCCGTCACGTCGCTCGGCATGAGCGCGCAGTTCGGCGATCGGCTCATCGAGGGATTGAATGTCACGGGGATCCGTCCGGCATGGCACGAGACCGAAAACCGAGCCATCCTATCGGGCCGGCCTTTTAACTCGATCGACGAAGCAAATGCTCGGCAGGTTTGCCTGGTGAACGAGTCGGCGATTGAAGAACTCAGATTACCCACGGAGCCGGTGGGAACGCACGTTCTCCTCGGCGGGCGCCGTTATCTGGTGGTCGGAGTGGTGGAGACGATTCAATCCAGCATGTTGGGCATGAATACGTCGACGACGGAAGTATTTGTCCCGTTCGCGATCGCCTCTCGGATCAAGGATGACGATTTCTTCTTCCGGATTGCTGCGATGATCGAATCGCCGGATCTGGCGAGTGAAGCAAAAAGTGAGGTCCGATTTGTCCTGAGAAAAATGCGGGGACTCGGTCCAGACGAGCCTGATACTTTTCAGGTCGCCGCCATCGATCAGTTCATCGATCAATTCCGAGCGTTGGCCGCCGGGATTACCGCGATCGCTGGCGGAATCGTCGGGGTCAGTCTCCTGGTCGGAGGGATCGGCATCATGAACATCATGCTGGTATCCGTCAGTGAGCGAACCCGGGAGATCGGGCTTCGCAAGGCGATCGGAGCGACACCGGCGGCCATTCTGTTGCAATTCCTGCTGGAAGCGGTGGTGCTTTGTCTGGTTGGCGGTGCGATGGGTGTAGTCGTGGGGGAGATGTTGGCATTTGGATTAACCTTGATTCCGGATGCAGGACTAGACGAGGCCCACGTTCCGCTCTGGGCGATCATCATGAGCTTCACGTTCAGTGCGGCGGTGGGACTGATCTTCGGTATGTTCCCCGCGATCAAGGCTTCCCGGCTCGATCCGATCGATGCGCTGAGACACGAATGAACGACAGGATTCTCGATATGCATTGCTTCGGTCGACAACGACGGATTCAAGTGACCGGAATGGTCTTTGTTTCAGTACTGTTCGTGGGCTGCGGAGAGACCGGAATTTTCAAGGTCAAGACGCCCTACTGGAATCCGGCGCCGCAGCAGGTTGATGCCATTGCGCCGATGGATCTTGCATCTCGGAGCATCGTTCCGCCGCAAAAGCCTGACGACGCCATGGAGGAACTGCTTGCTCAGGAACTTCCGATCGAGGCGCCGACGACTCAACGGACGGTTTCGATTGTTGAAGTCCGACAGGCAGTTCTGGAAGGGAACCTCGAGCTGAAGACGGAGCTTGTCTCGCCGAAAATTGCGAGAGCGAATCTTGGTGCGGAAGAGGCCAAATTCGAAGCGACGATTTTCGCGGGGTATACCCGCAACGATCAAGGCGTGGTGACGAATCTGGAGCAAGGCGAACCGACCAGTAGCGATGAATTCTTGGCGGGCCTCCGACTTCCGCTGGCGAGCGGGGGGACACTTACCGTCGACACTTTGGCGACCCAGAGCGATCTGCCAACGAGTTTCGCAAACGCAGAACCTTGGGAGTCGAATGTTCGTTTTTCGA
The DNA here is from genome assembly GCA_905480395.1 of uncultured Phycisphaerales bacterium. GTDB lineage: Bacteria > Planctomycetota > Phycisphaerae > Phycisphaerales > SM1A02 > UBA12014. Next base: position 22,497 of record CAJQQE010000002.1, read on the forward strand.
TCTCTCAGCCGTTGCTGCGTGGGGCTGGGGTCGTGAATACCGCGTCCATTCGGATCGCGAAATGGAACCGGAATCTCGCGGATGCGCGCTTGAAACTCGCGGCGATTCGAATCCTTTCGGATGCAGATAAGGCGTACTGGAGACTGTACGAGGCATGGCGAGAACTGGATGTTCGCAAGAGTCAGTATCAACTCGCGGTGAGTCAGCTTGATCGTGCCCAACGCCGACTCAACGCCGGCGATGCCCCAGAAATCGACGTGATCCGCGCGCGAAGTGGCGTCGGTCGTGTCCTTGAATCCATCATCCGCGCCGATGCCACACTCCGCCAACGGCAGCGGGCGCTCAAGCAAATCATGAATCTTGCAGATCTGCCGATCGATTCGGCGACGGCACTCGAGCCCGGTACCGAGCCCGATCCGATTCGAATCGAACTGGATGGCGACAAACTCGCGGCCGAAGCAGTGAATAACCGGATGGAAATGCTCGAACTGGAGATCCAACTCTCCATCGATGCCACCACCGTCGACACTCGTCGCAATGAGGCACTTCCGGTCTTTGCCTTCGAGTATCGATATTCCATTCAGGGTGACGACGCATCCTTTGATTCGTCCTACGCATCGCTCGGAGATTCGGATTCCCATCGGATCGGACTCAATGGTGAGGTACCGATTGGAAATGAACAGCGAGAGAATCGGCTTTCGGCGGCCATCCTGCAACGCGTTCAACGGCTGGCGAGTAAAGAGAGTCGCGCTCAGAGCATCCGAGTTGAAGTCTATGACGCCTTGGATCGGCTCAAGCAATCGTGGCAGTCGATTCTGGCGGCAAGGCTTGAGACCATGCTGGCTGCCCGGACGCTTCAAGGCGAAGAACGTCAGTTCGACGTCGGGCTTCGAACATCGACTGACGTCCTCGATGCGCAAAGCAGACTGGCGGATGCCCAAAGCCGAGAAGTCCAGGCACTCTCGGCCTATCAGATCGCACTGATTGACATCGCTTTCGCAACCGGCACTCTGCTTGGTCAGTCCAAGGTGGAGTTTGAGGAGTCAGACGGGGCAATCTCGGTGAGAGAAGAAGGCGGGTCCGCCGCGACGAGTGAATCGATGCCATTGGGCGATGCAGAACGAATTGCGGAATAGAGAATTCTTGGACCGGTGATCTGCGGCGATTCAGGAATCCTGCCCGAGTACCTCTTCATCGGCAATGCCGATGGCTTGGATCGCGATCTCACGCAGTTTGTGATCCACATGCTCATCCGCCGCGAGGTCTCTCAATGCAGAGAGAAGGCGGTCTGGTCGCTGCCTGGTGATCCAACAGTGGTGCCGAACGACTCCGGCCGCGATGGTGGCGGCATAGTGGCGGGCGGCAAGCCGGCGGTCGGTCGCGTGCTCGCCACTGAGGCGTAAGGTTTTGAATCCGCTCTTAAGCAGCCGGAGCCGGCGGAGGTCCTGTTCGGGATCCGAATCAGCGATGCAGATGGCGTCTGCGGCATTTGGTCGGTCGGAGATCAACTCGGCGGCGAGCCAATCAACGGCGCTTCGCTCGGGCTCAGATCCGATCGCGAGCGCCCAGCGCAGTGAATCGGTGAGGGGATCGGTCATCGCGTGTTCTCCGTTAAGAGGCGTAGAAGATCCTGCGCTTCCGCATCGATCTGATCTGGCGAATCGACGGTTTCGCCGATCTCGGCGAGAATCGCGTGGCCGAGCGCTCGCTTTCCATTGACTAAAAACGAGGCGGCCTGTGGAACATCGCGGAGCTCGAAACGTTCGACCAGGCTTGCATAGGGGACGGGAGGGACACCGTTGATCATGGGAAGCACCAGTCTTGCTTCGAGAATTTCCCACTCGACCTCCCGGTCTCGATCGATGAACGAGGTTCGCACCGTCTCGATCGCTCGGCGAAGGATGGTGGCAACCCAGTGCCGAGTAAATGCCTGCTCGGGATCATCCGTGGATTGGTCACTTGGCGTCGGAGAACCTTCGACATCGAGTGATGCCACTTTGCCATGTTCTGGGTGACGCTTGAGCGAACGGTGACGCCGGTGGTAATCACGGACGTAGTTTCCGATCGATCGAAAGAGAAGTCCTCTAAAACGTCCTCGATCTCGATCAGCGTGGGCCGGTAGATTGCGTTCAAGAATCACGTCGGCGACGAAGCCCTGCACGATGTCGTTCGCTTCTTCCGCGGAGCATCCGCCCGCTCGAACGCATGCAAAGAGCGATGGCCAATATCGTCGAACCAGACGGTCCAACGACGCCGACCGGGATGGTGAATCGAGGCTCCCAGCGTCGAGAACCATCGACCAGTCGGTGAGGCTTTGTTCGGATCGACGATGTTGCTCGCTCATCTGTGATCATCCTCGTCGGTGGGGTGCCTTTCGATCCTATGGGATCGCGGCCGTCGGTCGAGTCCTGCCCCTGGGAATAGGCTGGAATTCAGTCCAGCCGGGACTCGAGACACCAGCCTTCGATCCACAGACCGCGGGCGGGCCGGTCAGGATCGACCAGTGCCCAAGTTCGAATGTCGCGTTCCTTCATTCTCCGAGCGGTCTTGGCGGGCGCCGACCCCATCTTGACGACCAGATCGGGGGATCCATCCTCGAGTTTTAAGGTGATCCGATGAATAGGGTCATCGTTCACGGAAGTATTGGTCTTTTCGACGGCGGTGATCTGGCCGTGCACCACGACGCCTCGGATCACCAAACGGCGCCGACCGAGGCGATGGCGGAAGACCAGGCCCCACCCAATGCTGGCCGCGACTCCGATGAGCAGGAAGATCCACTCCGTATTGTCGGTCTTCGGGGTGCCGTTGAGGAGGAGCATCGACGGGAAGATGATGAATCCGGCGCTGAGGCCGCTCAGGATCAGAAGTGGAAAGGTGGTTCCGGTCCAGGCACGACGCTGCACCGCGGCGGGAATCTCTTGTCGTGGAACGGACTGTTCCTTCAGGCGTTCGAGCATCTCGTCGGTGACGAGGCGTTTGTTGATCGCCCCTCCGATCAGGCCGCCTTGGTTCTCGTAGGTCTTCACGGCTTCCGCGGCGAAGGTTCCTTCGACCGCATCGACGGCCCGTCGTGCGGCTTCGGGGTCATCCGCAATGGCGCCACCCGCGATGAACGCTTGATCGATGAATCGAACGCGAGCTTCGCCAGTGAGACGTTCATCCTGTTCGCGTTGAACCGAGAAAGTTCCATGACTGTACGACTCCGGCGGTCGAGTGCACATCACGCCTCGCGGTTCGATCGAGAGGGTGAGATCGTCAATCGAGATCATCGCGTCGATTAAGTCGCGGGTCATCAGTTCGCGGACGGATTCCGCATTGGCGGTGATGATCATGAATCGGCGATTGAATTCGGGCTCGTTCTCTAGTTCGAGGGTCGGCATACCGGCCAGTTTCGACACGGCACCGAGCAGGAATTTGCTGGCCCCGCGACCGCGAGCCTGAATGGAGAACTCAGGCAGCATGATGTTGGGCCGGTGAAGGAACATCACGGTCCGGCGGATTTGTCGGCTGGTGCCGGCGTCAGACGACGAGAACTCGACCCAAGATGTATCTGCGACGACGTCGGTCCCCGCGCGGTGACTCCTGACGACGGCGTCATCGATCTTGAGGCTCGATTCCCCAATGGCCGCCTCGAGTGCGATCAGCGTTTCGGGAGGGATCTTCGCGGGTTGGAACCCGGACTGAAGCTCGTTCGATTCGTGGTTCTCATCGTTCATGGGTAGCTCCCAGGGATGGATCGGCACGATCATGAGTCTATAAAAATCCCCGGTGGCCCGTTCGATCGCACGCCTTCGGAGCGGCCGTCGCCGCAGGGGTGGTCCGAGTCAGCGCTGGTCCGTTTCCTTCGGCATTCTGCCATAGGAGACGACCGCGGGGCATGGACAGACATGCACAGACATGCACAGGCAGGCATGGACATGAAAGAACCCTCGAGGGGTGCTCGAGGGTTCTCTCATTTGATCAGTGGAGCCGGGGGGATTCGAACCCCCGTCCCAAAACGTGCTGAAGACCGCGTCTACGCGTGTAGTCGTCCCTTAATCTCGTTCACGACCCGGAGGGTCGACGGCCCAAGCCGTGAACAAGGCATGCGAATGTCTCGATCCTCCAAGGCATGCCAGCCCTTCAGATCCAGCCCGATGATTTGCGGATTCCCGCCCCATCGGGCGTCAGGCGGGAGTCCGTCACGGCGATCAGGCCGCGAGAGCGTACTGCGTGTTGGCAGATAAAATTTTGCATCCTTTTTACGTGGCATGGATGCTCCACGACGCGCAACGAAAAACAGTCATCGTCCGGTCGATACCAGTCGGCCCCAGTTGTCAAAGAGCAATGCCGCGAATCGGCTACGGAAGTATACGCTTCCATCGGGTCGATCTGACTGGTTCTTTCTTCCGATTCGTCGGAGTCTCTTGTGAATCGCTCCCCTTGAGTCGAGAATCGGGGCATGACCACCAAACCCACCCGCATCCTCTTCATCTGCATGGGCAACATCTGCCGCTCACCGGCGGCCGAGGCGGTCTTCGTGAGTCTTTTGGATGATCGCGGATTGACCGATCGATTCCACATCGACAGCGCCGGAACCGGGGGTTGGCATGCGGGGGCGCCGGCGGATGCAAGATCACGGGCGGAGGGTGAACGACGAGGGTTCGAACTTTCGACGACTGCCCGCCAGGTTCACGACGGGGACTGGGAGGCTTTCGATCTGCTGGTCTGTATGGATCATGACAATGCGACGTTGCTGTCGGAGCGCGGCGCACCGGATCACAAGGTGCGGCTTCTGCTTGAATGGCATCCGGACTCAACGCATCGAGAAGTGCCGGATCCCTACTACGGTGGGCCAGAGGGTTTCGTTCACATGTACGACCTGATCGAGTCGGCGTGCGAACGCTTGCTCGAAGAGCTGGAAGCCTCGTCGGCCGCGGACTGATCAGCCGACGGATCGCCTTCGATCATTCCTTCGAGAAGACGGGCCAGACGACCGGCGGGTCCTGCATGGCGTCGATGGCGTCCCAGGTCCCTCTTCTTCGGGTGTAGATCCGTACCTCCTCGATGAAGTACGCGAGGACCGCGGTCCGGTTGTCGAGATGCTCGGGCCATACCGCATCGAGAAGATCGACGGCGGTTTGCCCGTTGCCTTCGTAGATCAGATCAAGCATCACCGCCCAGAGTTCGCCGACCGCCTTCGTGTAGAAGGTGTCGTACGGTCCATCCTCGGCGATCTCCTCGGACCAGTCGAAGGCACGCAGCGTCCGCTTCACTTCGTCGAATGCGTCCTGGTTGGGGGCTGGTCTCCGCATCGCGTCGGTGTCGAGTATCCACCCGTCGCCGAAGAATTGGTAGACGGTGCGAACATGTGGATTCAGGCAGGCGCCGCAGGCGAAGACGTATCGGTAATCGTCGATTGTCACGATCTCCACGTTTCCGTCGCCGTCTACATCTTGAAACACCGCGTCGCAGCCGTCTTCCCGGGTCCAGGAAAGAACCACCGAGCCGTCGGGGGCGAGTCGATAGCAGGTATACGTGGCGAAGCACTGGGTTCCTGAGCTGCTGTTCACGAAGATCACGTCGGCGAATTCATCGCCGTCGATACGTTCGGGCGCTTCGTCCATCGTCCAGAGCCCAATGCTGCCTCCGCATCCATCGCATGGGTAGGCGACGCGTTCCGTACCGCCGGCATCGATCACTCGCAGTACGAACGGATAATCAGGACTAAAGGGATTTCGGCAGTGGAGTCGCTGCAACGTGTGCCCGGTCGAGAAAGTCCGAACGACTTCGACGCGATAGGCGGGGAGCGGGGGTGTCCATCCACGGACCTCGGACCATCGAAACGCCTTGTAGGCGGGCCAGCTGAGCGTGGCGATACAGAGCAGGCTGATCCAGGCGATGGTGGACCAGGGAGGAAGTCGGAAGGCCCCTGACGAGGGTCGGATGCCGCATTCGGTGCAGACCTCCGATTCGGCATGCGTGCGGTCGTCGCCGCACTTCGGGCATCGACGGCTCGGATAGACGAGTCGGGCGTGAATGAAGAGCAACGCGGTTCCGATCACCGCGATCGACGCGAGTGTCAGCGCCATGCCGACCTTGGGGGTCAGCACCGGGAGTTCGTAGCCGAAGATGACGTCAGACCAGCCCATCGGATTCTCCTCTGTCCGGCAGACCTCGCGACGGATTCCTCCGAGCAGGATTCACTCGAGCCCTCGGAGTGGCGTCACGCCCGAAGGAGTTCTCCGGTCAGCCGTTCTTCGCGGCGAAGTCCGCCATGAATCCGGCGAGTGACCGGCAGCCCTCGATCGGGAAGGCGTTGTAGATCGATGCCCGGATTCCTCCGACTGATCGATGGCCCTTGAGTCCGTCCATGTCATGCGACTTCGCCTCAGTGACAAAGACTTTCTCGAGGTCTTCGTTCGGCAGTCGGAAGGTCACATTCATCTCGGAACGACTGTCGGTCTGCGCGTGCCCGCGATAGAAGCCGCCGCTGCCGTCGATCGCGTCGTAGATGATCTTTGATTTCTCGGCGTTCCGGTTCGCGATACCGATCAGACCTCCTTGTTCGATGATCCATTCGAAAACCAGGCCCATGCAGTAGACGCCGAAGACGGGTGGCGTGTTCAAACGCGAACCCTGCGCGGCCTGCTTGCGATAGTCCAGAAGATCGATCGTCTCTCGGCAGCCCTTCTCGAGCATTTCCTTGCGGATGATGATCAACGCCAGGCCCGATGGTCCGAGATTCTTCTGTGCCCCGGCGTACACGATGGCATGATCGGCGAATGGCCAAGGGCGAGCGAACATGTCGCTGCTCGCATCGCACACCAGTGGGGCCTCGGTGACCGGCGGCGCGGCGTACCGGGTGCCGTAGATCGTGTTGTTGGAGCAGTAATGGAAGTAGGCGGCCTCAGGCGTGAGCGAGAGTTCGTCGGCCTTGGGGCAGTGGTCATAACCACAGGCGGATCCGTCGAACGCGACGTTGACCGTTCCGAATTTCCGAGCCTCCTTAATTGCCTTCGTTGTCCAGGTCCCGGTATCGGGATAGTCGGCGGTGGCGTCATCCGGCAGGTAATTCATGGGAATCATGCCGAACTGCATGCTGGCGCCTCCGGCAAGGAAGAGCACTTCATGGTCGTCGCCAAGCCCGGCGAGATTCCGGCATCGATCGGTCGCCTCGTCGAACACCCGGTCGATCACCGGGCCACGATGGCTGTGTTCCAGCACCCCGATGCCGCTGTCGTCGATATTCCAGACATCTTCCCGAATACGTTCGAGCACGGACTCGGGCATCACAGCGGGGCCAGCGGAGAAGTTGAAGATCCGGGAGGAAGTGGTGGTCATGCGTAGGTCTGCCTGTGAGCTCGAACGGAGTGTGAAGTGAATGACGACGCCAATGTGGCATTCATGTTCTCAGTGGGTGGAGACATCGACACTGAGGATGTTTGGACCGGCGGTCATTGCTTGGATGAGTTCGCTCTGGGGAGTCTCCGAAACTCGGATCCGGGCGGAGGCGGCGGCGCCTCCGACGTAGATCACATTCTCCATGTCCTCGACGTTGATTCCCCCTCGGCTGAGGAGATCACAGACGGTGGCAAGAACGCCGGGGCGGTTGAAGTGACGAATCGTCAGCGTGGCGGCACCGGTGCCGCTGGCCAGGTTGATGCAGTTGGGCGTGTTGCCGGTCTCAAGGTGGAGTCGAATCACCCGGATTGCTTCGGAACCGATCGCGGCCTGTGATTGATCGGTCGAAGCCCCAACGTGGTGGGTTCCGTACACCCCAGGAAGACTGACGATGTCATCCAGAAACTCGCCAGTTCCCTTGCCCGGTTCCTCGGCAAAGACGTCGAGGCCAGCTCGGATGCCTTTTTCGCGAATCACTTGGGCGAGGGCGGTCTGGTCAACGACCGAACCACGGCTGGTATTGACGAGGATGGCGCCAGGTTTCATTGCCGCGAGGAACTCGGCGGAGATGAGAAGTTTGGTCTCCTGGTTCGCGGCCACGTTGACAGAGATGACATCGCACATGCGAGCAAGGTTGATGAGGTTTTCACATGCATGGCATCCGGCGGATTCCGCTCGGGCGTTGGTGATCGATCGGCTCCACGCGAAGACTCGCATGCCAAACGCATTTCCTCGATCAGCAATGGCCTCGCCGATCTTTCCGAGGCCGACGATGCCGAGCGTGCGGCCTGCGAGGCCCGGGGCCTTGGAGTATTCCTTTTTGTTCCAAGTGCCCGCTCGAAGGTCAGCGACCTGATCGGGAATTCGACGATCGCAGGCGAGAATGAGCCCCCAAGCAAGTTCGGCCACCGCGAGCGAGTTTTTTCCGGGGCAATTGGCGACCGAGATCCCACGGCCGCTGGCGGCGTCGACGTCGATGTTGTCGGTACCCGCGCCCGCTCGAACGATCAGGGCCAGTTGGCTGGCGGCCTCGATCGCGTCCGCTCGAACCTTCGTGGACCGAACGACGAGAATCTGCGGGTCGTGCTCCTTGATCGCTGCGGGGAGGGTCTCTGGTGAAAGGTCGGGGAGGCTGACGACTCGATGTCCAAGATTCGAAAGCGTCTCGATTCCGGAGGCATCGAACTTGTCGGCGATCAGGATGACGGCGCCTTCCGAAGAAGAGGCCTCTGCGGTCGAAGGGTCTGGCTGGGTGGCGATCTGGTGGCTCATCGGGCGAACTCCTCTGTAGTTTCAAATCGGTGAGCGAACAGACCGCTCCGGAGCTTGGGTTCAAACCAGGTTGACTTGGGAGGCATGATTTCGCCGGCATCGGCGACTCGCAGCAACTCGGCCATGCTGGTTGGGTGCATGCTGAATGCGATCGCCCACGCGTCGGTTTCCGTCAGCCGTTCCAATTCCGCGTTCCCTCGGATGCCGCCTACGAAGCCGATGCGTTCATCGAGTCGAGGATCGCCGATCTCCAGCAGGGGTTCGAGGATTCTCTTCTGCAGAAGTGAGACGTCCAGAGACGCGATCGGGTCATCGTGGTCGATCGATTCGGGGGGGAAGGTGAATCGAAACCATCGTCCATCGAGTCGAATGCCGAGCGTTCCTGCTGATTCCGGGGTTGGATCGACCCCGTCGGATAAAGCTTCGATCCGCCCGATGGTCTGGAGTCGATCGAGAATGACCTCCGGAGTATGGCCGGCCAGGTCTTTCACGATCCGGTTGTAGGCCAGGATCTTCAGCTCACGCTGCGGAAACACGACGGCGAGAATTCGGTTGTATTCCTCGTCGCCAGTGTGCGCCGGATTTTTGGCGGCTCGCTCTGTGGCAATTCGGCCGCCCGCCGCGGATCGGTGATGTCCGTCCGCGATATAGAGGTCGGGTACAGCCTCGAAGAGAGACTGGAAGGTCTCAGGATTTGCAACGCGCCAGAGAGTGTGAGTCACGCCATCGGCAACGAAGTGAATCAGTGGACGATCGGTCGTGGCCGAGACCAGTACGTCACAGATGTCATCTGCGGTCGGGGCATCATCCCGAAACGCCAGAAAGACCGCTTCCGCATGGACGCTGGAGATATCCAAGTGCCGAGTTCGATCGTCTTCTTTCTCGGGCCGCGTTTTCTCGTGCTTCCGGATCCGGCCGCTCGCGTACTCCGCGGCATCGACGGTACAGACGACTCCGAGTTGCCGATAACCATCGCGGACGAGTCGATAGACGAAGAGCCCAGGCTCGTCCTCTTCCAGAAGAATATTGGAGTCGAGAAGGGCGGCGAGATTGTGACGCGCCCGTTCGTAGACTTTCTGCTCGTATGGATTCACCTCAACTGGAAAATCAATCTCGGGTCTGATGACTCTCAAATAGCTGTTCGGGCGACCCTCTGCCAGTGTGCGGGCCTCTGAGGTTGAGATCACGTCGTAGGGTGGGCAGGAGACATCGGCCGCGTGGGGCGGGTGAGGTCGGATTGCCTTGAACGGATGGATGAGGCTCATGCGGTGCTCCCGGCCGAGTACCACCCCGGCGCGGCGAACATCGTACCTGCGCAGGTCGTTTGTCGAGGGCTTCGCCACCGGAGAGTCGGGGGTTGGGACGATCACCCCGGCCGACGTTTTCATGGGTTCCGAGGATTTTTCGGACCTTGAGATAAATCCACTGGAGGGATGTACTGCCTGACCCGATATCTAGGCGTCGGGACGCGTGGGGCGACCCGGTGAGAGAACACACGCTCGGCCGACTGAGAACCGACCGACATTAACGAGAGATACAGATATGACCACGAACGAAGACGCTGTCCACGGCACGGGGTTTACTTCCGCAAGCCTGTCCATCTCCGGGGGTTCACCGCTCTCCGGCACCGCCACCATCTTCCATCTTGATGGCGAACGTTTTGGTGAAATGCACGATCTCGTCGAATTAGCCATCTCTGACGGGGCCCTCCAAGGTCGAACTGGCACGCCCGTCGCCGCGGGTGCTTCTGTTTCCCTCGGATTTCAGGCTCCTGGGACCATCGCTCGGCGCGGTGAAGTCATTCAGTGTGATGCCTGTGGTGAGGGATGGCGTATCGGAATCCGACTGGCCTCTGCGGCCTGACCGCACTTAAATTCATGAACTTCGATTGATTGAAAGCCGGTCCTCAGGACCGGCTTTCTTCACGTCCGGAGATGCTGGCCAGTTTCGTGGCCGCCGCCGATGACTTCTCGGACGTGCCTTGAGACGTTCACGCGGTCTGGGAGGTCTCGATCGGCGGTGGCTTCCTTCAAATGGGGTCCATTGCTCATGCTTGAATCGATTCACCGGCGTTGAGTACCGAAGTACTTCTTGCCGGACAACCGTTCGGTGATGAGCGTCGTCGCTGGAGGGAAGGACGACGCCCATCTTCGCCCGATCGATCGTGGTGCGAACGATCGGGTGTTTCCGGCGGTGACCACGTGCGTCTCCGTGAACGGGCGGCTCTAGCCGCGATTGAATGATTCGGAATAAAACTTCCCGCAAGGAGCTGGACACATGAACTACCGTCGAAACTCGTTGAAGCGTGGCTTCACCCTCATTGAAATCCTCATCGTCGTCGTGATCCTCGGGATTCTCGCCGCGATCATCATTCCCCAGTTCACTGATGCCGCACAGGATGCCGGTGCCGCGAGTGCTCGCAGCCAGCTTCAGACGATGCGGAGCCAGGTCGAGCTCTATCGCGTCCAGAACAACGGTGCAGCGCCCGCTGGCGACGCGAGCGGTCCGTGGACTGAACTCGTCACCGAGAACTACATTCGTTCGGCACCGAACTGGCCGAGCGGATTCGCATCCGTGTATGTGGCCGCCACTGGTGACCTCACGCTGACCTTCGACCTCACTCAGGGACCTTCTCCTGACCTCAATGGTGACGACGCCGGCGACGCCGCCGATGTCACCATCATTGAGAGCTGGTGATTCGTCGAAGTTGACGACTCATACCGGCGTTCCGGCCGAAAGGCCGGGACGCCGCTTCAGTTCCCCGAGTAAGTCGGGGTGAATAGAACAGTTGATACGTGTGCGCCATCGCGAGTTTCCGGGGTAGAGGCTTTATCGCCTCGGGAGTAACAGCGAAATGATTGAACTCAAACGACTCTTGAATCGAAGCCGTCACTCTAGATCACGGGGTTTCACGCTGATCGAAATCCTCATCGTCGTCGTGATTCTCGGAATCCTCGCGGCGATTATCATTCCGCAGTTCGCCAGTGCCCAGAGTGCCGCTCGGGCGACCGCGATGCGATCCCAACTCGGAACCATTCGCAGTCAGATCGCCTCTTGGCAAGTCCAGCATGGTGGAAACATCCCCGGCGGCCCCAGCGGCTCCGTTGATCAAGCCATTGATCAACTCATCGCGGACGGCTTTCTGACCCGGACGGTCTTCGTATCCCCCGGCTTCGTCTGGATCTGGGATTCCAGCCGCGCGGAACTCGAAATCGAGTACGACCCTTCCATCGATCCCTCCATTCCCGATGCCGATGGTGATGGCGACGGGGATGACGATGACATCGCCGTGATCAGGACCTGGTGAGAATTCCCGCGGTTTGAAATCTTGCGGAGAAAGGGAGGATCGATGTTGGATCATGATGTTCAAGATCGATCGACTTCCGTCCCCTGGGGACTGGTGAAGACGCTCGGAGTCTTGGTACTTCTTCTGCTCGGGGTGGGTCGGCTAACGATGAGCGAGCATCGGGAAGTTCCGTCGACGGAATCCACCCTTCGATCAAGCATTCGGTTGATGGAGAAGATGGTGCCGCCCGGTTTTGAAGTTCTGGCCCGGCGATCAGACCCCATCACCCGCGACGCCATGATCGTGTTGCAGCGTGGTCCGGCCCAGCGTCTCGATTGGACGAATGTTCTCGTCTTATGGGATCCGATGTCGATTCCTGGTGTGTTCGTCGGCGTTGCGGATCAGCCGATTGGCCTCCCGCTGGAGTCTGCCGGCACAAACCTGTGGAAGCGATTCCTCACGGACACCCGCGTTCGTCTGCTTCCGGTCGTCCGACCAGAGGCCATGGAACGCCCCGAACAGATCGCACCCTCGGATATCGGACCATTGATTCGACTCGATCCGTGTCTGGATCATTGAGCGGGATTGATTCGTGTGTTCTGAGCAGGATCTGCAGGGCCTCCCGAATTGCCCGGACGGAATGCGGCGAAGTCTGCGTCAGATCGGGTTAGAACCGGTCGATGTCACTTCAGCCAAACACCTCCATTCGGGAACTCACGCATGCGCCACCAACGATCATTCCGGCATCTCTTGATGATAAACGCCCTTCTTGCAGCTGGTCTCATCTGGACTCTGTTGGTCGTCCCTGGGCCTTTCACGGCCAACGCGGACGCGGCGATGCAATACCGATCGAGCAGATCGAATGATCCGCCGATTCAGGCGGTCACGGGGGTGGGGAATGCCTCGGCTCGTCAACGTAAGCAGATGATTGATCGTCTCACGGAGATAGAGAAGAAGATCGAAGAGATTTCGAAGGCCCTCACGACGGGATCGATCGTCGTGAAGATTGCCAACGTCGAAGAACTCGCGATCGACTACGGCCGCCTCGCGGATGTGATTCAGTCACGTAAGTGATTCACGGAAACTGGAGCACTCCATGCAGAACCTTCGGCGTGCCTACACGCTCGCGGAATTGATCATCGTGGTGGCCATTCTCGGTCTGGCGGGCGCCTTGCTTGTTCCTCGACTGATCAACGCTGATACGTTCTCGGTGCAGGCGGCGGTCCGCTCGGTCATCGCAGACATCACCTTCGCGCAGACCGATGCGCTGGCGATGCAGAAGGTGCGACGCTTTCAGTTCCTCCGCGACGACAACGACCGTATTCACGGGTATGCGATTCTCGCTCCGTCGAATCCCGCCCTCTATGACGGTTCATTCAATCCAGAAACCGCGGAATACCTCGACCATCCCTCGGCAGTTGGGACGGGAGGAAATTTTGTCGTTGATTTCGATCTCGAGGCTCGTTTTGCAGGGGTCGAGATCACCGAAGTCTCCTTCGATGGAAACGACTGGGTGGCTTTTGATGCCCTTGGAGGCCCGCTCCGAGGGGGCTCCATGCCACTCGCGGGAGGCGGAGAGATCCGAATGCGCGGGGCCAGCGGGTCCTATCTGATCCGATTGAGTGGATTCACGGGAAAGATCACGGTCGAACGGATCGATGAGTGAGACGGGTCAGGCGATTTTTCGTCGCTTGTGCCGGTTGCGACTTCGCGGCCGGTGATCCGCTCGGAGATCATCACCATGTCGCTTCGATCGATATTCACACCGCGTCAAACTCCGCCGATTGGCGTCGAATTTTCTGAAGATGGGTTACGCCTGGTTCAGGTCACGACTCCCGGCAGCGATGAGATTCGCCGCGCCGCCTTCGTACCTTTCGCTCCCGATGGAGCAGTGGACGTCTCCGAACTCCGGAAGGTGCTCCGTGGTTTTCGAGGGCGACAAGCAGCGATCGCACCGCCCCGTGGCGATCTTACGATTCGTCCGGCCCGTCTACCGCGACTCGAGAATCAAGAACTCCGAGAAGCCGCCAGATGGGAAGCGGCTGGACTGCTCGAACTCGATGCCGCCGACGTGGTCGCTGAGCCGCTCATCGTTTCCGATGGGGTCGATGCAGATGGATTGGCCGAAATGTTGATCGTTGCCGGATCCGTCACCACGATCGAATCTCGATTGGAACCACTGCTGCAGGCCGGGCTACGACCCATCGGCGTCGAACCGGCCTTCGTTGGGGCTGGTCGTGCCTTCACCCTGCGATCCCGTCGATCCAACGAACAAGATCGCATCAGGGTCGTCGTGGATGTGGCAGATTCGGAGTCTTGGATCGTGGTCACCCGAGGTGACCGGATCGTCTTCGCGAAGCGAAGCGAGGTTGGTGGTTCGACATTCGATGCCGAATTGGGATCGGCGCTGGGCATCGATGATTCGATGGCCCGGAGAACGCGATGCGAGAGTGATCGTCGTGATCTAGAGCCGGAAGTACTCGCAGAATTGAGGACGGCCGTTCGTCGAGTGGCGGGGCCGCTCGGGGACGAAGTCGGAATGGCGGTTCGTTACGTCACGGTTGCCGCTCGGCTCGGCCGACCGGAGTATCTCCATCTTTGCGGGGAAGCGGGGAGCTCGCCGGGACTGGTTGAAATCCTCTCCGCGGCCGTTCCCGGAATTCCAGTGGGGCAAGATGAACTGGTCTCGAGCCGTCTGAGAGAGGGCTGCGATGACGGCTCCGCGCCGTTGGCTTGGGCCACGGCCTTCGGGTTGTCCCTCAGACCCAGCTTCGATACCGGAAAGGTGGCGGCATGAACGGAAGAAATATGGACCTCCGACCCGATTCCGTTCGTCGTCGAGTCGAATCAGCGAGGGAGAAGACGCATCTTCGAAACATGTCGGTGGTGGCCGCGGTGATGCTCACTGTGGCGTGGAGCACTGGAGCCTGGCGTCTGTCGGATGCTCGGGCCGAACACGCCTTAGCGACAGCGCAAGCGGAGGAGACCATCCGCGTCGAGCAAGAGTTGGCTCAAATTCAACTCCGGTTTGATGAAGCTGGTCAAGCACTCTCGGCATGGCGACGATGTTCGATCCCGTTCGGTGCGTCCTTGATCGTGGCTTCGATCGTCAATGACCTTCCGGAATCTGGAACGATCGAGCGAATTGATCTTGATGCCGGTGCCCTGTCATCGGCACCGGTTCGAGGCGCACGATCCCGGACCAGCAAACCCGCCGCCCGACGAATCACCGCCGAAATCGAGGGTTTCACAGCCTCGGATGATGATGTGGCGCTCTTTGTTGAAGCACTTCGACGTCGTCCCTTACTCAAAGAGGTCCGAGTAGAGACGACTCGTCATCGGACCATCGGCGAAGAGACCGCCCGGGCGTTCCGAATCGCATTTGAAATCGATCTCGAGACCGCGAGTCCGGTACTCGAACCGATCGGAATTGTGGAGACCGAAGAATGAGCAATGATCGAATCATTCAAGGCGCCTTGATGCTCGCGATCGCCGGGGCGATGGTCGCCTGGTTCGGCGTGGTACCGCTCCACGCCAGGGCCGCAAGTCAGCAGGCCGAGACCACGGCGCTACTGGCACGAGTCGCGCAGTCGCCCGTGCCTTCCGAACGATTGACCCCATTCCGCGCAGAACTTGAGCGTCGTTCAAAGATGCTGAGCGATGAATGTCCAAAACCCTTGATCGCTGCCAAACCCGATGTGGCGGGGGTGATCCGACGTCTCTCGCTTCCAATCGACGGGAACCGGGTCGTCGATCAGACGTTCACCGCAGAACGGAGCGGTCCGGCAGATCTTGATTCGGAGATCCGATGGAGCGCGACGCCAATCAGAATCGAGTTGGTCGCCAAATGGTCGGCCATCGCAGAAGTTCTGGATCTCATCGAGACCATGAACATTCCCAGCCGCGTGACCGAGTTTCGGCTCGAGCGTGATTCTGAACCCACGATTGAGATTGCTCGAGCTTTTATCGAATTGGACGTTTTGCATCGTCGACTCGGGTCGGAGGAATCGGAATGAGCGGAAGAACGAAGAGGAATCAGCAGGCTTCAACTCGTGCCGAGCGTCTTCGCATGGCCTTCGGTTCTGTCCGGCGCCATTCGAGCAGTGCCCTTCGGTTTGCGTCGAGGCGGAATACGGTCCTCTCGGGGCTGGTCCTGGCGATACCGATGGCTGCGCTGGCGCAACCGCTTGGCCTCCTGCTCTGGGCGAGACTTCGTTTGCTCACGACGATTCCACGTACCGCGATGGCGACTGAGGACCCTTCAAGACTTGCCGTGGTCGAGGTCCCGGTGTTCCCGGTGTTCCCGGACCTCCCTGAATCTGGCCTAGATGAGGTGATCCAGCGTGATCCACTCCGAATCAGTCCGCGCCACTTCCCCAGAGCAACGCCATCTCCGAAGGAACCGGTGGTTGTACCGAAGTCGGCAGCTGAGGAAGTCGAAGAAGAAGATCGAGAGAAACAGTTAATGCAGGAGCGACTTGCATCAATTGTTTCGGAAATTCATGTGCAAGTTCTGATTCCTGGTCGGGGCGTCGCATTGATCGACGGCCGAGCCTGCAAGGTCGGGGACGAAGTCCCCACGAAAGTCGACGGAATCTCATTCCGTCTTCTGGAAGTTCGAATGGGATCAGTCGTGATCGAAGCCGGGGGGCATGAATTTAATCTCCGGTTGATCGCGGGAGGCAATGGATCCGTCGTTATCCGCCCCGAGGGCGAGGAGCTCAAACAACCATGATGATTCACCACCTAAAACTTAATCAAATTGTACGCCGATGCGGGGTCGTCTTAGGCGTCTTGGCGCTGATTGGCGTACCTGTCATGGCCGATGAATTCGGCCAAGACGCTACTTCCAACGCTGCTGAAGGCGATCTGGACCTGACCGGTGTGGAGGTCGACGAGTTCGATACGTTCAACATCCAGGTCCAGGACACGGATCTGGCGCAAGTGCTTCAGATGCTCGCGCTTCAAGGGGAGCGGAATGTCATCGCAAGTCGAAACGTTTCTGCGGTTATCACCGCCAATCTCTTCGACGTGACATTCGAGGAGGCGCTTGATGCCATTCTGAAGCCCAACGGATTCCGTTGGGTTGAGGAAGGAAAATTCATTTACGTCTACACGCAGGAAGAATTCGCTCGAATGGAGGCGCTGGATCGTAAGACCGAGAGCCGCATGTTCGAACTCGAACATCTTTCGGCTCGCGACGCGAGTGAATTCGCCATGCCTTTGCTGTCTGATCGAGGCAAGCTCAGTTTCATCGGCGAGGTTTCGGGAGGCATCGAGCGGGATCTGGGCAACATGGGTGGCGACACCTGGGCCAAGGCCGCGATTCTCGTCGTCAACGATTATCCGGATCGTCTTGAGCGGATCTCTGAACTCATCGCGGAGATCGACACGTCACCCCGCCAAGTCGTGGTGGACGCGACGATTGCCAGTGTCGCCGTCGTCGAAGAGGATGCCTTTGGCGTCGATTTCTCGATCATGGGAAATCTCGACATCACAAAGCTCGTCTCGCCGCTCGGCCCGGTCAGTGATCTGCTTCGTGGTAACAATGAACTCCCCAGCGGTGTTAGCAACAACGTTGCGCAACCTCCGTACAACGGAAACGCAACATCTTGGGGAACTCAGTCGACGCCGGGAAACACCCAAGGCGGCAAATCGAACTTCATGGTGGGACTGGTCGCAGGTGATGCTTCCGTCTTTGTCCGGGCGCTCGATCAGGTGACGGACACCATGGTCCTCGCCCGGCCCCGCATCATGGCATTGAACAGACAGCGGGCCCAGGTCATGGTCGGCAAGCGAGTCGCGTATCTCTCGACCACCGCGACCGACACCACGTCGACGCAGACGGTCCAGTATCTGGATACCGGTGTCAAACTCATGATTCGTCCTTTCATCTCAAAGGATGACACCATTCGGATGGAGGTCTATCCGAGCGTCTCCAGCGCCGAATTGCGGAAGATCAGAAACGGTGGATTCGGAAATGAGATCGAAGTGCCGGATGAGTTCACCAACGAAATCTCGACGAACGTGAAGGTTCGAAACGGTGAAACCTTGGTTCTGGGTGGTCTGTTTCAAGAGCAGACGACCATTCAGAACAGTCAGGTTCCGTTCCTCGGAGACGTTCCGCTGCTCGGCGCCGCCTTCAGCGGCCACGACAACACGGTGAATCGGCGGGAGATCATCTTCATGATCACCCCGAAGATCGTCGAGGATCAACTGGTCGAGGCATCCGGTCGTCAGGGAATGGCGTTCGTGAACTCCCTGAGAGCTGGAATGCGGGAAGGCCTGCTTCCATTCAGCCGTGAGAAGATGAGTTCGCAGCATAATCAAGATGCCTTCGAGGCGATGAATGCTGGAGATTTCGAGCTGTCCCTCTTCCACTTTGACAATTCACTTCGTCTCAACCCGGGCCAGCCTGAGGTCCGTCGACTGCGGGCGGAGACTGCTGGAGAATCGGGCGGGGGTTTCTATGACTACGACATCTGGCGCCGGGTGATGGAGGATCAGCATGCTGATCATGCTGATCAAAAGGACGACGAGGCCCGAGTGAACTCGGTCTTCGATCCGCTCGCGGCAGCTCCGGCCGATGCGGGCGCTGATGCCGACGTCGATGCTCAAACTCGGTCCGAAGAACGTGAAGGTCGATTCCTTGACGCATTGGTGGATGATCTTGATCGGGATGAATCGATGGCTTCGACCACCCAGAAGTTCGAAGCCGACTCGTCGGAAACGGGAGTTTACTTCGTCGAAGCAGAACCCATGTCTGTGACGACGGCCTTTGGCGATGTGGCCGAAGACTCCCCGACCGAAATGGCGATGGAATCGACGACTGATTCAGTTGATGAGACCCTGACCCCGACCGAGGTGACGATGGAGACAACGACGGAATCAGTTGATGAGACCTCGGCACCAACCGAGGTGGCGATGGAGACAGCGACGGAATCAGTTGATGCGACCCCGGCACCGACCGAGGTGGCGATGGAATCGACGACTAATTCAGTTGATGCGACCCTGGCACCGACCGAAATGGCGATGAAATCGACGACTGATTCAGTTGATGAAACCCTGGCACCGACCAAGTTTGCGATGAAGACTGCAGAAGATTCAGTTGATGCCGCAGCGGCGTCGGCAGAATTGACTCAGAAGAAGCCCGTCGCAGAGGCCAAGGTGACCACCGCCGCGGCGAACAGTAAGCGTGAATCGGCAGTGAAGGCCATGCTCGTCATCGAACCGACCGTCACCCCGTTTGAAATCGATACGGAATTCACGTCCGAAGATGCGATGGATTTGGCGGCGGATACGCAGGAAGTTCTGGTATTGGCTCCGCGGAGTCCGGTCTGGGGCCGGCTCTGGTGGCTTGCCCGAATTGCCTCGCAGCAGGCGCGTGCATTCGCCAACGATCCTGTGCCGGGCATCGAGATGGTGACGGCTGAAGAAGACAACTGATTTACCTGAACGACGGGGGGGTCGAGCTTCGTCCGATCCTCTCGTCGTCTACGAATGACCTTTGACCTGAGATCAGGTCTTGACTCCGCCAGGATCGCACCATGATGAACCGACTAAGTACCCTGACTTTGATTGCCACCACCACGATTCTCCTTGGAACCACAGGCTGTACTGGGCCGACCAAGAAGGGCATCGAGGCAAGGGCGGCGGCCCAGAGCCGTTTCGATTCTGTTCGCAGTCGGGTCGATTACGACCAGGCGAATCAGGCGTTTCGGGCCGGAGACTTCGTCACCGCGAAGAATCACCTCGATGCGGCGATCAAGAAGATCGGTGAGGACGCCGACTATTGGGTGCTTATGGGCAGGGTATACCTCGAGAATGGAAGCCTCGGAGATGCCTCAGCCAGCTTCGACAAGGCCCATGAACTCGATCCTAAAAATGCCGATGCCTGCTATTTCCAAGGGATCGTCGACCAGCGATTGAATCGCGGCCAAGATGCGGTCTCGCATTACCTCGCCGCACATGAGATTGCCCCGAGCAATCCGGGAATGATCGTCGCCGCCGTGGACACCCTCATCGGCGAAGGTGACTTCAATGAAGCTGATCGCATCTTGCGCGAGAAACGCTCAGGCTTTCAAGACACTTCCGCGATTCACCATCTTTCGGGTCGGGTCGCCATGCTCAAGGGACGCTGGAACGACGCGGTCGACCATCTGGAACGGGCAGTACTACTGGACGACGAAGATCGCTGGATGCTCGAGGACTTGGCACGGGCTCAGATGTCAGCCCATCGAACAAGCGACTGCCTGAAGACGATCGATCGTCTGGAGGCCATCTCCGAAGCCGGTGATCAGGATCGAGAACTGATGCGGATGCGTGGCCGCTGCCTCGCCGCGGGCGAACGATATCGGGAAGCTCGTGTGGTCTTTCTCGACTTCACGAATCTCCATCCCGAGGATGCCGAGGGCTGGATCGACTTTGGGTTGATGTGTCTGGAAGTCGAGGACTACCGTCGAGTGGTCCGGGCCGGACAGCGTCTTGTGGTACTGAATCCGAATGAATTCGAGGGTTACTTCCTTCTCGGCCAGGCGGCGATGCGAGAGAAGGAATACCAGACGGCCGCCACGCTGTTCAAGCGTGCCGCTGACGTCGCACCCGATCGTGCGGAGCCAAAGTTGGCCCTCGGGATGGCCTACGAACTCGTCGGAGAGTACGTCGCGGCCTATCGGGTTTACTCGGGACTGATGAAATCGAATCCTGAGGATCATCGGGTTCGAGATCTCCTAACCGGCGTGGGCGAACAGCTCGATTGAGATCTGTTTCGCTTTCGGCCGGACTTGATGGAAGCAGGGAGGCTCTGGTGCTCAATTCGTCGTGGATCCTGATCGTGCTGGGCGGGTGCGTGCTGGGCATGGTTTTGGCGTCCCTGCATCATCGGCGTCGGCTTCGGGTGGCGTGCGCCGATCCAGGGTCCGCTCGAAGGATGGGCTCGGCAGTTTCGGATCTCCACGACCGTTTCCAGCTGGAACAAGAATCACGAACTGAAGAGCAAGTCTTAGCCCGTCGAATCGCCGAAGAACGGGCGACTCGTTTCGAGCGGATGTTTACATCCTTCGATGATCCCATTCTGGTACTCGATCGTCATGGTGAAGTCGTCGAGGCGAATCCCGCCGCACTGGCCATCGCGGGTCTTGATCCGGAAGGTTGCGCCGTAGACGCCGTTCATCCGCAACCGCTTTCAAGCATGATCCCCAATCGAGTCGCGGCCGCTGAGATTCACACCCTCTCCCGAAACGTGATGGAGAGTGGAGCGGAGGAGTTCCGTCGTTCGATGTTCGAACTCCCAAATGATGGAGGGGTGCCTTCGACGCGGGCCTTTGAAGCGGTGATCCGTGCCCTTGATGGAAACGGTCGAACTCTGGTTGTTCTGCATGAGACGACACGAGAGCGTGAAATGGCTCGTCTCAAGAGCGAGTTTGTTGCGAAAGCGAGTCACGAACTTCGGACGCCACTGAGTTCGATTCGAGCCTCGCTGGAAATGCTGTCGGACGGTGAGTTTCAAAACCTCGAGCAACGAACCGAGTTTCTTGGAATCGCGATGGAGGAGACTGATCGGCTTGCAAAGTTGGTCAACGACATGCTGGACATCAGTTGCATTGAAGCAGGGGTCGCTCGCCCGCGGATGGGTTGCGTTGATCTCGGTGATCTCGCGAATGAAGTGGTCGGCGGACTTCGAGCCGCCGCCGAGCGAAAATCGGTTGATCTTCGCATCCATGCTGAGTCAGGACTCGTGGTCGACGGCGATCCAGAGATGCTCGCGGCGGTCATTGGGAATTTGGTTGGAAACGGCCTGAAATACGTTCCGGAAGGGGAGCGGGTCACGGTGACGGTCGACGCGGAGGATTTGACCCGATCGGTGGTGGTCACCGTCACCGACACGGGGCTGGGGATTCCCCCCGAGGATATCGATCGGCTCTTTGAAAAGTTTTATCGGATCAAGCGATACGAGCGTACTGCTCGGGGAACCGGGCTGGGGCTCAATCTTTGCCGAAACATCGTTGAGCAGGTTCATCAGGGCCGGATCGGAGTCGATTCAAGATTAGGTGAGGGAGCTCGCTTCTGGTTTAGCGTGCCCGCGTCACATCCTGCATCGATGGCGGCCTAATGAACAACGATCAAGACAACGGTAATTCCACGATCCTGGTCGCTGACGACGAGGAATATATCGTTCGTGTCGTCGCATTCAAGTTGCGCGGTGCTGGGTATGAAGTCATTGAAGCCGTTGACGGTGAGGATGCGTGGTCGAAGATCCGCGAAGGCGGGATCGATCTGGTGCTCACCGACCATCAAATGCCATTCATGACCGGGCTTGAGCTGGCCGGTCGCATCGCGGACGATCCGAAGACCACTCACATCCCCGTGTTGATGCTGACCGCGAGGGGCTTCCGGCTGGACGCCGAGGAAATTGTGGCAAGTCGGATCGTCGAACTCATCGCAAAACCCTTCTCGCCTCGGGTTCTTCTGGAGCGGGTGCGGGCGACCCTCCTCCAATGGAATGGCGAACACGACGTGCGAGAGGAGGCCGCATGACTCTGGCCTCGACAAAAATCAACTCGATTGAACTGGTCATCGCCGGCGACCTGGCTGGCGTGGGGGCCGCGTGGATTCCCATTGATGATGGCGTCGCCCGATGGTCGGCAGTGGATGATCCCGTCGGATCGTGGAGGCAGGCGTTGCTGGTTGGAGCGATGCCGGTGCGTGAGGCGGTCCGGAGGCATCTTGCGATCCTGTTGGCGGAAGATGGAGGCACGTGTGAGCTTTTTCCAGGTGTCTTCGCGATTGGGTGCGTCTCGGAGACCCGACGCGGGCGGTGCGAAGGTATTGCGATTCTGGCGACTGACGAACTGATCACGGAAGGATCGCTTTCGATGTTGTGCAATGCATCGAAGGTCGACGAGACGGTCATTCGTGGATTTGCGCTGCGGGACTCATTACCCCCGAGTGCTGCGATTCCAGCGATTACTGATCTTGTGCAACGACTCCATACCAGCGCTCGTCGCCGTATCGAAGAGCGAGAGGCGGCTCACTCGGTTGATCGTCGACTCTCTGAGAGCTACGAAGAACTTCATCTGCTCAACTCCTTGATCGACGGGCTGGTGGTGGGTGGAGATCCTGGGGATTTTCTGGTCTCGGCAACCGAGGAGCTCGCCGCGACCGCGGGATACAGCTGGATTGCGATTCTCCTCGATGACCCCGCGGCAGCCAAAGTTGATGATTTCGTAGTCCATGGACGTGGTGCACCGACCCGCGCCGAAGTCAGGTTGATCGCCGAATCGGCGAACACCAGTACGGCGACCGTGGTCATGGACCCGACGTTCGGTGAGATCGGGCTCGCAGCCGTCCGAGGTGGCGATCGAAACCTGGGAACGCTGGTGGCCGGTGGTCGCGCGGGCGAACCGATTTCCAGTATCGAATTGACTCTGCTTGCATCCGCCGCGGGACACTTGGGCGTCTTTCTTCGCAACGCGGCGTTGTATTCTGATTTGGACGCGATGTTCCTCGGGACGCTTCAATCGATGGTGGCCGCGATCGATGCCAAAGATCCCTACACCCGTGGTCACTCGCAACGCGTGGCGATTCTGAGTCGTGATCTGGCGGCTTCGATCGGGCTTCCAGAAGCATTCGTCAAGACCGCCCATCTCTCGGGACTGGTCCATGACATCGGCAAGATCGGCGTGCCGGAGGCGGTGCTCTGCAAAGCGGGACGGCTTACGGAAGAAGAATTCGCCGCAATTCGACAGCATCCGCAGATTGGCTTCCGGATTCTGCGGGACATTCCGCAGATCCGTGACCTGCTCCCCGGAGTTCTTTGCCATCACGAAGCATGGGACGGTCAGGGATATCCCGCAGGTATCGCCGGGGAGGAAATT
This sequence comes from uncultured Phycisphaerales bacterium, assembly GCA_905480395.1. Lineage (GTDB taxonomy): Bacteria > Planctomycetota > Phycisphaerae > Phycisphaerales > SM1A02 > UBA12014. The sequence goes on from CAJQQE010000002.1 coordinate 46,314, forward strand.
CCCCTGTTGGCTCGAATCGTCGCGATTTGCGACAGTTTCGATGCGATGAGTTCGAGTCGAACCTATCGAAGTGCCATGCCGCGGGAGAAAGTCTTCGAGGAACTCGATCGTTGTCGAGGTTCCCAGTTCGACCCTTCGATCGTGTCAGTGTTCTTGGGCATGGACTTCACCGAGTACGACCGCTTGCTGACCCGCGATGCTGACGGGCTCGGGTTGTCTGATGATCGGAGAGCCGCATGAAACTTCGATTTGAAGAACACGGCCGGCTGTGCGTTGTCCAGGTCGCTGGCGAATGCGTCGGCGAATCTGCCGTCTCCCTCCGACGTGCCTGTCACGAACGATTTGCGTCAGGAATTCGTGACCTCATCTTGGATGCCTCGGAGACTTCAATCATCGATTCGATCGGTCTTGAAGTGCTTCTGGACCTCGCGGACGCCTCCGCCGAGCATAAAGGGCGATTCATTCTCGCCGGGCCCGAGGAGCCGTTGAAGTCGATTCTCGAAATCACTCGGGTCAGCGACCGTCTTGAGATCCATGATGGCGTTGACTCGGCCGCGAGGATACTGCGATGAAGACTCGTGAGTCCGAAGTTCATGCATCCAATCCATCTGCAGTGATCACGGCTTCAGCGCCACTTGGCGAAGTTCTTGTCGAATCAGGCCGAATCACTCGAACCCAACTTGAGACCGCGCTTTCCGCACAACGCGACGGCGGCGATCACCGACTGCTCGGTGAGTTGCTGGTTTCACTTGGCTTTGCTGACGAAGTAAGCGTTGCCGAAGGACTGGCCACCGGATGTGGTCTTCCTTTTGTTCGCGAGCCGGCTCGGATCGCCGATCCGGCAGTGGTGGAGTTGCTCCCGCGAGACTTTGCCCGGCAGCATCGGGTTCTCCCGCTCTTTTTGATTCGAGGCACCCTGACGATTGCCGCTGCCGAACCGTCGAACCTATATTTGTTCGAGGAAATTGCTCGACGGACCGGGCATCGCGTCCAAGTCGCGGCGGCGGCAGCGAGCGAGCTTGAGACTGCGATCGAGAACTGGCTTCCGGCCGCGAATGTGTTCGTAATCGACGACATTCATGATGGGGTGGAGGATGCGGATCTCACCGTTCTTGAGCGTCAGGTTTCCGAACTTACGGACCTCGCGGAGATCGCAGGCCACGGCCCCGTGGTGCGTTTGGTGAATTGGTTGATTCATGATGCGGTCGAAGACGGTGCGAGTGATATTCACGTCGAACCAGGGGACCGAAATCTCCGGGTGCGTTTTCGGATCGACGGGCGACTGCACGAAAAAATCAGACCGCCCCATCGCATGGGGCCGGCGATCACGAGCCGAATCAAGATCATGGCCGAATTGGATATCGCCGAGCGACGACTTCCTCAGGATGGGGACATTCACGTGCTCCTCGACGGAAGGCGCGTTGATCTTCGCGTATCAACAATGTCTGGTCGTCAGGGCGAGAAAGTCGTCATCCGAATCATCGACAGTCGCAATGCCATTGTTGCACCAGAGCGGCTTGGCATGGCGCCCCTGATCCGCGATCAGTGGGCGGGTCTCCTTGCGGCCTCCAATGGCGTGGTTCTGGTGACTGGTCCCACCGGCAGTGGCAAGAGCACCACGCTGTATTCGGCGCTGGGCGCGATGGATGCCGACACGCTCAATCTCTCGACCATCGAGGATCCGGTTGAAGCAGTGATTCCAGGGGTTAATCAGTTTCAGGTGAATGATCGGACCGGATTCGGTTTCTCTTCGGCCCTCCGATCGATGCTCCGCCAAGATCCCGATGTGGTGATGGTGGGAGAGATTCGAGACGAAGAAACGGCGGCGATCGCGGCGCAAGCGGCGTTGACTGGTCATCTCGTACTGTCCTCACTTCACACCAACGATGCCTGTGCCGCGCCAGTGCGGCTGGTGAACCTCGGGGTCGAGTCATTCCTTGTCGCAACGGTTCTTCGTGGCGTGTTGGCGCAGCGATTGGTTCGCCGCATCTGTCCCCAATGCCGTCGGGAGGTCGAGGTCGAGGACGGTGTGCGACGGATGGTAGAAGCGGTCGCGTCCGTCGACGTCTTCCAAGCTGGCGAAGGATGTCAACGATGTCGTGGTACAGGATTCAGCGGTCGAGTCGGCCTGTTTGAACTGCTCGCACCCAATGACGCGGTCTGTGATGCCATTGCTTCGGGGGCACCGCACCGACAACTCGCCGAGGTTGCTCGGGGCGAAGGATTCGAATCGATGCGAATCGACGGCCTGCGAAAAGTGGCCGAGGGCATGACCACGGTCGAGGAGGTGCTCGCGGCCACCGCCGCGTGAAACCATGAATGAAACCGCCACATGGTCTTGGCAGGCTCGAGACGCGACGGGTCGTTTGCTGCGCGGAACCCAAGCGGCAACCGATGCGGCCGAAGTGGCCTCGCGACTGCGCTCGGAGGGACGGATCGTCCTCTCAATCGATCGAGCCATGCGGGACGGCCTCCACTCTGCAGGAAAGAAAAGACTATTCGCCGGTAAGGCCTCTTCCGCGGCGGTGTCTTCCTTCATTCGACAACTGTCGGTGATGCTTGATGCTGGCGTCCCGGTCGTCGAAGCCATTGAGGTTGTTCGATTGCAGACCGCAGACCCCACGCTCTCTAAAGAACTCGTGGTGGTCCGTGATGAGGTCGAAAACGGGGGGTCACTCAGCGATGCGTTTGCGAGGTTCCCCACGACGTTTCCGCCGGTGGCGGTGGGCCTGGTTCGAGCGGCTGAGGCGGTCGGTGACCTCTCGGGGATGTTCGAACAACTCGCAGATTGGTTGCAGCGAGAGCAACGGATTCGACGGCAGGTGCGTTCGGCGCTGGCGTATCCCGTCCTTCTGACGATCGTGGGATCATTGATCACGATTCTCCTGGTCACCTTCGTGATGCCTCGCTTTGAAGCGATCTATGCCCAGCGATCTGCAGATCTACCACCATTGACCGAAGCGGTTCTCGGCGTCGGACGGTTTATCACCTCCGGATGGACAATCTGGATCCCGAGCTTGCTTGGAATCACCGTCTTGGCCACCGTGGCGCGACGCGCGAAGTTTGTGAGCCGAGTGCTCGAGGTGATTCGATTCGACGCACCCTTGCTTCGAAGTGTGATTCGCCCCGCAGATCTAGCCCGCACGACCCGAACCCTCGGTGTTCTGCTGACCGCCGGTGTCCCGTTGCTTGATGCGATTTCAATCTGTCGGGGCCTTTCGCCGTGGAGTCGATGGTCGCGATTCTGGGATCGAATCGAAGAAGGGGCGCGGAACGGTGATGGAATTTCTGATCGATTCGAAGCGGGAGATCTCGTTCCAGGGAGCGCGCGGGCGATGATTTCGGCCGGTGAACGATCGGGCCGGTTACCTGCGGTTCTGAATCGCGTCGCAGACGCCGCCGACGAGGATCTGGAGATCGCGGTCAAGCGAGTTTCCGTCATGCTCGAACCGTTGGCGATCATCGTGATCGGAAGCGTGATTGGTGTGGTTGCCATCGCGTTGCTCCTTCCGGTGTTCAAGATGAGCACGATCGCGGGCGGCTGAAAATTCTAAAAACCTTATGGCGATTTCAGGCCCGCGAGAGCTCATGGGACTGGGGTACTTCCCCCCTAAGGGCCTGAAGGGCCGAAAGATCGTGGCGTGGGCGGCGTTGTGTCGATGTTCCTCAACGTCGCGATCAAGGACGCAGCGATCGCGAGGAGCAAGCTCGGCTTGGGACCACTTTGGCGTGCCGCGATCATGGATGATCGTCTTGACGTCGGATCCTGATCTCGTCTGCACGGACGCAGTCGAAACTGGCCGGGAAACAGGGCTTGGATCACGGATGATCCGCCTTTTCGTGTTCACCCGAAGATTCGGGGAACGTTCATCGAGTCTGTGTCGTAGGAAACAGTATGCCTTGTAAAAAGAACAACGACAACGATGGACTGCGACGCCGTGCGGCACGGGTGACCGCATCACTCGATCCCCGTGATCATGCCGTGCTGGCACTTCGCTTCGGCGAGAACCTCAGCGTCGGTGAGACGGCGGCCGTACTGAATATGAATCCGGACGAAGTGCGTTCGGCGGTGAATCGTGCCGTGGGTATCTTGCATCGAACCGGGACGGCCTGAACCGTCCGTTCGTTCGGCCAAAAAACGCTGCAGTAGGCTTCAAGCAATACCAGAACGTCCTCGTGATGGCTCACGCCCCACGAGGGCGTTTCAGTTTTGGGACATCGGACATGCGGAGAGAAACCGACGTGCAAGAAACTAATTTGCAGGTTCGACCGACGACTGGTCGCGGTTGGGAAAGTGGCGTTCGCCGCAGTTGTTCAGAAGAGAGAGAGCAGGATTCCGAGGTCAGTACCGTTGGTCACACCGTCACCGTTTAAGTCGGTTTCTGGATTGTTTGTTCCCCAGAAAGCCAAGAAGATCCCGAGATCACCCCCGCCGATGACGCAATCGTGGTCGAAGTCGCCAGTGGCGTTGCAACCAGTCGAGACTTCGCCCGAAATCTGGAGGGTCGCCGCACGCCTGACGCCAACCTGCACGAGCGGGTTCTCCCGCAAGTAGAGATCAATGAAGTCACCGCCCTCCTGTTCGGCTTCGACGAGGGATGAGATCGAGAAGAGAAGTCTTCCCTCGTTCAGGCTCCGGGAGAGCCACGCCGCGGCATCAGGGTCCGAGCCGTCGAACGTGAACTGCAGCGAGGTACCTTCGGGGAGTTCCTCGCCTGGCGACCATTCGTTCGCGACGCCGACCGCAAGGGGTGACGCGGTGAAGCCGTCGGTGATGCAATTCGAGACATCCAGCAGTGTGCCGTCCGGCATGCATTGGGCGGCGAACGCGTTGCGAACGCCTTCCCCGAAGGGGCCGACGGGACTGAAATCGCTCGTCTCGGTCCAACTGGCATCCGTCATGCTGTTTCGAAATCCGGTCGCATAGAGTTCGATGGGGCGGCCGGGATCGGAGTCGGGGAGAAAGAGGGGATCACGGGGGGCGAGGTGGGTCCGCCAGTCGTCCACGGTGGGGTCGTAGCCGCCGGCCAAGGGATCGGCAAGCATGAGCTCGATGGTCACGGCGTCGACCAGGTAGCGGTCCACGCCAGCGCCTGGAGCGATCAGATCGCTGGTGTCGAAGGCGATGATGATTTGGCCATCGCGATCGTCGAATTCATAGAGATCACCGGTATACCCAAAGACTGATCCGACCGGACGGTCTCCCGGAGTCGCGTTGAACCCGTAGTTCCATCGATCCGCGGAGGGGCCTTCGAAGGCCACGTCGAAGGACTGGCCGGAGGCCGCAGCCGTCACGAGCAGAAGTGACGAGATGCCGATCAGAGAATATGCGGAGTGCTGATTGAGGATCATGGGCTCTTTGGCTGGAGTCTCAGCGTAGGACGGGAGCTCCAAGGGGTGATTGATCGAGGTTCTGATGTTCGGTCAACCGGGGGGGCGATGCAAGGGAAACCCCTCGAACCAGGGGGGTTGATCGATGATAATTGTCTATCTCCAATTCGCGATTGACGGCGGATGGCTGCACAGATCTGAGGTGATTTTTGCGATTTCTGTTTTCGGAGAGCTAATTTGCACACGGAGACGACGAAAGAGAGAAACTGCCCGGGCTCACAGACGAAAGATTTTCGGGGGGCAGCAAAGCAGCCCTTCGTTGACGTTTCTCCCCCCGTGTCCCAATGGTTCGGAATTCCGGGTGCAATTCCCACTGATTGATCTCATGACCGCTGAGAATCCTCCAATCACAACGACCGTTTATGTCATTGGCCGGGCTCGATCCCGTGGCCGTGGCTTTACGATCGTCGAGTTGATGACTGGGATTGCAGCGGTGGCGATCCTGCTGGCACTGGTGATTCATGCGGCCACGGCGGTTCGAACTGCTTCAGAACGGGCATCCGAAATGGCCTCGGCGAGATCACTGGGAATTGCCTGGGCCGGCTACGCGACCGATCATCGAGGTGCGGTTCTTCCGGGTTACGCGAGTGGGTTCGAGGCGGTGGATGCCAACGGAGATTCGATCGCGACGCAGACCGTCCCAATCGCGGCGCGACGGTGGCCGCTCCGTTTGGCGCCCTATCTTGGCCATAACCTTGCGACGCTCTATTCCGGTCCCAATCGAGACTATGCGACGGAGATCGACACACTTCCGGACGATGAATCGCTGTACGCGGTCAGCGCGTTTCCGTCATTCGGAATGAATAGCGTCTTCGTCGGAGGTGACGAGAACTTCGGGGGATACAGCAACATCTTTCTCGAGACCTTCGGTCGTTTCTACGTCGATCGGCTGTCGAGTGTGCAGCGACCGGACCGGCTGATCGTCTTCGCCACCAGTCGAACCAACGAATCGACCCCCGGATCGACCGGGCCAATTCGCGAAGGATTCTTCCGCGTGCTTCCTCCGGGCTGGACGCTCCCGCTCTGGGCCGATGAATACGACCCGGCCGATCCAGCGTCCGCCGGATTCGTGAGCCCCCGACATCGTCAGGGCGAGTCCGAGGAGGTCGCCATCGTCACCACGGTCGACGGAGGGGTCTCGACGAGCACCATCGACGAACTTCGCGATCTACGCCGATGGTCAAACGCCGCGAATGCTGCCGACTGGGTCATGGCGCCGATCGGGCCGTGATTCACGGCTGATCAGCCACGTCGCGGCATCCGAACGCCCGAACTGCGAGACTAATGTCATCGCCGCTGACCAGCGGTGGCTCTTGTCGTTCTCTCCTGGAGGTCTCTTATGCGATTTCTTCTCATGGCCGCGGTCTTCATCGTCGGGTTCCTGCAACCGGTGCAGGCGGGGCTGAACGCGACGGCCGCGAAAGCGGTGGGGGATCGGTTTCAGGCGGGCTGGGTGAACGGCGTCGTCAACGTGACCATCCTGACGGCCTTACTGGTCGTGTTCGCGGCCAAGAATGGGAGTGTCCTGCCGAACATCGCGGCCCTTCGCACCGTTCCGTGGTGGGCATTCTTCGGCGGCATCATTGGGGCATCGATTGTGGTCATTCAGCTGACGGCGGCCCCTCAACTGGGCGCGGGCATGTTGGTGGCGATCTTCGTCGGCGGAATGGCCGTCGGAAGTTTGGCTTGCGATATCTCGGGTTTTCCTGGTTACAAGGCGATCAAGATCGATGGAACACGTCTTGCCGGGCTGGCGCTGGTGGTGGTCGGCGTGTTGCTCGTGGCTCGTCCTTGGGGGAAGTGAACTCGAGGCGACGCTACTCCTCGTCTTGCGTCCCTCGAAGTTTCGCGAGGACGGAAACGTCCTCCAGCGTCGAGGTGTCCTGATTCGAATCGCGGCCCGCGGCAATGTCTCGGAGGAGGCGTCTCATGATCTTGCCGCTTCGAGTTTTTGGTAGCGCGTGCGTGAATCGAATCATGTCCGGCTTGGCGATCGCACCGATCTCCTTGCCGGCGTGCGTCCGAAGCACCGCGATGTGGGCGTCCGATGGATCGACTCCCGTGGCGAGCGTGACAAAGGCGGCGATCCCGGTGCCTTTGATCTCGTGGGGGAAACCGACGACCGCAGCTTCCACCACTGATTCGTGCGAAACCAAAGCGCTCTCAACCTCCATGGTGCCCAGACGATGCCCGGAGACGTTGATGACATCGTCGATTCGGCCCATGATCCAGAAGTAGCCGTTCTCGTCTCGCTTCGCCGCGTCGCCGGCGGTGTACATCCCGTTCACTCTTGACCAATAGGTGTCGAGATAACGTTGCCGGTCCCCGTGAATCCCCCGCAGCATGCCGGGCCAAGGCTTCCGGATCACCAGAAGTCCCCCTTGTCCGTTGGGTAGTTCCGCGCCGACTTCATCAACGATCGCCGCATCGATGCCGAGGACTGGAAGCGTGCAGGATCCCGGGACGGTCGGGGTTGCGGCAGGCTGAGGAGAAATCATGTGGCCACCGGTTTCGGTCTGCCACCAGGTGTCGACGATGGGGCAGTGCGTTCCGCCAATCATCTTGTGGTACCAGATCCAAGCCTCTGGGTTGATCGGTTCACCAACGGTTCCCAATACCTTGAGGCTCGAGAGATCGTGCTTCTTGGGATGCTCGTCGCCCCACTTCATGAAGGCTCGGATCGCGGTGGGCGCGGTGTAAAAGTGAGAGACCTTGTGGCGCTCGACGATGTCCCAGAAGCGAGCCTCATCGGGTGAGTTGGGCGCACCCTCATACATCAGGCTGGGGACTCGGTTCGGGAGGATCCCGTAGACGATGTACGAGTGGCCGGTGACCCAGCCGACGTCGGCGGTGCACCAGTAGACCTGGCCCTGATCGGGCTTGAGATTGAACGTGTTTCGCGCGGTCAGGCTCGTATGAACCATGTATCCGCCGGTGGTGTGGACGATGCCCTTGGGCTTGCCCGTGGAACCCGACGTGTAGAGGAGGAACAGTAGATCCTCGGCGTCCATCGGCTCGCAGGGGCAGTCTTCATTCTGAGTCGCGATCAATCCGGTCCAGTCGTGATCCCGTCCCTCCACGGTTACGACATCGTTCCCGCATCGTTCCAAGACGACCACATGTTCGACGCCGGGGAGCGAGGCACAGGCTTCATCCACGTTGGCTTTCAAGGGGACAACGCTGCCACGACGCCAGGCTCCGTCACACGTGAGAATGACTTTGCTACCGGCATCGTTGACTCGATCGACGATCGCACTGGCGGAGAACCCACCGAAGATCACGGAGTGCGCCGCGCCGATTCTGGCGCAGGCGAGCATGGCGATGGCGACTTCAGGAACCATGCCCATGTAGATGGTGACGATGTCGCCCTTTTTCACGCCCAGCGACTTCAAGGCGTTTCCGAATCGGGCGGTCTCCCGCTGCAGATCTCGATAGCTCAGTCGCAGGATCTCGGGACCGTGCTCGCCGACGGGCTCACCTTCCCAGATGATTGCCGTCTCGTCGCCGTGGCCTTCATCGACATGTCGATCGACGCAGTTGTCGCAGAGGTTTGTCTGGCCGTCAGCGAACCATCGAGCGTCGGGGCAATTCCAGTCGAGCACTTCGGTGAAGGGTTTCGTCCAGCGATGCTCACGGGCGACCTCCCCCCAGAAGGCTTCCGGTTCCTCGATCGAACGTCGCCACTGGACGTGGTAGTCGTCCATCGAGTTGATCCAGGCGCCGCCGTTCTTCTCGGCGAAGTCGGCGGGGGGGTTGAAGATCCGAGTCTCTCGGAGGATGGATTCAATTCCCTGCTGGTCACTCATCTGAACGCTCCGGTGTGGTCGAATGAAGCTCAAACACGGTTGTCGGCACCGAGGTCGCGTGACGACGCGTCTTCGGTCTCCTCATGCTATCGCCAGCCCGTTGGCCGAGTCTTTCTAGATCAGGAGACGCCGGAAGCGTTGGCATGGTCTCTGGCGGCAGCCGCGGCTTCGTCGGCCCTGGCGGGGTCTTTCCCACCGGCTTGGGCACTGTCAGGTCTACCCCCGCCACCGCCTCCACACGCTTGCGCCGCCACCTTCACCCAATCGCCTGCCTTGAGCCCTTGGGCGATGATCGACTCGGGCACCTTGGCGACAATTAAGACTCTTCCCTCTTCGGCATCGGCGGCGAGCAACAACACCGCGGCATCGGGCCGGGCCGCTCTGATCGCATCCATGGCGGAGAGCAGGGCGTCCTTGTCCGCGCCGTCAATCTGAGCCACGATCGCGTGACCCTCGGAAGCGGCCGCAATCTCCCGGGCGGTTTCAACCACGGAGCCTCGATTCTCTGCCGCGGCCGCCTTCCGCGCCGTCTTGGCCGTGGCCCGGAGCGTTTCGATTCGCGCCCCAAGAGTGTGACGATCAACCGCCGAGATGGTGGCGGCTTCATAGTCTCTCATCAGATCTTCGATGGACTCCGACGAGTTTCCAGCTTCCGCGGCGGTGAGACGCTGGCCCAATTCTGATGCGGCAAAGCGAGCGGCGCGAGCCGGTGTACCGGCCAGCGCGGTCACCCGCCGGATTCCCGCGGCAAGTCCCTGCTCGCTGAGTAAGACGAAGTCTTCGGCCTCGGCGGTATTGGCGAGGTGCGTGCCGCCACAGAATTCCACCGAACGACCGAGCCAGCGTTGGTCATTAGGTTCTTCCAGTAAGTCGATCACCCGTGGGCCGACGGCCACCATTCGGACCGGGTCCGGGTATCGCTCCCCGAACACGGCTCGGACCGTGTTCACCTTCTGAGCCAGGTCGAGGGGTGCTTCACCGATATGGACGTCCAGTTTTTCGGCGATCGCCGCGTTCACCCGAGTCTCGATCTCCTCAAGGGCGATGGGATCAAGGGGGCCGCTGGCGGCGTAATCAAATCGAAGCCGATCCGCGGCGACCGAAGAGCCGCGCTGATCACTATCCGGACCAGCAACCGCGCGGAGCGCGAGATTGAGTAAGTGGGTCGTGGTGTGGTGCGCCCGAATTGCCGTCCGGCGATGCGCATCGATCGCGACTTCGCATTCGTCGCCGATCGCGACGGCTCCGTGACTGACGTGGCCGATGTGCAAAACGTAGTCGCCGACCCGTTTGGTGTCCTCGATTTCAAGGATGCCGACATGATCGTGGCCGGCACTGGATCCACGCGCCACGTGAATCTCGCCGACGTCGCCCACTTGCCCTCCTTGTTCGCCGTAGAAACAGGTTCGATCGAGGATGACCGCGACGCGTTGGCCATGTTCGCTTCGTTCGCAGAGATGCCGGCCATCCCAGATCGCTTTGATCAGTCCAGTGGTTGGTCCACCCTGATGCTTGGCATGGTCGTCGGTGGGTTTCACTTTCAAGAAGTCGAGTTTGCCCAAGACATCGGGTGGAATGGTGAGTACCGGATCGTTGACGCTCCCACCACCACGGCTTCGAGATCGAGCTTCCTCCATGAGGATCTCGTACCCCTCTGTATCGACGCGCATCTCACGTTCGTCGGCCATGACCTGCGTGAGGTCGATGGGAAATCCGTACGTGTCATGAAGTTTGAAGGCGTCGATCGCGGAGATTTGTCCATCGCTTGATCGTTCGGCGGCTTCGGCGAACAACTGGAGGCCCCGGTCGAGGGTTCGACGGAACATCTCTTCTTCCTGCCCGATGATTTCCTGAACCCGTGGCATCTTCGCCCGCATTTCGGGGAACGAATCGCCAAGGATTTCGACGACCGCGGGAACAACGCTTGCGAGGAAGGGACGTTCCATGCCGAGGGTCTGGCGGCCGTGGCGGACGGCGCGACGGAGGATCCGTCGGAGGACGTATCCACGGCCATCCGCACCAGGCGTGGCGCCGTCGGAAAGCGCGGCTACCAGGCAGCGTGCATGATCGGCGATGACGCGATAGGCGATGTCGATCGGGTCTTCCAGCGCCCCGCGATAGGGGCGGGCGCCGCTGACGTCGGTGATTCGGTCAAAGATCCCCGCGAATAGATCGGTGTCGTAGTTGCTTCGGCGGTCCTGAAGGACCGACACCAGACGCTCGAGTCCCATGCCGGTATCGACATGTCGCGCGGGGAGGGAATTTAAAACGGTGCCGGACTCTCGATTGAACTGGATGAACACGAGATTCCAAACTTCGAGCACGTCGGGATCATCCTGATTGACGAATGCCGCCGCATTCCGCCCGCCGATTCGATCGACGTGGATCTCCGAGCACGGGCCACACGGGCCGGTCTCGCCCATCTCCCAGAAGTTGTCCTTGGCGTTTCCCGGGATGATGTGATCAGCCGGGAGGTACTTGAGCCAAAGGTCTCGTGCCTCATGGTCAGGCTCGAGCCCCTGAGCCGGGTCGCCTTCGAACCAGGTGGCATAAAGACGGGCGGGATCGATCTTGAACACATCGGTGAGCAGGGTCCACGCCCAGTCGATCGCTTCTTCTTTGAAGTAATCACCGAACGACCAGTTCCCGAGCATCTCAAAGAACGTGTGGTGATAGGTGTCATGTCCGACGTCTTCGAGGTCGTTGTGCTTTCCCCCGGCTCGAATGCATTTCTGACTATCGACGGCCCGTGTATAGGGCCGATCGCCTTGTCCGAGAAAGACATCTTTGAACTGATTCATACCAGCGTTCGTGAACAGGAGCGTGGGATCCTCGTGAGGCACGGCCGGGCTTGAAGGCACGATCTCGTGCCCCGCGCGGGCAGCGAAGAAGTCGAGGAATTGCTGACGAATCTCAGGGGCGGTCAAAGTGGGCATGCGGAATTCCGAGCGAGGTCGATTTCGAAGAACGCGACAGTATGACGACCGACGCGAGGGCGTTCATGATGGGGCAGGGTCGGAATCCTGACGACCTGTTACCGTCCGGCGTCGCCTCCGCGTGGGGGGAGATTTCGTCGTGGGCCGAGCGGCCCAGAACCGCACCTTTTTGGAATCAAACGCATGTCGACTCGACGACCCTACGTAGGCGGAAACTGGAAGATGCACGGCGAATTGGCGGCGGCCGTCGAACTCACGGAGAACCTGGTCGCGGGAATCGGAAACGCGGTCATGAAGGTCGATATCGCCATCTTTCCGCCGTTTCCCTATCTGCAGGCCGTGGGGCATGCCTTGGGGCATTCGACCATCTCGCTGGGGGGGCAGGATTGTGCGGCCCATCTTGAGGGGGCTCATACGGGGCAGACCAGCGGGGCGATGATTGCGGACCTGGGTGGAAAAGTCGCTCTGGTGGGGCATTCAGAGCGGCGTCATGAATTGGGCGAGTCCGATTCCGTGGTGGCGGCGAAGGCTCGGGCGGCGTTGGCAGCCGAGCTTCAGCCGGTGATCTGCGTTGGGGAAACGCTCGCCCAGCGAGAGGCCGGAAATGCCCTTCAGGTGGTCGAAAAGCAGGTTCGAGCGGCCCTGACAGGCCTTTCTGCCGAGGCCGTAGGCCAGGCCGTAGTGGCGTACGAGCCCGTCTGGGCGATTGGGACGGGGATGACCGCGACGCCGGATGATGCCCAATCCGCGCACGCCATGATTCGTACGCTGCTCGGCGAACTGTATGATGTTCGACTCGCTGGATCAGTCAGGATCATCTACGGCGGGTCGGTGAAGGCCGCGAATGCCGCGGAACTCTTCGCCGCCCCTGATGTGGATGGCGGATTGATCGGCGGGGCGAGCTTGAAGGTCGAGGAATTCTCCGCGATCTGCCAGGCCGCATCCTCGTTCTGAGTCGCGATTCGCGGCTCGTCTCGTTACGCGATGCCCCGGAAGACCGGGGCGTCGAATTTGGAATCCGACCGTGTCCACCTGGATTGTCGTTCTTACTCTGCTCTTCATCATCGTCTCCGCGGCGCTGGTCTTGATCATTCTTGTTCAGCGACCCCAAGGCGGCGGTCTGGCCGGCGCGTTCGGTGGCGCCGGCGGCGGTGGTACGGATACCGCGTTTGGCGGACGGACTGGCGATGCGCTGACCGTGGCCACGGTGGCGGGATTCGTGGTCTACATTCTGCTGGCGGTTGCGTTGAATATCCTTGACAACCCAACGGTGGCCGATGCCGGAACCCCGGCGCCGACCGCCGATACGGCACCGGCGACGGTACCCGCGCCTGGGACCACGCCTGTGACGACGATTCCACAGCCTGCTTCAACCGCGCCTGCAGCGACGCCGACGCCACCTGCTTCAACCGCGCCTGCAGCGACCGCGCCTGCAGCGACGCCCACGCCACCTGCTTCAACCACGCCTGCGACGACGCCGACTGGCGGCTGAATTCCGATTGTCGGGCGTTGTCCAAACGAGAGCCACCACATGATTCGATCGATGACCGGTTTCGGCGCCGCCCACAAAGAAGTTGATGGCGCCCGGTATTCTGTCGAAGTCCGATCGGTGAACAACAAGTTCCTGAAGGCGACGGTACGACTTCCGGATGATCTCTCGTCGCTCGAAACGGAGCTCGAGACCGCCATCGCTCGAAAACTGCATCGAGGAAGCGTGATTGTCACCATTCGCTGGGTGGCGGGTGGCGTTTCGATGGCGGCCCGAATCGACACCTCCGCGGCGAGGGCATCGATTGAGCAACTGCTCTCTGAAATGCCAGAAGAGATTCGGAGCCGCTGCACCGTGGATCTCGCCACGCTTCTCTCCGTTCCCGGGATCATCGGTGGTGACGACTCGCAAGCATTCGTCGAGACGGCTCGGCCGGTTCTTGTTTCCCTGCTCGACGAAGCGTGTGAACGTCTCATCGAGATGCGGAATCGAGAGGGACGTAACCTCTTGGTCGAACTGGAATCGTTCGGCACGCGAATGCGAGAACGACTTGAATCAGTCGCATCCCGCGCTCCTCGGGTCGTCGAGTTGTATCGAGACCGACTTCACCAACGCGTCGAATCGCTCTTGAAGGAAGTCGGTGCGAGTCTGGACGAGAGCGATCTGGTGCGAGAGGTGGCGGTCTTTGCAGAACGCAGCGACATCGCCGAGGAGATCACTCGTCTCGACGGACATCTCGAACAGTTCTTCGATCTGCTGGGTGGGAGCGATGATGAGCCGGTCGGCCGGACCCTCGACTTCCTCACGCAAGAAATGCTTCGGGAAGCGAACACCATCGCGAGCAAGTCCGCTGATTCGGACATCACGCGTGCCGTGGTCGAGGTCAAGGGCCTCATTGATCGGATCAAGGAACAGGCGGCGAACGTCGAGTGATCGATCAGGAACGTGTCCCCGAGACTGACGGTAGCGAGTCGTTGAACGACGGCACCGCGGTCGGCCTCCCCAACACGCCCGGAGATCGATCGCGATTCGACCCCGGGGAACTTCGCCGGGTGATTGCGACTTTCCCCCTGACCGGCATCCGAGAGATTCGAGAGTTTGCCGCGGGATCCCGACAAGCCCCAAAGGTCCGAATCGTCGCCGAAGAGGGCGACTTTCTGCTCAAACGTCGGACGGCCAGGCCCGACTTGGTCGCGCGGGCCACCTTCAATCATCAACTGCAACTCCATCTGGAGGCGCTTGGCGTCCCGGTGGCGCGGCTCGTGGGCACCGCGGAAGAAAACAAGTCGATGCTTCTAGAAGGCGGTCAGGTCTACGAGATGTTTCATTGGGTCGAGGGGCGGCGGATGGTGAAGGCACCGCAGGAGGCGGTCAACGCCGGTCGAATCCTCGGCCGATTGCATCTTGAGGCGGCCCGACTGGAGTGGACTGACGCACCCCCGATGCCGGGGTTCCATGCCGCAGCCCAAGTCAAATCCGCATTCGAGCGGTTAGAGCCTGCGATTGTGGTTGCAGATCCGGATGTCAATCGATCCAAGCTCCATGACGTGGTCGAGCGGCTCGCCGAGCGTTGCAACGCTGCGAGGGCGCGAGTCGAATCAGCTGGTTGGAGCGGGCTGCCGGTGCAACCGATCCATGGAGATTGGCATCCGGGAAACGTGCTCTTCACTCCTGAGAAGCCCACTCGGCGTCGACCTGGTGCTGTCCGTGCGGTGATTGACTTCGATGCCTCGCGGGTGGAACCGAGGCTGGTGGACGTGGCGAACGGGCTGCTCCATTTCTCGATGCGGAGCGATCGGAGTGTCTCGCCGGCAGCGTGGCCGACCTCACTGTCACCTCGACGGATGCAGGCTTTTGTCGACGGCTGGAAGGCGGTTGTGGAGAATCCGATCGCCGAGGAACGCCAGATCCTTCCGGCCCTCATGATCGAGTGTCTGATCGCCGAAAGCGTCGTACCAATCGCTCGATCCGGGAGCTTTGCGACGGTTCCAGGGCATCCGTTTCTCGAGATGGTGGCCAAAAAAGCTGAGTGGATCGATTCGGTTTCCGAAGAGATCTCGGGGCTCTTGGCAGTCTGAACGGCATCTGGGCCTTGGCTGGTTGCTTCCGAGTGGCTTCTCGATCCGCCGGGGGATATCGTGAGAAACAATGAGACTGAGACCGTCATCATCTTTACCCGCGATCGTCCTGCTGGCCGCTGGGGCCGTCGCGATGTTGATGACCCCCGTCGCCGCAGCGCAGGTCCGAGTGGATGCCAGGGCTCGACAAGGAAACGCGGTCAAGAAGATTCAAGGGCTCCGCGTGGGTGGATCGATCGATTCAATCGATGTGAAGTCGCTTCGACGCAGCGCTATTCCCGATGAGATGGCCCGCAAGGTCGAGCTACTCGGAAGCCAATCATTTGAGCAACGAGAGGCGGCGACCGCATCGTTGCAGTCGATGCCGGTACCCGATGAATTGTTTATGGCGGTGCTGGAGCAGGGTGGCCTCGATGCGGAGCAGCGAAATCGCTTGCTCGGGGTGCTCCGTTGGCGTGTTCTCTATCGACCGCGAGGTGCGGTCGGTATTCGAATGGAGCCGGCGGCAACCGGAATTCGCGGCATCTTGGTCACCGAAGTCATCAAGGATCTTCCCGCCGAACGAGTGCTGCAAGTCGGGGATGTGATTCTTGAGATCAATGACGTAGCGCTCACGACGAGCAGTGATCTCATCTCAAAGGTGCAGCGGCTTCAGCCTGGGGATCAGATCCGAATGAAGGTGCTTCGTCCGGTTGCTTCAGACACTCCGGATGCACCCGGGATTGTCCGGTTTGATCGGGATCGCGCCTTTCAGGAAGTCGATGCGGAGTTTCCGCTCGGCTCCTACGAGAAGCTTGGGAATGGTCCAACAGCCGCAGCCCTCGGGAATCCCGAGACGATTCGCCGGCGTCATCGGGTTGAGGAGATTTGGGCCCGATGGGGGACGGACGCGGTGGCCGTGAGTATCACCCGGACGCCGGTCGAGCCGGGCGAGAAGTCCTCAGACGCCGCTGACGGCCCCTGAAATTTCAAAGAAATCAGCGCTTGCGTGATCGGTCACCTTTGGCTGGTCCGAGGTGTCGACGATCTGGTGGGACTCGCATCACCGAATGACCGATCGGTGATCTGCCTCACGAGCTTGGTTCAGACATTCCCACCCAGCGGGTTATGGAAGTGGGTGTTCTGCACCGGGACGACTGCTTCAAGGACGTGTTCGAGTACTTCGGCCGGTGATCCCATTGCGGAGACTTCGGTGACGAGTTCGGAAGGATAGTGATCGAGGACGGGGCTGGTCTCTCGCTCGTAAACCTCGAAACGTCTTCTGATGACCCGCTCGTCGGCGTCATCGAGGCGATTCTCTTTGATGGCTCGCTTCTTCATCCGCTGAACCATCGCGTCGAGGTCGGGGCACACCAGATGTATGACCGAGAGGACGTCGAGGTAGGGGGCCAGTGCTTCGGCCTGTCCGAGACTTCGCGGAATGCCGTCGAGCACAAGGAGGTCGACTTTGGGTTTGAAAAGGCTCAAGACGGTCTGGGCATGCATGTTCTGACGCCACATCTCGATCGTGACTTCGTCGGGGACGAGTTCACCTCGTGAAGAGAAGTCGAGAAACTTAGAGCCCAGATCACTGGTGGTGTCCAGCGATCGGAAGACATCGCCGCATGCAAGGTGGAAGAACCCCGGAATCTGCCCGAGGATCTTGCCTTGAGTGCCCTTGCCGGCTCCAGGGGCGCCGAACAGGAGAACAGTCTTGTAGCGATCAGGCATGGGTGGGTTTCCGCCTTGGTTGACTTCGGGGTGGAGTCTGCCCGCGAAGTATCGGACAAAAATGGGTCCGGCGAAAGTCCAATCGGAAGGAACTCGCGTCTCCTTGGAAGTTATCTCGGCATCTCATCCACGAGGGCTGGTCCGATCTGGCGATCAAGGGCGTAGACCGCTAGGGTCAGGTCCTCAATGAGGTTTGGGGGGGATCGCCTCCCCTGGCAAAAGGAGCAGGGTCCATGAACGGCATCACTTCGACGTGGAAATGGAGATCGCCCTCTGGCCGTGATCCCGGCTCACCATCCTTGCAGCCCAACCTTGCCACTCGGGTGCTGGAAGGACGGTCGATCGAGGATCCCGTGGCCTTCCTCGATTCGAGCTACGGGAGAATTGCGCCGCCGGAAGGCTTGGCCGGGGCTGTGGAAGCTGGAACGCGGCTCGCCAAGGCCATCGAGGAGGGAAGCAAGATCGTCATTTTTGGCGATTACGACTTCGATGGCATCGCGGCGTCGACCATTCTCCAGCGGTCGCTCCGACTCATGGCACCTTCTCAATCGATCGAAGTGATGTTGCCGAATCGCTACGAGGGCGGCTACGGCCTCTCGGTGAACGGCTTGGAGCAGATTCGAGCCCAAGGCGCCGATCTGGTGATCGCGGTCGATTGCGGCATCACGGCGATCGATGCCATCCAGGCCGCGGCAAACAACGGGCTCGAGGTGATGGTGCTCGATCACCACCGCTTTGTTCGTGACGAACAAGGCGAAATCATCCTCCCAGCGGCAAGCGTCGTGGTGCATCCAGGGCTACCGGTCACCGGCGTCGCGCAGATCGGTACCGACCACCTCTGTGGAGCGGCGGTGGCCTTCAAGGTCGTTTGGGCGACCGCACGCTCGCACTTCCGGACGGAACGAGTTCCCGCCGTGATGAAACAAGAACTCGTCGAGGCGACCATTCTGGCGGGCCTTGGCACGATCGCGGATGTGATGCCGCTGGTGGAGGAGAATCGGGCACTGGCGGCGCTGGCCCTCCGTGGGCTGCCGGGTTCGAAAATGCCCGGACTCCGAGCGCTGCTCTTGGAGTCGGGACATGGTCCCGATGATGGGCCCGTTCACGAAGAAGTCATTCAATTCCAACTCGCACCGCGGATCAATGCGCTGGGCCGATTCGGCTCACCGATGCCCGCGGTCGAGTTGCTTACTTCGGTGGATACCGGACCAGATGGCGTTCGGGCTTCGACCACGCTCGCTCGAGAGATCACGTCGGTCAATCTCCAACGACGGGAGGCGGAGCGGGCAATTGTCGAAGAAGCCATCACGCGGGCGGAGGCGGAAGGGCAGACCGCTGACGATCATCCGGTCATCGTCTTGGCGGATCCAGGCTGGAAGCGGGGATTAGTCGGTCCAGCGTGCGCGAAACTGGTGGACCGATTCGCCCGGCCGGTCATCCTCTTTGAGGCCTGCGACGACGGAATCGCTCGTGGTTCGGCTCGGAGTATTGAGGGGTACTCGATTCATGCGGGTTTGGAATCCGCGTCGGAATGGCTTGAGTCCTACGGCGGCCATGCCGCGGCGGCGGGATGTTCTTGCCATCTGGAGCGGCTTGATCAACTTCGCCTCGCGTTGGTCCAGCATGCAACTCGTGAGATTGCCCGCGAGGATCTCACATCGGTGATCGAGATCGACTGCCGTGCCTTGATGGCCGAGATCGACGAGGTCCGAGACATCGAAGTGGTGAGAAGTCTCGCACCGTTTGGGCCTGGCCACCCACGGCCTGCGGTCTTGATCGAAACGGTGCGGCCGATCGAATCAAAGTGGGTCGGTGCCGATCAAGGCACGTTGCAACTCCGCTTTGCCGGCGAGGGTGCCCGGAGCGTGAAGGCGGTGTGGTTTGGTGCTGGGCGGCATCGAGCGGCGGTGGAGAAGGCGCTCAAGAGTGGGCCGCTCGATCTGGTGGCGACGCCCGATCTCAATCGTTGGCAGGGTCGGGTCGAGCCGAACCTGATGATTCAGGATCTTCGCGCCGCCGAGTGAATGGTGGTCGAGTGCTGGGGTGCCGCGAGCGGGTTGGAAGCCTTGCACGTATCCAGCCGATCGGCAATCTAGAAAACGAGTTGGCTTCCGGGCGCTAATTCAGGACAAGATCCCGCCTCGAGGTCGGCGGCGCTCAGCGCGGTCGAAGCGAGGATCTCGATTTGGCCGTTGACGGTTCCGTCCTCGTTCCGGGCGACTTTCGACCCCGCGACCTCCATCCAGCGAGCCGCTCGCTCGGTCTGGAGTTGACCGCTGCTTTTCGCGGAATCGCCGCCGTCGGCATTCTTGATGGGGGCGAATTCTTCGACGCGATCCGTCTCGTAAACCAGCCCTTGGTCGACGAATTCAAGTGCGTCGAAGACAAACATCTCGAATTTGGTTCCGTTGGGCTCCGGAGGATTCACGGTTTCGCCGTTCTTTGGATCCCAGAACGGTACTTTCTTCCTCGCAAGGTGGAACGGCATTGCGGTTTCGCTTCCCGCGGTCGTCAGGCGATCAATGAAGTCGACTGCGAGGATGTGGATCGCGATCGATCCCGCGATAAAACGCAATGAACCATCTTCGGTCGTCGCGGTCGCATGCTTTGCGGGGAGATCGCTGTACTCGATCACTCTGGTGCGGTCCCCAACGCTGCAGAAGACGCCGACCTTCTCACCCGCCGCGATCTTCGGCACCATCTTGCTGGACATCTCCCCGGAACTCGCGGGGTGAGTCGCATGCAGGCCGATGAAGAGGGGGTCGATGGCATGAACCGTGGGGTTGTCCACCTGGAAGTAGGAAAGATGCTTGACGCCACGATCGGCCGCGTGGTCGAGCGCTCCACTGCGAGCCAATGCTCGAAGAGAGCCGCCGTGGCCGTCCGGGCTGACCGCGATGACGCCAGGTGCCTCCAGAAGAATTCGACCCTCGTCGTCCACCGCCGGCATCACGCCCTGCGGGAAGAGGAGCATCGACTCGGGGCTTCGGCCAAAATAGTTGTTATCTCGAAAGAACGCGTGGGTCGCGGCATCGTTCAACGGGCTGGTCATGAGATACCAGGGCGTTTCGATTCCGTAGCGTTGGTCGATCGCATTCAGCTGTTCGGCGAATACGCGGAAGAGCGGCTTCCCGGTGATCGGCGTCGCAGGGTACGTCCCCTTGGGACCGTTCCAGCCCAGGCGAGTTCCCTGGCCACCCGCAACCGTGAAAGCCGCGATTTCGCCTTGCCGGATCAGCTGCTCACCGGCGGAACGGAATGTCTCTTCGTCCTTGGGATGCCGAGGAATGACCGGCGCGGGCTCTAATGCTTCGGGAATGCCATCATTCGTCGCCCCTTTGGTAACGAGCGTCTGGAGCTCCTCGAAGTCGATCGACTCGACCTGCTCAATGAATGCTTGGACTTCGCTGGTCCCCACCGATTCAAGACCGTCGGTGAGATGACCTTGGTCGTGCGATTGGAGAATCGCGACCGCGGCATCGAGGCGTTCAGTCATCGACTCGGTTCGCATCGGAGTTTGTTCCTGATCTAAGAGAAGGAAGTCAATGGACGGGACGGCGTGGTTCAGTGATCGGCCGAGCCGGGATCTTGCGGCTGGGTCCAACCCTCCGCGTCGTGCCGGACGATCTTGCCGGTCTCTAGGTAGATCACCTGTTCGCAGACGTTCGTGCAATGATCGGCGATTCGCTCGAGTGACTTCGTCACCGCAAGGATTCGGAACGCGCCGTCAATGGCGAGTTCTCCATCGGCGAGTCGCTGTTGGGCGTCGAGCAGGATCTCCTGTTTGAACCGTTCGACGGTGTCGTCAAAGTCCAGCACTCGGCGGGCAAGAACGGGATCATTCTTGCTCAAGGCGCGGTTCGCATCTCGGATCATGCCTAAGACGCTGTTGGCCATCACGCGGAACGTCTGGGGAAGATTGCTGGTCTTGCGACGAGGATCGAGCGTGGCTTCCGCGATCGTGACCGCACAGTCTCCAATTCGCTCGAATTCGTTGTTCACCTTGACGATGGTGAGCACCGAGCGGATCGAATGTGAATTGGTCTGGCCGAGCGCGAGCACTGGAATGCACTGTTTCTCGATCTCGACGTCGATCTTGTCCACGATCAATTCGATTTGGAGCACTTCCCGGGCTTGCTCGAGATCGTGATCGAAATAACAGTCCACGGCGTGGGTGGCCTGCTCGAGGACACGAACGCCTTGCTCCGTGATCTGATCACGAAGAATCTGAAGTTGCCGCTGAAAGTCTTCGGTTTGTTTGTTCACGAATGGGCCTCGCTTCTGGGGAGTATACGCCTCTGGCGGGAGCATGCCGGATAGCATTCGGACATGATCGAACTTGGCGTCAACATCGACCACGTCGCGACGGTCCGGGAGGCCCGGGCAACCTGGGAACCGGACCCAACTTGGGCCGCCGTGGAAGCACACCTCGGGGGCGCGGCTGGAATCACCATTCATCTCCGTGAGGATCGCCGGCACATTCAGGATGCCGACGTCCGGCGATTGAAAGAACTCGTCCAGATCAAGCTCAATCTGGAGATGGCGGCAACCGACGAGATGATCGGCATTGCCTCCGAGATTCGGCCCCAGATCGTGATGTTGGTGCCGGAAGGTCGGAATGAAGTCACGACCGAAGGTGGCCTTGACGTCGATGGCGCCCGGGGCCGGATGACCGAGGTCGTCCAACGGCTGACGGAGGTTGGGATTCCGGTCTCAGCGTTCGTCGATCCGGACCTCCGTCAGATCGCCGCGGCCGCCGAGTGTGGGTTCGCCGTCTGCGAGGTCCATACGGGCCCATATGCCCATGCCTTTCACCAGCATGGCCGATCCGCCGAAGAACCCGAAGTGGCGGCGAGGCTCGCCGAGGTGGCTCGGGCCGGCGAGGCCATCATCGAGGCGGGGATGCGTTTTAACGCGGGTCATGCGTTGAACTATGCCAATGTTCAGCCGATTGCGGCGCTGCCCGGGGTGCGAGAACTGCACATTGGGCACTCGATCGTGAGCCGATCGATCTTCATCGGTATGCGGCAGGCAGTTCGAGAGATGAGGGGCCTCATTCTCGAGGCGGTTCAGCCCTGAGTGAGGGTGCTCCGGGAATCTCTTCCGAATTCGGAATTCCCGAGGTCCGATGAACTTCGATGGAACGATTCGGTGAGTTGTCGATTGTCTCCAACAGCGGGGGCCGCTGGTAGGATCGCCGCACTCGCAGGATGCGATACCGGAGATCCCTGAATGACTCAGTTTCAGTCCGCGGCGTTCGCAGGTGCCCACACCGCGCTGATCACGCCCTTTAGCCCTGATGGTTCGACGGTCGATCTCTCGGCTCTGGAGGCTCAGATCCTCTTTCAGGCCTCCGGAGGGATCACCGGGGTGGTGCCTTGTGGCACGACCGGGGAGACGCCGACGCTCTCGGATGCCGAACGCCGAAACGTCATCCAAACGACGGTGGCGACGGCCAGACCGCTCGGCGTGAAGGTCATCGCGGGTGCCGGTTCGAATGCGACGGCCCATGCGATCCAACTGCAATCAGAAGTCGAAGGATTTGGTGCGGATGCCTCGCTTCAGGTCGTTCCGTATTACAACAAGCCCTCGCAGGAAGGCCTCTTCAGGCATTTCATGGCCATTGCCGACGCGGCTCATATTCCCGTCGTGCTGTATGACGTCCCGGGACGGTCGGGGGTTGGTCTCTCGGTTGATACCGTCGTTCGCCTCGCATGCCATCCGAACATCACCGCGATCAAAGTCGCCAACGGCTCGCTGGGCTTCGTCGCAGACGTGGCGCAGCGATGTGATCTCGCGATCCTCTCGGGCGATGACCCACTCACCTTGCCGATGCAATCCCTCGGGGCAGTCGGGGTGGTGAGTGTGCTCGGGAACCTGGCGCCCGCAGACGTCGCGCAACAGATCGCAGCGGGGAATCGCGGGGACTTTGCGGCGGCGCGGGTCATCCACGAGCGGGTTCTTCCGCTGGCGACCGGTCTGCTCTCACTCGACGGCAACCCTGTTCCTTTGAAGGCCGCGATGGCGATGTTGGGCCGTGATAGCGGTGTGGTCCGACCGCCCCTCGCGGCCGCATCGGTTTCGGTCCGCGATCGATTGGTGGAATTACTCGATGCGGTGGGGGTTCGCGGGCCGGCGGGGGCTCAGGATTCCGCCGAAGTCTCCGGAACCATGGAATCTCGATGAGCGACGTCAACGACGACCGGTATGAACCGAGCGGACTTCCCTATCGCATGGCGGTCCTTTGCTACCTCTGGACGGAGGATGATCAGTTGCTCATGCT
This sequence comes from uncultured Phycisphaerales bacterium, assembly GCA_905480395.1. Lineage (GTDB taxonomy): Bacteria > Planctomycetota > Phycisphaerae > Phycisphaerales > SM1A02 > UBA12014. Next base: position 70,007 of record CAJQQE010000002.1, read on the forward strand.
CCATCGTCGGAAGCATCCAAATCCGGGCATGTACTCGCCGATCGGCGGGAAGATGGAAATCTCATTGGGCGAGACGCCGCACGAATGTGCTCGCCGGGAGATTCATGAAGAAGCCGGAATCGAAGTCCCGGCCGAAGATATCCGGATGTTCGCGATGGTCGCCGAGAAGGCCTATCAGGGTGAAATGCACTGGTTGTTGTTCTGCTTCGAAGTCACCAGGAAGATCGATCCTGCGGAGCTTCCTCGAAGCGAATTCGACGAGGGCACCCTGGAGTGGGTCCACGTCGACGAGATCGAGAACCTGAACATCCCAGAGACGGACCGCAAGGTCCTCTGGCCCGCCCTGAAGCCTCGCCGGCACGCTGGTGGCTTCCTCATGCTCGAGATCGACTGTGGCGGCGAGGAACTCGTCTGGAAAGTCGTCGAGGACACCGCGCTGCCCAGTGGCGAGTAGCGGCGAGCCTCGATCTCAGCGGGGTTAAACCCCTTCGATTCAGGTGATACCCGCCACCGTGGCCGCCTCATCAGCGATCTGTTCGGCGGCCTCTCTGGTCGGTGCTTCGGCAATCAGGCGGATGATGGGCTCGGTGTTGCTGGGTCGCACGTGGACCCAAGCATCGCCAATATCGACCCGAACGCCATCGGTGTTGTTGACCTCAGCGCTGGCCCAGTGCTTCCGGATTTTCTTCAGAATCGGATGAACGGCACGCTTGCCTCCGATCGCCGTGAGGTCCCATTTTCGCTTGACCATCGAGTACTGAGGAAGGCTGTCGACGATGGCCGAGAGCGGTCGTCCATCGGTCGCGAGTAGTTCAAGAATCAAGGCCATGGTCGAGAGCGAATCTCGGATGTAACAGACTTCGGGAATGATCACGCCGCCGTTGCCTTCGCCGCCGATCACGCCGCCGTTCGATCGGATGCCGTAGGCCACATTGGCTTCACCCACGGCGGTACGGACCACGCTCGCGCCTTCAAACCCCGCGCAGACGTCGTCGATCATCCGGCTCGTCGAGAGGTTGGCGGCCACTGGGCTCCCGCCATGCCGCTGCATCATGCGGAGTGCGGCCAGCACCAGAGTCCATTCCTCACCGATGTATCGCCCGTTCTCGTCAACGATGGCGAGGCGATCTGCATCTGGATCCTGAGCGAAGCCGACGGCGGCGGCCGAGTCTTTTCCAACGGCCATGGCCAGTTCGGTCAGATTTGCCTCGGTGGGCTCCGGGGTGTGCGGAAAAATGCCGATGGGCTCGCCGTGCAGGTGGACGAGATCACAACCGAGTGCTTCGAGGAGTTGTCGCCCGGCAGGACCACCGGAGGCGGCCACTGAATCCAAGATCACTCGGAATCCCTTGGCGCGAATCGCGTCGACGTCGACCATGGCCAGAACCTTCCCAACATGGTGGTCCGCAGCGTCATCCGCATATGAGATTCGGCCACAGTCGGCGCCGTCGACTCGGTCCACCTGACTTCCCTCGAATCGGGCAATAATCTTCGCGGTCTCCCGGCCTGCCGGGGCGAGCCCTTCTGAGTTAAGGCACTTGATGCCATTCCATTCGATTGGGTTATGACTTGCCGTCACGTTGATGCCGCCATCGCATCCGAGTTCCTTGATCATCACGCCGACGGTCGGCGTCGTCGTGATGCCCAGCAGCGTCACTTCGCAACCGACCGCGGCAAGACCAGCCGCGGCCGCCGACGCCAGGCAGGAGCCTGAGCGGCGTCCATCGGAACCGACCACCAGCCGAGGGGGTCGATCGGTGATCGTTTCCCGGAGCATCGAGCCAAAAGCGCCCGTATAGCGAGCGACGATTTCGGGCGTCATGGTCTTACCGACGATGCCGCGGGCACCAGAGATTGAGAGCATTAGGGGGGCGTCGGACACAAGAACTCCAAGAAGGGGGATCGAGAATCCGAACTCTACCGAGTTCCGGTCGGATTCTGTGGTTGATGATCTATACTCGACCCATGTTCGAGATCGAAGTATCCCATCGTTTTTCTGCCGCTCATGCCGTCACCGTCGGAGGTATTCCGGAGGAGTTACATGGGCACGACTGGCGGGTCACGATCACGATCCAGGGGCCAGATCTCGACCATGAGGACCTCCTCGTCGATTTTCATGCGGTGGAGTCTTCGCTCAAGACGGCCATCAGCCCCTTTGCTGGCCGCACGATGAACGGCGTGCCGCCCTTCGATGTGCTCCACCCAACCGCCGAACGACTGGCCGAATTCGTGGCCGGCGTCGTGCATCCAAATATTCCATCGGGCTGCCGGATCGCGTCGGTCGCCGTCGAAGAGGCACCTGGGTGCATTGCTCGGTGGTTGCCCGATCGCTGAGATCAGGGTTCAAATGGCCATTGATGAGATAAATGAAGAATTCCCGCCCGTTTCACCGGACCGTCCCCTCGATTGGAACCTGACCACGATGACCGAATCCAATGTGAGCACCCAGAAGATGATCTCGAGGGTCGGCAGTGGTGTCGTCGAGCCAGGGCCAATCGAGCTCGATGATCCCGCTCGGTTTTTGAATCGCGATATCCAATGGCTGGAGTTCAACCGTCGGGTGCTCTTCCAAGCCATCGATCCACGAACGCCGTTGCTGGAGCGACTCCGATTTCTGGCCATCACGGCTCGTAATCTCGACGAATTTTTCATGAAGCGGATCGGCGGTCTCAAGCGTCGACAGGAACTTGGACTCGGAGCCCAGAATCTAGAAACCTTGCCGCCGGAAAGGCAACTCGAAGAATTGCGTGGCGTTGTCCTTGAACTCATGAGCCTGCAGAAGCGTTGTTTTCGAGATGATGTCCTTCCGGCCGTGGTGGAGGCCGGAATCGAACTGCTGGAGTGGGATCAACTCACCGAAGACGAGCGGGCAAAAGCGGAGATCTGGTACCGGGCGAACATTTTTCCGATTCTCACGCCGCTGGCGGTCGATCCCGGGCACCGCTTTCCGTTCATATCCAATCTCAGTGTTTCCATCGGGGTGATGTTGCGACGAGCGGGGGAGTCGGAGGAACTCTTTGCGCGGGTGAAGGTGCCGGAAGTTCCACGCCGGCTCTACGACCTCGGTGATGGTCGTCGATTCCTCCCCGTCCAAGAACTCATCGAGCACAATCTTGATGGTCTGTTTCCGGGGATGGAGATCCTCCGCATTCTTCCGTTTCGAGTCACCAGAAACGCGGACGCGGAGGAAGAGAGCGAAGATGCCGAGGATCTCCTCGAGCATATTCAGCAGCAGTTGAGAGAGCGGCGATTCGCACGGGTGGTCAGGCTCGAGGTCGGTTCCGAACCGGATCCCAGAATTCTCAAGTTGATTCTCGACGAACTCGATCTCGATGAGGTTGACGTCTACGAGACCGATCGGCTGCTCGACTACGGCATTCTCGATGGGATTGCGGACCTGGACATCCCGGACTTCCGATTCCAGCCGTGGCGACCGGTCGTGCCGCGGGGATTGGAAGGGGACTCGTCAGATCTTCTGGCGGCGATTCGAAGCGGTGACCTGATCGTTCATATGCCGTACGAGTCGTTCGATGCCACCGTCGAACGATTTGTCGAGCAGGCGGCCGCAGATCCCCGAGTGCTTTGCATCAAGCAGACGTTGTACCGCACGTCGGGAGATAGCCCGTTCATCCCGTCGCTCATCAAGGCTGCGGAGAGCGGAAAGCAGGTCGCGGTGCTCGTCGAACTCCGGGCGAGGTTCGATGAGGCCCGAAACATTCATTGGGCGGGCAAGCTTGAAGATGCGGGGGTCCACGTCGCCTACGGCGTCGTAGGGTTGAAGACGCACACCAAGACGGTTCTGGTCGTTCGCCAAGAGGCGAGCGGTATCCGGTGTTACGCCTATATCGGGACGGGGAACTTCAACTCGAAGACCGCCGGCCTCTACGAAGATGTGGGCTTGTTCACCGCGGATCCGGCGATTACCGAGGATCTGGTCACGCTCTTTAATTACATGACCGGGCGCAGTCGCCAGCGTGAGTACAACAAACTTCTGATCGCGCCCACCACGATGAAATCGACGTTCCTTGAATTCATTGATCGAGAAATCATGCTCAGCACGCCGGAGCGACCCGGCCGGATCGTTTGCAAGATGAACCAGTTGGAGGATCGTGAAGTCACCGACTCCCTCTATCGAGCATCGCAAGCGGGCGTGAAGATCGACTGCTTTGTTCGTGGATTCTGCTGCCTTCGAGCGGGCGTTCCGGGATTGAGCGAGAACATCAGGATCTTCTCAATCATCGGGCGGTTTCTCGAACACAGTCGGATCTTCTGGTTCTCCGGAGGGCAGGCAGATCCGTTGGACGGCGACTTCTTCATCGGCAGCGCGGATTGGATGTATCGCAACCTCCACAATCGAGTGGAAGCGGCGGTGCCCGTCGAGCGTCGATCACTTCGAGCGCGACTGTGGGAGATTCTTGAGACTTGTTTGGAGGATCATCGTCAAGCGTGGGAGATGCGCGCCGATGGCACCTACGCGCTTCGTGACTCATCACATCTCGACTCAGATGATCCGCGGATGATCGGAACGCATGCGAGACTCATGCGTATCACCCGCGAGCGAAGTGAATCCGACGGCTAAAGCAGCCATTCAAAACGCTTCGATTCGTGGCATGGCACTGCCGACCAGTCGAATAGTCCGTGCCCGATCACCTTCGATGTCAAGTTGGATGACTTCATTCGGCTCGACCGTGAGATCGATCGTGGCACGGTAGAGCTGGCGTCCATTCTCGTAACTCAGCGTAAAGGGTGATTGAAGTATCCCTTGGGCATCGGTGGTTCCCACCACGCCGTCGAGCAATTCCACGGCGGCCTGTCCCTCGAGTTCATAGAGAAGTTGCTTGCGGTTTCGATCCCAAGAGATCGTCACCACTTCTTCGTTCTGCGTCCGGAACTGGATGAAGTCGCTCTGAATCGTGGTGACCCGGGGGTCCTCCGGAAACGGACCGAAGTCGGTTCCGGTGCGAATGAGGGTCAGCATGCGATGCATGACGATCCGGCCGATGGACTGGGTCGAGACCTCTTCGGTCGTCGCCTGATACGCCCGGAAGCTGGCATCGAGGGCCGCGAGCGTCGCGGTGAGCAGCGTGGCGGTGATCGCCAGTGCGATGAGAACCTCGATCAGATTGAAGCCGCGACGTCGAGGTCGAGGTGGTGTGCGATGCAGATTCATGACGAGATCCCTTCCCGGTAGCTCGCCGGAATCGGCTCGGCCAAGATCGGCCACGGGATTCCATCTGGAAGGACGATCTCCGAGTCGTATTCGAGGAGGATCTCCCCGAATCCGGAGAAATTCGGATCGAGCGGATCGGATCCCTCGCCATCGCCATCATCCGGTCCGAAGTACCCGATGGTCGTGTTGAAGGCATCGGTCTGGCCGTCGTAGAACAGGGGGCCTTCCCCGGAAACGGGACGAAAACTCATCAGGAGCGTGCCCTTGACCGCGGCGGTACCCCGGATATCTAGGATGCCCGCGACGATGAGGCCTCGAAGATCCACGCGAGGGGTGGAGTCTGGATCGCTGCCGATTTCGTTGGTGAAACTGCCGACATCCACGGACCACCCCGGCATCATGATCGAACTCTTCTTCATTTCCACGATTTGCTCGGCCGGGAGGGACTCGAGGAGCGCGTTGAGTTCGGCGCCATCCGGTTGATTCTTGAGATCCGGATCATCCGGATCCGCGAAGAACCGGGAGGCGCCGGTGATCTGAATCTTGTTTCGCCAATGGGTGTATTCGCCGGGTGTGTCGCCGGCAAGTGACCCGAGGAACGTGCAGTCCTCGAAACGAAGGTTGTTCGAGAGAACTTTGGAATCCTGGACTTCGCCGAGATCAGGATGGCTCGAAAAGAGATCGCCGAATCGAAGGCGAATCAAGAAGCCGGCGCCCGGATCGGCGTCCTCCAGCGCACCGGCGTAGTTCCAGTTTGGATCTTGGCAGAGGGTCTCGGTCTCAACGTACGTAACGCCGAGGAACGTGCAGTCCTCGAACAGCGCGTTGGTGCCCATCGGAATCAAGGCGTTGCGGAAGGTGATTCCCCGATAAATTGGGCGAAGGTAGAGGTCGTAGGGGCTGAAACTGCCGAGCGGCGTCGTCTCGTATCCCGGATGTTCTTCGTCGCCAGGGAGAACCTGATCGCCGCCGTTGGTGACTCCCGAGTCAACCTGCGACTGGAAGGCATCGCCGCTTTCCGCGACATCGAGGAAGTACCCGGCACTCGAGGCGAACATGTCGGTGGTCACGACGCGAAGCTGATCCTCGTCGAGTCCGAAGGACATGGCGGCTCGATCGGTCTCGGGCCGTACCGTCCCGCGGACGACCGTTCGCACTCCGGCGCCGTGGGCATCCTCCCAGTCGCTTCGTGCGACCGCGAAGGCGAGGCGGCCGTCGACCTTGGCGAAACGATCCCACCCGTCCAAGATGCCGTCCCGCCAGCCGAGAAGGTTGTCGTCCGCGTCGACGACTCCGTCTTCGTTGCGGTCGGCTTTCGCATTGTCAATGAGGTGTGCTAATTGGTCATCGATTCCACTAAATTCCTCCGTGGCGCCACCCGCCATTTCCGAATCGTAGACCACGCGGTTGTCACCATTAAGGTCAAACGTCTCCAGAAAGAGATCGAATTCGTCGACGAATTCATCTCCATCGAGATCGGTAAAATCGGACCCGAGTTGGGCGCCTTCCGTCGGATGGCCGGGGCGGAGTCTTCCGTCATCGTCAACATCGAATTCGGTGACCAATGCCTCGAATTGATCGAGCCGAGTATCGAGGGCCGGGGTGAGCCAGCGAATATCGCTTCGCATGTCGAGCGGGTTGCCGTTTCCGGCGTTCAACTCGCCCTCGTTTTCTCCGTATCGCGTTCCGAGGGGGCCGACGACCAGGACGTTCTTCCCAATCATGATTCGGTTCGGGCTGACCACCGCGTACTCGATTCTTTTGTCAAGACGGATGTCCATCGAAAGGGTTCGACGCACGTCTCGATCGACGCCTTCGCTATAGATCCGAATCGCGGGCTCGTTTGGTAACAGCTCATACCGTAAGCGGAAGTAAGCCCCGTTCTCTTGCGTGGAGACGCGGATCGGCCGAGTGTCGAGCGTGCCGCTCGTAAGATCAAGGTTTGGAAAGGACGAATCGCCCGGTTCGATGATCGCGCCATGATCGCCGGCGAGGTGGGCATCTCGGACGGCTTCGGCCAGACCAGAGGGAACGCTACTGGCGACGTAGCCATCCGGGGGAAGAACTTCCACCACACCGTCCGACGACTGGTTGTAACTGCCATCCCAAAGTGACGCGGCGTAGTCCGCGTCGATTTCGCCTTTCCAGACGACGAATCGCTTGGCTTCGCGTTGCAGAATCCAACTGCCAAAAACGAGCCCGGTCTCTGCGGCGCTGGTGGATCGACTGACTCGGAGGGAGACGTCGGCGGTCCGGACATTCCCGGTAGCCACCACCGCCATGGCGGCAGCAAGAGAACCGAAAATGACCAGGAACATCATTGCCAGAACACTGGCCACCCCGCGGCGATTCGGTCGTCGGAGGTTTCGCGCTTTGGTACGGTTGACGGCATCAATCATCATTTGTTTCCTCGCCTCACGGACGCCTCGTCTGGAGATCATCGCGGCTGGATCCAGATCAATCTGGTGATCTCCGTGGGCTCAAGGTCGATCGGTCCCTGGTATTCGACGATCACTTCGACGCGGAGCATTTCACTGGTTCCGTTGGGAAGCGTGATTCCGATGTCGAATGGATCGACGTTTGAGACGATGACTCGCTGCGCCCATCCGGGCATGGCCGCGAACGGAGTTCTCATGGCGGTGATCGGTCCGTTGCCGAGATCGAAGGAGAAGACGGCATTGTCGAAATCGTCGATGTCGTCCCAGTCTTCGACCAGCGTTTCATTCGGTTCTGGCCCCCAGAATTCCACGCCGGTCACTGGATCATGGGATGGCATGTTGAGGGTGAGTTCGCGAATCTCGCCCGCTAATCGCATGGCATTCGCGGAGCGCTGCGCCCAGTCGTTTTGACGATGAAAAGTCTGCTGTGCGGCCACCATCGCGAGGACGCCGGTGCCGATGATGACCGTCGCCAGCGCCGATTCAATCAGGGTGAACCCACGGCGGACGATTGGACGGTTCGGGTGATGGCATCGATATCGCATGAGACGTTCCTCTCGATCGGTCAACCGGAAACCAGGCTGCTCATCTTGAAGATGGGCAGGATGATTGCCATGGCGATGAATCCGACAATTGAGCCCATCAGCACGATCATCAAAGGCTCGATCATGCTCGTGACGGCCTTGATGGCGTCTCGAAGAACACGGTGGTAGTAATCGCTCACTTCGTCGAGGACTTCCCCGAGTTTTCCCGAGTCCTCGCCCGCCGCGACCATCTGAATCACTGACGTCGGCAGGAGTTTGGACTTGGAGAGTTGTGTCTGTATCTTGCGGCCCTGTCGGACCGACGAGTGGACCGACCGCCACATTCGTCGGAAAAGACGATTGCCCGAGATATCGCCAGTGATGGCAAGTGTGTCGAGCATGGGTACGCCGGCATTCAGAAGTTCACCCATGGTGTGGAGGGATCGACTGATATAGAGCGCTCGGAACATTCGTTTGGCGACCGGCATGGAGAGTTTGGCACGGTCCCACCAGAATCCGCCTAGCTCGGTGCGGACGAACATCAGGAACCCTCCGATCGCGGTGGCAGCAATGATCAAGATGACCCACCAGTAGCCGACCATGAAGTCGGAAAGGGACATCAGGAACTTGGTTGGACCGGGAAGTGCCTCCTCCTTGCCTTCGAAGACCCCAGCAAAGCGGGGGAGCACGAAAGTCAGGAGGAAGACGGTCACGCCGATCGCCATCGTCGCGATGATTCCGGGATAGATACTGGCGCCGACGACGAGTTTTCTAGTTTCCAACTCTTGCTGCAGGTATGCCGCGATTCGGTCGAGCATTCGAGCGAAGGCACCGCTCATCTCCGAAGCCCTAACCATGCTGAGATAAAGAGGCCCGAAGAGTTTTGGGTGCTTAGAGATGGCCTCGGAGAACTGCCGTCCGCTCTCAATATCGGATTTGATTTCGAGCAGGATCTTCTTGAATTTCACGTTTGTGGTCTGTTCGGAAATGCCGTCGAGGGCCTGCCGGATACTGATGCCGGCTCGGATCATCACCGCAAGTTGCGTGGTGAAATCAAGGATGTCCTTCTTGCTCGGTCCGCTTGACCAGCTCAGTTTCTCGCCGAGGCTCGCGAGCCGAGCCGTGGAGACGGTGGGGGCGAGTTGCATCACGTGCAGACCCTTACCGCGGAGCATTGCTGCAGCCGTGGCGGCGTCGGCGGCGGCGACTCCACCGGCTTCGACACCTCCCGATCCATTCCGAGCCTGATAGCTGTACTGGGGCATGGTTACTGTTCCGTCCTTCGCCTCACGCGGCGATCATGCGTTCGAGCTTGTCGGGATTGGCGGATTGTGCGATCGCGTCCTCACGACTGATCATTCCGTTGTAGAAGAGTTCTGCGATGGCGTTGTCGAGGCTGATCATTCCCAACTGTCGGTTCGTATCAATGACGTTGGGGATCTCGAACGTCCTTGCTTCGCGAATGATGTTCCTGATGGCGGGGGTACAGAGCATGATTTCGATTGCCGGAACCATCCCGCTTCGATCGATCCGACTGAAGAGCGTCTGGCTCACCACCGCCTGCAGTGTGTTGGCGAGCATCGACCGAATCTGATTCTGCTGCCCGGCTGGATACATATCAATGATCCGTTCGACTGTCTGGGAGGCATCGACGGTGTGCAGAGTCGAGAGAACCAAGTGGCCGGTCTCTGCGGCACTGATCGCGAGGGCCGAAGTCTCAAGGTCTCGCATTTCGCCGACCAGAATGATGTCGGGATCCTGCCGAAGCGCGTGCTTGAGGCCGCTGGAGAAGCTTGGCATGTCGGTACCGAGTTGACGTTGTTCGATGAGGCATTTGTCACTCTCAAAGACGTATTCCGTCGGATCTTCGAGGGTAATGATGTGCTTGCGATAGCGTTCGTTCATCGCCTGAATCATCGCCGCCAGCGTGGTGGACTTGCCGGAACCGGTATCACCGGTCACCAGGACAAGGCCTCTGGGAAGGTAGGTCAGCCGAGAGATGACTTCCGGAAGATTCAGTTCGGCGAGGGGCGGCACCGAGCACTTGATGCCGCGGAGCGACAAGCCGAGCATGCCCTTCTGGAGATGCGCGTTGACGCGATATCTCTGGAGGCCGGCGACCTCGTAGGAGAAGTCGAGGTCCATTTGCGCGTCGAATGCGGTGAGTTGTGCCGGGGTGAGCATCTGCTCGAGCGCTCGCCGGAGGCCGTCGGCCGTGAGCGGCGGACAGTCCATCGCCGTCATGACGGTATGAACTCGGGTCATCGGTGGGTGACCGGCGACCAAATGAATATCGGAAGCGTCCTGTTCGAATGCTTGTCGGAGAATATCGTTGAGATGCATCAGTCACTCCACCGGAGAAAAAAAGCAATTGCTTCCTTCTGCATCGGCGGAGTGAGGGGTCGGGTTGACTCGAAGCGTCCGGGTTTAGTCGGACGAGGCGGGGCTGCGGTCTTCGGACTCAATTCCGGGTTGTGCGGGGTTTGCGGATGATGCGGATCGATCAAGCGTGAACGTCCCGGAACCGGCGAAAGGCTGGGTGGGCCGGCGAATTCCGACGTCAAACAGGATCCGTCCGAAGAGACCGGAGGATTGATATCGGACCCCGCCCTCGATCCGCCAAGCGACCGGCGCCTCCAGATCGACCCGCTGGGCAATGTCGGCAGGAATCGAAATCGCGGCGGGGATTTCGAGATCGATCGAGTCACCTGGTGGAATGGTGGCTAAGGCCGCCCAACGGCCTTGGAATCGTCCGATGCCATCGACCGTCAAGGCGTATTCGAATCGTTCCAGCGGAATGTCCTCTGATCCGGGGTTGGACAATCGCAGGTTAATCCGAAACTCGGCGGCACTCTCGGTTCTGGAGATGGGGCGGGCTCCGGTGGTTTCGACTTTGGGCGCCGCCCCACAGCCGCCGAGGAGGAAGGCCGCGAGCAGCAAGAGGAGCATGCCGTGGAACGGGATGGGAAACGGACCTCGGGGGAGCATTGGCATACTGTACCGGGGTCTGGCCAATCGATCTCTTCCTACCCATGACCTACTCGAACCCGATCCCATCTTCCGTCGTTCGCCCTCGCGGCCTCCTTTTCCATCTGGCGCTGATGGTGGGCGTTGTCGGCGCGCTGACCACTGAGGATGCCTCTTCGGGGCCACAGCAACTTGGCGAACGAATCGCGGTGACCGTTGATGATTCTCCAGTGGCGTCGAGGTCCCTGAGTGAGGCCAAGTCGCAAGCGTCAGATAATCCGGCTCGCACCGCCGATCTACTGGCGGGCCTCCTTGACGAGTACGGTCATCGCCTGGTTGCTTCTTCCGACGATGAAGGGCTCTTTCGATCGGTCCGGGAGGAAGCGATCCGAGTGCTCCGTTCCGAACCGGGCGTGCTGGTGGCGTGGCGTCGTGACACGGAATCTCAAGCCGTCGTCTTGCTTGAGGAGGCGGGGATCGAAGCGGCCTTTGATCGTCGTCCCCTGACTGACGCGGGCCTTGAAGCGGGACTCCGCCTTGCGCAGCGGGCGATCGAATCTGGACGCGCTGCGGGTGCACTGAGACTTCTGGACGAACTGGAAACATGGCCTGGCGCGTCAAGTCTCCGAAACCGAGTCCTCATCCTGCGAGGGCTCGCTGGAATTGACGCCGCGGCGATGGCGAGCCTGCCGCGAAGCAGCGAGGAGTTTCGCAAGATCTCCCAGAACGCGATCGAAGAGCTTGCTCGATTCGATCAGGACACGGCGGATCGACTGCGGCAGATGGAGGCCAAGCGTCTCGCCGAAACGGATCGAAACATCTCCGAGATCGGTGAACTCGCATCGATTCGAGATGCCGACTGGGCAAAGATCTGGGAGGAATCGCTCCCGGACACGCTCTTTCGGCGGCGGTACTTCGACTCGGTCGATGGCCAGGCGTTCTCGAAATCCAACGCCGACAGAGCCCGTGATCTCGCATCGAGCATGACCACGGTTCCGACCTTGGTCGGTGATCTGGTACTGGTCAACGAGGGGTTTCTGCTTCGAGGGTTCGATCGCTTCACCGGGCGAATGCGTTGGTATCGGGACTTCGGGATTTCCCGCGGCATGCGACCGAGCGGAACGCCGGGCGATCTCGGCGAGATCGTCATCGCTGATGGCGACGCGTACACCGTGGTTGGGCACGCTTTCGGTGGAGGCCGGGAGGGTACCGGCGAGATTCTCCGATTCGATCCGGTGACCGGACTCGAACGTTGGCGGGTTCGTTTGGATCGAGTCGGTAGTAAGGATCTACTCGATGGGGCATTCGTCTCCGGGCCGCCTCTGGTGGTCGATGACGTCGTCGCCCTCCCAATCAGAAAATCAAACACTCGCCTTGAGACCATTGAATTCGCCTTGGGCCTCGATCGGGCAACCGGGGCGTTCCGTTGGCTTCGATCCATTGCATCAAGCGGAGGCATTCGGATGGGCGGGGCGAGGACCTTCGCTCGTTTTGCGGAACTTGAAGGCGACATCATCATCGCTTCGGCCGCCGGCGCGTCGGCGAGGCTCGATGGTCGCACCGGGCAGGTTCGCTGGCTCCGCCGGGGGACGGTGCCGTTGAGGGCCCCCAGGATTGCAGCGCGACCGTGGGAAATTGCCGGCCCAGTGGTGCTCGAGGCGGGCATCGCGACCCTCGATCCTTCCGGTCTCAACTGGGTACTGCTCGATCCGGAGACCGGCGAAGAGTTGATTCGGCGACCGGTGGGAGCCGGAACCGTCGCCGGGGCAGTTCGATATCTGCTGGCGTTTCCTGATCCGCGTCGAGGCCGAGATCTCTTGCTTGCGATTGGGACCGATGTGGTGGCCATTGATGTCGAATCGGTCGACGCTGAGCCGGTGTGGACGTTGGCGAGGTCCGTCGCGGACGCCCGAGACTTGACGGCCTCATCCACGACGTCGGAGATTCGGGGTCGAATCACGGTCGTCGGCGATGCGCTTCTGGTCCCGTTTCAGGACAGCCTGGCAGTTCTTGATGGCCTCACCGGTCAACTGGTTCGACGCATTTCAATTCCTGGTGGCGGGAACCCGGCCGCAACGTCGACCGGGCTCTTTGCGGCGGGAGATGATCGCCTGGTCGCGTACATGCCGATCGAGGACGCCATCGCAACGTTGCGGGCCCGAGTCCGACAATCACCCGACTCGGTGGTGCAAGCGCTCGCGCTGCTCGAACTGGCTCAAGGTCTCGATGACCGTGAACTCGTCATCGAGGCCGCGGAGGCCGCCTCGGGAGGATTGGCGCGGCAGGACGATCCGGCCCTTCGAAGCGAACTTCTCGACCGAATCCTGGAGTCCATCGCCACCACCGTCGACTCGAAGGAGGGGGAGATCCTGCTCACCTTGGCCAGTGTGGTCGCGGTCACACCCAGCGATCGGGTTCGCCGGGAACTGACCGTCGGCGACTGGATGTCCAGGCAAGGACGACTCGAAGATGCGATCGCAGCTTGGTTGACCGTCCTCGAAGACGCGAGGCTCGCGGACGTGGAGATCCCGGTTTCCGAAGACCTCGTGGCCACCGCGGGTGGCATGGCCCGAACGCGAATTGCCAGACTGGCGACGATCAATCCGGACATTCGAGCCCTTCTGGATCGTCGCGCTGAGGCATCGGTGGAACAGGCCTTGGCGGATCGTGCGACCGCAGATGTGTTTGTTTCCGTCATTCGGCAACATCCTGGCGCTCCGGCGGCCATTCAAGCTGGTCGCCGGGCAATTGAGATTCTGCGGGACGAGGGATCTCCACTCGACGCCATGGAGGTCGCCTGGTTGGTCGCCCGCGATCTCGATTCCGACGATCCGGAGCGAGCGACGATTCTGGAATTCGGAGCCTCGATTGCTTCGGAATCTGGAAGGAGATCAATGCGGCAGGCCTTCCAACGAGTTGCCGGCGTGAGCGACGTGGGGCCGGTTGACTCGGTGGTAGATGGATGGGTCGAAGTATCGGATCTGACGATTCGTCGGCCGTTGCTTGAGGGCGTGCCATTGAACATGCGGTCTATCTCCGGGACGCTGGCGCCGGAAAGCCCGACCGCTGCTCGGGAAGCCCCCGTGGATGGTGTTCACCTCATCGAGAACGATGGGAAGATGTTGGTGTTCCGGGAAGGGACGAACCTCGAGGCGATCTGGCAAATCCCCTTGGCGGGAAATGGCCTGGAGATCCTTCGATACGCTCCGATGCTCCTTCTCTGGGAAGGCCCTGATCTGCGGGATCCTCAGTTGACCGCCCTCGATCCAAAGACCGGCAAGATCCTCTGGGCGACGCCGCGGGCGACCTCGTTGCTTCCCGCTCAGGATCGAATGGCCCTCGGCTCAGCGGGCTTTCTTCCTGACAGCAGGCCGTTCCTGGACTATGAGATTCTTCCGATCCCCGTCGACGATGGGATCGTCTTGGTTCGCCGGGACGGGAGTGCGGTGAAGGTGGATGGCACCGATGGTCGAACGACCAGATGGACTCGAAGCGGACTGCTTGATCGGGTCTACGGGGTGGAGCGGGCGAACGGGCTGCTGCACCTCTACGGCGCCTCCGCAGCGCCAGATGGAGGGTCGACGGGGGGAGTCGTCAGCATCGATCCGGTGACTGGGGGGACCGTGTTTGAGGCGGATGTTCCTGGTGGTGACGTTCGCTGGCTTGCGGCCGATGATGTTGGAAGGTTGGCGGTCGGCACCACTCGATCCGTCACCATGCTTGATCCGGTCGAGGGGATCCTAAATGCGTCACGCCGGTGGACACGATCAGACGCTCGACTTCTCGGTGTTTCGCTTGGGCGTTTCGAGGACGATCGGCTGGTGGTCTTCGATGATCGTGGAATCCCGTTGGTCTTCAATTCGGAGCTCGGTGCGATCGACCAGGAGCGTTGGCGACTTCCAAGCAACCCCGACTGGATTCCGGGGGGGCCAGCCAGAATTTTCGCCGATGGCGATTGGCGATACCTGCTGTATCGCGACCGTGTCCTACTCTACGACGCCTCAGGGCGGTTTCTCGGAGCGGATCGGATCGCGGACTCGAACCGGACGGATTGGTCAGCCCTCCCCGCCAGTGAAGGTCTCAGGCTGATCTCCCAGCGACCTGGGAGGGGGCGATACACATTTCGGTTCTTCACGCTCGATCCAAGCACAGGCCTCCGAATCCTTGGTCAGCCATTCGAAATTGAGCCCACGACGATCCGATATCAGCAAGGAAGAGCCATCGATGGATGGTTGTTGCTGGGTTCGGATCAGGAAGTCAATGCGGTGCCGCTCCGGGCCGCTGACGAAGGAATTCTCGAGGGACCTTGACGAGCAGGCTAGATTCGGGCATAAAACTCACCCGACAGCCGTGGGCGGCTCCGAATCATTGGCCATTCGGAACCGATAGGAAGCACCAATCTCGTACCTGAAGGACCCGCTCGATGACTACGTTCCTCGCCAACGACGATCTTACATCCACCTTGCCAGGCCGCGATCCGGAGGAACCCGGAACCGACGCGGGGATTTCGCTTCTTCAGGATCCTGCCGAGCAGCGATCGTCTGACGCGTCATCCTCGTGGAACGGTGATGACGAGGATGATGACTACCACGGTATCTACGACGACGACGACGACGACGACGACGACAACGACGACGACGACGACGACGACGACGACGAATCCGAAGACGAAGACGACAACGAAGATCCTTTTGGCAATGTGAAGAAGAAAAAGAAGAAGAAGTCAGACGACGATGACGATCTTCTCGACGACGACGACGATGACGACGACTCCGACTCCGACGATGACGATCTTCTCGACGACGACGACGACGACGACGACTCCGACGACGACGACGACGACGACGACGACGACGACCATTGAAGGGTTGTCAGGGTCTGGTCAGTACGGCGTCGGGTGTTCGTCTACTCGGATGCGGAACGTCGCGTGCTCAGTTGGGATCGTTCAAATGAGCAAGATAGAGCTCGTATCGCCCGGAGTCCGGTCGGAGGAGTAGGATCGGATCTTCCTTGAGCCCTGAGCGACGAGGGATGGCAACGTCACTGGAGAGCAAGATGCTCGTCGGAACGCCGCCGGCCACCGAGGTTAACTCGGTGAGGAAAAGACCATCCTTCGACATGGCGATGCCGCGGTCCGTATCGAGCATGGAAACGGCCATCGCCCCTTCCGAGAACGGGCGGGCGAGATCTCGGTCCGGCGACCACTCGATCATCCGTCCGAGATCCGGATGAAGAAAGATGAGCCGAGGCGGCCCGCCCGGAGGCGAAGCCTCGATACCCGTCTGCGGGGCCAACATGGAATAGACGAGCCGGTCGTTGGAGCGAATTGAGATCGGGATCGTCTGCATTCCCTCTTCGAATCGCGAGCGTTCGGTCAGTCGTGACCATGCGATTTCGACGGTCCCGTCACCTTTTCGTAACGCAAAGATCGTTCGTCCATCCGGAGCAATGACCGGGTCGAGCCACGAGCGGTCAAACTGGCTCTTGATCGTCCAGGTGTGTCCGTCAGGGCGTCGGACCATCAGGTCAAGACCGCGCGCGTCTACGGATCGGCGGCACCAGGCGAGCGTACCGTCGACACCGATGGTGGCGAAGGCGTTGACGAGTTCATCGTCAATCAACCAAGTGACTTCGCCCGTCACCCAGTCCACGCGACCGATCCGTCGTCCCCCATCCGGTCGGTAGCCTTCGACAAGGAACCCGATCTCGTCGGCAGATCGGCCGAGCAACCAAGGGCCTCGAATCGTCTGGAGAGATTCCACTCCAGCGGCGTTGAGGCGGAGGATCTCGAAGGGAACGACGGGGAGTCGTTGAGCGTCGGGTCGAGCGAGGATCGCAGACCATGCCGGCGGTGCGCCGGCCCGAACCGCAAGGAAGCGACCATCCGGAGAGGAGAGCGGTATCGAGAAATCGTCGTACTCGACGGCGCCGATCATCCGCCAACTGATCTGGGCGGAGACATCCAGCGGATCGAGTCGGTCGGACTCGCGATCACGCTCTGGAGTGAAGTACGAACCCGGGGTGCGACTCACTTCACGTGAGACGCACCCCGGGTTGAAGACAAGAGGAAGAACAAGCGTGAGCAGGATCTTCGCGTTCATTCGCCGCTGGTGGCCGGCTCATCGGTCTTCTTGGTCTCATCAGGTGACGCCGGGTCATCGTCAATCTGGTCGAAGAACGCATCTCCGCCCAGTGTCTTGGCCATTTCTTCAAGCGGTTTGCTGAGTTCGTCGAGACGCTTCCGTTCTTCGACGTTGAAGTTCGTGTCGTTCTCATCAGGATTGTCGACGACGATGGGGGTGATGAAGATGACCAGCTCGACCAGCGATTTACCCTTCTCCGTGCTGGTGAAGAGAGCGCCCAGGAGCGGGATGTCCCCAAGCAACGGTACCTTTCGTTCCACATCCGTATCGTCCTCACGTCGAATACCGCTCAGCACAATGGTCTGATTATTCTTGACCGTGACCGTGGTCGTCGTCTGTCGCCGGTTGACCACGGGGTTGTCGTTAATCGTGGAGGAGGAGAGATTCGAGAGAAGAATCTCAATCTCCATCGCCACGTTCCGCTCGGTGGTGATCCGAGGTCTGACGTTGAGGCCGATGCCGATGGCCTCTTGTTCGAAGGATGTGGTAGTCCCGCTGTCATTCGAGGTCGATCCGGTCTGGAAGGTGACATCGGAACCGGCGAAGAACTTCGCTTCCTTATTGTCACTGGTGAAGACCCGTGGTCGTTGGAGGATTCGGACATTATTCTGCTCGGACAGTGCTGACAGAACGTAGTCCACGCTCGCACCGACCTCCAAGAAGGACGTGTCGAACCAAGGGCCGAGGAAGTTGCCGGCTCCTTCTTGGACTGGGTTGCCGTCATTGTTGATGACATCTGTCGAGCCTTTGGTCATATCGAGGCCAACCGATCCGCCGATCGAGTTGTCGCCCGATGCCGATATCCCGGATCCCACGCGGATGCCGAGACTCAATGCGTCGCCGAGCGAGACTTCCGCCAACGTCGCAGTGATCATCACCTGGCGTCCGGGTCGGTCGAGATCCTGAATGATCTTCAACAGCGCGTCCTGGATCTCGGGTGTGGCAAGTACGAGAAGCGAGTTCTGGCCCGGGTTCGGGACCACTCTGCTCTTGCCAACGAGGGCAGACACCTCTGCGGATTCATCACCGTTGGCACCGCGTCCCGACTGCCAAGGGAAGGTGATCTCATCGCCCGCCGTGTCGGTGCCGCCATCCGTACCACCACCGGCGGATTCAAAGTTGATGCCCGTGAGGCCTTCATCCGGGGCTTGGATTCCGCGGCCACCACCACCCGCGGCCCCGAGCAGGGCGTTGAGGATGTCGGCGACTTCGATGGCGCTGGCGTGCTTGAGTTCAACGTTGACCGGCATTCCAACGCTGAGCGGTTGATCGATATCGTCGATCATCGAGTCGAGCCACTCAAAGTTGTCTGGAGTCTTTGAGATGACAATGAGTCGGTTCGAGTCCGGATAGGCCTCGATGCGGAAAATGTCCGCCACCGCCGCGTCAGCGCCGGCTGATCCGCCGCCGCCACCTCGACCCGCTGGTGCGGAGCCGCCTCCACCCTCTTCGAGCAACGCGACGAGCAGGGTCTTGACCTTGACCGGGTCGGTGTACTTCAGGTCGTAGAGACGGAAGATGTTCCCCTCTCGGCTCGGCGGGATGTCCCATGCGGTCTCGATGAGGTACCGGATATCGGTGAGGATCTCCGGTTCGGCCCGGACGGTCACCGCATTGGTCTGAGGGAGCACGCTGACCTGGAGTTGTTCGCTGGTT
Source organism: uncultured Phycisphaerales bacterium (assembly GCA_905480395.1). GTDB lineage: Bacteria > Planctomycetota > Phycisphaerae > Phycisphaerales > SM1A02 > UBA12014. The sequence continues at coordinate 88,905 of CAJQQE010000002.1, forward strand.
CCGACCTGTGGAAGTTCCTGGGGCGATGCTTGGCCGCCTCGCTGGTTTCGGGAGGTGGGGGCTCGGGACTGGGTCCGACTACCGCCACTGTTGGGATTGGGGCTGAAGAGCTCCAAGACGATGTCCGCGATCGTCTGAGCATCGGCGTACGCGAGCCGGAAGGTCTCGGTCTTGACCGCGAGAAAAGGGGGCACATCAAGAAGATCAATGAGCTTCTGGACCCGCTTGGCCCAGCCGATGTCGCCTTCGAGAATGATTTGATTGGAGTTGACGTCCGCGGTGAGGTTGCCGTATTCCGGGGCGCCTTCGCTGAGTTGTGATTCAAGATCACCCACTTTGGCGAATTCAAGCCGGAAGACTTTGGTGACCAGGCTGCCGTCTTCGCTCATGCTGGTGACGTCGACTTCCGGGCCGAGAACGACGTTCGGCTGAAAGTTGTTCAACTCCATGATGGTGTTGAGCATGATGAGGTCGGGCGTTTCCACCACGCCAATACCGTTCAGTCGGAACGCTTGGAAAATCAGGTCGAGCGCGGCGTGCTTCGCAAGCGGACGATCGCTGAAGAGCGTGATCTTGGTCGTCGTCAACATGGTCGACTTGGGCATGACGGCCTTGCCGGTCCAGTCGACGATGTAGGGGAGGATGTCTTGAACGGTGACGCCGTTGAAGTTCAACGGTACGGGGTCATTGTCTACCGTTCGGCGGGTTCCACTGAGTGAGGATCCCTGATCGGTGGAATCTTGGGGTTTTGCGGCCTTCGCGGGGCCGGTTCGCTCCGGGGTGGATGTCGCATCGCTGGTGGGGGCCTTCGCAGGGCCATCTCGGCGAGGCGGTGCTTCGGCGGCCGTTCCCTCTTGGTTAGAAGCAGGTTGCGTGGCGGGGCCGCCCCGCTCCGGGCGGTCACCGCCATCGAGCGGGATCGCCAAGGCGAGGGAACCCCCCGCGAGGGCGAGCACGGCAGCAAGCGAACGGCCACAGTTGCGTCGGAAGCGACGAAGGGGCCGGGCGTCAGGACTGAGGATGGCGTTGCTTGAAGCTGGCACGTCAATATTCCTTGCTGGGCGGGGTATGGCCGGTTCTCGTTGGCCTCGATACCCGAATCCTGCCGGGCGACTTCGGTCGCTCGGCGTTGGCTCACATTTTCACCTTGAACAACGAAGGTGTCTCTCATCCACGGTCATTCGAAATCGTCCCGATAAGGGGGAAACGACTCGATCGCCGGCAGATTGCCGTTCAGTCACTTCCCTGAGCGGTCTTTCTGTTTCGAACTTCTTCCAACTGCTCGACTTCGTGCTGGAGTCTGATTCTGGATCTTGGATCAAGATCCGTTCGCTGGAGTGCTTTGGTGGCCCGATTGAAGGCCATGGTGGCATCTGAAGGGCTCATCGCCATGATCTCGTCGTCAGAGAGCGAGGGGGGGAGCGTCTTCTGATCGGCATACTCGGGAGGCGCTTCGTCGCTTGGAACATCGGCACCCGGGACTTTCGTCGCCAGTGTCTCAACGGGCGACTCGGGTTGGGCATTCCCTCGCATCGCCACTTTGGAATCACTGACGAAGATCTTCTCGGTGGCGGAGGGAGGGGGTGCCGGACTGTCGAAGAACTTTGACTCGCGAGCGATGATGTCGACGTCATACTCGCCGCCCTTGTGGGCCAGGCGAACCTGCCAAATATCGATGATGGCCAAGACCTTCACGCCGTCCTTTTCATCACCCAAGGCGATGACATTTTCGGCGGAGCCAAAGAGCACCAACGTTCCGAGGATGCCGGTTGGCTTGGGACCGCTGTAGGTCGCTGGCGGGGGTGGCGGTCCCTTTGGCGGCTCGGGAGCTGACGCCGTCTCGCGGGGGCGGGCAACCGTCGCCTTCGGCCGACTCTTCGGTCTCGACGGGACCACAAACGGCGAGCGGCCCGTGAATCTTCGGCGGTTGATCTCGGCCTGTTCGGCATGGTTCGCCGCCAATACCGCCATGGGATCGCCGGCGTCATCCGCCCATGAGGGCGTCGCGACCGCGGAGAGGAGCCCGGGCACTTCGATCAGCAGGACGCTGACGGCGATGGCGACGGCCAGCAGACTGGTGATCAGGGGGCCGGACATCCGGACCCCGGAGAGCGACGAGAATTTGAATGAGACTCGACTCATGTTTTCTTCCGCGGAACAATCCAAGCCTCGACCATGATTCGGACCTCGAGTTCGGGTCCGTCATCGACGAGCTTTAACCTCAGGGAACTAATTGATTCGATTTCGGGCTCGGCTTCAAGGTCGCGAATCACCTCGGCGACGGTTTCGGAGTCGGAGACGAACTCCAATTCGCAGATGATTCTCTCCACTCGGCCACCGGCCATGGCACTCAGGGGGCTGCTGCTCGGGAGTTTGCTCCCAGTTCGTCCGTCGATCTTGGGGACGATTTCATACTGCGAGCAGATCTCGCTGACCGTCGACTCGAGGCGGGTGGCGCCAGGTGCGGCTGATCTTGGTACTTCGATGGGTCCGAGTGCGGTGGCAAGGCGTTGGATCTTCGGATCGGTGGTCCGATCGAGTGATCTCGCCCGCTCGATGGTGCTGGAGATCCGATTGCTCTCGTTGTTCCAGCTCTCGGCCGTCGGGCCGACGTATTCGTCCCACACCAAGATCGCGATGAGCACCATCGCGGCCGCGCCGATGAGTCGCCAGATCGGCTGGAGTTCAAGGAAGCGGTCGACTAGATCCGGCTCATTTTCGGAAGTTGTTCGAGTGGATTTTTGTTTCACTTGGCAGTCTCCCGAACTCGGGCCATGATCAGCTTGAATTCTTCTCGAAGCCTTGCCTTGGTCTCATCATCCAAGCCTGGCATGAGCTTCGCACTGGCCACTTTGCTGAGCCGATCCTTTGCTTCGGCGTTACTCAACGTCCCAATTTCCTCGGGAGAAATTGGATCTGGCACTTCGGTCACGAAGTTCCGTGCGGCGGATCGACTCGAAGGGTTGCTTCGCGAGGGAGGTGCGTCTCCTCGGCTCGACGGTCGAGTGGATCTGCTGGATTCACGGGGGGTCTCAGATTCAGAGGATGCTTCCGCCTCCGAGGTGCGTTCGGTCGCGACGGCGGATGACCGTCCGGAGTTTCCAGTCACCGGTGGGGCCGTCGGGGTTGATGTGATGCCGGTCAATCCTGCTTCAATGCGAGCATCCAAGGCCGCTTGCGCCGCATCGCCTTCGAGGAGGAACCCGTCCTCGTCGACCGGTCCGTAGCGTCGTTCGGAATAGGACGTGATCGCGTAGTCCTCACCGGCGGTGTACCGCACCATGCGGAGTGCATCATCGATCTCGGCCGTGATCTTGAATTCGGAATAACCCCGCCCGTCAGGCTCCTCGATCGATGATTCGGGACCGGAGTTCGCGAGCAACCCACTCTCTCGCAGTCTCTTGTTGAACTCAAACACGGCATCAGCACCGCTTTGATCTCGGCTCGCCTTGGCGTAGCCTCCGATGACCAGCGGTTCACCGTGTTGGATGTTGATGGATTCCAGTTCGATGGATTCCGGCATGAGATTGGAGACGTCACCGAGAAGTTTGGTCATGCTCCACGCTTGGCGGTCGAGCTCCCGGTACACCTTCTGCAGATTGTCCACCTTCTCGACATGCGTCTGCAGAACCTGAAGGTCCGCCACCTTGGCCCGCATGATCATGAGCCGGAGCCCGGCACCTGCCAGCGGGACCAGAAGAATCAGAATGAGGGCCGCCATGCCAACTGAGACCGCGGTGCGTCCTTCGGAAAGTCGGTTCGCAAGCCCCCGGACGAATCCCGGACGCTCGTGAATCTCGAACTCTCGCATTCCAGCGAGCGTCGACAGTGGCCCATCAGCGACGCCCAACGCGGCGAGGATGATCCGATCATCCGCGGGTGCGGAACCGTCGATCGCCACGGACGCGTTGGTCACGATCTTGCGGAGAAGATCATCTGCCCCGGGTGCAATGACCAGTGAATGGTCGATGGTTCGGGCCTCGATGCCCTCGAACATCAACTTGATCGTGGATTCGATCCGGGTGGTCGGAGTTCCTTCACTCAGCAAACTTTCGACGACCAAGGGTCGGAGTCTCGATTCGAGACCCTCGTCATCCTGCTCACGGCTTCGGGCGGCCCGGAAGGATGGTCCATGCTCGGTTGGAATGACCGCGGCCATGGCGGTGTCGTCCGCATCAAGGATGGCGCAGAGAGAATCCGATTCTTCTCCGGCGAGGAAGGCGAGGCAGGCAATTTCGGGTACCCAGCGGACTTCCATGCCAGGATCCAGCACGGGAAAATCGACGTGAATGGCCTCTGGCCAGGCAACCACGAGGCCAGTCGGGTGAGCCGACTCACGTCCGAGAACTGCGATTCCAGAGCGATGAACGGGCGTCGCCCCGAGCATTCGCGACTCTGCTTCGAGTCGAATGGCCGCTTCCACTTGGGCGGGATTGCCCGGCGGGGTGTGAATTGTCCGGACGAGACTCGCCGAGGAGGGGAGAATCGCCAGAATTCGGCCGCATTGGGCGGTTTCGAGACGGGTGCGAAGATCACTGGGGGAACACCAGAAGGTGTCCTCGATCGACTTAGAGCCGTTCCCACGGAAAATGGCGACTCGAAAGCCGTCTCCGCGGCGTCTACAGACGGCGGTGAGGTTGGACTCAAATTCAATTCGGCGTTTCGACATCAGTCTTCTCGGTATTCGATGATCTTCACGGGAAGAGTCGAACGATCAAGTACCGCGTGGATTTCCACCTCTTGCCCAGTTGTGGATTTACCACGGCTGGAGATCGAATAAACCCAGCCGGTCACGTCGAGCTGGTCTGCGACCGTTGCGAGTACGTCTGGATCGATACGACGCAGTTCCAAGAGGTCCACAATACTCGTGATCCCCTCCGCCCGCGACTGCCGGTACGCCATGATCGATTCTGCCACCGCGGAATCACCATTGAAAATGATCCGCAGGACCTCGGGACCGGCCGTATTGAGGTTCACTTTTCCGGAGACAACCTCCGGCCCCTCAAAAGAGGTGGTCGTGCATTCGGCAAAAACCGCGCGAAGCTGTTCCGGCGAGAGCGATGCGACCGCGTCCTGCTCGGTGTTGTTCGATCGGCCACTGCTCCGACCGGTGGTTCTGCGGCTTGAAGAGGTGCTTGATGCGGCTGGGGCGCCCACGAGTTCGGCGAGATCGATGGCGAGCAAGGATCCCATGAGGGCGTTCGGGGTTGCTCCGTAGGTCATCAGAGCGTCCGCTTGCGCCTCATCGACCCCGGTCGTTTCCATGAGTTCCTCCACCGAGGTATCCGCCAGGTTGATCTTGGGATACCCGCTCCGGCCCAGTGGCGAATCGATACTCCTTGCCGTGAGATAGCCGGCCCATCCGGAGTCCATCCGACCGTCGAAGTCATCGTCTGGCGCGGAGCTTTCGCCGTCATCCTCATTGCCGTCGAGGCGATTGTTGAGGTTCCAATCTTCGCCTCGGATGTACTCTGGCCACGCGCCTGCGACCAATTCGAGCTCGGTGATCGACTTGAATGCGCCGTTTCTCGGGACGTACCCAAGGTCTCGGCCTTCGTAGAAACTTCGCTCCGCGCCGATTCCCTGGACTTCGTCGTCTTCGTCTCTCCAATCGAGGATCGCATCCGTGGTGTCGATGTTCATCTCGGGAAGTTCTAGTAACTGCAGCTTGGTGATTGAGTTGATGTTGAGGCGGGAATGAAGATCGAGCGGTCCCCGGAATTCCTCTCCTTCAGCAACGTGACGGATGTCCCATCCGCCGGTTTCCAGACTTCCTTCCCAATCGAATTCAAGATCTCTGACCACTGACATTGGATCCTCGGCATCCGGCGTCTCGGTATGAGATGCCAGCGTCGCGATCACCCGTTCCATGCCTGCGCGAGCTGCCCAGCGAGCTTGGACCCGGCCAAGGGCGGCTCGGCCGAGCACCGTCGTTCGCCACGTGACCATCTGCGTTGCCGCAACGATCACCGAGGCGATGGCGATCGACCAGAGAACGACGATGGTCGCCGACCCACGCGCTCGCGGTCGAATGCAACGGGTGTGTCCTGAGCGGGTTTCGCTTTTGGTCAATTGTTGCTGCCCGTGGATTGAGAACTACCGCCGCGTCCGTTTGAGGGATTTTGTCCAACAGGAGTGGGGATGAAATTACCGGTTGGTGGCGTGAAACCGCCGCTTCGACCGCCACCGCCTCGGCGTCCACCGCCAAGACCCGGTCCGCCCTGATTGCCAGGACCCCCGCGGCCCTCAGGGCCTCCACGACCTCCGGGTCCTCCACGTCCTCCAGGTCCTCCTCTCATGCCGCCGCGAGCGCCCTCCAGACCACCGCGTCCTCCAGCAGCATCACCGCCGCCGCCACCGCCGCCGCCCATAGAATCAGGTGACTCTTCTTCCTCGATGATCTCTTCTTCCTCTTCTTCGGGCTCGTAATACGGGGGGATGATCCGGTCGACCGCGACGTGCGTCTGGAGCGTCACGATGCCGCGGCCATCGGCGTCGATCGAGCCGTCGTTGTTACCGGAGGAGCTCACCGAAATTCGGAATCCCCACGGTAGTCCATCGATGTCTGAGTCCCAGGCATCGAACCATTCCTGGCCGTCATAGGCTTCGATCTGGAGTCCGATGACCCCTTCGGCGATGGGCGTCACGACACCGCCGCCGGCTGGAATGTCATCCGGAACTGGATCCCGGCGCTGCCAGAGTGCGGTTCCAAATCGGTCCTCGTCGATCCGATATTGCGTCTCGTATTCGCCACCTTCGCCGTTGTAGTCGATGGCGCCCAAGGGTTCGAGCCGGGTGTTGAAGATCAGGATCTCGTCTCGATCAAGGTCCATCCGTCCCTCACGGCGGACGGTCTTCGAACCGTCGTAGAGCATGACACGAGTATTGAAGAGGTCTGAATCTCGGAGGACCGCGGTGAGATCTCGTCGGACCGAATTCAGTGCGGCATCGGCGCGGAGATACGCTTGAAGTCGGACTCGAGAGATCTCTCTCGCCCGTCCAACTTGGGAGAGCGTGGTCACGACCGTCAGGAGCACGAGTGCCGAGATGACACCGGCCAAGACGAGTTCGATCAGGGTGAAGCCCTGTCGACGGCTAGCGATCGAATGCTTCTTCATAACGAGCCTCGCGATCAATTGGTTCCTGAGGGAGACGGATGGGGTCGGGCTCTTCGCCCAGTTTTCCGGCGATCAATGTTTCACAATCGAATGAACGGCCGGTGTCGTGGGTGACAGTCGCCAACACTCGGTACGGCTCTCCGACGCCGGGGTCTGAGATTTGCAGCCGAAACTCAAATTCTTCGTACGGGAATTCGCCCCGGCCGGAAGATGAGTGGAGATTCGGGTAATCGGCTGGTCCTTCGAGCAACACCTCGCTGAGGAGGTTGTCGAGCATCCCGGCAGCCATCACTCGAACTTCACCGTCTCTTTGGAGGGTCAGTGATTTTGAAGTGATCGAGAAGATGGTTGAAAGACCAATGGCAAGAATGACGCCAGCGATGACGACATCAAGCAGGGCGAAGCCCGATCGCCGACGGCAATTCGGTCTGCAGATATGCATTCGTGTCTTCACCAGTCCTCCCGATCAGCGCCCATTTCGTTGAGGTCGGCACGTTCTCGCAGCAACGGGGGATTCGGATCGCCGTCGCGAATGATCACTGGTCCAAGACCGTGGGGGAGCAACGCCACCTCAGCACCGTCGCCCGATTCCGATTCGAGTCGAATTCGGATATCCGGCCGGAGTCCACTTGGACTGGAGGCGACAAACCAGTCTCTTGGATCGTAGGCGGCGCCATCGATCGTCACGCGGGTAAAGGAGATTTGGTCGGGAAGAATAAGGGAAGGCGCTAGCGTCAGCGGCCGCCAGTCAATCTCCCCGGAATCGCCCGCCGCCAGCACGAAAACGTCAAATCTTCGATTCTCGTCGCTGTAACTCAGGGCGACCAGTTTCTCGTCGGTGGCTTCAGCAAAGGCGAACGTGGCGACGATGGTCCCCACGCTTTCGATGGCGACATCGAGTTCGCCCCTCGCCATACCGGACATTCTCGGTACCAAAATCGTGCCCAGAATAACGAGCAGCACCGCGGCAATGATCACTTCGATCAGCGTGAAGCCGCGCTGTGATTTCGGAAGAGGATGGGACGTTCGGAGGTTCAGTGTCGGGTTCCGATGGAATCAGCGTTTGCCGTGGATGATGTCGTCGCCGCCGCCCTGTTTCTGGTCGGGGCCGTAACAAATCACGTCGAATTCGATGTTTTGCTCGCCGGGGATCACGATGTCGTAGGAGGTTCCCCACGGATCGATGAGGTCGGAGGCATTGTCGAGGTACGGATCATCGCCTTCGACGAGCATTTCCAAGGTGAAGTCGTCGTTGAGGTTGCCGGTGGTGTTCTGAGTGATGTAGAGCCTGACCGCGTTCGCCAAGCTGTTGACTTCGGCCGTTGCCTTGTCTTCGTTCGCGCCAGCTAAAAAGCGGGTGAGTCGGGGAACGACCAAGGTGGCAAGGAGGGCGACGATGGTCACCGCAATGATGACTTCGAGAAGACTGAAGCCTCGTCGAGGAGCCTGAGATCGAGTCAGATGCGTGGTCATGGTGCGTTGCATGGAGGGTCGGTCCGGATCAAGGGTTTTAGGATCGGTCGGCCAGAAGGGACAAGGACGGGGATCGATGATGTGTCATCGACCACCGGCGACGGCCTGCTGCATTTCGAGCAGTGGCAGGAGAATGGCGGAGAGTACGAAGGCCGCCACGCAGGCCATGATGACGAGCATGGCGGGCGGGAGTGCCTTGGTGAAGATCTTGAGGCTGTTGTTCACTTGCCGATCGAAAGCCGAGGCAGCATGAAGGAGCATGCTTTCCAAGCGGCCAGATCGTTCACCGATGTTGACGATCTGGACGAGCAGAGGGGGGAAATGGCCACATCGTTCCAGTGGTGTGGCCAGTGATCCGCCAGTGGTGACCCGCTCGCGAACTTCGTCGATGGCATCCATCAGGACCGTGTTTCCCAGCGTGTCTCGAACAATGCCGAGGGCGGTCAAGATCGGGATGCCGGCAGAACAAAGCGTTCCAAGGGTTCGGGTGAAACGGGCGACGGCAATGTCCCGAAGCAGATTTCCCAGCAAGGGAACCCGGAGCAGCAAACCGTCAACAATCCGTCGGTTTGCGGGGATGGCCGTCCATGCCCGCCAGCCGAAGAAGCCTCCAACTGCCCCGGCAATCATCAACCACCACCAGGCAGCGAAGAAGTCGGCGATCGCAAGCAAGACCTGAGTTGGCCAAGGGAGCGGGACGTTCTGGGCCTGCAGGGGAACCATCAGTTTTGGAAGCAAAATGGTGACGAAGATCACCACGCTGATCGCCATGATCACCATCACGATCATGGGGTAGATCGTGGCGCCGACGAGTTCGCGACGAACTTCAACACTGCGTTCCAGAAGATCAGAGAGCTGGTGGAGGACTTCGTGCATTTTGCCCGACGCGTCGGCCGCTCGGATCATGCCGACCACCATGTCGTCGAAGGGAAGACCGTATTCGCTGCATGCTTCGTGCAAGGGCTTGCCCGCTTCCACACGCTCAATGAGAAAATCGAGAATCACTTCCTGTCGAGGATTCGCGGCTTGACGACGAACCGTGACCAGCCCCTGCATCAGCGGGAGCCCGGCTTCCACCGCCGTGGCGAGTTCCCGCATCAGGTTTGCGAGTTCGACGGCCGAGATCGTGGGCCGGCTGGGCGTCTTCAATGATGTCGCGTCCGTCTCCGACTCGATGATCTCGGTCGCTTGCTGCCGCAGCGCACGGATGCGCTCCATGGCGACATCACGGCTGCTCGCGGTGATGGTTCCAGACACCGCTCGTCCTTGTTCGTCTATTCCCTGGTATGCAAAGGCCGGCATATTGAATCAAGCCCCGAAATCATCGACATCTTGAGTGGCCCGAAGTACTTCCTCCGGTGTCGTAAGTCCCTCAATCGCCTTCCGGATGCCATCTTCTCGCATCGAGACAAAATCGTCGCCAAGCGTCTTCCGGAGTTCCATCAAGGATCGGCCTTCCGAGATTCCGCCGCGGAGGGGTGTAGAGATTCGAACCAATTCATAGAACCCGATCCGCCCACGGAATCCAGTGTTGGAGCATTTCTCGCACCCCGTTCCGATGGAAATCTTTCCCTCGAACCGGCTGGATTCTTCAGGGGGAAGCCGATGCATCAGATCCTCGGTCATCGGAACTTCGGTTCGGCAGTGATTACAGATACGTCGGCCGAGTCGCTGGGCGAGGATGCCCTCAAGCACCGATGCGACAAGGTACGGTTCGGCACCCATGTCGATCATTCGGCCCACCGATGAGATGGCGTCGTTGGTATGCAGCGTTGAGAACACAAGGTGACCGGTGAGTGCCGATCGAATCACGATGTCGACCGTCTCTGCATCGCGGATTTCACCGACGAAGATCACGTCGGGATCTTGACGGAGGATCGAGCGAAGGCCGGAGGCGAAAGTCAGGCCTCGCTTTGGATTCACCGGGATCTGGTTGATGCCACTGAGTTCGTACTCGACGGGATCTTCAATCGTGATGATTTTCTTGCGCGGGTCGTAGAGTTTGCTGAGCCCGGCGTACAGGCTTGTCGTCTTGCCCGAACCGGTCGGTCCGGTGACCAGAACCAGCCCGTGGGGTTTCGCGATCAACTGGTCCATCGTTTTTCGATCTCGCTCGGCCATACCGAGACTCTTGAGATCGAGCGGGAGTGACGATTTGTCGAGGATTCTCATGACCACCGATTCGCCGTAGAGCGTCGGCACGGTTGAGACTCGGATATCTACTTTTCGGCCTTCGAATCGCAGCGAAATGTGGCCGTCTTGGGGGATATATCGCTCTGCGATATTCATGTGGGCCATGATCTTGATTCGGCCCACCAGTGCGGCCTGAAGGTGCTTCGGCGGCGAGGGTTGTTCCCGGAGGACACCATCAATCCGGTACTTCACCTTGAGCTCGTCTTCGAACGGTTCGACGTGAACATCACTGGTGCGCGACTGAATCGCTTCCAAGAGCACCAGATTGACCAAGTTGATGAGCGAGGGCTGCTCGGCCATCTGATGGACGTCGTCAGCTTCGATGGCGTCTAGATTGTGCTCGTTCTCACTGGAGACCCCATCATCGGCGGCGAGGCTCTCGGCCATCCTTGCCGCAGTCGTCCCGTAGGCGGCTTTCATCAGTTCCGCAAAGGACGGGGCTTCGAGGCCCACTCGGCCGACTTCTCGTGATGTTCGAATCGCGACCTCATCCACTGCTTCCGTATCGAGCGGGTTGAGCATGGCGATTCGAATAGCGCCGCGATCCATCGAGATCGGCACCACTCGGAGACGAACCGCCACTTCTGGAGGGAGGAGCGCCGCAGCGTCTGTGTCGAGGTCTGGAATACCATCGAAGACCTCGATACCGAGGAGTCGAAGTCGCTCCAGATCCACGCCATCCCCAGGCTCCGATGCAGGTTCACCGGGAACCTCCAGCGTAATCTCAGGAGTCGCGATCTCGGTGTCACCACCAAAATCAACGGGGTTCTTGAACCGTGTTTCTTCGCCGATTTGCTCGCTCACGATGGCCTTGCTTCAATGCGTCCCGCAGAGATCGTTGATCGACTGCGAGAAAAGGTTGTCTGGAACTGCATCAGTCGCGGTCGCCACTCTTGCCGCTTTTGCCAGACCCCGTGGGATCAAGGGAACTCGCGCCGCCGGATCTGCTTCCCTCTTTGCTTGCGCCGCCGGGGCTCTTGAACATCGGTCGATTCTGATTGTTCTTGCCTGGTGCCAGCGTTCGGGTCTTTTGTTTCGCGATCCCGTTCTCGTCAAGTTCAACACCATCGAGCACTGGAACTCGGTTTGACTTTGATCCGTTTCCAGGAATGCCCGCCGTTTGTTCCGGGCTGAGAATCGCAAGAATCCGACGTCGGGTCTCCTCCACGAGGTCGTTCTTCTCCGCAATGAGTCGATCGGCGACGCTGGTGATTCGATCAATTGCCTTCCCATTGCGACGGTCAATCATCCGTTGAACTTTTTCGCGGGATTCACCGGGTTCGTGAGTCCGGTAGGCCTCGACGATTTTCAGCTCGAGGTTCTCGAGTCGAAGCAAGAAATCGGCCTCGATGTCGTCGAGTTGGGTTACCTGGGTTTCGCTCAGGTCAGTGAGGCTACGGATCGACTCGATGAGACGGGGGATCGGCGTCGGTCGGAAAGCTCGCGGATAACCCTCGAGGAGGGCCGCACGGCGGAATTTCTCGCCTAATTCGGGGGGAAGCGCGGTCGAAATTTTCTCGATGTGTTCATCTTGGACACGTCGTACGAACACCCTCGCGGTCATGATCTGGTCAGTGGCGCGAAGCCCTCCTTCGAAGTCCATGGCGGCCATGGCATCCTTGATTTGTTCTTGAAGCGATGCGATCTTCGCTGCCCGCATCGAGAGCGCTGAATCGAGCGACAACTCGTATTCGACGAGGAGCGGATCGAGGCTTTCCTCAATCTCGTATGGGAAACGCATCGTGCGAATGAGGGTGTAGAGGTCCACCGACTCGCCCATCAATTCACCCTTCGGGAGTTCTTTCTCCCGGCGGATGGTTCGTTCGAATCGAGGCCAGCGAGAAATCTGGTCGCCAGTAAGTTGCGCCCTGACATTGTTGAGGAAGAGGGCTCCCAACGCGGTCCGCTCTGTGTCCCAATCTTCGAGCGGTTCCAGAATCAGTTCCATCACGGTGTCGGGACGGGCGTTGCCAATTCGGCCCTGAAGCGCCCGCATCTTGTTCTTGACATCGTCAACCCCGGACTCGAAGGAGATCATGTAGTCCTGCAGAAGGACCTCGACGATGGGCCGTTGCCAGTTTTCGAGCTTCAGGATTTCCACGAAGAGAGGCATGTCTCGATCGAGGAATTCAGGCCGAAACGAATCGGCAAAACCGGCTTGCGCGCCGAACTGGGCCTGGGCCGGTGCCGCGATCGAGAATGCCGATCCAGCGGAGATGACAGCAGTGAGGAGATAGGTCTTGAATCTTCGGAACGGCATGGTTCTGGAACTCCTGACGAGAACAGGCTTGAGACACTCTGGCAAGCACGACAGGGCCTGCAGGGTGCCATCGATCGGAGGATCTTGGTCCTCGAGAAGAGGAACGCGGGAGCGGAGAGAATATGGCACGAAGGACACATGAATCCGGGGTTGCGGCCGGATTCTGGACTGAGAACCCTAGTTTTTAATCACTTGGGGGACCTAGCGCGGTCACAAAGCCAGAATTTTGAGTTTGCCTACCCGGGGCGGACTGTTCTCTGCTCGATTCGCTTCTCGGACCCCGTGACCACAATCCGGTCCACGTAGACGCCAGGCGTGTGGATCCCGTCCGGATCAAGTTGGCCGATCTCGACGAGCTCTTCGACCTCGACCACGGTGTGCTTCCCACAAGCAGCCACCATCGGATTGAAGTTTCTCGCGGTCCGACGGAAGACCAGATTGCCACTTCGATCGGCCTTCCACGCTTTTACGAGGGACAGATCAGCTCGGATTCCCCGCTCCATGACATACGTTTCGCCATCGAAGTCTCGAGTCTCCTTTCCCTCGGCGACGAGGGTTCCGACTCCGGTCTTGGTAAAGAAAGCGGGGATTCCCGCGCCGCCAGCCCGCATTCGCTCGGCCAGTGTCCCCTGGGGGTTGAATTCAACTTCCAATTCGCCGGCCATGAACTGCCGCTCAAACTCGGCGTTCTCACCGACGTAGCTCGATACCATCTTGCGGATCTGCCTCGTCTTGAGGAGCAGGCCAAGGCCCCAGTCGTCTACGCCAGCATTGTTGCTGACGGCGACCAGATCACGAACCCCGGTGTCTCGGAGGGCCGTGATCAACTGCTCAGGGATACCACAGAGTCCAAAGCCACCCACCGCGACCGTGATGCCAGCTTCTACGAGATCCGCGAGTGCCGCGGACGGTGAATCGAAGACCTTGTCGAGCATGGCGGCATCCTTCCACTGAACATCATCGAAACCCGTTCCAGTTTGGCTTCGATGCGGTTTTAACGGCCGTAGAGTGTACCCCTTCCCCGGTATCCTCGGACTCGCGAATCTCCCCTCGATCGTCCATGCATCCCCTTAGCGGGTCGGAATCTCTTGACCTCAGCTCAGCAACCCTCAAAGAACGAAGTCGAAGGGCCTCGCATCCGGAATCGCCAGCCAGGTGACGTTTTGGTCATCGGACTGCTTCTGGTTCTCACGGCCCTTCCGGATGCCATGGTCGTTCCGATTCTTGAGGAACTTCTGGTTGTTCGGTACGACGTCGATCCAGGCTTGTCGCATGCGTTTATCTCGATCAATCTGGTTGGTGGACTGTGCGCGCTGCCGCTTCTTCGGGTCGCGATGCGACGCGGTCGACCGATTCTGGCGGTCGCGATCGCCGCGGTTGCCGACGCGGCGCTCCTCGCGGCGATGTGGCTCCCGATTGGATTCGGTCCGACGATCTTGCTGCGTGCCGTGGAAGGCGCGGCGGATGTCATGGTTTTCGCCGTGGTTTTCGATCTCATCGGGCAGGCCGGCCGGCGGCGGGGGGCCGGGCTCCGTTTCGGATTTGGGGCGGCACTCTTGAGCATGGCGCTGGGTGGAGGCGCGATTCTTGGCGGACAACTTGCGGGAGATTCGGGGTCCGAGGATGCTGCTCGGACGGTCTACCTCGTTGGTGCGGCGGCGTGTCTGATGGCCGGCATCATCGCATTCGCCTGTCGAAATCGACTTCGACGGCTCGAGGGAATCGCCGCGGTTTCGACCGAAGAGGAATCAAAACCAGAACCGACTCAGAAGGCCAAAGCGCCGCTCTGGCCGCTGATGCTGATGGCGGGCGCCGATCGGGCCGCCGGTGGACTGCTCACTGGAACGCTCGGGCTCTTCTTGGCGGAAGCCGTTGGTTTGGAGCCTTCCCTTCGCGGGGGATTGATCGGATCGGTGCTTTTACTCATGGGGCTGGGGGCGATCCCTGCAGGTTGGATCTCCGATCGGTTCGGTGATCTGTTCGTGCGGGCCGTCGGAGGGGTCACGTTCGCGATCGGGCTTTTTGTTCTCCCCATGGCGGCCAGCGATCTGTCGAGCCTCTCTGCCACCATGTTGCTCCTTGGCGTCGGGGGCGCAACGTTGCTCCCGACGTCACTCGCACTCCTCGATCGGCTTCATGGTGGACTCGTCGGCATGGGGGGATTTCGTGCTGCTGGGGACATCGGTTTCTTGCTTGGCGTTTCAGTCGCCGGTCTCCTGATCCACATGCTTGGAGACGGTGAAGGTTCAAGCTTCGGATACGCGAGTGTCATTGCCGGGTTTGCGATCATGCATCTCTGCTGTACCGCCCTCGTGATCCCACTGCTGGCACGACACGATCGTCGCTCGATTTGAGCGATAAACAAGCCGCCCCGCATCATCATCAAATGGAGATACGGGGCGACTGGAATGGAGGGTCAAATCTGTTTCGGAACGCTCAGTTGTCCCGGGGCCGTTTAAACTCTTCCGGACTTTGCAGTTCCTCGATAGTTGAGCGCAGTTTTTCAAGTGCCTTGTTCTGGATTTGACGGACCCGCTCTTTGGTGACGCCGATGATTTGCCCCACCTGCTCGAGTGTCAGGGTCGGCGCCTGGCTTGGGGCGCCGATTCCGAACCGATGCCCGATGACGGTTTGTTCCACCAACGTGAGATCAGCTTCGTTGGTATCCATAAGATGCCGGACTTCTGCGGCGGAGTCGGCGATGAATTCAGCCCGTCGGGTCTCGAGATGATCCGATCGTTCAAAGGCAGGGTCGAAGTCGGTGATGAATCGCTGACGATGACGAGTGCTCTTCATGCCGTGCCGACTGAAGGCTTTGAGGATGGCGCGACATGCATAGGTGCTGAATTTGAAGCCCCGTTCGCAGTCAAACTTATCGACCGACCTCATGAGCGCCATGTTTCCTTCGCTCACGAGATCGGCGAATTCGCCGTCCATGATGCGGATGCGTTTGGCCATCGCGAGTACCAGTGCGAGGTTGGTTTCGGCAATCTGCTCTCGGAAGCCGGCCGCGATTGTGTGCCACTGCAGGAGGTCGCGGGCTTGCGCGAGATCGGGGCGGCCACTTCCAATTTTGATCTGGACCGCTCGCATGCGAAAGCGGGCGTAGTTGAATTTGAGGAAGAGGATTCGCTCCTGGGCTCCCGTGAGCAAGACCGACTTGCCGCTTCGCGGGGCATCCGTTCGGCTTCGAGTGGGAATGAGGTCGTCCATCAGCGGGCGGTACCACGTGACGTCAGGTCGTTCCACTTCGTCGAGCCCGAAGATCGTTCTTTCCGCATCTTCGTGCTGGAAGATGGGCGCATCGGTGAAGTCAATTTCCTTCTCAAGGAGTCTGCCGAGGAAGTGCTCCTCCCTCCGAGAAAGTTGACGGAGGTCTTTGGTGGCGGATCGTCTACCCGCCCGGGTTCCGTCGCTGGGCTTTCCGCGAGGGCTGGTGAGACCTGGTCCGGATGTTCTGGCTCTGGACCGGGCTCGTTCCAGGGGCGAGTTCCGTCCGATCAATGAAATAGTGTCTTGAGTTCGTGGCATGGTCTTGTGATCTCGGTCCTGACGACCTGAGCCCCCCGTGTGTTGTGCCACCTCTTGGAATCCGACGCGAACACTCACGTCGATGACCCGTCGAAACTCCTCCGTTCACCCTGATCGGAGTGGCGGGTCGTGCAAGGTGACGACCTGTTGGCCGCACTCTTCGTACGCTTCGCCGCCTCGTCTGGTTCGGATTCTTCTCTGGCGTCTCTCTTCGATATTCGCACTCTTGGCTCGCTCGGTTGCACCGTGATGTTGGGGCTGAGGACCGAGAACAGGCGGTGATGGTCGGAATACGGCTTCATCCATGCCAGAACCCTTGGTCGTTCCGAAGGGCGAGATTTCCAGAACGACAAAAAGAGACAGGCCGATCAACGTGATTCGTTGATCGGCCCCGCCTCGTTCATTTGGATTTCGGCCGCTTTTTCACGGCCGTTGGCTCATTCGGGACTGCCAGAGGACATGTCGTAGACCCAAGCATCGCCGGGCCGCGCCCAATCAAGAACCTCGCCGTCGCTGAAGAACAACCCGAGCTCACGACTGGCGGCGTCCGGGCTGTCGCTGCCGTGGATGAGATTGAACGAGCTCGAGACCCCGAAATCACCTCGAATCGTTCCCGCATCAGCCTTGAATCCAAAGGTCGCGCCCATCATTGAGCGGCAGATGGCAATGGCACCGTTGCCACGGAGGGCGAGGACGAGTACCGGGGAGGACGTCATGAATCCGACCAAGCCGGCGTAGAACGGGCGTTCCTTGTGATCGGCGTAGTGGGTCGCCGCCAGTTCATCGCTGATCTTCATGAACTTCGCGCCGACGACTTGAAGACCCTTGTCTTCGAATCGGCTGATGATGCGTCCCATGAGACCCCGCTGAACGGCGTCGGGCTTCAAAATGATGAGGGTGGTTTCCAATTGATATCTCCACTGGCTTGCGAACGAGTCCGGAGGCCGATCCACTCCAGAGTGGAAATTCGGCAAGACCGCGGATCGGCCGCGGTGGGTGGGGGACGATAGCGGATAGAGTCCCGATCGGGGGGAAAGCCATTCGGATTCGTCGCTCGAGCCCGGAATCCGGTACTTTCTTAGTCAGGCGGCAGGAAGCCGCCTCGTCTCCGGGTACGCCCGCCTTCTCCACTGGCTGGTTCATCCCGTTCGGGTGAAGATCCGAGACCGCGTCGTGAGCAATGGAATGCCGAGCACTGTGACCCAACCAACCCCACCGAAGAAGTCCTCCGGCAAGATCGGGAGCCGCGCGACCGCCGAAGAAATGGCGTCGAAGCAGCGGGAGATCTCGGTCAGCGAGTTTTTCGCCAAGAACCGCCACTTGCTGGGCTTTGATAACCCTAGAAAAGCGCTTCTGACCACCGTGAAAGAGGCGGTCGACAATGCGCTCGATGCTTGCGAAGAGGGGGGGATTCTGCCCGACATCTGCGTTGAACTCCTCCAAATCGCGGAAACCAGGTTCAAAGTCACAATTCGTGACAATGGTCCAGGCATCGTTCGGAAGCAGATTGAGAACATCTTCGGGAAGTTGCTATACGGATCGAAGTTCCATCGGATGAAGATGAGCCGGGGTCAGCAGGGGATCGGAATTTCCGCCGCCGGGATGTACGGGCTCATGACCACCGGGAAGCCGGTTCTGATTATCTCGAAGACCAGCCGACGGAAACCGGCGCATGAGGTTCTTCTGAAGATGGACACCGCGCGGAATCGCGCCGAGGTGATCAGCGAAACGGAGCACGCGGAGGATGACGTGCTCTTCGCCGAAGGCCATGGAACGCAGGTCACCATCGAGCTCGAAGGCCGGTATCAGAAGGGGCGGGCATCCGTCGACGAATACCTCGAGCAAACGGCGATCGCGAATCCCCATGCTCGATTTACCTATGTAACCCCGGCCAACGAGCAGATTGAGTACCCGAGGGCGGTCGATGAACTCCCCCCGGAAGCGAAAGAGATCAAGCCGCATCCCAAAGGGATCGAACTTGGAACGCTCATCCAGATGCTGGAACGGACGGAACGCACGCAGTTGGGGGCATTCTTCAAGGAGGACTTCTGCCGGGTAGGGCCGAGGGTCGCCAAACAGATTTGCGCTCATGCTGATCTGACCGATCGCACTTGGATCAAGCAAGTGGGCCACACCCAAGCAGAGGCGCTCTACCAGGGAATCCAAGCGGCCAAGATCATGTCGCCGCCGACGGACTGTCTGGTGCCCATCGGCACCAAGGCGATGCTCGCCGGGCTTCTCAAAGAGGTACGAGCCGAGTTCTTCGCGGCGAGTACTCGGCCCGCCGCGGTCTATCGTGGCAATCCATTCCAGATCGAAGTTGGGATCGCCTATGGCGGAAATTTGCCGGGTGATGAACTTGGCCGGGTGATTCGCTTTGCCAATCGGGTGCCATTGCTCTATCAGCAGTCGGCATGCTGTTCATTCAAGGCGGTGATCGAAGCCGGATGGAGAAATTACGGACTCCAGCAAGCGCGTGGCAGCCTCCCCTCCGGACCGGTGGTGGTGATGATCCACATGGCAAGTACTTGGGTGCCTTTCACCAGCGAGTCAAAGGAAGCCATCGCCGACTACGACGAGATTCGCAAGGAAATGCGTTTGGCGCTCCAAGAGTGCGGTCGCAAACTTGGGACCTATCTTCGGCGCCGCCAAAAGATGCGACGGGAGTCCGAACGTCGCAATGTCTTCACTCGATATATCGGTGAAATCTCGATGGCCTGCCAACGGATCACGGGTTCTGACGCGGGTGGTATCCGGGACGCCCTCGAGGCGATCGCCAGTCGGAAGACCGCGGAGGCTGACCAGCAACTCGACGATGAGGGACGCGTGGTTGATGACGGCGGACGACTCGCCGTCGACGACTCAGTGATCATCATCGATGCAACCAAGGACGGCCCTGAGGCAGGGGTCGAAGCGGAGCAGGTCGCCGAGAGCCTCTTCGCGAGTGACTCGCCTCCGATGAAGACGCGAGGAAAGATCCTCAAGAAAGCCGGCAAGAAGACCGGCAAGAAGACCATCAAGAAAACGGGCAAGAAGGTCGGTCAGAAGAAACGAACCAACACCACCGGAAGCAACGGTTGAGAATTCCGCGAATCAGCGGGGAGAGTCGAGTTCAATGGCACTGAAGCCGGCAGGTGAACCAGGGAAGAGCGAGTCCGAGTCTCCCAAGCGGAAGGCTGGCGCCAAGGCTGCCGGGGCCGGCAAGTCGAAGGTGGCCGCTTCCTCGAAAAAGAAAACGAAGGCGACGGGGTCGGATGTCCGAAGGGGTGGTTCGAAGGCCGATCAGGCCGATCGACTCCGGGTGGATGCGAGGACCGTCGAACGGATCGAGGGGCTTGGAGAATCCGTGGTTCGCCAGAGCCTCAAACTCGCCGATCCCTTTGTCGATGTTCCGACGAGGTCCATCTCGAACGTCAATTTCAACAAATCGAAACGACTGCTCGAGATGGGTGACGCCAAGCAGCGACGTACCCTCTTCAATCTCGGGCAAGCGAAGAAGTTCATGCAGACCTTGCTGGTTGCGGATGGTTGTCGCGATCTGGTTCGGTCGGGTAAGACGCTCAGTCTTCGAGGCATGTATTACAAGTCATTGCACACGATCGCCGGAACGAAGGAGAAGACCTTCGATGGGCAGGACGAGTCAGATGTCGTCCTGGAGGATCTCGAAGTCGCCATCGACTCGCTGCGAGAGAATCTGCACGTCTTCGCGAAGAAGCGTGGGACGATGGTCGGCAACATCACGGTCTTCGATAATGGCGACGAGATCAATTGCCGTCGCATGGGGACGGGTGGCTACGCCATTCCATCCATCTGTGAGCCAAGCGTTTTGAAGTTTGGGAAGTGCGAGGCCGACTTTGTTCTTCACGTCGAGAAGGACACTGTCTGGAGTCGATTCAACGAGGATCGATTCTGGGAGACGCACAACTGCATCCTGACCGAGGGATCTGGCCAACCTCCGAGAGGCGTTCGCCGACTCTTGCACCGGCTCAACGCCGAACTGGGGCTGCCAATCTACTGCCTCCTGGATTGTGATCCTTGGGGCCATTACATCTACAGCGTGATCAAGCAGGGGTCGATCAACCTCGCGTACGAGAGCGGCCGGATGGCGGTGCCGGAAGCGAAGTACCTCGGCATCCGGTCCGATGACTACCAGCGGTGCGACCTCTCGGATGACGTGAAGATCGAGCTCAATGATCGGGACCGCGATCGGGCGAAGCAGATTGCCGCCTATCCATGGTTCGCGGATCGCCGTCACTGGCAGAAGGAGATCAAGAGGATGCTCACCAACGGATTCAAGATGGAAGTCGAGTCTCTGATCACCAAGGACATCTCCTATGTGACCGAGACGTACGTCCCGGAGCGACTCAAGGCGAAGGACTGGATTGACTGATCCCATCGTCCTTCGCGGTCTCTGTATCGTCGTTTGCGATCGATCGAGGCAGGACGATCGAAAAGTCGCTTCCGCGGCCAGGAAGCACGTCGAGTCCGATCCGGCCGCCATGCTCCTCGATGATCCGTCTTGCGGTCGGTAGCCCGAGCCCGGAGCCCCCGGGTGTCCCGCTCACATAGGGGTGGAAGATCCGCTCTCGGATCTCATCTGGCACGCCCGGTCCACTGTCAATGACATGGACCGCAGCACCCTCTGAGCCTTCCAACACTCTGACCAAGAGCTCCCGCGGGTGGCCGGGCGGATTCTGTTCCATGGCATGCACGGCATTGATCAAGAGGTTTAGCAATGCCTGCTTGAAGAGCCCCGCATCAATCGGGATCATCAGGGGGCCCGTGGGTAGGTCGGGTCTCAAGACGACTTCGGCGGCATTCACTTGAGGGTGGAAGAAATCCAAGACATCCTCGACTTCGCGAATCAAGTCCGTCGGTTGGAGATCAAGCTGAAATCTCCCGGCGAATCGTAGAAAGTCGGTGAGGATCGTCCGAAGCCGGTCGGCTTCTCGAACCAGGGCGTCAACTCTGCGGAGAATCGGCGCCGTCTGATCTTCGGCTGCTTCCAGGTCTCGGATCGCCTCGTCCACCAGCTGTGCATTCAAGATGACCGTGGACAGTGGGTTCTTGATCTCGTGTGCGAGGCCGCTGGTCAGGGAACCAAGTTCCGCCAACCGCTCTGCGTCCGCTGCTCGGCGTTCGGCAATGCGAGCTCGAGCCTCACGAGTTCGATTCGCCTGTCGGTTTGAAACCAGGGTGATCGTCACTCCGACCGTCACCCCGATGATCAGTCCGAGGAAGAGGGTCATCGTGGCGGCTCACTGTTTCCGGGGGTAGAGAGGGTCGACATCCGAAGCGTCTGTGGGAAGGTCGGCGCGAAAACCCACCGATCGTGATCTCAGTGTTCGAGGCCGCACAGGTTCTTTCAGTCGATCAATCGACGCTTGGTTCGGTGACCGGTGCAGAGTCCGGCTTTGCTTCGGTGACCGAAGACTCGATCGCTCTTGGCGAAACCGCTCGAGCTTTGGTGGCCGACCATCCCTTGGATCCGTTGTTCGCGTCGTAGATCACGCGTTCGCCATCCCGAAACGTCCGAAATCCTTCTTCTTGCTCGATCACCGTGAAGTGAACAAAGATGTCCTGATCCGCCGGGCCGATGATGAAGCCGAAGCCCTTTCGGGGATCGAACCACTTGATTTCACCTTCGATTTCAATCAGGCTCGAGTCGGACATATCTTTGGTTCTCTCAGTCAGAGGTTGAAGGGGTCGGGATGTTGGGTTTGAACTGATGAAAAAACCAGTTCGCACGAGCGCGGGCCCTTGATGATCGTGAAAGCTAGAGCGGCTCTTTCGACGATTCAGGCTGAACACCAACGGGCATCATGCGAACGACAGTTTCATGAGCCCCGACTGGTTCCTAGATTCTCAGAAGAAAACTGGTTTTTCGCAACCCTTTGTCCGCGAGATTCTTGGAACTCTCCCCGTCGATGATCACAAGGCCCGCTCAGTACTAGGTTTGCGTTCGATGAGGATTTAAGGCCTGATTTTCATCCGAGATCGAAAAAGCCCCGGGCCTCTTGAGCAGGCCCGGGGCTTCTCGCGTTGTCTGACGTCAATGCGTCTTCGATCAGATCAGATCAGGCGGGCGCCCCGGAGCGATCGTTGCCTTCACCCTCGGCCGCCGGCTCGAGGAGTGCTCGCCGGGAGAGTTTGATCCGGCCAGTGTCGTCGACGTTGATCACCTTCACCTTGACTGAATCACCGATGGAGACGATGTCGCTGACCGACTTCACGAATCCATGGGCGAGTTCGGAGATGTGGCACATACCGTCAGTGCCCGGTGCGAGTTCGATGAAGGCACCGAAGTCCTTGACCGAGACGACCTTGCCGTCGTAAACGGTTCCGACTCGGATCTCGGCACCAAGCGCCTCGACCTCTGCCTTGCACTGCAGTCCCATCTCGGCATCGGTCGAGCCGATGAGGACGGTTCCGTCCTCTTCAACGTCAATCGAGCAACCGGTCCGTTCCTGAATGCCGCGAATGGTCTTGCCACCGGGGCCGATGAGCTTGCCGATCTTGTCGGGGTCAATCTTGACCGTAATGATCCGCGGGGCGTACATCGAGATGTCCTCGCGGGGAGCTGCGAGGACTGATTCCATCTGTTCGATGATCTGGAATCGACCTTCCTTCGCCTGGACCAAGATGGTTCCGATTTCCTCGACCGACAGGCCAAGTGCCTTCAGGTCGAGCTGGATACCGGTGATTCCCTCGCGGGTGCCGGACACCTTGAAGTCCATCTCGCCGAAGAAGTCCTCTTCGCCGAGAATGTCCGTGACATGCGAAACCTTGCCCTCGGTCGAGGTGAATCGGCCGACGGAGATACCGGCACAGGTGTTCCGGATTGGAACGCCGGCGTCCATCAACGCGAGGCAGCCGCCGCAGACCGACGCCATGCTTGACGATCCATTGGACTCGGTGATGTCGCTGACCAGGCGGATGGTGTAGGGGAAGTCTTCGGTGCTCGGAATGATTCCGAGAAGCGATCGCTCCGCCAGGGCGCCGTGACCGACTTCGCGTCGACCGGGGCCCATGATTCGACCGGCTTCGCCGACGCAGAAGGGCGGGAAGTTGTAATGGAGATAAAACTTCTTCGCGTACTCGGGGAGCAGGCCGTCAACGATCTGCTCCGCCTTGTTGGTGCCGAGGGCACAGGTCACGAGTGACTGGGTCTCGCCACGCTGGAAGAACGCCGACCCGTGGGTTCGGCTGAAGATTCCCGGCTCCATCTCGATCGCCCGGATCTCCTTGAGACCTCGGCCATCGGCTCGAATGCCGTGTTCGGCGACGAGCATGTGGGTGATCTTCTTCTCAAGGTTCCGAAACGCGTCCTTCGCCTGTGAGCGGTTGTTTTCAGCCGTCTTGTACTCGGCGTAGGGGGCGTCCTGCGGCAGTGGGAAGCACTCGTGGATCGCTTCTTCGCGAAGTTCGCCGACCGCGGCGCTTCGTTCCTTCTTGCTCGAGATCTTCCGAGCTTCGACCAGTCGGTCGTAGACCTGATCCTTCACGGCCTTGATCACTTCCTCGGAGGGAAGATGCAGCTTGCCGGGATTGGCTTCGGGGGCGCCGCACTTTTCGCGGAGTTCGAGCACGAGTTCAACGATGGGCTTGACGCCTTCTTCGTATCCGAAGCGGATCGCCTCGAGAATCACGTCATCTTCGACTTCGGCGGCGCCGACTTCGATCATGTTGATGCCGTTGGGATGGCCGGAGAGGACGAGGTCCAGATCCGAGTATTCCATCTGTGCGACCGTGGGGTTGAGGACGAAGGTTTCGCCACTCTCGGTCGTGATTCGACCGATGCGGACGGTAGCGACCGGGCCCATGAAAGGTGCATCCGTGAGGCAGACCGCGGCGGAACCGGCGGTGCAGGCGAGCACGTCGGTGTCGTTCTGACCGTCATGGCTCATGACCCACGCCTGGATCTGGATCTCGTCGATGAAGCCGTCCGGGAAGAGGGGGCGGATGGGGCGGTCCATCATCCGCATGGTGAGGACTTCCTTCTCGTTCGGGGCGCCTTCACGCTTGCGGAATCCGCCGGGGAACTTGCCCGCAGCAGTCAACTTCTCGCGGTAATCGCACTGGAGTGGGAAGAAATCGATTCCCGGTCGGGGGTTGGCTCGGACGCAGGTGGCCATGACGGTGGAATCGGCGTAACTCGCCATGACGGCGCCTGACGCGAGCCTGGCGACACGACCGGTTTCGAGCCGCATGATGCGGCCGCCGATCTCTCGTTCAACGAAGGTGACTGGCATAATTGCCTCTCTGTGATGGGTGCAACTCCGGACCGTGAAATGGTCCGGCGAGTCGCGGGTTGTGCGTCGGTTCCGGCCTATCCGGATCCGAGCGCGGGATCGCAGCACCGCAACTGGGAGGCAGAGGGCGGAGCGCAGTTCGTGCTTTCAGACTGCACTCCGTCGACTGCCGCCGGAGGCGGTTGCCACGGCAAATCGGCCCTACTTGCGGAGGCCGAGCTTCTTGATGGTTTCAAGGTAGTTGTCGCGGTTGGTCCGCTTCAGGTATCGCAGCAGGCTGTTGCGACGACTCACCATCGCCAAAAGTCCGCGACGCGAATGATGGTCGTGCTTGTGCCCAGCGAAGTGCTCCTGAAGGCTCTTGATCCGATCCGTCAGGATGGCGATCTGGACTTCCGGCGATCCGGTGTCCGAGTCGTGTCGTCTATGGTCTTCTCGAACTTCGGCCTTGCGAGCGATGGAAATACTCATGTGATTCTTCGATCCCGTCGGTTGGGCGGCCGTCTCGACCGCCGACTGATGTGGTGCGATTCATTTCTCGAATCGGAGATTGTAACGTTCCCCCGGGAGTCATCAACCCCGCGGCCGGAATTTGATCCCGTCTGCCTCGCCTTGGAGGCGGTATCCTGAGCACCGGCCCCTTTAGAAAAGCCGATATTCACCCCTAGAACACAGATTTTCCGCTCTCAAGATCCAATGAGTGCGTCCAGGAAGGTACCGAAAGCACCATGGCGGCTGATTCTGTCCAGACAGCAATTGACTCAATGTTGGCTCAAGCGGAGCAGATTCGCCTCGGTGGGGGTTCCAAGGGGATCGAACGCCAGCATCGCCATGGCCGCCTCACGGCACGCGAGCGAATCGACCGACTGGTCGACCCAAAGGCACCGCGGTTCGAATGTGGCCTCTTTGCCGCCCATGGGATGTACTCCGAATATGGCGGCGCGGCCTCTGCTGGCGTGGTGACCGAGATCGGTCAGATCGGTGGGCGACCCACGATGATCGTGGCGAATGACGCCACCGTGAAAGCCGGCGCCTTCTTCCCGATGACCTGCAAGAAGATCATCCGCGCTCAGACCATCGCAGAGACCGCGGGTCTGCCATTGGTTTACCTCGTCGACAGTGCCGGTGTCTTTCTTCCGTTGCAGGAGGATGTTTTTCCGGACACCGACGACTTCGGGCGCATCTTCCGAAACAACGCCGTGATCAGTGCGAAAGGAATTCCGCAGATCGCGGCCATCATGGGAAATTGCGTCGCTGGTGGCGGGTACTTGCCGGTGCTCTGCGACACGCTCCTGATGACCGAAGGAAGCGGTCTCTATCTCGCTGGTCCAGCGTTGGTGAAAGCGGCGATCGGGCAAGAGGTCGAAAGCGAGGATCTCGGTGGGGCATCGATGCACGCGGAGGTCTCCGGCACGATCGACTTTCACGAGAAAGATGATGATGCCTGCATCGCCAGATTGCAGCGCATCATGTTGGCGTGCATGTCCGCGAGAACTCGACCGGAGCCACCGTTCTCCGCGTCACCGCCGTCGCGATCCGCCTCGGAGATTCTGGAGGTCTTCCGACCAGAGCCCGGGCAGCAATACGACATGAGAGATCTGCTTTCTTGCGTTGTTGATGGTAATTCCCTCGACGAGTATCGCGCGGACTTTGGCCGGTCATTGGTTTGTGGTTACTCGCGGATCGAGGGTTGGCCATGCGGGATCGTTGCGAACCAGCGAATGATGACCAAGCGGCGGATGCCCGGAGGCAAGTCGGGGCCGACCGACGCCGTGAACATGCCCGCGGTCATCTATGACGATGCTGCGGACAAGGCGGCTCGGTTCATCATGGACTGCAACCAGAAGCGAATTCCCCTCGTCTTCGTTCATGACACGACCGGTTTCATGGTCGGTCGAGACAGTGAGCAGGGGGGGATCATCCGAGCCGGGGCCAAGATGGTGAATGCCATGAGCAATTGCGTGGTACCCAAGATCTCGTTACTCGCGAATGCAAGCTACGGCGCGGGCAATTACGCGATGTGCGGTCGAGCGTTCGATCCCTTCCTGACGCTGGCATGGCCGGGTTCACGTTGTGCGGTGATGGGGGCGGCGCAGGCCGCGAACGTCCTACTCCAGATCGATCTTGCGGCGAGAACACGACGGGGCGAAGAAATCGATGAAGCAACTCGGGATGAAATGCTCTCGGCCATCTCCGCGAGTTATTCCGAGCAACAGGATGTTCTCTACGGTGCTGCTCGAGGTTGGGTCGATCGGATGATTGAGCCGAACCAGACCCGCCGAGAACTCGGCGAAGCGCTCATGCTCGCCAGCGGGGTTGATACCTCGCGTCCGTTCGCGACCGGCGTTCTTCAGACCTGAGCAGGCGATCGCCCTCAGGAATTGATCGTCTGGAGATCGGGCGATGCCCGAAGCGATCACCCGCGTCTTGCTCGACGCCGGATTCCGGCAAGGCCAAAGAGAGCGAGAACGCCCGGCGCCGGGACCGCCGCGTACTCGACGAGCAATTCCGGTCGGAATTCTGCGGTACTGATGTTCATGGAATCGAATCGCTTCGTGGTACCGGAGGCCGTCTCATTCCCGAGCAGGATCCAACCGAAATCCTGGGTTTCTCCAGCGAGCATCCCCTCAAGGTCGCTGATCAGGCCACTGCTGGTCCAATCGTAGAAGCCGACCCCATTGACCAAGCTTGAGGCAGATGCCAGCGCGTCGAAGTCGCCGCCGGCGGTCTGCCACGGGGTGACATCCCAGAACGCATGCGTCCAGGTCGCGGAGCCAGGGGTCGCGGGACCGCCGCCGCCCTCGCCGCCGCCCGCGTCGGTCGTACCGACGCCCCAGTCGCTCAGCACTCGATGAAGACCGATGCTCTCGGGACCGGCGCCAGTCTGCGACATGTGGAGTCGGAGGGTGACCGAGAGGATGTCAATGGACTGGCCGGCCAGCGGCGAGAGATCGAAGTCAAGAAGGCCGCGTCGGCGGAAATTCTGATTGGTCACGCCAGCGAAGAGATGCTGGCCGAGTCCGTTGGCGACTGCCGATCCGTCGGTCTCGTACAGGGTGCCATGGCGATTGGATTCCAAAGAAATCAGATCCCCGGTCGCGGGTACGGTGAGAATCGCGGCGACAAGGCAAAGTATTGGGGTCTGGTTCTTCAATGGATTCACTCTCGAAAGGTTCGTGGGAGATGAGGAAGATGGTGGCAATTTTCGGAAGCACAAGAACGAGTCGCCATTTTTTGATGCAATTACTCGGAATTCGAACCGCATGATTCATACGATGCGATCGCTCCGATTCCCGCCTCCCCTCTTTTTCTGGAAGTAACCTGTGGAAGAAGTCCTTTTGGCCAGTGGCAATCCTCACAAATTGGATGAGGTCCGCGCAGTTCTCGGGCCGCTGGGAATCAAGGTCCTCGGACTTGGGGATCTTCCCGCCATCCCTGAGGAGCCCGTCGAGGATGCCGCGACATTCGAAGCCAACGCTCGAATCAAAGCAATCGCCTACGCCCGGGACACTGGCCGGAACGCCCTCGCCGATGACTCTGGTCTTGAGGTCGATGCGCTTGACGGTCAGCCTGGAGTTCGAAGCGCTCGTTGGTCTGGGGTCGATGGATCACGTCAAGAGCGAGATGCGGCGAACAATCGAAAACTCGTCGAGTCGTTACGTGCGGTCCCGGAGTCCGAGCGGACAGCTCGGTTTGTCTGCGCGATGTGTCTTGCCGCTCCGGACGGCCGGGTGCTCGCAGAGACACGAGGAACCTTCGAAGGCGTCATCACGCTTGAACCGCGTGGCGAGAATGGATTTGGCTACGACCCGTATCTGCATCTCCCGGAAGACGGGCGGACCAGTGCCGAACTCTCTCCGGCGGAAAAGAACGCTCGAAGTCATCGCGGCGCCGCAACGCGGGCGATGGTTCCTCTGTTGGAGGCGATGAGCAGAGACTGACATGGCAAAGCGCATTCCGCTTGAGATCCTCGATTTGAAAGACCAACGCTATTCCTGTCATGGGTGCGGCGATTGTTGCCGTGACTTCAGCGTGCAGTTGCGAGATGAAGATCTGGAACGGCTCGGCAAGCAAGGCTGGGAAGAAAAACTGGGGCAGTCGGTGACGGTCGAATTCCGAGGTCGTCGCTACCTGCGGCAGCAGGCGGACGGTGCCTGTCTCTTTCTTCAGGAGGACGGGCTTTGTCAGATTCATGGCGAATTCGGCTTTCATGAGAAACCCGTGGCATGTCGTCTGTTTCCGTTCAACCTCGCCCCGGATGCCACCGGAACTCATGCGGGATTGAACTTCGCCTGCCAGAGCGTGCGAGCGAATCGCGGCGCGTCGCTCGAATCGCATCGGGACGACCTGCGGCGGGCACTCCGTGAAGTTCCGGAATCCAAGGCGATCTCGCCACCACGGTTGGCTGGTGATCTCCGTGCCGACGTGGAAGAAGTCGACGCGGTCGTCTCCGCATTCGATCGATGGCTGGGAGCCGTTGAAGTTCCACTGTCGATCCGCCTCGACGGCCTGGCGTGGCTCTCACAGAGTCTTGGTGCGGCGTCGTTTGCCGAGGTTCGCGGGCCGCGGGTCACCGAGTTGGTTGATCTCTTGGTGTCGGCGCTCCCGGACGAGCTGCTGCACTTGCCAGTCGACTCGCCGGGGCGCGGGCAGCGAAGGCAGCTTCGGCAGGCCTCATTTGCCCGCATCGAAGATCCTCGTTTCACCGGTGACGAGAAGAAGGCATCGCTCTCCGCGCGGCTGGATCAGTGGTCGCGGAGTCGACGATTCGCGCGAGGCCGGGGACCGATTCCTGGATTGGCGCGAGGTTGGTCGGTTCCCGCGGACTTTCGGGATGTGGAGTTAATGCCGAGCGTGCCGGGGACGCCAGAGATTTCCGACTTGGTCACGAGATGGCTGCGTTCGACGATCCGAGGCGGGAGAGCTTGGGGAAGCGGGTACTACGGTTGGACGATCGCGGAGGGCGTTCAGGGGCTGTCGCTCAACGTGGCTTGTCTCGGGTGGCTCGCGAGGGCACACGCCGCGGGGGAAGGCCACGAAGTCGTCACGCTGGAGTCCGTCGGCGAGGCACTGGGAAGAATCGATCGATCCTCCGGACGAGCGGCCTGGCTGGGGACCGCGGCCGAGCGGCTTCGGCTTCGATATCTCGCTGCCGATGATGGTCTTCGTCGTCTGGTCCGTTCGACCTGGTGAGATCACTCGGTGGGCGCGGGCTCCGGCCCGCGGCCGCGGGTGAAGGGCCAGACCGGATACCGCCGGCCGTTCAGCAGGACGCCGAGGGCGGTGCCGCGAACCGCGACGTGGTAGACGACGAGCAGAACGACGGTCACCAGCACGATCATGACCGGCATCTTCACGATGCCCCACATGTCCCAGCCACGGAAGAGGGCCGGTATGAAGAACGTCAGGGGCATGTGCATGAGATAGATCCAGTACGAGGCGTCGACCATGTAGCGCACCGCGGGGTTCGCGCGGGTGAAGAGTCGTTCGCTCACCCCGGTGATGCCCATGATCAGAAACCAGCACGTGGTGGCCTGGAGACACTGGTTCGCGATGAACATCGCGTTTCCGTAATCCTCCTCGGCGTCCACGCTGAGACTGGTCGCGACCGCCATGGCCACGGCGCAGATCAGGAGCGCAGTGCCGATGCCGAGCCGGAGCCACGCCCAGTCCTTCAGGCGATCGACGATCTCGCGGTTCCCGAATGCCGCCCAGCCGACGCCGAAGTAGATGGCGTAGACGAAGATCACGTGCCAGACGGGCCAGAAGGACTCGATGGTGTCGATCCCGGGCTCCGTCATCGTGAGCATCAGCAGCGACGTCGCGACGATCAGAATCGGAAGTCTGATCAGGCGGAGCGGCCCGAGGGCCACACATCGAAATCCGGCACGCAGCCACCCGGCGACCGGCCCCGAAAAACGGCGGAGGAGGAAGGTCGCCGTCGCGAAGGCGAGATAGAAGTAGACGAGGTAGTACAGGAACCAGAGGTGCATCGGGCCGGCGTCGGCGAAGTCCGCGTTCAGGGACATCTTCTCGTAGGCGAGCCCGATGGTTCGTGATTCGGCGGGCAGGAACTGCCATGTGAAGGCGAAGCTGATCGACCAGGCGAGCATCGGAAAGATGACGAACCATCCGATGACCAGCGGAAGCACGATCCGGTCGTAGCGATGGCTCGCGAATCCACCGGGTCCGCGGCGATCGAAGAGCATGGCGCCGAAGAAGCCGGCCATCACGAAGAACGCTGGCATGCGGAAGATGTGGATCCCGAGGACCAGGATCCCCGCCAAAGCCGTGCGGTCGGGATCCTCGTAGATCCAGATCTGCGGCTCGCAGTAGACGACCGCGGTGTGGATGACCACGCCGAGCAGCATCATCGCGGCCCGCACCACATCGAGTCCGTGGTACCGACCGGTTCCGGGTGACCGCGGGTGGAGCGGGTGATCGGTCGGGAGTGGGGGTGGAGATGCGGCGGCGATGCCGCGATCGGTCGCGTTCATTTCAGGGCGGCCTCGAGGAGCGGCCGGCAAGACCGACGGCCGGTTTCGAGCACTTCGCGATCAAGCGGTATCTCGAGGAACTCGATGATCTCTCGCGTGAATTCCCAGGGCACATCAAGCGCGTCGAGCGGGGTGATGCCATCCTTGTTCATCGCCTTGGGATCGGCTCCCGCCTCGAGGAGGAGTCTGACGCACTCGGGGCGATCGAGGAAGGCGGCGCCGATCAGTGGCGTGCCACGCTCACGGCTTCGGACATCGACATCCCCGCCAGCCTCGAGGATCGCCTTCATCGCGTCGACCTTGCCGAAATCGGCGGCCCATTCGAGTGCGGAGACGCCGAAGGTCGGATCGAGCGCGTTCGGGTCGCCCGCCGTCGCAAGCCGCGCCTTGAGCGTGGCGACCTCGCCCATCGCGGCGGGAGTCCAGATGTCAATCGTTTCGGTGGATGGGGATGCCGTTTCGTCGGGCGGACTCGTATTCGTGTTCGTCTCGAGCGCGGCGCTGCTCGGCGATGGGTTCGAGGGCGAACCATCTCCGCATCCCAGCGGCAGCGCGACGGCCACGATCACGGCGACCGTGGTGAGAATCTGAAATCCGAAATGAACGGCCGACCGAGGGGCATTGTCATTCGAGTGGGTCTTCGACATCGATGTCTCCTTGGTTGTGTCCGGGAGCTGGCGAGGTTCCCGGCGAACCCTTGCACTCTAACTTCATCGGTTCCACGCTCGATCCGATCGACAGGTCTCCGGCCCCCGAAAATCGGACATGCAGGATGCTCGACACGGCTGCTCAGCCCTTACCCGGCTTTCCGCGGCCCTTGCCGCCAGGCCTTTCCTTCGACCCGGCGGCGGGCTGGTCACCGGTCCGCTTGTCCTCCCCGGCCTTGCTGCCGGGCCGCTTCGGCAGTTCGCCGATCCGATCTGGACCGAGCACCCCGAGCAGCTGCGTCTCGGTCTGTTCGTCGAGTCGATCGAAACCCTCGTATCCCGGTTCCCGCCAGGCCCGTTCGCCGAGCGACTTTGCTTCCGTGCCATCGTCGATCACCGCTTCGACCATCGCCCGGGCGATCCGGGTCTCGCTGTCGAGCCGTCGTTGGATCGCGTTGGTGCGGAGGAACGCGATCTGCGAACGGATGCCGTCTTCAATCTCGATGAGCGATGCCAGGCTCGCGTCGTCGAGGCCTTCGAGCGACCGTGCGGCCTTCGTGGCGAGCTCACACCACCGGGACCGCATCTGAGCTCGAAATCCGGTTCGTCGTGCGACCTCGAGGAATGCGGCGGCCGCTTCGGGATTGACTTGTTCGAGACGCGTGCGGATCAGATCGACTCGCCCGAGGATCGCATCACGGACGGCGAGTTCGGCGGTGAGCTCCGCGGTCGCGGCGTTGCGGACCCGCGAACGCGATCTCGAGTCGCCGTTGGTGCCGGACTCCATCATCTCGATCGTGAGTTCCAGCGCTTGTTTCTCCCGTCGGATCCTCGCTTTGGTTCGGGCGTCGAAGAGGATCGCGATCTCGTCGAGCATCTCCGCCTCGGTGGTTTCCAGTTCGGCTGCCTCGAAGTCGGCCACATCGACCGATCCGAGCGCCGCGACGATGTTGGTCGTCGCGCCACCCATTCGAGAGTCGACCATTCCGTGCTGGATCCTGATCTCGTCGAGGGTCGAAGCGAGAGTCGATTCCATTTCCGAACCGACCAACGCGGAAAACGACTCGACCGTCTCGTCGCGAAGCGCTCGTCGCCGCCGTTCGACGAGGTTCATGCCGTCGAGCACGTCGCGCGCATCGACTCTTCCGCCGGCTTCTTCAATGGCGGTTCGCCGGCGTTGCAGCATCGGCTCCAGCATCGCGAGTCGAGTCCGCATGCCCTCCAGTCGCGAGCTGGCCCAGTCCAACGTGCCGCGGATCTTCTCGTCGCTCACGCCGCGTTCGGTCAGTCCGTCGACGATTCCCACTTCGACGGCGTTCCAGTTCGATGGATCGATGGCTCGGTAACCAGGCTCGAAATTCGCCAGTTCCACCTGGTTCGAACCGAGCTCGAGCAGGTCGCGGAACCGAGAAGTCTCGGTTTCGAAGGCGTCTTCGTAGTCGAGCAGCACGCTTTCGGCGATGGGGGCCGTGGTCTCATCGAGTGCGAGCCGATCCACGATGAGGTCGATGTCGCGACGGATGAATTCCGGTCGGAGCAGGGTTCTGAAGTCGCCGCCCTGCGGCACCCGCATGGCGAACCAGAGATGTCCACCGCCGTCGCGCTTTCCTTCGCCATCGTTCCCACCCTTGTCCTCGGCCCCTTGGTTGACCAGTTTCGCAGCGGCTTCCCAGAGCGTCCTTGCGTCCTCACTGCTCATCGCCTGTACCCGTACCGCCATCTTTAGGTCACCGCCGAGTTGTCCAAGGAAGGCCTCCGGATCGGTTTCAGGCGAGGCTGGTAGTCCCGCCGATCCCTTTTGGGCGATCGCCTGGGACGAAAGGCCGAATGCGAGCAGACCGAGCAGCATGGCCTGAACGGGCCGATGGGTGTTTGCTTGAACCAGGAGGGTTGATGACATGACGTCGTCCTTCAAGGCGAATTCAGTGTTGTCGGTCCGGACCATGCGACCCCTGGTCGCTGGAATGAAGCCCAATTCTACATTTGACGAAAATATTAGTCAACAGCGATCGAAGCCAAGGAACTTCGTCCATTGCCGGAGACGGGGCGGTTTGGGCGGTGGTCTCAATCTTGGGCGTCGGGGGCCGAAGATGGTCGGCTCGAACGCCCCGCTCGAACCTTCCGGACCCACCAGACGAAGGCGACGAGTCCCAGCGGGATCGTGATCGATGCTTCGGCGGCACTCTCGAGGAGCGCCAGTTGTTTGAACGTCGCGTCGAGTTCTGTGGCACCAAGTCCTGGTGCGGCCAGTTGAGCCGCAAGAATGGCGACCGCGGCCTCTCTCCATCCAAGTCGGCCAAGTGGGTTGAGCGACACCACCAGGGCGGTGATCGCGAGGAGCAGTACATCGCCGGTGGGGAGGTCGATGCCGAGAATGGACGCCGCAATCCCGAGCCGAATCGCCCACATCCCGAGATCGAAGGCGCGGAGGCCGAAGGCGGTCGCGATCCAACCACGATCCGTGAGCATCGCCTCTCCGCCGCGGGTGAAACGTCGAATCAATGGAATCCTCGCCATCATTGGGAGTGCGAGGATCAAGGCGAAGAGCGGCGCTAGAAACACGAGGGCCCACGCCACGCCCGGCCGCGGTTGAAGCAGTGTGGCGCCGACCGCGGCGCCCATCACCGCGAGAACGGTGATGCCAACCACCACGATCCACCCGGTCACAAAGAGGATCGAGAACCGATCGACGCGCACGTGATAGAAATAGCGACTCATCACACCGAGTCGGATCGGGGCGTAATTCAGCAGGCTGGAGACGAGGTTGACGCCTTGCAGGACCATGAACCCCTCGCGGCGAACCGGTCGGATGGTCGCAAAGAAGATGGCACCGTTGGCGATGACGCTGGCGAGTGAGCAGCCGATCATCGCGGCAATCAGCCCCGGATCTGCTTCCTTGAACTTCTCCCAGCCGGCTTCGCCGCCTTCCAGCGCCCCGCGGATGCACCAGATGACCAAAGCGAGGCCGACGACGAAGCCCAGCAGCTGAAGCGCCAGGCGAAGTCCGTGAGGCATGCCGGCGCGGGCTTCGTCACTGAGGCTCATTTCGGATCGCTCCGTCGGTGGTGACGGCTCCGTCGCCATTCCCGGATCATCGAGGCCACTGCTTCGAAGCCGTCCCGAAGACCGATTTTCTTGCCTTCCGCAAAGCTCCGAGGGTCGTAAGAAACGCCGACCTCCGTGACCACCGCGCCGTGCCGGGCGAGCGCGGCGGCGAGTTGTGGTTCCACCGCAAAGTGGTTCTCGTCGAGATCGGGGAGAATCTTTCGAAGCATCGGCGTCCGGATGATCTTGTAACAGCACTCCATGTCATGGATCTGCAGACCAGTCAGTCGGTTCGAGATGAAGGTCAGGCAGCCATTGGCGATTCGATGGGCGCGGCGAATGGCATTGGGCTGGGCTCCGATCCAACGGTTGCCGACGATGGCATCGATCGGTGTGCTGGTGTGCACGAATCTCTCAACGAAGTGCACAAGGTCAGAGGGTGCATATTCCAGATCGGCATCCTGCACCCCGACCAGGTCGGCCTCATCGGCATGTTTGAGTACCTCAGCGAAACCGGTTCGGAGGGCCGCCCCTTTGCCGAGGTTGGAGGCATGACGAAAGAGCTGGAGATCGGGATGCCGATCGCCCAGTGCAGCCGCAGATGCGGCCGCATCTTCCGAGGAGCCATCGTCGACCAGTGTCACCCGGGCGGTCCAGCCGTCAGGCCACGCCACTTGCTCGACCCGCCCGATGACGGTCTCGAGCGTGGCCTGCTCGTTCAGGAAAGGAATGACTAAGTGAAGGACTGGCACTCAGAAATGGTTCCTTGACGGCGCATTCGATCTCACGCCGCTTGATTCAGGCGGGCGGGGTCTTTTCTCGGCTGGTCCGGTTCAGCCGCCCTCGGGGCCGTCTTCTCCTTCGGCAACGGACTTCCGCATGGCAGTATCCGCGAGGACGTTCTGCATTCTGTAGTGGTCCATGATTCCCAGATTTCCATCTCGGAATGCCTGAGCCATGGCCTTGGGAACTTCGGCTTCGGCCAGAATCACCAACGCGCGGTTCTTCGCCGCTTCAGCGGTATGTTCCGCTTCCTGGGCGATCGCGAGCGCGCGTCGTTGTTCGGCTTCCGCCTGATACCGCTTGGTGTCGGCTTCCGCCTGGTCGGTCTGCAGGTGAGCGCCGATGTTGGTGCCGACATCGACGTCGGCGATGTCGATCGAGAGGATCTCGAAGGCGGTTCCGGAGTCGAGTCCCTTGGAGAGAACGGTCTTGGAGATCTGATCGGGGTTCTCGAGCACTCGCTTGTGGCTTTCGGCGGAACCGATGGTGGAGATGATTCCTTCGCCCACTCGTGCGACGATGGTCTCTTCGGTCGCACCACCGACGAGTTGAGCGATGTTGGTTCGAACCGTCACTCGTGCGCGGGCTCGGAGTTGAATTCCGTCGCCGGCCACGGCATCGATCGTCGATCGTCCCCCGTGCTCGCTCGGGCAGTCGATCACCTTGGGATCGACTGAAGTTCGAACTGCTTCGAGGATGTCCCGTCCGGCGAGATCGATCGCGGTCGCACGATCCCACGGAAGATCGATCTTCGCCTTGTCCGCCGCGATCATGGCTCGGACCACTCGTTCGATGTTGCCGCCGGCAAGGTAATGAGCTTCGAGTTGGGAAGCGGACAGGTCGAGTCCGGCCTTCTTGGCGGAGATTCGATTCAGCACGATCACCGAAGGTTGAACCTTCCGGAGCCGCATCATGAAGAGGTCCAGGAGTCCGACCGGAGCTCCCGACACCACCGACTGGATCCACAGGCTGAGGAACCGTCCGAACACGGCGAGCAGCACGAGGGCGAAGAGGCCGGCGATGACGATGACGACGATCAGCCAGGTATCCATGAGCAGCGGTCCTTTGGTGGGTTGCGATCGAGGGGGCGGAACAGAGCGGTCAGTCTATCCGGATGTGGGAGATCATCCCGGATCCGGCGGTCAAGCCGAATCCTGATCCACAGGCCGTACTTTCAACTGGTTGTCGATGATCTCGACGATCCGCACTTCCGTGCCCTGGTCGATGATCCCGGCTTCCGCGAGGGCATCTCGTCGATGGCCGTCAAGGCGGATCACGCCGACGGGGCGGAGGGGGGTCACGGCGAGGGCGGTGCGTCCGATCAGCGCTGCCGTGTCTTCCGTTTCCGCTCGCTGTCGGCGGGCGATCTCTTCGGCGACCTCGGTTTCATCCAATCCCTTGGTGGCCACGGTCTCGGTGCCTCCGAGGATCAATCGCCGGCCCAGTCGACTTCCGGACCAGAACTTCACCCCGTAGACCACGACGAACGGCGTGGCCACGATGTAACTGGCGATGGCGAAGGCGCCGGCGGCCTGGGAGTGATAGAAGAAACTGATGATCGAGGCGACCACGGTCAGGCCGCAGAGGATTCCCAGCATTCCTCCCGTGGGAACGAACAGTTCGATCACGAAGATCGCCAGTGCCAGCAAGCCGAGGCCGAAACCGATCGCCAGCCAGGAGCCATCGGGAGGCGCGTCCGCGGCGACCTGTGCGAGCATGAGACCGTTGGATGCGATGAGCAGTTTCATGATTCGAGTTCCTCCACTTTGATACCGAGTTCATCCGAAGAGATGACTCGGACCTTCGTGTCACGTTCGATGTAGGCGCCGGCGCTCTGGGCATC
>CAJQQE010000003.1 GCA_905480395.1 uncultured Phycisphaerales bacterium
CTCGAGATGCTGCAACGAACGCGCAAGAAGTTCGAACGCGACCTGATCCCCGGAAGTGAACCTCATCTTCGAGAATCGGGCTCGGCACTCTTTCCGGAGATGGAGACTTGGGACTTCGAAGCAAGCCGAACCAGTTCGTACCGTCGATGCCTTCGCGAGACCGAGCGGATCGAACGACGGCTCCACGGCGAGACCAAATTTCACACCATGCCGCGGTATCGGCTCGCGGACCACTTTTATCTCTTCACGCCGACCGGGCTTCTCAAGCCCCATGAAGTCCCTACCGGCTGGGGACTGATCGAATGCGGCCGACCAACGCTCCGCCGAGGCGCGGGCTCGCTGACCGAGCTCGATGCCCTTCCGCTCGCCGAGCGGATTGCCTGCCCCTCCGCAGAGGCTCCCGACGAACGACGCCAGAGACTGCTCCGCAACATCGCGGTCGCCGCGAGCCGTTCGGTCATCGAGGAGGCGGCCCGCGCCCCCGCGACGCCGACCGGACGACCCGGCTCGCCGCCACCCCCCGATCGATCGCCGCCCCCGGGACGAGCCGATGATCAACGATCCAGCACCGCCGACGTGGGCAGTTCCGGAGGAGGTCGCTAGGATCTCCATCACTTGCCCCGGTAGCTCAGTTGGATAGAGCAGCGGACTTCTAATCCGCAGGTCGGAAGTTCGAATCTTCCCCGGGGTGTTGCGGAGCGGGAGAATCGTTCGAGGCCCGCCGCGGGAGAACCCCAGCATGGCTCAATCCAAGATCTTCCAATGCGCTTCCTGCGAAAACTGCGTTGAGGCCTGGGACGACGGTAACCCGTACTACATCGACCTGACCCGATCCCGCCAAGGCATGCCGCGATCTCGATGTAAGGTCTACGCGTATCACCCCGAGATCCCCGCCCAGCCGATCGAAGGCAACGACGTCCCCCACCTCTGCCTCGACTGCAACCATGAGTTTCGAGTGGACTCCGAACGGCCGCGAGAGACCTGTACGAAATGCCGAAACCGAAACATCATCGACACCTGTCGGCTCGAAGGTCGGACGTGCCCGAAGTGTCGAAGTGGTTCGTTCGAAGGTCAACCAGGGGCCATTTCCTAACCCAGCAGCGAGCCTGAAGAAACACCCCCCGGGTCGGCGCAAGGCCGGCGGCGAGGGGTGTAGGAGTTCAAGTGTTCCGAACCACATGCATCAGCATGCGGCCGTGAGAATCAACCGACGAATCAGGGACAGGCGCCCCAAGCACTCAGAAGCAGGCCCAGATCGCCGCCGTCAACGCTTCCGCTTCCGTTGAGATCCGCCGCCGGATCCGCGGTTCCCCACGCGGCAAGCAGGAGGCCAAGGTCGGCGCCGCCGACCATGCCGTCACCGTTCAGATCGGCAGGACAGGGAACATCCTCTCCGGGAAGCACCACCACCCACGCTTCCTGGAAGAAGAAAGCACCTTCATATCCCCAGCCGCAGATGACTCGGCCGTCATCGCTGATCGACTGGGCAGCAGCGAGAATGAACGCCTCGGGGATCCCCGCCCCGAGATCGTTGAGGTACTGCTTGAGTTCGACGTAACCAGATTCCGGCGTCCAGATCGTCGCACGGAATGATTGTCCGCCGCCGAATCCTTCACGCTGAAAACCAACCACGATCTCCCCGTCCGCAGAGATATCGAGCGCGCCACCCGTGACCGGTGAGTCCTGAGGCGGAAGAAGACCGAGAAGTTCGAACCCTTCACCCTCCCGGATCACGAAGGCGCCCGACGTCGAGTTGCCACCTCCGTCGGCGGAACCGACCAGAATGGAACCATCGCCATTGCATCCATTGACTTCGCCGTACCCAGCTGCATTCCCGGCCGTCCCCTCCAGCGGGAGAAATTCTTCCCAGATCCCCGTTTTGGCGTTCTCGTACCAGACGGCCGCGCGGCGGCTCCCATTACTCGCCTGATCCCAGCCGCCGATCACGCCGCCATCGCCTGAAATAGTGTCCGCTCTCGTCGAGGAGGCGCCGAGCCGAGGCAGTTCGAACATGCCTTCGCTCGCCGACCAGAGGAAGCCACTGGCGCTGCAACCATCCCAACCAAGACCAACACATCGCTGTCCGTCGGCGGAGATGTCATACGCACTCGAGAGGCTCGCGTCACAACCGGAACGACCGAGACCGCCGAAGATCGTCCAGACACCGGCCTCGTATCGGCCCGCGGAATTGCCCGGGCCACTTGAGGTGTCACCAATAATCAAACTGCCGTCGGCACTCGCCGCGATCGCATCACGCTCGCCAATGTTAGTGACGCCGTCGAGCGTCCAGATGAATGCTCCAGAATTGTTCTCGCCGACCACCACGGTTCCATCGGCCGAGACGCCGTTGGCCAACCCAGAAGAGATTCGTTCGAAGTAGACGTCGTCATCACCGGCGAATGCCGCGGTGACTGGGAGGCTGAGCAGTAGTAGAGAAATCGGCCGAGTAATTTTTGAGTTCATACGCCCGAGGTTAAAGCACCAAGCCCCAATATTCGCGAAAAACCTGCTTAATCGCCTAAGAATTGGCTGGTTCACGACTGCTCGTCTCAGATTCACGA
The DNA here is from genome assembly GCA_905480395.1 of uncultured Phycisphaerales bacterium. Classification (GTDB taxonomy): domain Bacteria; phylum Planctomycetota; class Phycisphaerae; order Phycisphaerales; family SM1A02; genus UBA12014. The sequence goes on from CAJQQE010000003.1 coordinate 2,562, forward strand.
CGTTCGGCTCACGATTCTTCTGCGGGGGCCGACTCGTCGGCCTCCTTCGATGCTGCCGGCGTGGCCGACCCGACGATCTCCAGGCCATCCCGCACCGCCTGCGCCGCCAACACACCCTCGGGAGTCACCGCCGAATCCGCACAGTAGAGCCTCTTGAGATTGGGTAGTGCGGCGAGCCGAAGGATGCCGGCATCGGTGATACTCGTCGCGTAGAGGTTCAGCACCTCCAGCTTCTCCAGTTTCAGAATTGAATCGACGCCTCCGTCCCCGATCGCCGTCTGAGACAGGCGGAGCGATCGCAATTGATCAAAACCGTCGAGCCCGATAAGTCCGGCATCCGTGAGGTCGGTCCGGGTGAAATTCGCCCACGCCAGCACTGGTTGGAGACCGTTCATCAACGCAAGATCGTCGTCTGCGAATTTTGGCGACACCAAGCTTGCATTGATCTCCCACTCTTTGCTGTCCTGCGCAATTCGCATCACCAAAACGCCGCGGGCTCGGAGCGCGTCGACGGCGCCGGCGATCGCCACGGCCATTCGATCAGCCGCCGCCTTCGCCGCGTCGGCAGCCTTTGCCGCCTCCGTGGTGGTGCTCGTTTCCTCTGGAACAGATGAGCCCGGGATCTGAACTTCAGGGTTATCAGCAGGCTCGGTGTCCTCGGTAATCCAAGTACGAATCGTTGCAATTTCTGCCGCGGTTAAACGATTTCCGTCTGGCGGCATCTGATCGACATGCCCTTCGGGAAGTTCGATCCGCTCGACCAAGAGGCTGTGATCGGGATCCCCAGGAAGCACCGTCCACCACTTTTTCTCTCCGTTAAAAATCCCCGAGTAACTATCGAGACGAAGATCTGCCTTGTCCTTGTCGGCACCGTGACACTCCACGCAATGGGCTTCGAAGATCGGAAGCACGTCCTGCTGGAATGAGACCTTTGCCGTCGTCGCTCCCGCATCACTGACTGGCGCCCCCGTTTCGACGTCGTTCCCCGCCGCTGGAGCCGGGACGGCCACCGGAAAGAGCACCTTGGTGAGATACCCTTTTCCGTAGACCATCTCGCCGCCGAAGTGCGCACCAGTTCCAACCACGATCGCACAGACAATCAACCCCCATCGGTACCCGTTGAAAGCCGTGATCCGAACGCCCGTTCGTCCCACCAGACCGGTCACGAACACGATCGAAAGACCACCCGCGCCGATGATTCCCAGCCAGCGGTGGAGAAACAAAGTGGTGTCTTGCGACGCACCTTCGAAGTCTGCGTTGAGCCAACCAAAGAACGCGGCGAAAATCGCCGTCACCGCGGCGATGCCCGTCGCAGTGATCGCAAATGGTGAGGCCTCCCGCTTTCGACGAATGATGTTGATCAGTTCGACCACTGCCGCGGTGAGGGCCAGGGCAATGGGAAAGTGAACGGTGAGCGGATGGAGTCGACCAAGAAATCTCCACCATCGATCATCACTCCCATCGGCCTCGGCGAGCGACAGACTCCCGGCGAGCGGTTCGAGGAGATCGACGAACGAGGTGAGTTGAAGATCAAGCACGAGTAAAACTCCAGAGTCGAAGGAGGCTTGAGGATACCCTGATTGGCGGAAAATTCGAGTACGCCAAGGGTCTGACGAAGCTCCCAAGGCGTTTTGAACCGATTCTGGAGCAGCACGCCACCCCCGGTACGGGTAGCCTCCGGACGATCCTTCCCCCCCCGAACGAGAATGGAACGGCATCGAATGAAATACATCGTCCGAAGCCTCGACGGCCGTGAGTACGGTCCCTTTACGAGCGATCAGCTTCGAACTCTCAGGGCGGAAGAGCGGCTCGGACCGGGGGACTTTGTCCGCCGCGAAACCGGAAAGACCTGGAGCCCGTTCGAAAAAATCCCTGGGTTGGGCAATGCCGGTGATGCGGCCGCCGAATTCCGGCCGGACGCACCCGAGGCCGGCCCTGCCGGGCCACCGGATCGGGGCCAGGAATTGGAGAACCCCGCCGAATCGAACCCCATTGATGATCCGTTTCACTCACCCGCGGATCTCCAGATTGACGAGACTGGAACCGAGACATCGGAGGAAGCACCCGTTCCGCTTAAAAGGCCCTCGACCTCCCCGATCGAACTCGACATCGCTCGAGCATCGGCCTCTGCCGACACGCTGGTACAGCACGGAATTTTGGTGAATCGACTCCCCGGCGAAACCGATGTCTTTACCCTCCAACAGTCCTTCTTAGATGTCGCCCGGCACTCCATCTTCGCCGCGGTTCTGGGCCGTCGGGGCGTCTTGGTCTGCACGTCCCGCCGAGTCGCGGTGGTCCTTCCTTCCGTGTCATCAAGGACCATTCGAATCGCCTATCCGGGACAGAGTCGATCGATCGGACTCGAACGTCGCACCAGCCTGGTGCGGTTGATCTTCGGCGTCATGCTCTTCTTGAACGCCTTTGTGACCTTCCTCGGATCGAGCCTTCTCGGCGGCTTCGCCGCCCTGGTCGATGGCGCCGCAGGCGTCGGCATCGCGGGAGCCTCCGGCGCACTTGGCTGGGGCATCGCCGCCCTCTTCGCCGCGGGAGGGGTTTTCCTGCTCGTCACTTCGACCGCCAAGGCCCTGGTGATCGATGCCGGTGATCCGGTGGTCTTCCCATGCAGTCGGGCGACCGCGTGGCATCTGGGACGCATCGATGACGCCCACCACATATCTCTTGAGGCGACGGCGGGCCAGTCAACGATCATCGCGGAATAGGCGACTCACGATACGGTCGCGTGATTTGAAGCGTGTCCGATCAGATCTCGAACTCGTCGCCGACCTCGACGTGCCCATCCTCCTCCAACCGATCCTGCTCTCTGATTTCGGCCCCGGTGAGCTGCCATCCGTCCGGACCGTCGACGACGTCCCAGTCCGCGAAATATTCGTTCGTCCGCTCATGGCTATGCCCCCAGTGGCTCACCACGCCGTCCACCTGCCAGCGGCAGGCAACGGTGAATGCGGGACGGACGAGACCGTCTTGTCCTGCTTGCATCACGATGTCGCCGACCTCGATCTCGATCGGTCGAACCTCCGTGACCCTCGCCACCGCGCCGCCCTCCTCCTGCATGACCAGTCCCCGGAAGATGGTTCGATAGAGCGTTTCGAGGAAAGGACCGTCCACGCTTCGATCGAGCGCATCGTAGATATCACTCTCCTCGACATAATCGAAGGCTCGATAGACGTTGGAATGCAGCGGACGGAAGATCGCCTCCGCCTCGGTCTGGTCTGGCGGACGTAATCCACCGCCCATTGCCACCGTGCCGACATCCCCAAAAAGCACCGCGACGCCGACGATCAGCAGGACGCCCTCGATTCCAGCCGCGGCCACGATCGGAATCGCCGAGCCTCTCGCTCGACCGATCACGATCCCCAAGATGACGACCACGCCGCCCGCCACGAACAAGCCAATCGCCAAGACTGGCACCTGGCTCCCTGGCTCGACCACGGAGACTGGTACGTCCAACAGACGGGCATCGATCGACTCGCCAAGCGCTGTCCAAGTAAGCCCGGGCTCATCAACGGTGAAGAGCAGCGGTCTTCGAACTCCTTCGGCGTCGAGCTCCGCGGCGAGATCGAGTGGCGGTGGATTGACGAGATCGGTGAGGATGTCGGGCGGAAAGGTGGTCCATGCAATCTCTACCTTGGTGGGCATGGAAGACACGGGATACACAAGCTTGAATCGAACCTTGCGGAGGCCCTGCTCACCCGAGATCGGAAAGAGCGGAAGCAGTGCGAGATCGGGATCATTGATCTGAAGCTCCTGCACCTCTGGAAGCACGCGCTGATCGTTGATCCGCACCGGGTGCGATTGCTCAAAGAATTCCGTCAGCGCGGGTTGAAGTGCCGGCCATTCAACACTGGAGATTCGAGCCGGCTCCTCCCTCGGAAAATCCACGAGATAGTCCAAGAAGACAAGATTCATCTCCAACTGCAAGACCACGGCTTCCGCATCGATAAAAATTCGGATGTCGACGTGCGGACCGTCCTGTGGATGCAGTTCCTCGCCGGTGAGGGTCGAAGAGGCCCCACCGAGGGCGATTCCCCACGCCAAGAGAAGGCGGAGACGAAAATTCAGGACGCAGGTGCAGAATCTCATATCCTCGATTCTATGCAGGGGTGGCCCCGGTCGCGGCCTGCAACCTGAACCGACCTCGACCGTTGGTTAGGTTCTAGGGCTCGCCCGCGACCCGGTCTTAAGACACCCACTGCCGATTCGAAGTCCAACGACGACCCGATGAATCAGTCCGACCTATGCTCCCCCTCTCTTTCCCTCCCCCCCGATGGCGGGGACCCTCTCGATCCAGGAACTCAAGAATCGTGAACCAACCGACCCCCTGCCGGCTCTTTCATTTCGCGTCCGTCCTGCTCTCGGTCGGACTCACCGCGAACGCCTTCAGTGCCACCACGCTTCCGTCGATCGAGGACGAAGATCGCATCCGGGCCGCCATGAACGAGGCGCCGGCCGAGGAGATCATCTTCAATGACCACATCACGGTGCTTTCCAGCCCGTGGATGGGCGGCAGGCTCCCGGGTACCCCGGGCATGGAATACGCCCGTGACTACGTGATCTACTGGTACAAGCAGGCTGGCCTACAGCCAGGCATGATCGATCCGGACACCGGCGAGCGAAGTTGGAAGCAGCCTTTCCGACTCGGCGCGTCGACGGAATTCAGTGGCCAGGAACTCGTGATAGACGGCAAGAACGGCGAAGTCGTCTTCGAACTGGGCGAAGACTTCGAACTCACGAGCCTCGGTACGGATGGCACCATGAACGGTGAAATGGTCTTCGTCGGTTATTCCATCGATGATGGCACCGACGGCTATCAATCCTTCGAAGAGGACACGGACCTGACCGGGAAGGTCGCCGTGATGCTTCGATTCGAACCCATGAATGAAGACGGTGACAGCCTCTGGAACGAGACTCGTTGGTCACGAAAATCAACCTTCGCGAGCAAGTTCAATGCCGTCAAAAAACGCAACCCCGCCGGCGTCATCCTGATCAACCCACCCGGGGCGAACGATCCGCGAAGCGGCGCGTTGATGAAGGGCACCTCCCGCGTCATCGAAGATATTCCAGTCTTCATGATCACCCCAGACGCCGGCGAGAAACTCGCGGCCGCGTGCGACCCCAAAGGCCGCAGCCTCCTCGAACTCCGAAAAGCCGCCGATGCTGGAACCACCATCGTTCCCTTCGGTGGTTCAGTCGCCGCCGGCGGCGTGATCGAAGAGATTCCCAGTTATGCGGAGAACGTCTTGGGCGTGCTCCCCGGCCGAGGCGCCCTCAAGGATGAGTTCGTCATCATCGGCGGCCATCTCGATCACCTTGGCATGGGTGAGTTTGGGTCCCGACGCGGCTCCGGCAATCTTCATCCCGGTGCCGATGACAACGCCTCCGGCGCCGCGGCCTTGATGATGCTGGGAGAGAGCCTCCGAAAAGCCTATGACGAGATCCCCGAAGACCAACCGCTTCGCTCGATCATGTTCGCCGCCTTCGATGCCGAAGAGAGCGGACTCAATGGTTCGAGGTTCTACGCCGACAACCCCCCTCATGGAATTGACGACGTCGCCCTGATGATCAACTTCGACATGATCGGCCGCGTCAACGAGCAAGGCCTCAGCGTGACCGGCGTCGATACCGGAGAAGGCATGCGAGACTGGGCCCAACCTTTCCTCGACGATTCTGGTCTGGAGGTCGTACTCAAGGAGGGAATGCGTGGCGGCGGAAGTGACCATGCCAGTTTCTACCGGAAGGGTATTCCGATTCTCTTCGCGATTTGCGCTGACTTCCACGACGACTATCACACCCCCGATGACACCCCGGACAAGATCTACCGAACCTCTGGCGTCAAGACCGTCAAACTCTTCCACGAGCTTGCCCTCGACGCCGCGAAGCGTCCCGAGAAGTTTGCATTCGCTTCTCCGAACACCGAGGGTGGCGATTCGGCTCGAGCTCCCGGTCCCGCCCGGCCCCGCGCTCTTCGAGTTCGACTGGGCATCAGAAGTCGACAGCTGCCGGACGGCGCCGGACTGGAAGTGGTCAACGTGATGGACAACTCCACTGCCGAAAAGGGTGGGCTTCAAGAAGGCGACGTGATTAAGAAGTGGGACAAAAACCCGCTCAAGACTCGCGCCGAACTCGTCAGCCGCCTCGCCGAACTCAAGCCCGACGACGAAGTCCAGGTCATCGTCGAACGCGACGGCGAACAGAAAGTGGTCTTCCTGAAAATGCTCGCACCCGAGTGAGTGAACCGCTCGAAGATTCGATCAAGAGACCGCCGCCCCCCTACAGGGGCGGCGGTTTTTCAATCCCCGCTTCGCCGTTCATCGCCCTCACTGCGAGCACGGGCTTGATCCGGGGGAAACGACGCCGCGGTTCGAGCGATCGCCTCACCACCGAATCGGCCTCGTATCGCATCCGTCGTCGCATCCAAGCGACGGTTCCGCGCATCTTCCTCATCGCCCGTCGAAAACAGGTTGGGAACCGCATCCTCGAATCGCTCCGCGGACATCCCGACCAGCCGAACCGGACGGAAATTCCACTCCCGAAAGAGCGACCGTGCGGTCTTCCAAAGGATGTCCGTCCGATCGGTCGGATCATCCAGAGTCTTCGATCTCGTATTGGTCACAAACTCGCCATCACGGATTTTGACCACGATTGATTTCGCGTGCCGGTTTCTGCGGCGAAGTCTGGCGGCCACCCGTTCGACATGACGAAGCAAGACCGCCTCAACCTCTTGTGGATCGGAAAGATCGACACCAAAAGTCTGCTCGTGGCCGACCGATTTCGCCGTTCGATCTCCGACCACTGGCCGTTCATCACGCCCATGCGAGAGATCGTGGAATCGAGCGGCGGCCGCGCCGAAGCTCGCGACCAGAGATTCTGCCGACCACGTTTGAAGATCGCCAAAGGTCCGGACGCCCCGTGCTTGGAATCGAGCCTCACTCTTCGGACCGATTCCCCACATCCGGCCAATTGGGAGCGATGCGAGTCGTCCGGCGAGCCCTTCTTCCTCAAAGACCGTGAGCCCATCTGGTTTTTCGAGGTCGGATGCGATCTTGGCGACAAATTTACAGGGCGCGATGCCCACGCTCGCATTCAAACCGAGTTCGTCTTTGATGGTTTCCTTCAACCTCGCCGCGATCGCCGGCCCGTTGCCCAGCAGGCGAAGGGAACCGGTGACATCGACGAACGCCTCATCAATTGAAAGCGGCTCGACCAACGGAGAGGCGGTCTCGAGGATCTCCATAATTCGTGTCGAATCAGCTTCATACCTTGCAAAGGACGGAGAAACCACGACCGCATCCGGGCACCGGCGAACCGCCTCGGCCATCGGCATCGCGGAACGGCAACCAAATCGCCTGGCCTCGTAGCTCGCCGCCGCCACCACGCCACGACCGCCTTGACCACCGACCAGTACCGGGCGTCCTCGCAACGCCGGATCATCACGTTGTTCCACCGACGCGAAGAAGGCGTCCATGTCCACATGAAGAATGGTTCGAGAGAGGGGCATATCGTTGTAAACCACGGGGTGCTACTGATGAATCCGTCTATCAGCGTGGCGAAGAAGTTCGGCAAAGCGGGTCACGGGAGTTCAGGAACCGCCCGACGACTTCGTCGTGGGGTTCACAAAGATCCGGCCGATCGATCCCGATTCTTCCTTGGAGATCTCACCGACCGATTGGAGTTGTGCGAGAAGTTCGCTCCATCGTTTACTGGTCATCCATCCGAGCCCGTTGGATTGGGTGACTTCAGATTCGACGAAACCCTGAAGTTTCGCTGCCGCCAGTTTGAGAACCGCCGGCTTGAGATCAGGATTCAGAGTCCCGATCACGTCGTTGATGGGCTCGGGGTCGGCCAGATAGGACTCCCACCCAGCCCGCACTGCCGCCGTGAATCGGGCGACCAGCTCCGGTTCCGCTGCCAGTAACTCATCATTCACCGCGACCACGCCATCGTAAGGGTTGTAGCCAGTCTCTCCGACCAGATAAACCCGGGACATGACGCCATCGACCTCGAGTTGTATGGGCTCCGCGGTCGCGAAGGCCTGCATCGCCTGAACCTTACCGTCCACGAAAGGCGCATTGGAACCTGCGTACGGAACAAACGACAACTTCGAACCATCGTAGATGCTATTCAACCAACGAATGAAGACCAGGCCGTCCTGCGCCATCACCTTCGCGTCGCTTTCCCAGATTTCCTTAAGCGTCTTGAATGGCGAGCTCCGCTTGACGATAATCGCTCGCGGCGCCATCTGAAAACTCGCAAAAACTGCCGTGGCTTTCCCCCCGCGGGCGCGAATGGTCACCAGCTGCGGCGCAGAAACAACCGCGAAGTCGACGCGACCGCTGGCGACGAGTTGGGGCGCTGGTACGTCGGCGCCGCCCTTAATGAGCTGGACGTCGAATCCGGCTTTCTCAAAGATTCCTTTTTCTTTAGCCGCATAGAATCCGCCAAATTCTGGCTCCGGAAACCAATTCAACTGAACCGTGACCGTCCGGAGCTTTGCGCCATTCCCCACTGATTCGGCGTCGGTGCATCCGGAAACGAAAACCAGACCAAGCATCGCTGAAACGAGCAGGGTCCCGATCTGACGCGTCGTGAATTTGTGAACCATTGGATTCCTCGGAATGACTGGGAGACTCCTCCGAGTATCGCCGAATCCGAATCACCGTGCCGATTCATGCCATCGGCCGAGCAGAAGCCAACCGACGAGATTCACAAATCCGAAGAGTGCGAAGCCAAGCATGGCGGCAAGCGCGACCGCCGCAAAGACCGTTGAGGTCTGATTCTGCTTGAGGGCGCTGGTGATGATCGCCCCCAACGGCGCCCGATCGCCGCCGAAAGCACCGACGAACTCGCCCACGATGGCGCCGATGACCGCGAGGCCCGCGGCAATTCGCAAACCCGTAAAAACGCTGGGGAGTGACCATGGCAGGCCGAGTGACCACCACGTCCGAATCCGCCCCGCACCATGAATTTTGAACATCTCAGAAAGTCCGGCGTCGACCGATTGAAGGCCGTCAAGGGTGCCCGCAATCACCGGGAAGATCGAGACGATGCACGCGGCGGCGATCACGCTGGGCAAGCCATATCCAAACCAGATGACCAGCATGGGCGCGATGGCGACCAGTGGAACCATCTGCAGCAGGAGGGTCAGTGGATAGACGCCTCGGCGAGCCAGAGGAACCAGCGACAAAATGCTCCCGGAGACAATTCCAATGACCGCGCTCAGGCCAAATCCGACCAGCGTCGCCGTCGCGGTTCTTCCCGTCGCGGCGATCAATCGAGGCCATTGCTCATACATCTTCTGAAGCACGCTCCATGGCGTGGGGAGAAGAAACTCGGGTATGGAGAACAGCACGACGGCAAGGTGCCAGAGCGACAGGAGAATCAGAACCACCACGGCCGGCGGCCAGATCGAACGGAGAATGATGCCTAGAGATCTCACGCCTCGTCTCCCATACCCGCGAGCAGCACTTCATAGATCTCCGATTGGAGGCGGCCAAACTCCTCACGCCCTCGGAGCGGGGCATGCCGTTCCCCGAAAGGAATATCGAAACGTTTTAGAATCCGCGCCGGCCGCGGTGACAAGACCACCACTTCGTCGGCGAGAAAGACGGCTTCGGCGATTGAATGGGTGACCAACAAGACGGTGATCGATCGTTCTCGAACCAGCGCGGCGACCTCCTCATCAAGGCGAAGTCGAGTCACTTCATCCAACGCCGCGAAAGGCTCGTCAAGCAGGAGAAGGTTCGGATCAGCGATGAATGCCCTGGCGACCGCGGCTCGCATCCGCATGCCCCCGGACAACGCCGCCGGCAGAAACTCCGCGGCATCACTAAGACCAACCATTTTGAGTCGGCGGTCGGCTTCGCGACGACAAACCTCCGATGAGGCCTGAGCGAGTTCGAGAGGTAATGCGACATTCCGCCGCACGTTTCGCCAAGGCAGCAGTCGTGGCTCTTGAAAACAAAATCCAATCCGTGGCGCGGGCTCAATCTCAATCGAACCGGCCGTCGGTAGCTCGACGCCCCCGATCAATCGTAGGAGCGTGCTCTTCCCGCATCCGGTCGGACCAAGCAACGCGGTCACCCGCCCCGGCGCAAGATCAAGGTCCATCGCCGCGACCGCTTTGACGCCTCCGGGGAAGACCTTTTCGACATCGCGAAGTCGCACCTGGACATCGGTCATTCCGAATCCGTCCCTTCCGACGTGGTCTTTTGGATCGCCTCATCAGGGAGCCGAAGAAGTCGAAGGGCATTCAGTACCACCAGCACGGTACTCCCCTCATGAAGAACCACTGCGGTTGCAAGATTTGTGATGCCAAAGGAACCGAGCACGATGAGGAGGACCACCATGCCCATCGACGCGATGACGTTTTGGAGAATAATGGACCGAGTTCTTCGTGCGGTCTGAACCGCGAAGGGGAGTCGAGAAAGATCATCAGCCATCAACGCCACGTCCGCGGCTTCCAGCGCGACGTCCGTACCACAACCCCCCATCGCGATCCCCACCGTCGCTTCCGCCAGGGCTGGCGCGTCGTTGACGCCGTCCCCCACCATCGCCACATGCGCGTGCGTTCTGCGAAGCTCGGCGACCGCGGCGATCTTGTCTTCCGGAAGCAACTCAGCGCGGATCTCGTCGAGGCCGAGTTGCTCGGCAATCCGTTTAGCCGGTCCTTGTCGATCACCGCTCAGCATGATCATGGGCCGAATTCCCAGAATCCGGAGTCGTTGAATGACCGCCGCCGCTTCCGGGCGGGCCGCGTCCTCGAATGCGAGCATCGCGACGGCGGCGTTATCAATGGCCACGAATGCAACCGTCCTTCCGCCCGCACTCGCGGTCTCCGCCGCCTGCTTCAGAGCCTCGGGAATCTCGATCGATGCCTGGACAAGTAAGCCGCGACCGCCGACCAGAACTTGTTGCCCATCCACCATGCCTTTCATCCCGAACCCCGGAACGACCTCCGCTGAAGTTGCCTCAACGCTCTCGGATTCCGCGGCGGCCACGACCACTGCCCGCGCCAAGGGATGCGTACTTTCACGCTCGATCGCGGCTGCGAATCCCAAGACTGAATCACGAGTGCGTCCTTCCACCACCACCATGTCACGTACCGTCGGTCGGCCTTCGGTGAGCGTTCCTGTTTTATCAAACGCAATAGTTCGCACCGCACCAAGTTCTTCCAACGCGCCCCCGCCCTTGACCAAGACGCCTCCTCGAGCAGTCCTCGCGATTCCGGCGAGTACCGCGGCCGGCGTGGAGATCGCCAGCGCGCACGGAGATGCACCCACCAAGACGGTCATCGCCCGAGCCGCTGATTCCGACCAACCCAACCATTGAAACATCGGGGGCAGCACAATGAGCAAGCCAACCGCCAGCAGCACCATCGGAACGTAGATTCGCGTGAATCGTTCGGCAGTACGTTCGGTGGGCGCCTGTCGCTGACGAGCCTCCTCCACCATTCGAACCATCCGTGCCATCAGTGTTTCGCCGGCCGCGCTGGTTGCTTCAATATCGATCACCGCATCGAGATTCAATGTTCCCGCGAAGACCTCCACCCCGGGCTGAACCCGGATCGGTACGCTCTCGCCGGTGATCGGGCTTTGGTCGACTCCGGTCGCGCCGCGGCAAACGGTCCCGTCGATGGGGATCCGCTCCGTCGAACGAACTCGCACGATGTCACCGGGCACGAGTTCTTCAACGGGGACTTCTTCTTCGTGATCAGCATCGCGGATCCGTCGAGCCACCGCCGGTGCGAATTCCCCCAGCGCTTCGATCGCCCGGGTCGCGCGTCGCATGGCAAGGTGTTCGAGCGCGTGACCGAGTGCAAAGAGAAAAAGCAGAACGGCGGCCTCACCGACCCGACCCATCACGGTGGCCCCGATCGCCGCCAGCAGCATGAGCAGGTCGACGTCGAGAACTCCAGACAGCAGCTTGCGAAAGGTTCCCACGGCCACGTCGGCGGCCGCTGCCAACATCGCGAGCACGTACAAGATCTCGGCAACCCCGACGAATCCCAACTGTCCCGCGATAAACCCAGAGAGCAGCAAGGCGCCGCTGACCACCACGGAGATGACGTGCCGGCTCGGCCCGATTCGGGATGGTGTGGAGGATTCCTGAGTCATGAGAACAAAATATGGACCGGCCAAAGGCATTCAGAAAAGCGACGAACGAGCCAGCCTATCTTCTGCAGAACCGACGTTTTCTACCCATAGATCGGGTTTTCCCCCTCTCATCGACCAATCTTGCTGATCGGACGCCGAAACAGTCGATTGACCCAGCGAATCGCTCCCTTTCGTTCGAATGAAAGATCTCCATGACGGACTGGACCTCTCGATATTGCGCGTCGCTCACCGAGCTTGATCGATATCGAGACCTGGTCGACGCGGCCGTCGCCCTCGGGGCCCACCGCCGTCCAGAACTTGACCCCGGTGCCGCTCACACTCGTTTGGAAGCCATCGCGCACCGCGTTCGCTGCCGAGTGCCCCACCTCGCAGGCCGGGGGAATGCCTCGACGGCACGTGGCTCCGAAGGTCTCATGGCCCATTTACACGAGGTTATCTTCGAAGACATGAGAATTGGCTGCCATGAAGATGTTGCGATGCATCCAGATGCCATGGACTTTGACCTCGTGCTCGACGGGATGCCTGGCCTGCCGGTTCCGTGCGCACTCGCATACTGCGGCGCCGCCGAACGGGTTGGCCTCGACGTCTTCGGCGTCGAGGTGCCAGGCCGATTCCTGGTGGCGGTGAGAGACGAGACCAGACGTCGTATCACGGTTCTCGACCCACATCTCCGAGGACAAGTGGTCGATGGGCATGAGTTCCGGGACCTCATCCACGCGTTCGATGAGACGATTGATCCCCGCACCATGTTGAAACCCGCCGCCCCCGCCACCTGGCTCCGCCGCTGGCTTCGCGATCTCGCCATTGCCAGCACGCATTGCGGCGAAACCCATCTTCTCGACTCGTGGAGCCGCCTTTCGACAGCAACCGAGGACATTTTAGGTGGCCCCTGAATCGATCGACCCCTTTCAATTGATGAGGACCGATCGACAACACAAGGCAGACCAGACCGTTATGCGTCCTATAATAAGACTGCTTTGGATGCGAATATTCATCTTCTGACGAACGAAGTCGTCGTCAGGGTCGTATCCCTTTCGGACTCCGAAATGCGAAAACCGACTCAGATGTCTTGTTTATAGCGCGGCCAAGTTGTGATTCGGGACTAGGAAGTACCAAGAATATGGAATATGCTCTTAATTATGAACTCGAAACCATCAAACCAGTCGGGGCACTTCATGAGACGGATCCGTTTGCGTCCCGGCTTTACGCTTGTTGAGTTGCTCGTTGTGATTGCGATCATCGCACTCATCATGGGTTTTCTCTTGGTCTCGATCGGTTCATTCCGAGACACCGCTCGCCTGACCGAGTGCATGAGTAACCAGCACCAACTCCAACTCGGCCTCGTGAGCTGGAGCCAAGACAACAACGGCAAGTTCATGAGCCCGGCCAGTCAGGAATTTCCCCCCGGGATCCAAAACCCCAATCGCGATCTTTTCTGGGTGAAGAGTTACAACACGGGTGCCTCGGTCCCCCGGATCCGGGATACGGATCTGGACGGCATGAAGGACGAGACCGACCAGGCCCTGATCGACGGCGCCTTGTACGAGTACGTCGGCGACCTCCGTGCCTATCAGTCACCACTCGACCCGACCGGACGCGTCCGCAGTTACGCCCTCAACGGGTTCATCAGCGACATTCCCGACAACCCCAACAATGCTTGGGGCCCGTCGGTCGACCGCATCAGCAAGATTCGGAATCCATCGAACACGATGTACACGATCGCCGAGCACGACACGGGGTGGGCGGACAACTACAACCGTGGCGGCTGGGTCGTCGATGTCTACACCGAATGGTGGAAGGACTTTCCGGCGTTCTGGGATCCCCTTGATCGCCTCGCCATGTCCTTCGTCGACGGATCGAGTCGTATCGTCGTCCTGGCGAATCCGAAGCTGAGTGAGGTGGTCAATCAGCACGAAATTCCGGTGAGCGAGGCTTCGCAGATCGATTTCGATCGGTTCTCTTCATGGCTCAACCCCCTGAAGTGATCCACGCCGACCTGAATCCGAATTATCCGACCCGCGTCCACCTTCCGGTCGACGCGGGTCTTCTTTTCCAGAGGCCTTTCTTTCCGTCGCCATCGGCTCGAAAACCCAGACGACCATCACCAAAGATTCGGCAAATTGATGAACCGATTCGCGCCTCGACAGTCTGATCTGGGAATTCAATCCACGGAGCACCGCATATGCCCTTCAGTCGCACGTTCTCATTCGCCGCCCTCACCGCCATCACGCTGTTCGGCGCCAATCCCGCACTCGGTGGTGATCAAGGTGATATGACTCGCTTCGACGGCCAGACGGTCGTCCGCGCGGATGTCGACTCGATGCGTGAACTTCGAACGCTGCTCGCCCTCGGCGGGGATGTCTGGTCCGAATCAATCGGGATTGGAAAAATCGACGTCATGCTTCCGAGCGAACGACTCCGAGTCCTCGACGGAACGGCCATCGAGTACGAGATCGTCATCAAGGACGTTCAGTCGCTGCTTGATGCGGAACAGGCAAGGTTGACCGCGAACCAGAACGGCATCGCAGGATTCAAATATCACGAGGAGTACCATCAGCAGGACGAGATCTTCGCGTTCTACGATGCCCTCCAGGAGAGTCGCCCCGACCTCGTGACCTCTCGGGTGATCGGCGAGACCATCGAGGGCCGTGAGATCTACGCGTACACCGTCTTCGGTGGCACCGTCGCCGAAGCCGAAGATGCTCCGGCCGTCTATATCCTCGCCGGTGCCCACGCTCGCGAGTGGATCGGCCCCGCAACCATGGCGTTTATCGCCGACAACTTCGTGAACGGCCACGGCATCGACGACCGGATCACCTCTTTGGTAGACGGCGTTGTCTGGCACATCGTTCCCATCGCCAACCCCGACGGGTATCAGCACACCTGGGATGACAATCGCCTCTGGCGAAAGACCCGCCGAGTCAATGGGGACGGAACCTTCGGCGTGGATTGGAATCGAAACTTCGCCGCCGGATGGGGCGGCCCCGGATCCAGTGGAAACACCAACAGCGACACCTATCGAGGCAGCGGCCCCTTCAGCGAACCAGAGACGCAGGCGATCCGCGACGACGTTATGGCCCAGTCCAACACCGTCGCCTTCTTCGATGTGCATTGCTACTCACAACTGATTCTCTGGCCCTACGGATACGATGACACCGAACCCGAAGGCACCGCCGGCGTTGTCCACCGAATGATCGGCGAGGGCATTCGAGATGCCATCACTTCCGTCCACGGAACGAGTTTCGCACCTCAGCCCGCCCACGACCTCTATCTGGCAAGCGGGACGAGCCTCGACTGGGCGTGGGATGACGCGGGGGTCTACTCCTTCACCTACGAACTCCGGGATACGGGAAACTTCGGTTTCATCCTTCCTCCGGAACAGATCATTCCCAGCGGTGAGGAGATCTTGGAGTCGTTCCTCTACGTCGGCGAGCAGGTTCTCGGCAGCAGTGCCTTCGTGGATTTCCCCTTCGGCTTCCCAAGTGTCGCGCCCGTTGAAACCGAGACCCAATTTGTGGTCGAGATCTCTGCGGCCTTCAATCAACTCGATCCGACCACCGCGACAATCCGAACTCGGATTGACGACCAAACATTGATGATCACACCAATGTCTCAGACGGGAGAGAACCTGTTCCTCGCGACCCTCCCCGCCGCCGCGTGTGGCAGCATGATCGACGTCGCATTCGGCATCGACACCACCAGTGGCGTCTCGCTGGTCCTCGAGTCGACCGGAGCTCCCTGGACGGTCGAAGTCATCGATGAACTTGTCCTCTTCGAGGATGATGCGGAGACTGATCAAGGCTGGATGCTCGGTGCCGCGGGCGATACCGCCACCACCGGCGTGTGGGTCCGAGTGGACCCCAATGGCACTGCCGCCCAGCCCGAAGATGATGCCAGTGATCCGGGCGTCAACTGCTTTGTGACCGGCCAAGGCTCGGTCGGCGGCTCGGTCGGCGAAAACGACATCGATGGTGGTTTCACCACTCTCGTGACTCCACTCTTCGACACTTCGGAATTTGAATCCATGACCGTGTCATTCGCCTACTGGTATCGAAATGACGCGGGTGCATCCCCGGGAGAGGATTCCATGTTGGTTGAGTTCTCAACGGATATTGGCGCGACTTGGTCACTCCTCGCGGAGATCTCGCAAAACGCGACCTCTTGGCGGACCTTTGAAGGCCAGATCCCCACCAACTTCAGCCCCTCCACCCAGGTGCGATTTACCGCGTCGGACTTTGGCGCCGGATCCGTGGTGGAAGCCGCCATTGATGACTTCAGTCTCTCCGCTCGCTCCTGTGGGAAGACCACCTGTCCGGGCGACTTCAATCTCGATGGCCTGGTCGATGGGGCTGATCTCGGGTTGATCCTCGCGGCTTGGAATACCAATGACCCCGCGTACGACCTTGACGGCAATGGCATCGTCAACGGCGCCGACCTCGGCCTCTTGCTCGCCGCCTGGGGCTTCTGCCCCTGATTTTCGATGCCCCGAAGGCCGAAAACCAGAGGAGCCACGATCGCCTCTTTGTGGACTGCGCCAGAACCAATGACACCCCTGACCGGATTTCTTGGCAGACGTGCGTCCGGATCAATCCGATTTGAAGGGAATCAGTTCTCCGTTTGAGTCCGCCCTGCAATCAAGGGCGGGGCCGCGACGTTCTACGCATGCTCCTCGGAGGTATCTACTTCATGTTGAATCAAGTCCCCCGCATGCTTCATGCACCCCAAGGCGGCCCGATGATTTTTTCCCTCCTCGTGATCTCCACGCTCACCGGAATCAGCCTCGCGCAGGACGCCGGCATGATGTCGGATGACTCAATGATGGCGGGTGAATCGATGATGGCGGAGGAGCCTTCGTTCTCCAGAAAGGATCTGGACTTCTTCGAGTCCAAGATCCGCCCCCTGTTACTCGGCCGTTGCGTGAATTGCCACAGCAACGACGGAAGCCGAATCAACGCCGGATTGCGAGTCGACACACGGATGCAACTGCTGATCGGTGGTGATAGCGGGCCCGCGATCATTCCGGGTGATCCGGATGCCAGCCTGCTCATCCAAGCGGTTCGATACGACGATCCTGGCCTCGAAATGCCACCACGCGGACGACTCACCCGCGATGAAATCAAACTCCTCGAAGACTGGGTCAGCATGGGGGCGCCCATGCCGGCACCTCGCGAGAAAGTCGAGAACCCCGGTACCGAACATCGCTGGACTACCCAGGAAATCGAACAAGGCAGAAATCACTGGGCCTACGTTCCGGTCGTGCCACCGAAACCTCCCGCCATCTCTGACCCCAGTTGGCCCCGCGAAAATCTCGACCGCTACGTTCTCGCCGATCTCGACGCTCAAGGATTGACGCCGGTCGGCGACGCCGAGCCAAATCATTGGCTTCGCCGGGTGACCTTCGACCTGACCGGACTCCCTCCAACTCCAGCAGAACTTGCCAAGTTCGATTCGGACGATTCGCCACGGGCACGTCAAATCGTGGTTGACGGTCTCTTGGCAACAAATGCATTTGGTGAACGCTGGGGTCGCCACTGGCTCGACGTCGCTCGATATGCGGAATCAAGCGGCAAAGAGAACAACGTCGCCTACCCGCATGCATGGCGGTACCGCGACTGGGTCATCAACTCTTTCAACGAGGATCTCCCGTACGACCGGTTCCTGACCAGTCAACTCGCCGGTGATCTTCTTTCCGCCAAGGATGACGACGAAGAGGCCCGAAATCTCATTGCCACCGGGTATCTAGCGCTCGGGACCAAGAGCCATAACGTCCAAGGAAATGCTCAATTCCAGTTTGACCTGATCGACGAACAGATCGACACGATCACCCAGGGCATGCTGGCCACCACCGTCGCCTGCGCCCGATGCCACGATCACAAGTTCGACCCGATCCCACAACGCGACTACTACGCGCTGGCGGGGATCTTCGCCTCGACGGAAACTCGATTCGGAACCTTTGAAGGACCAGGGAATCGGAACGCGGGCCAGCTCATCGAGATCCCCGCCGGCGCCAACCTGCCCGACGGCTCCATCTTCCCAAGCGCCGCAAGATCGCTCATCATCGCGGCCCGCGATCGGGCGGAGAACCAACTCGCCGCCGCCGAAGAAATTCGAGCCGAGATGCGATCCGCCGGCATTCGGAATCCTCGGACCGCCAGAGATCTACTCACGCCAGCACAGCAACAGATTCTGCAGCGGGCCCGCAACGCCGAGGGTTCCCGAAACATTGCCGACTCGATTCTCAATCGATTCGATTCCACTGGGCGCCCGACGATCGACAACTTCGTCTGCATGGGCGCCGTCGAGGGAAAGATCCGAAACGTTCCGTTTCTGGAGCGCGGCGAGCTCGAGAACCCCGGAAACGCCATCCCTCGCGGCTTCGTCCAGGTCCTCAACAGCGACTGGACCACGGATGTCCCGCAGTCCGAAAGCGGGCGTCTGGAACTCGCGGATTGGATCGCGAACGAGAAAAACCCGCTGACCAGCCGGGTCTGGGCGAATCGCATCTGGGCCCATCTCTTCGGCAAGGGGATCGTGACTTCCTGTGACAACTTCGGATTAAGCGGCCAAAGCCCTTCGAATCCTGCGTTGCTCGATCACCTCGCCGCCCGCCTCGTAGAACTCGACTGGTCCTCCAAGAGTTTGATCAGGGAGATCGTTCTCTCTCGTTCCTATGCCCTGGCTTCCGACTGGGATCGCCGACGAGCGGCGGTGGACCCCGACGAGACCTCGATCTGGAGAATGCCCAAACGACGACTTGAGGCAGAGTCAATTCGGGATGCGATGCTGGTCGCCGGCGGGCTTCTTGAGATTGAACCGCCCACCGGCTCGGCCGCATCCGGACTGGAAGGCGCCGTCCGCGAAAACGTCCTCGATCGCTTCCTCGGATTGACCGCCGCTGAGTATGCCGATCACCGGAGCGTCTACCTGCCAGTCGTCCGCGGAGGTGTTCCAGAGGCGCTCGCGGTCTTCGATTTCCCCGAACCAAACTTCGTCAGAGGAACCCGCGACAAGACCAATGTCGCGACCCAAGCCCTCTACCTCATGAACAGTGCGGAAATCACACGAATGGCCGACGCCATGGCCAATCGCGTCCTCGCCCGAGAAGAGGATCCGAAATCTCAGGTTGAACTGGCATTCCGCATCGCCTTCGGTCGAACCCCCTCCGCTGGTGAGTTCATCGCCTGCCGAGATTTTCTCAGAGAGTTTCGCTCGGCTTGGACTTCGGATCAACAAGAGAGGATGGCCTCTCTAACTCCGACCCAACGACGCCAGCAGGCTCGGAGGGAAAACGCGTCTCGTCGAAATCGAAATGACGCCAGTGCGACCGCCCTTTCAGACGCCGACCTGATGGCGTTTTCAGCCTTGTGCCAGACGCTCTTTCAATCTGCCGAATTCCGCACCCTCGATTGATTCAGTCACGCCGGCGAAATGCCCGCGAGGAGTTTTTTCATGGACCTCTGCAACAATCGCATCGAACCCTCAAACGGACGCCGCGAAATGCTCAAGTCGCTGTCCTACGGATTCGGATGGCTCGCATTCTCGGGTCTCGAGGGTGCCCGTTCATTTGCAAGCTCGATGCTCGATGACCCGCTCGCCCCGAAGCGGCCACATCACACCGCAAAGGCGAAGCGTGTCATCTTCTTATACATGTCCGGCGCCCCGTCCCACGTGGATACTTTTGACTACAAGCCAGAGCTCGCGAAACGTGATGGCCAGGCCTATCGCGGCAACGCAAAACTTCTCGCCAGCCCCTGGAAGTTCAATCGCCATGGCGAAAGCGGCCTTCCGATCAGCGAGCTCTTTCCCGGCGTGGCCAAGCACGCAGATGATCTCTGCCTCCTGCATGGCATGAAGGCAGGCATTCCGGCCCACGCCCAAGCTCAGATGCAGTTGCATACTGGTTCGTTCCAATTCGTTCGCCCGTCAATGGGTTCCTGGGCCTTATACGGCCTCGGCACCAGCAACCAGAATCTCCCCGGTTATATCACCGTGAATCCAGGTGGTGCCGCCAACCAGTACGGCAGTGGATTTCTCCCGGCGACCTATCAAGGCACACCAGTTCGACTCTCCGGCGGAGGTGGTCGCGGTGGTGGAGGCCAGCAATCAAGACGTGGCCGCAACAATCAATCACAGGATCCAATCGATCATCTGGAAAGCGAGCGCAATGGCACCGCCGTGCAAAAAGAACAACTGGCACTCCTTCGCCGGCTGGAACGAGAACGAAGCCGACGTGGCAATGGGGATCCGGCGGTCGAGACGGTTTTGGAACAATACGAACTTGCCTTTCGTATGCAAACGGAAGTCCCGGACGTCGTGAATCTCGGGACTGAAGACCGCAAGACGCTCGAGATGTACGGCATCGGTGAAGAAGGCACCGATGGCTTTGGCCGCCAATGCCTGCTCGCGCGACGGTTCGCCGAAGAAGGCGTCCGTTTCATCGAGGTTTCCGCCGGCGGATGGGACACCCATCGAAACATGCGAACCGAACTGGCCAACCGGTGCGGCGCTGTGGACAAGCCAATCGCTGGCCTCCTCGCCGATCTCAAGCGGCGCAACATGCTCGATGACACGCTCGTGGTTTGGGGCGGCGAATTCGGTCGAACCCCGTACGCCCAAGGATCCGACGGACGGGATCACAACGCCGGCGGATTCACCATGTGGATGGCCGGCGGCGGCGTCAAGGGCGGATACGAGTATGGATCAACTGACGAAACGGGGCACAAGGCGGTGGAAGGCGTGATGGATATTCACGACTGGCACGCCACGCTCCTTCACTCACTCGGTCTGAACCATGAGCGACTGACCTTCAACCATGCGGGCCGAGATTATCGCCTGACCGATGTCCACGGCCACGTTCATTCCGACATCTTCGCGTGAATCGATCGTCCGAGACCCGTACTGGTTTTAGGATGTATCGATGACTCATGGACTTCCGCTGCCGACGATGACGAAGCGTCGTCATCGATTTCGGTGCCACGGAGCGTGATCACGCCAAGCACGATGAGTGACAGACATGCGATTCGCGGCAGCGACTTTGATTCTCCGAGCCGGTACATGCCCCAGATCGCCGTCCCGACCGCACCGATTCCCGTCCAGACCGCGTAGGCGGTTCCGATGGGGATCGCCCTTGCCGCGATGGACAAAAGGAACATGCTGAGAAACATTCCGAGAACGAAGATGATCGTCCAACGTCGGTTCCGAAACCCGTCACTCGATTTCAAACCGACCGCGCCCACGCATTCGAAGATACCGGCGATTCCGAGAATGACCCAATTCATCTGGAAGGCTCCTCGACGGCACTCGACTCGGCGGGGGCCAACGCGGTTTTATCCGAAGAAAAGACTCGAAGCCCTGCGACCCCAAGAATCACGAGGGTGATACCAGTGATTCGGGAAACCGAGGCCACGTCTCCGTGCCAGAGTATCCCGAGCGTCGCGGTGCCCGTCGCACCAAGCCCCGTCCAGACGGCATACGCACTGCCAATCGGCAGCGTTCGAACCGCTTTGGCGAGCGGCAAGAAGGAGGCCACCATGGCTGCGATGACGACGATGCTCGGTCCCAACCGTGTGAATCCGTGCGTCGCAGGAAGCCCAGATGCCCAGGCCACCTCGAAACAGGCGGAAACCAGAACCAGGACCCAAGCCATCGACCTCGAAGGCCCCAATGCAGGGCCTTGATCAGGCATTGATCTTCACGAGGCGAGTCACCCGACCGATGGGAACCCATTCGGCAACGAGAATCGAACCGTCTTGCAGAAAGATCGCGTCATGCGGATGTACAAACTGACCAGCCTTAAAGGTGTCTCGAGGCTTTCCTCGGAGGTTCGTTGGATGACCGTCTCCGAGCATCGCGATCGGTTCGTATTTCTCATCATAAAGCGCGACCACACTGTCCAGATCCGGCACCAGCATCACGCCGTCGCGAAAGTCAACGTCGCACGGACGGCGGACGCCATTGGTGTGCATTGAAACGTGCTTGCCCTCAAGATCAAAGACCTGAAGGCGCCGGTTGCTTCGGTCGGCCACGACCACGCGCGGCTCCGAACCTCGGGGGTCGACCCAAAGTCCGTGAGGACACGCGACTTGCCCCTTGTCCTTACCCGGCTTGAGGAAGATCGACTTCCATTCGCCATCTTTCGTATAGCGATGAACGTAGGAGCGACCGTACCCGTCACCAACCAGAACGTCACCGTCAGGAAGGAAGGCCACGTTGGTCGGACACCACTGCCCGGGCGCGTCATAGGCTTCGCTCTGCGTCGGACACTCGGCGGTCCAGGCCACCGCACCGTCGAGGCCCGTCTTCACAACACATCGCCGACGGGTATCGCAGTGATACAGGTACTCACCATCTTTTTCCTGCCGGAGATCTAGACCATGCGCTCCACCCGCAAAATCTTCTCCCCAGTCCGCGATGAATTCGCCCTTGGGCGAGTAGACACAGACGCCTGATTTTCGCGTGCTTCCCCCTCCGACCGTATGGGCGACGTAGATTCGTCCCGCCTTGTCTTGGGCGAGTCCGTGCGTATCTCCAAATGCGATCCCGTTGGGAGGCGTTAGCCAGTCATGTTCGCACCGCCATTTTTGCGAACCCTCACCCACAATGACGGGGGGACCCTCGCCAGCCTGCCTGCCAGAGGCACTCAAGGCGGGAAGCGCGGGGATCACCGCGGCGGCGGCGGTGGCGGCGAGGAACTGACGACGATCGAAGGATTGGTCTTGCATACTCATGATTCTACGACCAATCCGGACCAACCCTCAACGAAAGCGGTCCAGAACAACCTGAGAATCATGCACCAGCCGAAAAAAACGCCCGCGAACAGGTCGCGGGCGTTTGAAGTTTGTTGAGCGGCGTGATGCCATGAAGCCATGAAGGCATGAAGGCATGAGGGCACCGCGTCAAGCATGGCCTGACACTTTTTTGATGCCGCCGGGCGATCTACCAGTCGTTTCGACGATTTCCACGTTCACGACCACGGCGACCACCGTCCTTCTCGAACATACCACCGCCGCCGCCGGGTTCACCACCACCGCCACCACCACCGCCGCCGCCACCGCCGCCGCCGCCGCCGCCGCGATAACCGCCGCCACCGCCGCCACCACCGCCGCGATAGCCGCCACCGCCGCCACCACCACCGCGATAGCCGCCATCGCCGCCACCGCCACCGCCGCGATAGCCACCGCCGCCGCCACCACCGCCGCCACCGCCGCCACCGCCGCCGCCGCCGCCGCCTTCTTCGCGGGGCCTGGCTTCGTTGATGGTCAGAGGTCGATCGTGGAAGTCTTTGCCATTCAGTGCGTCGATTGCCGCACGTCCGCCAGCATCATCCATCTCGATAAAGGCGAAGCCGCGTGGGCGACCCGTCTCTCGATCAGTGACCAAGTGAACGCGTTGCACTTCACCATGCTGGCCGAAGTATTGGCGAAGATCATCTTCGCTTGCCGAGTAGGGGAGATTCCCCACATAGATGCTCATCATCGAAACGAGATCCGAGTTCCCGAAAGGACCGGAGCCAACCATGGACCTCGGGGCGGACCATGATCGGCGGGGCAGACCGTTCTCAGCCACCACCACAGGGAACATCCTACCAATCACCTCCAGAATTCCAAATTTTCCCCTGTGAGCCTGCCTTCGAGAATGCCGATCGTGATGGATCCAATCGCATTTCCAGACCAGACCACGACCGAAAACTCGTCGAGAAACCCAAAAAACAGCGATGGAGGACCGAAAGCGAGCCTGCTACGCTCGGGGAATGATCACTCCATGTTTCGACCGTTCCTTGCTCCCGATCTGGCTCCGCGCCATCACCGCCACCATCTCCGTCGTGGCGGGAGGCCTGACCGCTGATGATCTGGTGGTCGACTCGCAGCTCGACTCGCGATGGCGGGATGCCACCACTCTTGAATACACCCGATCGGTCGATGGCACGCCGACCAGATTTGTCATCGATGCATCGTCCGGACGCATCAAGCCTCACTCAAAATTGCCAGATGATCGCCTGTTGCCCCAGCTGGTCACGCGATCCTCCAACGGCGGCCCACCGGTGGACTTGATCTTCAAGAATCGGACGGATGAATCCCTCGACTTGTTCTGGCTTGATGCCCGCGGAGCCAGCAGACCCTACGGGAAAATTCGGGCCGGGTCCGACCGCACCCAAGGAACATTTGCGGGGCATGCCTGGCTTCTACGAAACCAATCGGGCCGGATCGTCATCGGATTTGAAGCCACAAGTGCCACCGCCCCAGCGATTGTGGATGACCAATCAATCGCGATCCATCGTTCCCTCTCAAAAAAACAACGTGGCAAGGCACGGCCACAAGGCCAAACGCCTTGGCGAGGCAATCAGGTTTCCGCCTTGGTTCGTGACCATGATCTCTGGCTGCGCGATCCCGACGGAACGGAACGCCGATTGACGTCGGATGGCTCGGCCGAAGATCGCTGGACCGAAAACATCAGGTTCGCACCAGACAGACGTCACTTTGTGGCCACCCGAATTCAGAAACCTGAAGCTCATCCGGTCAATCTGATCCGCGTCGCCCCGAAGAATCAGATCGAACCTGAACTAGAAACATTCCAGTATCTCAAGCCTGGCGATCGCATCGCCCATCCCCATCCCGTCGTATTCGAAGTCGCGACTGGACGTCGAATTGAACCCGACGAATCACTCTTTCCAACGCCTTGGTCGATCTCTCGAGTTCAGTGGCATCCCGAGGGCGATCGGGTTCGTTTTCTCTACAACCAACGAGGCCATCAGGCCCTCCGGCTTGTGGAAGTCGACGTGAATTCCGGCGAGACTCGCCTCTTGATCGACGAGTCATCTCCCACTTTCCTCGACTACGCGGGCAAACTCTTCCTTCACGTCATGGAGGGGGGTGATCGAGCCATCTGGATGTCCGAGCGGTCCGGGTGGAATCATCTTGAGATGGTCGACCTACAGACCGGCGATCGAACCCCAATCACTTCGGGTCCTTGGGTGGTGCGAGCCGTCGACGATGTTGACGAGGCGACCGGTATGCTCCGCATTCGAGTCATGGGGATGGATCCGGAACAGGATCCTTATCACGTTCACCACGCGATCGTCGACTTCGAAACCGGTGATCTCGTACGACTCACCGAGGGTGATGGCACGCACTCGATCGAATTCTCACCGGATGGCGACTACTACGTCGACCGATGGAGTCGCGTTGATCTTCCGCCCGTCCACGAACTGCGGCGAACTGCGGATGGATCGCTGATCGCGGAACTTGCCACCGCGGATCACACCGGGTTGCTGGCCAGCGGATGGACGGAGCCCGAGCGTTTCGTCGCCAAAGGGCGAGACGGCGAGACCGATATATGGGGCGTGATCGTCCGCCCCAAGAATTTCGACCCATCCCGGCGCTATCCGGTCGTCGAACACATCTACGCGGGACCACACGATCACTTCGTCCCGAAGTCGTTCTCGCGTCGGTGGCGAATGCGCGACGTCGCCGATCTTGGTTTCGTCGTGGTCCAGATCGACGGGATGGGCACCAACTGGAGGTCCAAAGCCTTTCATGACGTGGCCTGGAAAAATCTCGGAGACTCGGGATTTCCTGACCGCATCGCCTGGATGAAAGCCGCGGCCGCCGAACGCCCGTGGATGAATCTCGACCGGGTTGGAATCTACGGCGGAAGCGCCGGGGGCCAGAGTGCGCTCCGGGCGCTCCTTGCCTTCGGCGATTTCTACGATGTCGCCGTCGCCGACTGCGGGTGTCACGACAACCGGATGGACAAGATCTGGTGGAACGAGCTCTGGATGGGCTGGCCAGTCGAGGAACACTACGCCGAACAGTCCAACGTGACCAACGCCCACCGTCTCGAAGGCGATCTCATGTTGGTGCTCGGCGGCATGGATCGCAACGTCGATCCCGCGTCGACGCTCCAGGTCGTCGACGCACTGGTCAAGGCCGACAAGGACTTCGAATTCGTGCTGATGCCGTCGGCCGGCCATGGCGCCGCGGAGAGCGCCTACGGAAACCGACGACGCATGGACTTCCTGAAACGCAAGTTGCTCGATGCTCATTGATCACGATCCACGAATCACTCGACTCAGGCTCGCACCATTTGTGATCGTCATCCTCTGTTACTGAATTTCGGAGACCACCTCTTGCTGCAACGATCCATCCCACTCTCTCTGATCGCACTACTCGGGTTCTCAACGCCAACGGTCGCCGATGACCCCGCGGTTTACCGAGCTGGCCAATCGGGATACGACACCTTCCGCATTCCGGCGATGGTCGAGGCCGCCAATGGCGACCTGCTTGCATTCGCGGAGGGTCGCGTCGGCGGGCGTGGCGACGCCGGTGACATCGACCTGGTCCTTCGTCGAAGCCGCGATGGCGGCCGAACCTGGGGCGATCTCGAAGTAGTCTGGAATGACGGCCTGAACACCTGCGGCAACCCCTGCCCGGTTCTCGACCGCGAGACCGGCGCCGTGCATCTACTCGCGACCCGAAACCTGGGCCACGACCACGAGTCCGAGATCATCGCGGGCACTTCAGAGGGAACGCGAACGGTCTGGGTGCTCACCAGCGAAGACCATGGGGCGACCTGGGATGCGCCGCGTGAGATCACGGAGACCACAAAGGACCCGAATTGGACGTGGTACGCGACGGGACCCGGGAACGGCATTCAGCTGCGATCCGGCCAGAACACGGGCCGACTGATTATTCCGTGCGACCACATCGAGTCTGAAACGAAGCACTACTACTCCCACGCCATCGGAAGCGATGACCACGGACGCACTTGGAAGCTGCTCGGCTCGACGCCATCGCACCAGCTCAACGAGTGCGCGATCGCGGAATTGGACGACGGGTCACTTCTTCTGAACATGCGAAACTACGACCGCTCGAAGCGGGCTCGCGCCCTCTCGCGATCCACCGACGCCGGCGAGACCTGGGGAACGGTGCGCCGTGATCCCGCCTTGCCGGAGCCAATCTGCCAAGCCTCGATGGTCGCGATCGATGAAGGTCGCACGCTGGTGTTCACCAATCCGGCGAGCGAAACCGGTCGGGTGGGAATGACCGCGCGGCGCAGTCGTGACGGCGGACGCACGTGGTCGAAGGGCATCGTGTTACACGAAGGTCCGAGCGCGTATTCCTCCCTCGCGACCCTTGGCGGCCCGAGCGGCGCCGATGGCGTCGCATGCCTTTACGAAGCCGGCGAAGGCCAACCCTACGAAACGATCCGATTCCAACGTCTCGACCGCGGTGATCTCGGACTCGATCGGGATCACGGAAGCGTGTCCGACGGCTGGACCGAACGCCTCGTCCCCGGCTCGTTCGATGGCTGGCACACCCTGCCCGGTGGCACCTGGACCTGGAACGACGGGGTACTCGAAGGACGCATCACCAAGGACGACCCACGTCATGGGCTGTTGGTCACGGACCGGGAGTACGACGATTTCGAAGCGATCCTCTCGTTTCGTATCACCAAGGGCGATTCTGGCTTCTACCACCGGGTCGAGGAGCTGGGCGACGCGATCGGGGTGAGCGGTTTCCAGGCCGAGATCGATCCCACTCCCGAGGTCGGCGGCCTCTACGAGACCCGAGGACGTGGCTGGGTGATCAAGCCCGACCCGGGAATGATCGAAGCAATGCGTTCGCGAAGCGGGGATTGGCTGGAAATGCGGGTCCGCGCGGTGGGCGGGGACGTCGATGTCTTCGTCGACGGCTATCCGACCGCGAGCCTGCGGGACGACCCGGGACGCCGTCGCGGGCACCTCGCCCTCCAATTGCACGCGAACCAGGACGTGGAAGTCGATTTCCGCTCGCTCCGGATTCGCGACCTCGAGCCCATGCCGGACGAAGTCCCCTCGATCGACGGCCCCTGACGATCTCGTTCGTGAAAACTCCGCCCGCTGCGATGAATCTCGCGGAAGAGTCCCGACGAACGTAAGAGCTGTTCCGGGTGCGCCGTCGACCCGAGGGATCCTCTATCTGGATCACATCGCCTTAATCATCATGCAGGAGACCAAGATGTCTGACAACGGAACCCACACCTGGCCGGAGCTCGCGATCGGCCTGTTCGAACAGCTCACGGGCAAGAATGCCGAAATCATCTACACGTTCGAAGAAATGAGCGTCCACGTCCCCAGCGGCACGGGCGACTCCGCCAAGCTTGCCCCGTGGAAGCTAAACGGCACGATGCGAATCCGAACCAAGACCCACGAAAGTCAATGATTCCGTCCCTGCACATCGAGGCCGATGTCACCGCATCCGTCGGCGACCACGAAATCCGCATCCACGGCGAACAGAACCAGTTCGCTGTGGATGCGTCTTCGTGGGCCCCATTGCTTCGGCTTCGAAAGGTCCTGCCGAGCCTCGCCGCCGGGCTTCCCGCCCCGCCCCGAACGGCGGCTGGGTCGGTGAAAATTCGCGTCCGAGGATCGACTGTGATCACCTTGCGTATCGAGGACGGGCAAACTCGACGCCGCCTTCACCCGCTCGGCATCGTCCGATCGCTCTTCGGTTGACGCCGGACCACCCCGAACGTCGACATTCAATCCGGCCTTGAATTCCGACCGGCGGGCGCCGACCACCGCGTGGAGGCGACCGCACGGGGAATCTAGTATCGCGAATGGCCTCGCCCCTCAAGTTCAACGCCCATCGGCGGGTGCATCGCGCCAGGTCGGGGTCTTCGGGGCGATCTCGACCCCTTCCCGCGCCGCGCGAGCCACCGAGCGGCGACCATCTCGCTTGTCGAGCGTCAAGACGTCGAATAGTCGTCCGTCCTCGTCCATCGCCTGAAATTCCAAAATCCCGTCGTGGATTCCGCAATAGACGAAATGGTGACGGCGGGCCTTGCGATGTCCGAAGGTCGTATTCGCCGGATCGAAGTCCTCGAGGTGGCCTCCGCCTCCGGCGGTCGTGACGTAGATCACCCCACCTTCGTCCCAGGGCACCACGTCCTCCCCCACCATCGGGAACGTCCGCTCGTAGTCGTGGACGTGGCCGCTGAAACAGATGTCGACTCCGTGCTTCTCGAGCAGCGAAGTGATGTTCCGGGCGTTCGGATCACCGCGTTTGGAAGACGTCTTGTAGGTATCGCCGTAGTCGTTGGAGTCACTGGTCCAGGGCGGCTGGTGAAGCACCGCAAATTTCCATTCCGCGTCGCTCGCCGCGAGTGCGGTTTCGAGCCACTCAAGCTGCGCGGACCGATCCGCCAAGGATCGATTCCCGTCGATCATGAAGAAATCGGCGTCTCCGTAGCGAAACGAATACCAGCGTTCCGGATCGGGAAGACTCATATAGTCGTAGTAGAGCTTTGCGTCCTGCTCGTGATTCCCGAGCACGGGCATGATCGCGACGCGGTCGATGAGTGGCCGCATGTTCGGGAAAAAGTGATTCGTCCAGTGCCCCTTGTCGCCCCCGGTGGTGACGAGATCGCCGGCGTGGACGAGCAGGCTCGGCCTGGTCTCGAACGCGAGATCGGCGATTCGCTTCACGACCGCGGGCTGCGACTGAGTATCGCCGATCGCCACGAAGGTGAACGGATCGCCGCGATCGGCGGCGGTACGGAAGGTCTTCACGCCGCCGGAAAGCGACGACTTCCCGGCGTCGGCGACCACTTCGTAGAAGTACTTGGTGTTCGCGTCGAGACCCTCGATGCGGAACTCGTGGATCCGGGCAGCCTGCTCGTTCCGCCACGTCCGCTGGAAATCACCAGACTCGTCCCGGACCCGAACCTCCATCGCGGACGGCGCGATGGTCTCGGCCACCACGCTCATCGCATCGGTCGTCGGCCAGACGAGGAACGGCTCCACCATCCACGCGAGGGTGGTGTCGATCTCCGGAGGAAGCGCGGCAAGATCCGCGTGCCGGGCGAATCGGCGTCGCACTTCGGCCGCGGAGATCGCCTCGGGCAGGATCGAGACTTCAAGAAGGCGACCGTCGAGCCCATGGTCCTCGTTCCGGTCGACATAGCCGCCAATCACCAGCGGTTCGTCGCCTCGGAACCGAACCGGCCCGGCCTGGTCGCGACTCGTGGCGACCGGATCACCATCCAAGTAGAGCCGCATCGTCGTGCCGTCATAGGTACCGACGAGATGATGCCACTTACCGATCTCATAGGGCTTCGACGATGCCAGATAGGTGAGTTTTCCATCGACGTCGTCGACGCCGGTGCTCGCGATAGCGAAGTAGGGTTTCTCGTAGCCGTATCCGAGGATCATGCCGGTCTCGGCCTCGGCGTTGTCTTGGATCGCACCGACGACGCCGCCCCATTGAGTGGGCGTATCGATCGACACCCAGGCTTCGAGCGTGACCGCATCGGTTACCAGTCCACCGGCGATCCCGTCAACCCGCGGGGCGATGACGAACGGCGTACCACGACCGGACAGGGCGAGACCGGACGCGACCGCCGCTCTGGGTATCGGCCGGGTCTCGCTCACCGCGAGGGTTCCGGACGCCGCTTCCAGTTCGGTTCCGGAGGTCGTCCATCGCTGGGGCGCGACCTGGCTGTGCGCTCTGGCGGGCAGGACGGTGACGACAAACCCGAGAAGGGGAACGACGATGAATCGGATGCGATCGGTCATGGGAACCTCCATCCACGACATTACCACCACCGCGAGGACTTCACTTCGAACCGGACCCGGTTTCGACCTTTTCCGGCGGGGGAGACGCTTCGGCCTGCTCGAGCCGCCTCAGTTCATCCATCAGGATTCCAATCACCGCGTCGCACGCTTGTGCCGCGTTCGGGCCGCCTTCATTCGTGATCGCCGCCATCACCCAATCCCGGGCGGGCGACATCCAGACCACCGCGAACCACAGCGTGTTCGTTCCGTTGTGCGTGAGAATCGGTCCCGGGGCCCAACCGCGTCGAAGCACCATCCAACCCGACGCGTAGTCGCCGCCCGCGGGTGGACGCTGAAGCGCCTGCAGGCGTGCGGCGTCGAAGGCTCCTGGTTCGCCCCGCGCCGCATCGAGATGCGCCGAAAGAAACCTCGACCAGTCCGCCATCGTCGCGTGGATGGTCCCCGCGGCCGAGATCGCCGGGGGGTTGTCGGCGAATCGCGATGGCGGAATCGGAACACCGCCACGATGCCCCCGCGGTTGATCGATCGACTCCATCGAACCGGGTGCTCCGAAATCAGTCGACAACATGCGAAGCGGCTCGAAGAGAAGTTCGCGACACATCGACTCCCAGTCGCGTCCGGTTCGCCGCTCCGCCATTGCCGCCGCGATCGCGTATCCGAAGTTCGAATACCGCATCTTCGAGCCATCGGACTCGACCGGTGGTTTCGAGAGCGCGAGTCGAACCAGTTCGAGTCGCTGGTCGGGGAGCGGTGTCTCAAGCGACATCATCCGAAGCGCGATCACGGGATCCTGACGATCCTCGGGCAACCCGGAGCGGTGTTGAACCAACCGTCGAAGCGTCACGTCGTGCCATGCGGCCAAGATCTCATCTTGGCCACCGAATACGTCGCCGATCGTGGTGTCCCAGGCGAGATCACCTCGATCGACCAGTCGGTCGAGAACCGTCGCGGACATCGCCTTCCCGCAGGAACCGAGATGCCACCGGTCATCGATCGTGACCACCGCCTCTTCGCCCCGGGCCCGCACCCCCACCGCCTCGATGGCGATGATCTCGCCTCCCTTCATCGCAAAACCCGCGAGGGCCGGTAGGTCGAAGCGCCCGCGGATCTCATCAAGGCGAACCGCGAGTGGCGACGGGGCCGCGTCCGATGCCGCAGGGGGCGTCGACATCGAAGCCGCGACCACCAGACCCGCGAGTATCGTTCCAATCATTCAGGATCCCCTTCGTGACTGCCGCAGCCATCGATCACCACGGATCGTCGCGCATCGAGCTTGGGCCCTCGCGACTCACCCCAACCGCAATCCGCCATCAAAGATTTCAGCTCAATTCCGCGCCGCAGGCGAAACGCCGGCGTTTGATCGGTCACCCGGAGCGAACCATCGACGGCTCGCCACTGCCATTCGTCCGCCGTTCGAAAGTGGTTTGAGGCCGCCAAAAGCGCCGATGTGGCGAGCAGCGGCATGCAAGGTGCGAGCGACATGGGAAACACGGAAGGCATACGCGTCATGGTGATCTCCATTCTGCTTGCCAACACGATAACCGCCACGCCCCCTGCAACCCCTTCGCTCAATCGGCGACGGCGGCCGGAGCGCGATCGACGTTTGTCTCAGGCCTTTCGGCGGAGCCATCGCCGAAATCCAAGCATCACGATGAGATGAAGCCGGGCCTGACTGCAAAAGTAGATTGGCCACGGGAGACTCGGGCCGTACTCCTGCAGCACCGCCAGCAAGATTCCGCGCTCTCTAATCGCCCGGAACTCGAGCCGGCCCCCCTTTGCGGCATCCTTGCGTACCAACAGTCCACCCTCGATCTGCAGAACCTCCACATCGTCATCACACGCTTCAGATCGCCGTGAGAGTTCGAGCATTCTCAGTTTCCCGAGTAGATGGACCTGGACGCGTTGCACGATGCCCTCCTCCGTCACGTCGGTCTTGATTCGAAGCAGCGGCTTGAATACGCGGCCCAACCAGCTCCAGTATTCACGGGCGGTCGCGGCCGGCGTCAAGTTCGTTGGCAACGGCATCCGCTGGATCGACCGCACCAAGCTTCGCTCCTGAATCACCTTGCGATCCCGCCGCCGAGTGCTGCGTCGAGGGTCCTCCTCGGCACCGCCTTCGGCGATCGCGCCCCGGACTGACTCATCAAAACCGACGAACGAATCACGACCCAGATGATCTAGGAGCGCATTTGGTCTCGCAATCGTCGGCGTCTTCAAACTGGCAATTAGCGGAATCACCAGACTGCCAGGCTCCCCACTGAAGAGCATGATCCACAAGGTGGAGACTCTCGGCGACGAGATCGGCACCGGCACGGTGAAGGGGTCGCGGCCGAGCGCAATGCCAGCACGATGGATCATTTTTCCGTAGGTCATCTCCTCAGCGATACCGAGATCGAATTCCCCTTGCCATTTTTCCGGCGCCTCAAGTACCGCTTCGAATGCTCGTTCGATGTCTTCAATGGCGACCGGTTGCGTCGGCGTGGAAGTCCAACGAGGAAGAACCATGATCGGAAGACGACGAATCAGACGAATGAGCATCCGAAATGACGAACCACCTCTTCCGATCACCAGACCGGCACGGAGTTCGGTCAACTTCGCGTGACCCCCTCCCAGAACGGCCCCGACTTCTTGTCGCGAGACCAGATGGCGGGAGAGGATCGAACGATCTTGATCCGCACCAAGCCCGCCCAGAAAAATGACGTGCCGCGTGCCGGCGGTATCCATCGCCCGTCGCATGTTGTCGGCTAGGAGCAGATCAAGATCGTCGAACCGAGCCTGGGTGAGCCTCGATTGAGGCGACATCGAATGGACGAGGTAGATCACGGCATCGGTGCCACGAATCGCGTGGGCGATCGATTCGGGATCGAAGAGATCGCAGCGTCGCCACTCGACGCCGTCAGCATCGAGTTCGCCGTTCGCGGAGTTCGATGGCCGTCGGGTGAGCGCGATCAGATCAAATCGCGCGGCCAGCTTCTTGAGAAGGGCGCGACCAACAAATCCGCTGGCGCCAGCGATCGCGACGCGGAGTCGTGGTTTTTCAGGATCTGACAAGGAGTCTCCATGTGGGCCCTCGCTCGGGACCAATATCCAAGGCGTCGCCACCTTGGCAGCCTTGAATCACCATACAGAAAGAATTCGTCTGGAGATCAGACGAGATTCAACCCCCGGGATGCTTCCGGCGGTCGCGAGGAAAAGCGAGGAGACGGCGGAGCCGTCCCCGCAGCGATCAGAAAAACCGCACGAAGAGCACGACGCCGGATGCTTCCGGCGGTCGAGAGAAAAAGCGAGGAGACGGCGGAGACGGCCCCGGAGCGATCAGAAAAACCGCACGACGAGCACGACGCCGGATGCTTCCGGCGGTCGCGAGAAAAAGCGAGGAGACGGCGGAGACGGCCCCGGAGCGATCAGAAAAACCGCACGACGAGCACGACGCCGGATGCTTCCGGCGGTCGCGAGAAAAAGCGAGGAGACGGCGGAGCCGTCCCCGGAGCGATCAGAAAAGCCGCACGACGAGCACGACGCCGGATGCTTCCGGCGGTCGCGAGAAAAAGCGAGGAGACGGCGGAGCCGTCCCCGGAGCGATCAAAAAAAGAACAGAGCCATCCTTTCGGACGGCTCTGAAAATCGGGCTGACAGGATTTGAACCTGCGACCTCCACACCCCCAGTATGGCGCGCTACCAAGCTGCGCTACAGCCCGCAATCGAGTTGTCTGCCGAACCAGTGCCGAGCTGCACGAATTCGACCATAAGCGGACAGGGTGGGATTCGAACCCACGGTACAGATAAATCCGCACACGGCATTTCCAATGCCGCTCCTTCAGCCGCTCGGACACCTGTCCGGAACGCAGTAGTGTATCGGCATGACCGCTACCGACAAGCCCGAGAATCCATCTTCTAACCCTGACGGCACGCCTCGCGAAGAGGATCCCGCAAGGAGTGCCCATGAAGACTCCCCCGGCGTCCGATACGAGAACACGAATTCTCCAAAACCTCGGAAGGGGACGGGCCAAAAAGTGAGAAAGCCCCACACCGGGCCGATCCTGCCGCCGGGCCTCATCATCGTCGACAAGCCGACCGGCATGACCTCGATGACCGTGGTTGCCATCGTCCGTCGAAAGGCGGGGCTCAAGGCTGGGCACGCGGGAACCCTCGATCCCCTGGCAACGGGTGTCCTGGTGGTCGGAATCGGCGATGCGACGAAGTCTCTTGAACGCTTCATGAAGACCCGCAAGGCCTACCGAACCGAGATCGATCTTTCTGCCTTCACGGCGACGGACGATCGGGAAGGTGACCTCGAGCCCGTGGAGGTCGCGTCACCCCCCACGGCCGCCGAAGTTACCGCGGCCTTAGACGAACGATTCACCGGTGTCTTCCTTCAACTGCCACCGAATTTCAGCGCGAAGAAAATCGACGGCCGACGCGCCTACGCCACCGCGAGGCGTGGTGAGACGCCCCGCCTTGAACCGCGTCCGGTCGAAGTTCACGAAGTCGTCTTGGTCGGATATGACTGGCCCATCGCGACCGTCGAAGTCATTTGCGAGAAAGGGTTCTACGTCCGGAGTCTGGCTCGAGATCTCGGACGGGCGCTCGGTACTGGCGGCCATTGCGCCTCAATTCGACGAACTGCCGTCGGGCCTTTCACGATCGACGAGGCGATTGACCCGGATCAGCTTGAAGACCCACTCCCCGTCAAAGCCGTGCTTCCGTTGGCTGAGGCACTCGAACGGCTCGAGCCATGAATAACATGAATGACATGAATGGCAAAAATGGTCAGGCCGACTTGGACGCGTCGACGTTGCTGGAGGAGCCCGAACTGTCTTCGTCGGAAGAATTCACTGGCTCCTGTTTTCGATCGACGAAGTGAACGTGAATCAAGAGCAGAGTCATGCCCAGCAGTAGAAGAACGTCCGCCACGTTGAAGACCCACGGGAAGACTTCCGTGGTCCCCCCGGGCCATGCGAGGCCCAGCGGCAACTCCCACCGAGGCATCATGTGTAAGAAGTCTCGAACCGCTCCGATCACCACGCGGTCGTAGAGATTCCCCAGCCCTCCCGCAAGAATCAATCCGATCGCGACGTGGGCCAAATGTGATCGCGCCTGCGTCCACCAACCGAAGACCGCCACGGCGACCCCCACCGCGATCAACGTGAAGCCAACGAAAATAGCCCGCCGTCCCTGTCCGATTCCAAAGACAGCGCCGCGGTTCAGGACGAGATGGAAGTCGAGGAGATCGCTGGGCAGCACCCGTTGCCCTTCGTGCCAAGGGATGGTGAATGCTCCGGCGACAATCTCGTCGTACTCGAGTTGCACCGGCTCACCCGCCACCACCGCAAACGACCAAGACTTACTCGCGAGGTCGAGCCAGAGCCCGGAGACCAGAACGAGCAATAATGTCGTCCAAGCAAGAACCGATCGCCTTGCTGGCTTTACGAGCTGGTCATTGCTTTCAGGAATGGTCAAATATCACTCGTTCTCATCATTGGCATTCTTTGGTCAACCGTGGACCATCCGCGGTGACCCCACAAGATTGGCCTGCGCTCGATGCGTTTCTTCTTCGGAGACAGCGCCACGGCTCAACATCGACGTCGGTGAACGACCCTCGGCACGCGATCAATCGCTCGAGCGATTTCGCTCGGCGACTCGAGCCGCTTCGATGGTGTACTGAGCCCAAGGTTTCGCTTGCAAGCGGGGCTTGGGGATCGGCTTCCCGGTCGATTGGCAGACGCCATAGATCCGAGACCCGATCCGTTCTAGAGCTGAATCGATTTCGACAATCAACTCCCGCTCCGTGGCCGCCATCCCAAGCGTGAAATCCTGCTCGAAGACATCAGACCCAACGTCTGCCATGTGAATGGGCATGTTCGAGAGATTTCCGCCCGAAGATCGGAGCGCTTCCGTTTCGAGACCGGACACCATCGCAACGATATGCCTTCGTTTCTCGAGAAGAAGCGTCTTGTACGCGGTCAATTCTCGCTTCGTGAGATGCGTCTTGATCTTCGTGACATCGATCTCGTTGATCGCTTTGGCGATCGCGGGCGTCGCCTTCGAGCGAGCCTTCTTCTTGACGCCAGATCCCTTCGTCGAGATCGCTCGGACCCGACGACCGTTGATGAGTACGTAACCGTCGGAATCCGTTTCGGAACTGGCCGCGGCCGCCGCGACGGAACGAGGGTTGGCAAAATCGATTCTTCGTCGAGGCGTCTTCTTCCCGGCCGTTTCCGTCTTCTTCGCCGTCTTTCGGGACGAAACAACCGTCGGGGCGACCCGGCGATCCGTCTTTTTCTTCTTGGTGGCCGAGGTGGTGCTCGCCCCAGGAGTCGGCTTCTTGACGCCTGACTTCACCGGGGCTTTCTTGGCCGAAGTTTTCTTGGCTGGAGCCGTTTTGACTGGAGCCTTCTTGGCTGGAGCCTTCTTGGCTGGAGCCTTCTTGGCGGGAGCCTTCTTGGCGGGAGCCTTCTTGGCGGGAGCCTTCTTGGCGGGGGCCTTCTTGGCGGGAGCCTTCTTGGCGGGGGCCTTCTTGGCGGGGGCCTTCTTGGCGGGAGCCTTCTTGGCGGGAGTCTTCTTGGCGGGAGCCTTCTTGGCGGGAGCCTTCTTGGCGGGAGCCTTCTTGGCGGGAGCCTTCTTGGCGGGCTTCGACTTGCTCGATGGAGTTTTTTTCGTAGCCACGTTCGCAGCATCCAGGCGAGAGGTCGAAGGACGGAAACCGACTTGGCCCGTCCGTGATCACCCGATTCGGGTCGCGGGAGCGTAGCGAAAAGACCCGTCTACCGCAACCTCCCGGAAGACCCGTTTCTGGATAATGATGGAAAAACACCGCCTACTTCCGCGATCTTGCAAGGATCTTCGGGGATCGTCATGCCTCGGAGGGTGTCGGCATCTCCATGGAAACCACCGGGCCGATCGATCGGAACTTTTCAAAACGCTGCCGCACCAAGGTCTCGGGCTGCAAACGCGAGAGCTCCGCGAGCTGATCGAGAATCCAATTCTGGAGTTGCGATGATGCCGCCTCCGGATTCCGATGGGCACCACCTTGTGGCTCTGGGATGATGGCATCAACCAGCCCGTGCTTGAGATTGTCTTTCGCGGTGAGGTTCAAGGCACGCGCCGCAACCGTGTTGGTTTCCTCGTTGGCTTCCTTCCAGAGAATCGCTGCGCACCCTTCGGGGCTGATCACTGAATACCAAGCATGCTCGAGCATGGCGACTCGATCACCAACGCCGATCCCTAGTGCACCACCCGAGCCTCCCTCGCCGATCACCACACAGACCACGGGCGTCCGAAGGCGGCTCATTTCAAGCAGATTCCGGGCGATGGCCTCGGCTTGGCCGCGTTGCTCACTTCCGACCCCTGGATACGCGCCCGGCGTATCAATCAGGGTGACGATCGGTAGCCGGTATTTTTCGGCCAGTTTCATTTTCAAAAGTGCTTTTCGATAGCCCTCGGGGTGAGCGCATCCGAAATGGCATTTGATCTTCTCAGCCGTGTCATGGCCTTTTCGGTGCCCGACCAGCATGACTTTTCGAGATCCGATCCGCCCGAATCCACAGGTGATGGCAGGATCGTCTCCGAAATGCCGGTCGCCATGGAGCTCGCAGAAGTCACGGCACATCATCCGGATGTAGTCATCGGAATGAGGCCGAAGGGGGTGGCGAGCCACTCGAACGGTCTGCCAGGGCGAGAGATCCCCGTAAATCTTGCCTAAAAGATCGTCTCGAGTCTTCCGGAGACTCTGGGTCTCGGCTTCGAATCGAGCGGAATCCTCCTTTGACTCCAGCGCGTCGATCTGCCGATCGATCTCCTGCACGGCGGATTCAAAGTCGAGCTCGTAATTGGGGCTGTAACCTGCGGCTGACATGGTGGACAAGTATAGATCGTTGACGCCCCGAGACAATGCTCAACCTGCGACACTGCGAATCATGACCCACCCGGACATCAATCCGACCCCCCAGTTCGCCGTCATTGGGCTCGGCAACATGGGGGCTGCCATTCTTCAGGGCGGATTGAACCACGGGATTCTGGCTCCAGAATCGGTCCTCGTCTGCGATCCCGACCAGACCAGACTGTCTCCGTTCGTTGAGCGAGGATGTCAGATCGGGACAATCGAGGAAGCGGCCTCGATCCCCCGCGTCCTTCTGGCCATCAAGCCCCAGATTTTCCCTGACCTGGCTTTGGCGTTCCTGAGTCAACCTCGCGACCGGACCGTGATCAGCGTGATGGCGGGGATTCAGGGACACCGGATCGCCACCGCCATGGGCGCGGGAACGTCGGTGATCCGGGCGATGCCCAATATGCCGGCGTCAATCGGGCACGGCGTCACCGCCATCGCCGTCTCCCCGGAGACGTCCGACGCTGAGCAGGCCTTCGCCCGCGAACTCTTTGCCGCCGTCGGCACGGTGGTCGAGGTTCAAGAGGAACTCATGTTCGCCGTCACGGCGACCAGCGGTTCCGGTCCCGCCTGGGTCTACCGATTGGTCGAGGCGTGGATCAAGGCCGCTGAGGAACAAGGCCTGCCGCCCGAGACCGCGAAATCACTGGTCCATGGGACACTCCTCGGCGCCGCCCAGCTCCTCACTCATTCCGATCGATCTGCCAGTGAACTTCGGGCCGCCGTCACCAGCAAGGGCGGCACCACCGCCGCCGGGCAGGCCGCCATGGATGATCATGGATTCGACCGCGCGGTTCAACAGGCCATCGCCGCCGCCACCCAGCGTGGCCGTGAACTCGACGGCCCCGCCTGACGCCGCCAGCGACTTCCAGAATCAGAAGTCGCGACGTCGGAACCGCCAGACTGCGAAACCGAGCACCAACGCCTCGAATCCGAGACTCGTTCCGATGATCCAGAACGGCCCATGAGAAGCGTCGAGTTCCGCATCGAACCGCTCCTCAAACTCGCCTCGACCGACCATCTCCCCGAACTGCCGGACGGTGTCGTCCGCCGGGGCCGCCGGTCGCATGAGACCGGCGTAATCCTCGAGAAGTCGCGACAGGAGATCGATGGTCTCGCTCGTCTTCGGAAGGCAGGTGTTGGCGATGTGGAACCACTCGTTGATCGACTGGCTCAGGCCCAGCGTCTCGAGTTCATCCGCCAGTTCGAACGTGATGGTGTCGAGCCGCGCCCGCTTCTCCACCAGTTCGAGTTCTAACTCCGGCAGTTGATCGGTGGCCTCCGTATCTCCACCGTCCGCCGCGAGTCGAAGGTCGACCAGCCGAGCCGAGGTGTCCATGACCCTGCCCTCCTGTTTTTCGACCCGGACCATTTTTCGCTCGGCGGTAATCTCATTGGTAATCCGCCAGGCGAGCGTGATACCGTCGCCGGTCTGTACGAGCGAGACGACGAACCAGAACAGAAACACCCCAATCACCGAGGCGATCACGGAACCGGTGACCAGTCCGATCGTCGCCTGCACCGCGAAGAGATAAGAATAGAAGACCACGACCAGAGGCACGGCGATGAAGAGCCAGGGTTCCCAATCGCCGCCACGGA
Source organism: uncultured Phycisphaerales bacterium (assembly GCA_905480395.1). Classification (GTDB taxonomy): domain Bacteria; phylum Planctomycetota; class Phycisphaerae; order Phycisphaerales; family SM1A02; genus UBA12014. The sequence goes on from CAJQQE010000003.1 coordinate 42,730, forward strand.
GTCCGATCACCAGGAACGACGCAAGGGTGAAGACCGTGACCTGCAGGCCCGCGAACATGAGCCCGGTGAGGAACTTGGTGAAGAAGAGCCTCGCTCGGCCGATCGGCTTCGAGAGCATGAGATCGATCGAACCGCGATCGACGAAGTCGGGAAAGATGCTCGCGGTCGAAACCAGCCCGATGATCGTCGCGATCCACGCCAGCCAGTACCCGACCCCGAGCTGGGCGAAGGTGAACTTATAGAAGTCGGCCTCGGGAATGAAGTTCGTCGAGACGAAGGGGAACGGAATCGACCAGTGAAGGACCGTTAGCCCCTCCTCGTCGTTCCCGATCGCCGCAAAACCCGCGACCACCAGCCCGCTGAGCACGAGCGTAATCCAGAAGAGGCGACGATGATTCAACTCGCGATAGGCATCGACGAAAAGAGCGACGGTCTGTCTCATGCGTCACCCCCCTTCGACGCTCGGACGTTTCGAATCGCACCCGGCGCCTTCGCTCGCCCCGTCTCAGGGTCGTGCACGTATCTGATGAAAAGATCCTCTAATGACTCGCGGACAGGCCGGAGCGACACGATGGTCCGATTCTCACGTCGGAGCTGGTCAAGAATGTCCTGAATCTCGTTGGCCTCGGCGGTTGACACCACCAGCGTGCTGGCCCCCTCGGTCTGCCCAGGGAGGCTCGTCATGCTCAGGCCGTTGCGATCGGTCCACTCTGGAGGTGTTCCCAAGATCGTAATCTCGTATCGGCGGCTGGCCGAGGTGAGCTCCTCGATGGTGCCTTGCGCCGCGACCTCGCCCTGCACAAGAATCGCCACCCGATCGCAGACCATTTCCAACTCACTCAGAAGATGACTGTTTAAGAACACGCACGCACCACGATTGCGAATCTTCACAAGGACGTCGCGGATGTCCTTCCGACCCACCGGATCGACGCCGTCGGTTGGTTCGTCGAGTACCACCAGATCGGGCTCGTTGACCATGGCCGCGGCGATGCCGACCCGTTGCAGCATGCCCTTGGAATAGGTGGAGACCTTCTTGTCGCCCCAGTCCGACATGCCCACCAAGTCGAGCAGTTCATCGGCCTTGTTCCGGCACGTTTTGGCGTCGACTTGCGACATGGCGCCCGCGAATTCAATCGCCTGCCGCCCCGTCTGATAGATCGGAAATCGGTGCTTCTCGGGGAGATAACCCACTCTTCGAAGCGTGCCCTGATGACCGATCGGCTTCCCCAGGATCGTTCCTTTGGCGTGCGTGGGGCGGACCACCGTCAACATGATCTTCACCAAAGTGCTCTTGCCGGCGCCATTGGGGCCTAACAGACCGAAGATCTCACCCCGTTGCGCCTTCATTTCGATGCCGCGAAGGGCGTGTACTTTGCCTTTGTAGCTCTTCCGCACATCGTGCAGGTCAACGGCGTACTCTCGGCCTCGCTCGGGCGCTGTCGGCATGGAGGGGGGGATAGAGGTCGTCTCTTGCATGTCAGGCATTCTAATGACTTGGACTCTCAGATCCCTAATTTCAGGGACATCGTAAAAAAGGGGTGGCGGTTCCCATCACTCAGTCTGTCACATCCGTTCGCATCTAACGGCATCCGGGCATCGAACCGCTAATCTGACCACGACATGCCTGACCTTCGCACCTTCATCTCCAAGCTCGATTCGGCCGGGGAACTCCACCGGGTCCAGACGCCGGTGTCCCCAATCCTTGAGGTCACCGAGATTGCCGATCGCCTGGCACTCTCGAAGGCCCCATCCCCAAGCCATAATGCCGAGGCCTTCGACCCCGGTCGAGGCGGCCTGGGCGGCCCGGCGCTCCTCTTCGAGAACATCGAGGGATGCGACTTTCCGCTGGCGATCAACCTCTACGGTTCCTATCACCGCATCGAAACGGCACTCGGATGCGAAGGGCCTGCCGGCGGACTCGAAGCCATCGCCGCCCGAATCGGATCGCTTGCCAAACCGCAGCCTCCTCGATCACTTCGCGAACTTTGGAGCAAGGCTAAGGAATTTGCGCCCCTGCTTCGAATCCCGCCTCGGACCGTACGCTCCGGACCATGCCAGGATGTCGTGCGACTCGTGAAACGCGAGGAGGTCGATCTCCGCAGGCTCCCAATACTCAAGTGCTGGCCACTCGACGGGGATCCCGCCGCCGTCGACTGCGGGCTGACTTCGGAAGAATCCGGTACCGCCGGTGGCGGCGGCCGATACATCACCTTCGCCGGCATCCACACTATTCATGCCGACGACCGAGGCGTTGCCAAACCCTCAAGTCACAACATCGGCATGTACCGATCGCAGTTGCTGGGGCCAACCACGCTCGCCATGCACTGGCACATGCATCATGACGGCGCGTCGCATTGGCGGAGTTGGAAGAAGATTGGCGAACCCATGCCGATCGCGATTGTGCTCGGAGGCGAACCATGCCTTCCCTATGCGGCCACCGCACCGCTCCCCCCCGGCATCAGCGAACTCCTCATGGCAGGCTTTCTGAATGGCCGAGGCATCCCGATGGTCGCGGCGAAGACCGTGCCGCTCCGAGTGCCCGCGAATGCCGAGATCGTCATCGAAGGCTTCGTCCGAACCGACGCGGGCATGATTGGTTTCGATCCGCGAACTGACGGCGAGCTCGGCCCCGGCGCAGTGTTCGAAGGTCCGTTTGGTGATCACACGGGTTTCTACTCCCTACCCGATCGCTACCCGATCGTGGAAGTCACCGCGGTCACCCACCGCCGCGACGCCATCTACCCAACGACCGTCGTGGGCCTGCCGCCCCAAGAGGATTACTACCTCGGCAAAGCAACGGAGCGGATGTTCCTTCCACTCCTCAAGACCATCGTCCACGATATTGACGATTATCATCTCCCCCGTTTCGGCTGCTTTCACAACAGCGCTTTCATCCGCATCGACAAGGCGTATCCACTTCAGGGGCGTCGGGTGATGCACTCCATCTGGGGCGCTGGCCAGATGGCCTGGACGAAGTCGATCGTGGTCGTGGACGAGGACATTCCGGTTCACGATGAAAACAAGGTGATCGAGACGATTATGCGGCGTTGCGACTTTCGCCGCGACATTGAGTTTGTCCGCGGCCCGTTGGACATCCTTGATCATTCAACGCCGTCAATTGCGGCCGGAAACAAGATTGGATTTGACGCCACCAAACGCCTGCGTGGCGAAGAGACCGGAACCGTCAATTTGGATCCGCCAATACTCCCCGATGCCGCACAGATGCAGCTTGCCCGAGATGCCGGCGCGACACTTCCCGAGCCCGGACTTGGCCGGCTGGCAATTCTGACGGTCGATGATGAAACCCCGCACGCCGGAATCAAGGCGATTGAAGCACTTTGGTCGGCGCTCGCCGAAGACAACCATGCGGCCGAGTTCGTGATCGCCATCGATGCCGATGCCGACCCGCATGATCTTGAGAATGCATTGTTTCGATGGCTTTCCAACGCCGACCCGGTCCGGGACCGAGTGGAGCGAGGCGCCCGAATGGGCTTTGATGCCAGACGAAAGACCCCCGGCCGAGATGATCGCGGCGGTGTTCCCGTCCGTGACTATCCCCCCCTGGTGAGCATGTCCCCGGAAATCGTCGAAACCGTCGATCGACGGTGGACCGACTACGGCTTCACGGGGGCACCGGTCCCTTCTCGGTTCCGCGAAACCTCCGCGCTTTCAAGTGACCACGGCAAGGATGCCACGGAATGAAAGACGGCTTGAGCGTTCCGGCCTGGGCAACGGCCCTTGGATGGAGCGTCGCCATTGTCTTTCTTGGCTCGTACTTCTTTGTGGCTCACGCCATGATGCGAGGTCTGGTTCCGGCCTTCGGCTGGAACCTCGGGGCCATGGCCACCGCGACCTTTGGGACCATCGCGATGGGATTGGGGGTCATCTGGTTCGTGGCCCTCGCCGAACTCCCCGAGATTTGGTTCATCCACCGCCGCCCCCACCGCCTGATTCGACAAGGACGATGTCCAGGGTGCGGGCACGCGACCCGAGAGGCCGGCGTCGACCGATGCGGTGAGTGCGGAATCGAAACAACTTGGCTTCCTGATTCTTACGTCTTCGGTTGGAACGCCGCGCGGCGATTCGGGATCGCCCTCATCCTCGGGTTCTTCGTGGGTCTGATTGCCGCGGAAGTGTCGATCGCGGCCGATGAACACCGCATGCACGCGGCGATCGAGACGTTGACGAATGGGAATCCCGCCACCCCCGCTTCGGAAGTCGAAATGACGATCGCCTTCGGCCGAGCCTGGCCCGCCTCTTTCGCCCGAGTGGAATGGACTCCGCAGCACGGCTTCCGGCCCGAACAAATGTTCCCCGCGAACGGTGGCGAGCGTCGCGATTCAAACGCCTCTCGCGACCCAACAAAATGACCGGCGACCTCGACGTATTCGAGCATGAAGCCATCGCATGACCCACGCTTGAATCCCAAAATTCAACGAAGGAACAAGTAGTAGAGACGACCTTCGGCGTACTGGCCGCCGGCAAGCGTCTCCGCGTCATCGCCCTCTCCCATGTAGATATCCGCTCGGCCTGGCGCTCGAATTCCGCCGCCAGTGTCCTGGTCGACCATGAAGCGAAGGAACGGGGTCGACGTTCCGGAGACCGTCACACCACTGGTATCGACGAGGCAGATGCAGCCCGGAGGATAGACGTCCTTGTCGGTCGCAAGTGACGACTTCGCATTCACCTTGAATCCCAGGCTTCCTGAGGGCCAATTGCCGCCATCATAATTCTGGAAGTAGACGAAATTCTGATTGGTCAGCATGGCCTCTTCCACCAATGCTGGCTGAGCCTCGTAGAGCTCGTAGATCGCAGGAAGGCTGAGTCCGCCCTTGGGAATGTAGCCTGCTTCAACCAGCCGAACCCCGAGACCGCTGTAGGGTCGGTCGGTCTTACCCGCGTATCCGACGTAGACCTGTCGGCCATCTGGAAGGTTGAGCCGGGCGCTTCCGTTGACCTGCACGACATACACATCTAACGGTGAATCTAACCAGACGAGTTCGCCACCGGCATGCAAGTTGGTCTCCAGAATCTCCGCCCGCGTCGGATATCGCTCGATGGACCCGTCGGGCATTCGGCGTCCGATGGGCGTTCCATCCAACGGATCAGAGATGAGATCGGCGGGCCGCCGATAGAGCGGATACGCAAATCGATTCGTGGGTACTTCACTGGCATCGAAATCCGGCGCGTAGTAGCCGGTGAAGAGCACGGTTCCGTCTCCATTCCATCCGATCGACTCGTAGACCCTAAACTCGTCTAAGACCTGACGCCGGAAGTCATCGCTGCTCACGGCGCTCTCGAGAAGATCGCGGAACCTTGCGAGTGAACGACGGGCTTCTTCGTGTGTGATCTGTCGATCTGAAGTGGCGTACGGAAACAACCGCCGCGAACTCGGCATCTCGAACCATGCCAAGCTGCGTTCGATGGCATCGAGAAGTCCCGCATCACGCTGCCGCCAGGCTTGCTCGAGATCGGGGGTGCTTCCGGCTGAAACCGGCCGAAGCGCCACACCTCCCGGGACGAGCGGCCGCTCGTAGTCGGGCTTGGAAGCGGCGTCAGGAGCGCAACCCACCTGAAGGCACCCCATGGCGGCAACCATCGTCGCGGTACGAAAAAGGCCGATCAGCAGTTTGATTTCGATTTTGATCATGTCAGGACGGTACCGGATCGGGCCGGAGATGGCCCGCCACCGTGAATCCGGAGCCAACCCCTCGATCGGCGTCGCTTTCGATCTACAATCGGGCGGTGCAGATTCGACCTGATGAAGACCAGCGACTGGTGCTCCTGCTCGGCGACGAGACTGGCCGATTGCTCCGCCGACTCATTGTCGAGAAGCTGGAGGAGGCGGACGTCCCGTTCCGCCCCGCCGTCGTGGGATGCGACCTTCCATTTGAAGGATTCTCGCCCGTGGCGGATCAGATGAGCGAGCTGCTCCTGAAGTTCCGCCCGCACATCGCACACGTCTCCGTCGGAAGAACCGATCTTCGAAGAACCATCGAGTCGGACGGAAACAGTTACCCCGCTCGGGATCTCGTGGACATCCAGCGAGATCTGAATCGGATCGTCGATGCCGCCAAAATCTCGGCGGACACTGATCTGGTCGTCGCCACGGCTCCACCGGTGCGCGACGAGTTTCAGGATCTCGTCCGCGACGACGACATCAATCGACTCAACGTGGTGATTCGCGAAGTCGGACAACGCCGCGATGTCCTTATCGATCGATGGGATCTTGCCGTCGATTCCGCCACCGCCGACCCCGCACATTTGGAATCAGATGGCCATCAGTTGACCGAAGCGGGACGAGAACAGGTCGCCAACTCCGCGACTCGAGCCATTATCGACGCCTTGCTCCGAGCTGAGAATCCTTGGAATCAACTTGGTCGCGTCGGCCGAGGCAGCCCGTTGGAGGGGATTCCAAGGCCTCGACACCCGGAAGTGAGCTAGTCATCCTGCGGTAGCGTCCGGATATGGCATGGGGAATTTGATCAATCCTGCAGTTGAGGCCGCCAATCGGCATCAGCATGATCAAGATCGCCGATCAAGGCCACGCTTTCCCGCGCCGCCCGGCTACAATTCAAAGCACGCTCGAATTTCCTTCACGACCACTCGACGGAGACGCACATGCTGCCTCTGATTTCAACCCCTCTCACGCTCGGTCTGTTCGGCATGCCCGGTGGCTGGGAGATGATCGTCGTTCTTGTGATCGGACTACTCGTCTTCGGACGACGACTCCCGGAGATCGGCCGGTCTCTTGGCTCAAGCATTGTGGAGTTCAAGAAGGGCATCAAGGGAATCGACGAGGACATCGATACCGAGTCGCGAAAGTCATCCTCGACGCCGGCCCAGATCGACCAATCCACCACCTACTCCGCTCGACACGATCCTGAGACTGGTGGCGAGAAGAGCCCCTATCAAGCTGGATCTGGCTCGACCGAAAAAGACGACTGACGCGAGATTCATTCACGCCGACGCCGCGCCGTCTCACCGACGAATTCCAACGCCGCCGCGGCCCTCGCGACGGCGTTTGTATTTGTCGGCATTGAGTTCGTCTTGGAGCAGCCTGAAATACGGCGTCCCAAAATCCGGATCACTTCCGGGGCCTCCCCGGATTCCGCCCCTGCTCGTCGCGCCCGCGACTCGGATCAGATCATCCCTTGAGTCAGTCTCTTCGGCATCAGAATCGTCCGACTCCACGTCACTGGCGCGACCGCATCGCCAGTGCCGCCGTTGACGACGCTGGCCTGCAGAACGATCGCGGCGCCACATCATTATCCCGATCCCGCGCGAGAAAACTCGTCGACCGAGGCGTGAGCGGAGCCTCGCTCGCGATTCTGATGCTTGCCGTCTTGGGGGGTATCGCCGGGGCCTCTGCCACTGGCGAGTTGCTGCAACAAGATCACGGACCGGTCCATGCGGCCGCGGTGCTGATGATCTTGGTCGGCGGCCCCTGGTTCTTCATCCTGCTGCGAACCGTCGTCCTACTCGCGATTCGCAGACGAGGCGGACCACTGCTCGGACGGCTCGTCCCGGCGGGATTCGACTGGATGATCAACCGCTCGCACGGCGATCCCGATCTCACTGCAGCCGTGGCCGGACGAACGGCTTCGATGCTCGCGACGGGACCGGCAAGACGGCTTGCGGCCGTTGGCTCTGGCACTTTCTGGTGCGGATACGCCGGCATCGCCATACTCACAATCTGGTTCGTGAGCGCTCGCATCGCCCTTGGATTCGGCTGGGAGAGTTCGTGGCTCCCCGCAGAGGTGGGAAGATCGATCGTGGACATCGCGTCTGCGCCGCTGACCCCAATGATTGGCGACCTGAACTTAGAACCCGTCGCCGGCCCGCCAACCGCGGCCGCAAACGACCCACAAGCGTTGGCCGCCCGGCGAGCCTGGATTGTCTTTCTCTCCACGGGGATCGGGGTCTACCTGCTGCTCCCCATGTTGCTCTGGACCATGTTGCAAGCGGCGATCGGGCATCTCTCCGCGACCCGTTGGCAACCCAAAATGCGGCATCGCTTCCCTGCATCGGAGACACGTCAAACCGCAGAAGGCATCGCCCTACCAGCAAACCACCTCGAGACCAGCGGAAGGCCTCGAGTCACCAACGTTCCCTGCGAACGATTCGGACGTCTTGACCGGCCCGGCAACGCCGCGCCGCTCCCAACGCAAATCACCGAGCTTGAGGATATCGGCGATCTTGATTCCAGCGAGTCCATGGCACAGGCCCTTGCACTGAGCCGAGCATCGAGAGATCGAATCGCCGTGATCGCCTGGCTCCCGGGTACGCCCGATCGCGGGGTGCGGCGACGCATCAAGGAACTCGAGTCAGAGTGCCAGGTCGCTCCACTACTGATTCTCGACGGGGGAGAAATCCTGCGGCGACGCGAGCCGCCCTCGATCGCCGCCACCAGACTCACGGACTGGCGAACGCTGGCCTCGGAACTCGCCGTCGAAGTCTTCGAGTGCGATCTTGCCAATCTGACCGAGACCAGTCGACGCATGCTGGCGGATCGTCTTCAAGGCCGAAGTTCACCCGACTCAGACTCAACTCCACGTGACCCAACGACGCTTGACGCCTCGTTTGCCATGATTGGAAGGCACCTTTCGTCCACGCCTTCTCTCCCGGATGACGAGGCGTTGGCGACCTGCCTGACCGAAATCGCCCGTATTCATTCTGCGCAACTCCATCAAACTTCCAAGAGTTGGAATGCTTGGGCACATCGCCTCAAGGAACTCGATCCAAACAGTGCCGCAGATCGCTTCAAGATGATGACCAGCCACGGCCTCGGCTTACTCCCTGAAGGACTCCGAAGCCACGCGGGATGGATTGGTATCGGCGGACTTCTCGGCGCGGCCGCCTGCGCTGCCGCCGCCGTCGCAGCGCCGGCAGCGCTGGTTTCGCTTCCCGCGTGGGCGGGTACTGGCGCCGGCATTGCCGGCATCCTCAAAGTTTGGCGGACCACCCGGCCGACGAACACGCCCGAACCGGAAGACACCGACGTCGACACCGCGGCCAACGAGGCCGAGCGACTGGGAGCCTCCGTGCTGGGCGCCGCGACCGTGTCCGTTCTCTGGTGGATGCAAGGCGAGGACGAAGCACAGATTTCCGCGGCCTTGTCCACACTGATTCAAGTCCAAAATTCCGGTGGCCAACCCCCGCGACTTCAGAATGCTGAGGCCGCACGTCGATGGCTCGCGGACGCCAGGCGGGCGATCGTTTCGGAGAAGGGTCGTGACTCATGACCGCCCCGTCCAACCCGCTTCGCATCGCGGTCGTCGGCCATGCCAACACCGGCAAGACCTCCCTCTTGCAGACGCTTCTACGTCGTCGCGACTTCGGCGTCGTCAGCCCCACCGGCGGTACCACGCGGAGCGTCACGTCCGGCGAAATTCTTGATGAAGAAGAGGTCCTCGCCGTCATCCTCGACACACCTGGCCTTGAAGATTCGATCAACCTGCGAAACACCATCGAGGCATCGAGGACCGACCGCAGAGAAGATCCCCGGACGCTACTTGATCGGTTCCTGGCCTCGCCCATCGCTCAAGACCCAAACGATCTGGCGCTGGAGGCGGGATCTCTCCACGCCGCGATGGGGGCAGACGTCTTGCTCTACGCCATCGATGCACGCGATGAGCCGCAACCTCGCCATCTCGACGAACTGGCGATCCTCGCCATGACCGCAAGGCCCCTGATCCCGCTGCTCAATTTTATCGCCCGCCCGGAAGCGAACGTGGACGCGTGGCGAGATGCCTGCGCCCGGCAAGGCCTCCATGCAACGGTCTCCTTCGACGCGATTGTCTTCGATGACGCGGGAGAGTCGAGGTTGCTCGATGCCATTCGAACGTTGGCACCGTCTCGGGAAGAGGCCATCGACGCGTGGCGGTCGTTGCGAAAAACTGAACGCGCTGATGCGATCGCCGGCGCCACTGAAATCGCGGCCAGTTTTCTCATCGATGCCGCCGCCACCATCATCGTGACCGAGCCGTCGAGCCGAGCGCCAATCGACCGGGAAGCAGCGTTCGAGATCGCGACCGGCACGTTGCTTGACGCCCTCCGCGAACATGAGTCTCGCGCCATGCACCAGATTGCGGGAATCTTTGGATTCCAGGGCGATGAAGCGGACGCCGCACTGCTTGAAATCACCGACGCGATGGGCGGCGTCGATTTTGCGGATACCGCGAGCCTCGAGCGGGCGGGACTGTGGGCCGCGGGTGCCGGCACCGGCCTCGTCGCCGCCGGTGCCTTGGTGGACCTTGCGGTTGGCGGAATCTCGCTGGGCGGATTCACCGCCCTCGGTGCAGTGGGCGCCGCGATCGGGGCCATTGGCGGAAGTGGACCCAAGATCCTCCGCCGACTCCGCGGCCAAGATGAGGTTCGAATCGGCGAGAAAGGCCTGACTCTTCTCGAGCTCCGCCAGCACGCCACGATCGATGCATTCCTCAAACGAGGACACGCCGCCATCGAACCCGCGCGAATCGAAGCGTCCATCACCGATGTGTTTCAGACTCGGTCGGGTGGCGGGCCGGAAACAATGTTGGCCGAAGCCCGCGGCCACCCGAATTGGAGCCGTCTCTCGATTCCCGGACGCTGGCAGGGGGCAAGCAATGCTCGGGCGAGCCTTTCGCTTCGACTGGCGACCTCGATGGGTCGCCGTTTCAAGGATTGACCACACCGCCAGAAGACCGCCAAACATGTTGTCGATGGCGATTGGTCGGATATACTTCTCTTTCGTCGTTTCGACGACCGTTGGGGCGATTAGCTCAGCTGGCTAGAGCGCTGCCGTCACATGGCAGAGGTCGAAGGTTCGAGTCCTTTATCGCCCACTCCCAACCCCGTCCGGTCATCGATGGCCGGACGGGGCCCGGACCACAATGTGAAGAACCGCCTTCTCCCGCGCTCGATCACTACAAAATGGTGACTCTAGAGTGGACATGAGCGACCATACCGGCATGATTAATGAATGCTCGATCGGCCTTCTGACCCCTCGGACACCTTGGAGTGATCCCCATGCTCGCGCCCACCACACGACAGACTCGGCTTATGGCCTACGTGACGACGGCCAGCGTGGCCCCCCTGGCCATGGCGGACATTCAGGTGTACGACGGGCCGCCGATCGGAATCGGCGGGAGCGGGAGCGTCACCTTGAGTCTCGGCGACTTCCAGCTCGAATTGGGCGCTGGTCGATGGAGTAACACCTCGTTCAACGGTGGTGGCGGCTGGACGACGTGTTGCTCGTACATCGATGACAAGTGCGCCAAGTACGACCAGATCTACCAAACCACCTACCGCGGGTCGAAGTGGCTCCAAGTGAGTTGCGACTCGGGTCTCGAGGGAGTCCGCTTCACCGAGCTCGGCGCCGTGATCGATGGCCCACAAGGCTGTCAGGCGTCGACCCTTCTCTGCTCATTCTCGAACCAGACCCTGATCGCCTGCGGAGAAGCGGATTCATCAGGCTTCGACGACTGCTACCGAACTCGGAGATTCCACGTGGGCTTCACCGCGCTCACGGACGGAACCCCGGTGTTCGGCTGGATCCAGATGGACGGTTCAGGCTGGGGCACACTCGAGATCACGACCTGGGCGTATGACGACAGCGGCGCGCCGATCGTCGTCGGCGCGCTTCCCCCCGAACCGTGTGCCGGCGACCTCAACGACGACGGACTGGTCGACTCCGCCGACCTCGGACTGCTTCTCACCGCTTGGGGTTCGTGCGGCAAGACGGGACCGGGGTGCTTCGCGGATCTCGATACCAATGGCGTCGTCAATGCAGCCGACATCGGTTTGCTGCTCGTCGAGTGGGGATCGTGCGACATCGATCCGTGCGGCGAGATCACGTGCGACGACGGCGATCCGTGCACCCTCGACACCTGCCTGCTCGGCGAGTGCTACTACACCGAGATCCCCGGCTGCAACACCTGCTGCGAAGCCAATGGGACGCCGGGATGCGACGCCCTCGACTGCGAGACCCAGATCTGCGCTGCGATTCCGTCGTGCTGCGAGATCGAGTGGGACGCGGACTGCGCCGGACTCGCGAACATCTTCTGCGACTGCCCCTGACGCAAGTCCGAGTGGTGACCGACTGACGAGACTGACGCAACGGCGCTGCTTCCCCGCCGTCCTGGTGATGACGAACGTCGCGGTTCCTGGTCAGAGCGACTTCAGGAACGCCACGATCGCCGCCCGTTCGCTCGCGGACATGTTTCGGAACGCTTCCTTGGAGGCCTCGGCTTCACCACCGTGCCAGAGGATGGCCTCTTCGAGGCTGCCAGCGCGACCGTCGTGGAGGTAGGCCTCTCCGCCGCTGACGCCTTCGGTCAGGCCGATGTTCCACAACGCCGGGGTCCGCCATTCCGCACCACTGACCCCGTGGTCGCCGAGGTTGTCGGCGAGCCCGGGTCCCATGTCGTGCAGCAGCATGTCCGTGTACGGGTGGATCGTCTGGTCACGAAGTTCTGCGTAGGGATGATTCGAACCGGTCACCACCGTCGGCACGTGGCACGCCGTACAGTTCGCCGCTGCGAAGAGGACTTCACCTTCGAGTGCCGCCGGATCAAGCAGATTCCGTCGCGCCGCGATCCCGAGCAGCGACGTGTACCGATCCATCAGATCGAGATCTTCATTCCCAATCTCGATCGGTGACGGCTTGACGTCTCCGTCCAGTACCGGGAAGACTTCGCTCGCCACCCCCATGTCGCGATTCATCGCGTACGCAATCTGCTCTCGCACCGACGCGGTCGAACCGCGGGCGCCGAAGCGACCAATGCGGCTTCGATCCGGATCGGCGGGATTTTCAACCGTTCGGAGACGACCGGAGATTCCGTCCTGATCGAGATCGCATTCGTCTGCGAGTTCGAGCAGGGTCATTTCGTCGATCGCCTCGAGCAATCCCACCCCGACGAGCTGCGGCGCAAGCCGAACCGAGTAGTACTCCGGGACCGGGCCAGTGAATTCGTAGACGGGCCGGCGAAGCGTATATGACGAACCGTCGCCGAACGCACCCGGTACATCCTCCCACGCCGCGAGGATCATCGACCCTTCGGCGTCCTCGGGCTCACCGCCCTGGAATCCGTCTGGCTCCAGAATCTCAAACCAATTGAAGTTCCATCCGCCGGCCGCGGCATTGATGCCGAACCGATGTTCACCTTCGGAAAGCTGCACCGACAGCGTCACCGTCGTCCAGGACTGCCAGCCGCCGGTTGCGGGGATATCGATGGTTCCGTGCAGCGGTGATCCACCGACCTCTTCGAATCGAAGTGTGCCGCCACCGATGGCGCTCGCCACGCGGAAGGCAATCAGATAGGTCCCGGTCGATGGAATGTCCACCGGGTGATCCACATAGGCCATCCAGTCGCCGCTGTCGATAAAGCCGACGTTGAGTCCGCCGCCTTCGTCGGTGCAAGGCTCGGTCTCGACGCCGCTCATCACCGAGAAATCTTCGGCTTCGATGCGGATGAACGCATCACCATCACCACCGCCGCCACCGCCACCGCCGCCCGGCGTGGATCCCGTGCTCGGCTGGAGCACTTCTCCCAGAATCGGATGCGGGTTTCCATCGGCGTCACGCCCCACTTGGATGACGGCCTGGTTGTACGCCTCGCCCACCGCGGGCGGTAACGCCCGACCGTTTCCGATGTGGCAGGCCACACAACTGGTGTTGACGAATCGTGGGCCAACCTTGCCGATGTGCTCGGCGAAGATCGGGTTGCCATCTTCGGAGTGGACGCCACTATCGAAGTCGGTGTGATGCAATCGGCGACCGACCGTGAAGGCATGACCGCTCGCGTGCGAGATGTTCCCGGCCATCTGCTTGAACCGGTCGTCGGGCTCGTTGGAGTACTGATACGGAAGCGTGGTTTGACCTCCAAGCCAGGCATGCTCAGGAAGCGGGAAGGAATCGAAGGACGCCGCCGCTTGCTCCTCGGGCGTGCTCGCTTCCTCCTTCGCCTTGGCGTACCAAGGGACGATCCCCTCGCCCACCACGTAGAGCATCGCCGTCCCGTAGTAGTTCAAGCGGCCGTTCCGCGGCGCTGCGAGGAACTGGCTGAGTTCGATCTCCATCCGATCCCCGATCGCAAGCGGGGTCTGTTCGGGCCACTTGTTCTGAATCTCCGCGGTGTAGCGATATTCAGTCTCGCCGGGATACCGCTCGGACGGCCCACTTGAGACCAGGGTGACGCCCGCGTTGAGGAAGTCGGACATGTTGTTGTGGTAGCCCGCGAAACCTGATGCGTAGAACGTCCGGAATTCCGCCGGGTTCAGTCGATCGAGCGTCACGAAGTTGACGGTGAGACCATCGCCACCCTTGGCCGCACGATCAATGATCTCAATTTCGGCGACCCGCTGCTCCCAGTAAAAAGGAAGCCAGTGATCGTAGGTGCGGAAGGGAACGCCGTTCACGATGTCCTCGCGAGCGTGGCGGTCGCGAGCACGATCCGCGATTCGGGTGATCATGGCGTCGCGGGTGTGCTCGACGATCGCCGGCTCGAGCGGTTCCGAACCGTCGTGGATCGGGTCGAACTCCAGGCTCTCTTCACAGGGACACCAACCCCAGGCACCGAGCATCGCGCCGAGATCCGCACCACTGACGAGTCCATCTTCATTGAGATCCGCGGAGCCGCTTCCGGGCCCCCACTGCGCCAGAAGAAGCCCGATGTCGCTGCCGCCCACTTCGCCCGATCCATCGAGATCAGCTGGACAATCACCAAACGCAAGGGTCACCGGCAGGCAGAGCAACGCCACCGAGGCCGCCAGCCACGCGATCACACCGGGTTTGGTTCGATTCTGATTCAACTGAGAATTCAATTCACGCATGGAGTGTTTCACCGAATAGATGTGGGACGCGTCTTTGACGCCTGAAAGCTCATTCGAGTCTACAAAGCGAAATACGGCGACCGCCACCGGAAGTTCCTTTTTTGTAAGGGCCACCCAAGGCTTGGGCACTCTCTGGACCACGATCAAAGTCGGCCTTGACTGGACCCGGCCCATTCAAAGAAACGCAAGTCTGTGATTCGCCCAAAAGTCAGATGGAGCCACATGGAGCCACACGGAGCCACATTGGGTCGGGATGAGTCGGGGTGCTTCTTGTCGACCGACAAGAAACCGGTCAGAGGAGATTGATTCCGGGACAGGAAACCGAAATTCCGAGTAAGAACTCGTGAATAAGGTTTCCGATGGTCGATCTCCACTGAAACCCCCACCACTTACTTCGGACTTGGAGATCCAAACATGCAGAATGATCCCAACTTTCAACCTGACCCTGCCATGACTCAGATGAGCGAATCCTTGGAGATTTTTGGCGGCACGTTACTGATCGTCTACCTCGCCATTTTGATCATCACCGCAATCGGATTCTGGAAGATGTTCACGAAGGCCGGGATTCCCGGAATTCTCGCCCTCATTCCAATCGTCAATCTGTTTTTCATTCCTCAGGTGGGCGGGAAGCCTGCATGGTGGGCGATCCTCTACTTCATTCCATTCGTCCAGATCATCTTCATCGTGTTGACCTACATGGCCATCGCCGAGCGATTCGGCCGAGGTGTCGGTACGGTCCTCGGATTGTTCTTCCTGACACCCATCTTCGTCTGCATTCTCGGGTTCGGATCGGCCCAGTGGTCGCCGCCAGCGAATGACGCCTGACGCCGTCGAGATGAATGACATCGCCTTTCCCCTCGGAGACGTCCAAAGCATCTCCGGGGGGATTTTCGTCAGGTCGGACGTGGCGCGTCGTCTCGGGTCGACGAGACGCGACCCAGTAAGAGACCAACGCCAACGGTCACGATCAGCGTCCCGCTAATCCCGACCAGCGGCATCCAGACGGGATGAGAGAACTGGCTCGTCACCATGACGATGCCGAGGACGTCGAAGGCGCCGATCAGGATCGCGAACCAGAACTTTCCGGTCGGTGCAATGGCCGCCGCCGTCAACGCGCCGATCAGTCCACCGCCGATCCATGAGAGCACGACGGCGAGCAGTGGCCCGAGGGGGGCCTCGGCGATCCACGCGGTCAATACCGGCGTCATCTCGCGTTCCACTTCTGCCAGACGTTCGGAATCGCCGGAGAACATGGCGTCGCCATAGGCCCTTGAGAGTTCGGCGATCTCCACCGGCGGCGGATAGATGGCGTGGCCAATCGCCTCGAACCCACTCACCCCAACCATGAACACGATGATTCCAAGGAGCGGTGCGAGGACGTAACGGACGATCTTCATGGCTGGACTCCCGTCTCAGTGATGGACCCTTCGGAGCGGCCGACGATGACGGCCCACGGTTCAAAAGGTAACCGGCGGAGGGGCCAGACGTCCGGGAGCCAGCGGCCACCCGTCTCGTACTCCGATTTCCCGCCTCGAGCCCGACTTTGTCGAGCACTGGAGGCGGTTTTCCGCGTACGCTTCCCGAATGACCAGCTCCACCGAACCCTCGGAATTCGCCAACCCGCCCATGCCACCTCGGCACGGGATCTACAACTTCTCGGCGGGCCCTTCGCACATGCCGCTCCCAGTTGTCGATCGCATTCGCGAGGAACTGCTCGACTTGGGCGAGACCGGCATCGGTCTCATCGAACATTCCCACCGCGGCCCCGCCTATTCGGACGCCTCCGCCGAAGCCGAAAGAGTGATCCGACGAATCACCGGCGTCGATGAATCTCATGCGGTGATTTTCATGCCGGGCGGCGCGACCGTGAACTTCGCATTTCTCGCGCTCAACTTTCTGCGCGACGGCGGGACCGGCGTCTATCTGGACACCAGCGTCTGGGCGAGCAAGGCCATCGAAGAAGCGACGCCGGTCGGGAACGTACAAGTCGGATTCAACGGCCGCGGTGGCGATGAATTCACTTGTCCAAATCCGATGCTCGATGGCGCCGACATTGCGGCGCCCGACGACGCTCGCTACGTCTTCTATTGCGCGAACAATACCGGCGAAGGAACCTGGTTCACCGAGCCGCCGCGAACGAACCTTCCCTTGATCGGCGACCTGACCAGCGACATCTTTTCACGTCCCTGGCCCTTCGCTGATCACGCCATGACCATCGCCGCGGGCCAGAAGAACCTCGGCGCCGCCGGCTGCTCGGTGGTCATCGCTCGTCGCGACTTCATCGAAACCGCCTCGCGTTCGATCGGGCCGATCCTTCGTTTCGCCGACCACGACAAAGCTCATTCCATCCTCAACACACCACCCACCTTCGCCGTGCGAGTGATCGGATTGATGGCGGAATGGACCGAAGCCCAAGGCGGACCGGAGGCAATCGCCGCTCGGAACCAACTGAAGTCATCGATGATCTGGAAGGTTGTCGACGACAGCGAGGGGTTCTATTGGAGTCGCGCGTCCCGTGCCGCACGAAGTGGACTCAACGTCACTTTTCAGACGGACTCCGCGGATCTTGACGCCCGTTTCTTGGTCGAAGCGAAATCCGCCGGACTCGAGAATCTCTCCGGACTCGCGGGAGTGGGCGGAATGCGGGCCTCGATGTACAACGCATTCCCCGTCCGCGGGGCAGAGATTCTCGCCACGTTCATGCAGGACTTCGCCCGCAGAAACGGCTAAGCGTGTGTGGCCATCACTCCGCGGGCGTCTTTTCGGGAGGCGACACGGGCGCGGAGTTGGCGGCCCCCGCCTCCTGATCGAACCGATCGACCGCGACCGCCCATTGCGCGGGCGTCATGGCAATTCGGAATCCGACGTGACTCGCGCCGGAATCGGGCGTCGTCGCCATGCGGGCGCTCGGGCGATAGCTCGAGCAGTAACTCGGATTACAGAGGAAGGACCCGCCTCGCTGGACTCGACTTTCCGGAGCATGCGGGTTCCGAGGATCCCGTGTGTTGGAAGGCCCCTGTGGATTGATCGCCACACCATCGTCCCCGATCTCTGCCGCGCGGCGACGATACTCGTCCGCCCGATATAAATCGCTGCACCACTCCCAGACGTTCCCGCCCATGTCGACGAGGCCGTATCCGTTGGGCGGGTACGTTCCGATCGGCGCCGTTCGAATGAACCCATCCTCTTGGTCGTTGTGATCTGGGAAGCGACCTCCCCAGGTATTCGCCCGCGTCGCGTCAATTTGTTCCGCACCCCAGATGAAGGGTTGCGCCTCTAATCCGCCGCGGGCTGCAAATTCCCATTCACTCTCGGTGGGGAGTCGGCCGCCCGCCCAGGCGCAATAGGCAACCGCATCTTCAAAGGCGACCTGCACCACGGGATGGTCCATGCGATCCTTGATTGAAGATGCTGGACCTTCAGGATGTCGCCAGTCTGCACCGTGAGTCCACACCCACCACTTCGAGTAATCGTCCAAGGTGACTGGTCGATCGGTCGATTGGAAGACCATCGAACCTGGCTGAAGCAGTTCCGCGTCGGGCTTTGGCGTTCCCGGCGGAACCTGCTTTTTCAATTCCGCCCAGTCGATCGACCGTTCGGCCACCGTCTCGTATCCCGTCGCCTTGACAAAAGCCGCAAATTCTGCGTTGGTCACCTCATGGCGACCAATTCGAATGGCATCGACTCGCACTTGATGTCGAGGAAACTCATCGGGCCGCGCCTCCGGACCGATCCCGCCCATCACGAATTCACCGGCGGGCACGATGACCAGATCAAGATCGCGCGGGTTCGGATGTTTTTCAACTGCTCGCCCCGCAGTCTGGGCAGAAATCGCAAGGCCAAGCAAGATCGATGTGATGTAGGAGAACATCACGACACTCTATGACGAAGGTCAGGCCCAAGCCAGATCAGACCGTCAGAAGGCCGGGGGGCCAACAGTCAACTAGAGAAGCGCTTGCCCTTCGCATCAATGGTCACCGTACTGGCTTCGACGATGCTCCAAATGAGCAGGCCAATCCAGGTCACCCCGGAGAGGCAAATCGAAGGCGGGATGACGGAACTGACGCAGCCCATTCCCCAGATAAGCACGAGGCTCATGACGAGTTGCGTCACGCCCTTGCCGGTGTAGCCCGCCACGATGTTGTGGATACCAAAGATCGAGACCAGCCCGGGAAGCAACGCCAAGAGGATGAAGGCAACCCTCGAAACGGAGGAGACACCGGAAGCGTCCACCGCCGAGGGGTTGAGCGGTGGATTTATCCGTGGGGGAGGTCCGGGATTCACCTCGGAAGTTGGCGGCGATCTTTGCGCTCCCAAGGCGACATCCACCGACTCCCACGGTGACGATTCTGGTCCGTGCCGCAACGCCCCAGCCGATTCGAGTCGCCCTTCACCGGCGTAACGCTCAAGTTCGACGTCGTCATAGGGACCAAAGATCTCACCGTTTGGCGAGCGGTACCACCAATCTCTACTGGCCGCATCTGAAGGCTCTTCGGTCATGTCAGGCTCCTATTCCCTCTGGGAAGGTCGGGGGCGGACAAGTCGGATCCTCCATTCGGAGAGAAGGAGGACCCTGTCCCTACGTTTGGAGTATCGAAGCGAGCGGCCACAACAAGGCTTGTCGCGATGGCTTCTCGCTCAATCTCGACGGTCGTACTCCATCGTCCAGTCAGCGCAAGCATCCGCATCAAGCGGTTTTCCGTCGATGATGATCTCGGTGAAGGAGATGACCAGGCGATCGCCGTCGATCTCCATCCAACTCACGCCACTGCGAGGCGTGCCAAATTCGTCGCTCCCCGACCAATCATCACGGAACACCGAACGACCATCTCGGTCCACCGGTGACAGCGTGCCGTTCACGATGATTCCATCGGCCCCGAAGTACCGGCTCTGAATCGTCTTCGCGGCGGCATCGAACCAGATGTTCTCATCGCCAACGAGGGTTCGCACCCCGTCGATCTCATCGGTGACCTGCATCCGAAGTGATCGCGTACCAGGCCCGGGCGTAATCTCCATGGTCGAGACAACGGTGCGTCCCTCCTGATCCTGATAGGTGCCAATCCAACCGCCCATGAGTTCGGCGGCCATCGAGAACTGCTCCGTGAACGGATTGACCCGCTCCCACGTAAACCGCCCGGGCACCGGACCGGCCGTCCCATCAATACAAGTCGGGATGAAGTCCACGACCCACGCGTCGGTGGTGCTGGTCAGGTAGGTCACTTCGTAGTTCACCGAAGCGCCGCTTCCCGAGGTTTCATGACCACGCCAATCGAAGGCCATGCCATCAAACGCGATCATCGTCGCGCTCCCGGTGAATGGTCGGCCACCCTCGCGGCCGGAATAGACATTGAGTACCGCACCGGCGGCCTCATCGAGTTCGATCCGACTCCGTCCCATGGAAACCTCGGTGCCATCACTCATGGTCACGGTCCAGGAAATTCCCAGCGACCGGCCAGAGTCGATCCACTTCACCGACTGCTTTGCGGAGAATCCTTGCCCACCCGGGATCGTCGCTCGGCCCTCAGACGTGACTCCTTCCATTCGCCACTCGCCAACGAAGCGGCCTAATGCCTGCATCGCCGCTTCACCGGGAAGTAGATCGTCCTGTGCCACGGCGAAGGCCTGCGGGGGCACCGCAGAACATCCCAAGATGACCAGAAGAAACATCAAGAGAGAATTGGTGATTCGAGCGGTGCAGCGATGGTGGTTCATGCGATCCTCGTGAAAGAGACGTCCGATTACGAATCACGAGTGTACGGCAGCCCAGCACGACCGCCTTTCCAACCCGACCCGATTGTGCGGCGGACGTGGACACTCAGTGCGTGAGTACCTGCTCGGATCAGACCAAAGTGCCACCAGCGGCTTCTGAGCACCCCCGAAAGATCGTGCTGAAGGCTCATCAACCCAGTTTTCGTGATCAGATCGCTGATTTGAAACGCTGGCGGAGTGGATCGGCCGCCATCAAGACCGGCCCACCTTCCAGTGCCAATCGGAGATCGGCCGCGAGGAGTTCCGGTTCGGCCGCAATCCACCATTCGGCAGGCTCGTGATCGATCCAGGCGTCGTGACTCGGGTGCATTTCGTCAATGCGGACCAGACCACCGCCGGAGATCTCGCATAAGCAAGAGAAGCACCATCCGATGAACGCCAGCTCGGTCTCGGCCAGCACAACCTGGCCCCATCCTTCGAGATCGGGGTCGACTCGGAATCCCGCCGCCATTCCGTCCCAGGCCGCTTGGCATTCGGCGACGAAGTGATCAAGCTCGGGCATGGACAGGCACGCGATCGGCAACGGTTCCGCCCTCACAATGGCAGTCACGATACGACGATGAAGTTCGAGCAACGGCGTGGCCGCCGACGCCAGAGGACCGTCGAAAGTGAGTCGGCCTCCGGCCAGCTCAGCGATCTGACGCCCCTGGAACCCACCGTGGACGCTGGATTCCACCTCAGGTCCCGAAGGAACCGTCGAGATGGATCCCGACCGATCAGCATCCGCCAAACAGAAACGACTGGTGATCTCATCAGGAAGGTTGCGAAAAGGTGTGTGGAGGGACATGAGCCATCTTCCTTGTAGATCTGAGAAACTTCTGGATCGGTGAAACGAGCCGTCGGAACTCCCAAGGGATGTCCCAGACGAGTACCGCGGTCGGCAGGGATCAACCACTTCACTCCCGAACACTGACCGAACGAATACGCCAATTCCGGAAGATTGCCTCGCCGAGTGAGATCCGCGATCGGCGACCTCTATTCCCTCCGAGAACAGGGTTGGTCGAATAAGATCCCTCACGATGAACCCGCTCCTACTGCTATCGATCGTTCTCTTTCCGGCACTTCCCATGATGTCGCAGGATCAGGTGAAACCTGCCCCTGAAAACCTGCTCGTCAGGGCCGAACCGGAGACGGAACAGCCACCGGCCCGTGACACCCTGCGGCGAATCGGCACCGAACTGCTTCAGGGCACTCGACCCAACGCCCGAGCAAAGGCGATCGCGACCGGCTGGCTCGACTCCCTTCCGGCCATGCCACCCCTGCTCAGTGCTCGCCTCGCGGAGTTCGATGACCTCTCGACGTGGAAGGCGTACCTGAACGCCCGGATTGAAGCGGAAGCCCTGGCCGGCCGTTTCACCGCCCCGCTGGTCACCGAGGCCGCCTCGACCGTCCCGGCGGATTGGCCGCATGCTTGTGAATTGAGGATCGCCATCGAAGGCCTCCTCGAGCTCCCGGCATCGCAGTTCGAAGGCTGCCCGGATCTCGATCCGCTCTTCCGACTGGGTCCGAACCATCCGCCCGTCATCGACCGCCTGGCCGATGTGATGGACTGCCGAGCACTCGCCGGAATCTTCGATCGTGCCGATTCCCTCACCCGGCCCACCATCGCGGCCGCCATCCTGCACAGCGGGCGATGCCTTGACCTCCGGGTCAGGATCCTCGACACGACGTCGCCCAGTCTTGACTTTGAGACCGCACTGCTGATCGAACTCGCGGATCGGTCATCCGCCGACGCGATCTTGGCGTTACTCGACCGCCGACCAGAAGTTCTCAGCCGGGTCGGTATCCGAGCCGCCGCCGCGGAAGGCCTTGCGAGGGCCGGAAAACTTGATGCAACCATGGCACTGCTCTTGAGCGAGGAAGGGCTCAACAGCCTGCCCACCAAGACCAGCGACGGAATTCGGGTGAACATGGCGGTGGCCGCGGCGACCGCCGGTGATCGAGCGCGCGCCGATGCCATCGCGACCAACATCAAACGGGGTGACGCACAGATTCTGGCTCGGATCGTTCTCGACGATCCCAGTCGGAACACTCGCAACGACCCGGCGACGACCCTCGAGGGTCTGAACTCGTTGAGGCTCGTACGGCCGATGCAGTGGGCGGCGTTTCTCAATGCCCAGCCTCAGATGCGAGCTGGCGTGGTCCGTGTCATGGCCGACCTCGTCCGGAGCGGACGAACCGGAATCTTGCTGATGTTACTGACGCCAAACGACATGGCCCCCAACACCGGCGGAGACCTCTGGTTCGAAAACAGAATCGGGCTCCTCAGTGATGGGTTCGCGATGGCCAATGCACCGGGGGATGCGTGGATTCCACTCGTCAAAGCCGTCGCTCGTCTCCAGTCGACGGCCGCACAGGCCGAAGCCCTCACCGGGATTGGTCGAGGCCTCGAACGTGCACACCCCGACGAACCCCTCCCTCCAGCCGTTCGACAAGCCCTCGATCAAGCCCTTCTCGACATCACGCTTGGTGGATGACTCGGTTCCCTTTGCGGAAGAAACCGCCTCGCCATCATGAATTTTGATTCGATCAACAAAACGGATCCGTCCCGAAGCCGCGCTATCGGCGTTGGCCAGGCGCTGATTGCCTACCTTTTCTGGGGATTCGGGACCGGGCTCTACTTCAAGCTGCTCGATCACGTCAACGCGTTAGAACTCCTTGCCTGGAGAGTCTTGGCGGGCCTTCCGGTCATGTTGATCTTGGTAGCACTGCCGCCCGGCTACGGTCGAATTCGCGATGCCTTTCGTGGCCGCGGCGCTTTTCTACTCTTGTCGACCTCGACGATCCTCATCACCATCAACTGGTTCACGTTCATCTTCGCCGTGGTGAGCGGTCGGTTGGTCGAAGCGAGCCTCGGCTACTACATTAATCCGCTCGTCTCGGTGCTCCTCGGGCGTCTCTTTCTCGGCGAACGTTTGACGCCTATGCAGAAGAAGGCCATCGCACTGGCGGGGATCGGCGTCATCGTCTTTATCTGGTCCACGCTCTCGAACCTTGAGGGCAAGGGTGTCGGAATTGGAGGCTCGCTCGTCGATCTTCCATGGATCGCCATCACGCTTCCGATCTCTTTCGGGCTCTACGGGCTCTGCCGAAAGAAGATGCGGGCGGACGCGGTCTCCGGATTGACCATCGAAATGTTGATGCTTCTCCCGTTCATGCTCGCACTCGAGTTTTTCCTCGCCCAACGTGGCGAGACAAGTCTTCTCAAAATTGATCTCAAGACCGATCTTTTACTCTTCGTCGGCGGCTGCGTGACCGTCCTGCCCCTCGTCGCCTTCGCCGCCGCCGCCCGGCGACTCAGACTCGCCACGATCGGTCTCCTTCAATACATCGCACCGACCTGCCAGTTCTTCCTAGCCATCGCGTTCTTCGGTGAGGACATCACCCCTTCCAAGGCCGCGGCATTCGTCCTGATCTGGCTCGCGGTTGGGATCTACTGTTTCGATGTCTGGCAAGTGACCCGGCAATCCGAAGTGAAGACGAGCTGACCTGCCCAACGCAGGACGAGCGAGCACGTCCTCACCGAACTGGTCAGGTCATCGACGAGCTGGAACTTCGAACGGCCAACCGGCATACTGCGCGCCCGGGTCGTCTGGATCCGCCCACCGAGGCCAAGCCTCAAGCAGAAGGTCGCCGGTGACGGGATCGACTTCGATGATCCCGTACCCGGGGGAAAGATCGAAGAGCCTTCGCGGTTCGATTCCACGATCCTCGGGATTGGTGACCGCAAATACCGTCATTCGGTTTCCGAATCCGTCTTCGAAGTCACCGGCATACCTGGGCGCACCCTCCCATCGATTTCCACCTTCGTCGATCGGCATCCATCGCCTCGGCCAGGTGTTCGCCACCGCGGGCGGGGTGAACGCGAAGGTACCGTCGCGATAGGTATCGACGCCGTACTGCACGAGCGAACCGAGATGCTGGTCACCGCAGAGGTGCAGCGCGTCCGCGGCCTGAAGCGATCGCACCGCTCGAGTTCGCGCGGACTGCGGCCATCCACCCGAGTCGGTATCGGCCGCCGGCATATCGTCCTTGGCATACTCCCCGGCCGCATGGATCTTCAGACCGGGCACCACCCCGTCGTCTCGCCCCGGCGGCAGCGTGGCGACATTCACCCAAGGGGTCTGGGAGAGCACGATTTTCCGCGGACTCGCCGGATCACGATCGGTCGCCCACGCCGATAGGAATGCCTCCTGGGTCGGCCCGAGGAACGCCGCCGCGGCGACGTCGGAATCCTTGGGATCGAAGTCAGGATTTCGGAACCACCCGTTTCGAACTTTGCCTTCCGGCACCATGACGCTCGCCGAGTCCTTCCACATCCGATCTGCGACCACCGCGAAATCTGCGGGGCCGTATCGAATCCGGGTCGCATAAGGCTCAATCCCCTGACCGATGGGTCCGGGGATCATTCGATCGGGGAGGTTTCCGACCTGAGTTCGGTGAATGGCGTTGACCACTTCCGCAGAGAGCTTGTAACCCCCGGCGTCCTGCACGGTGAGGCCGTCCTTCGCCTTGGCGAGGATGCCTCCCGCACCCCAGATGTTGCCGTGATAGACGTCGTGGTCGTCCGGAATAATCACCGAAGGCCGATCACGCACCAGCGGTGCGAATGCTCGCAACCAGCGGTGATACTTGGTGTGATAGTCGAGCACGATCTTCCGACGGTCCACCCCGTTGATATCACCCTCATAGATCTGGTCACCGGCGAAGAAGAAAAAATCCGCATCATGCGCCGCGACTCGTTCGGTCAGATCCTCGTGGGGAAACCACACGCCGGCTCGATTCCAAGCCGAATGCGCGGTGACATTCTTCACACAATTCAAACTCGCAATCCGAAGTTCGCGATCGGTCGGCGGCGCGTGGATCTCGCCGGACCACTCGTACGGAACTCCGTTCATCGACCCGACCACGCGATACCGGCGACCAAGATATTCCTCCAAATCATCGACTTGGAAGGGAACCGTAAAACTCAAATCTTCGAGCGATCCGGTTGCGATGCGTCGCCACGCACGATCACGAGTCTGGAATTCCAACGCCACTTCCCCAAGGTCATCCGCCGAGACCGGCGGAAACAACGCGTTGAGTTTCAGAGCGTGAATCCCCTCGTCCTGACGGTCCAAGGTGTAGGTGACCCCAAGCACCGGCCCCCAGGAATGATCCGTTTCATCGATCCACCGATCAAGATCCCGGGATTGAAGTTCGAGGCCATCAAAGGCCCAACCGATTCCATCCTTCCGAAGTTCCCGATGTGAAACCAATGCCAGGCCGCCGTCGATTTGATCCGCACTGAGCCCCCTCGCGGTGGTCATGCCAAAGATCGCGTCTCCATCTCGAATTTCCAAATCAATATCGAACCGCCCATCCTTCGGGGTGATCTGGAGAATCAGCGTCATCCGCCCTTGTGTGGTGACGCCGGAAGCAAACTCCACTTGCTCACCCGCCACGGCTTGGAGATCGGCGAACTTGATTTTATTGGGGAGCGACCAACTGAACCCTCCCTTCTTTTCAGTTGAAAAATCGATGAGTCGTGGCGTGGTGGAGGCGTCCACGACGGCAAGCAGTCCTCCATCCGGCGCCGGTACCTGCTGCACCAGCGCCGAGAGGCGCGGGTCGACATTCGAGTTTCCCGCACCGATCAGGACACCCGCGAAGGCGCCGGCCTCGACCGGCATTCCCACCGGTCGAACGTCGACCCGAATCACCAGTGCGGCCGTCGGCGATGACGGCTCAAGTCGAAGCGTCAAGACATGCGCCGTTCGAATCGGCAGGCGACTGTCGTCGTTGATCAGCCTGCCCGCCTCCAGTCTCCAATCCTGAAGACGACTCGGTTGCCAGGCCGAACCGATCCACCGGCGAGACTCAACCTGATCGATGAGAATGGTGCGCGAATCGGACGACTCACCACCGGTGATCGGCGAGGTACCGCCGGCGAGGGCCGGGGTCATGAAGAGCCCTATGAAAAACCCGAGGCAGAGAAGTTGGCGGATCACGGAATGGGACGGCATCGGATTTTGCTCCATCGTTGAATCACGGGTCTTGAAAGCGGTTCGGCCGATCCCCATCGTACGCGGCGACTTCGGATCTCTGCGTTTCAGTGCCCACACGATCCTTCGAGGCGGCCAGCCCAGCGATCGAACGCCGCATCGGATACGTTTCTGGTCGTGATCACCGCTCTCATCGTTATTCTGCCCGCCGTTTTCTTGCTGCAGGCATCGCCGCACGCCGCGGGGCCACCGGCCCCCGAGCCGGAACCGCCGCACGTCGTCTTCATTGCCGGTGATGAGGAATATCGGAGCGAGGAATCGCTTCCGTTGCTCGCATCGATCCTCGCTCAAGACCATGGTGTTCGAACCACCGTCCTCTATAGCCTCGACGCGGAAGGTCACATCGATCCCAACGCGTTGGACAACATCCCAGGGACCGACGTTCTCGCGACGGCGGACATGCTGGTGCTCTTTACGAGGTTTCGAGCCCTCCCAAACGAACAACTTGCACCCATCCTCGAATTTGCCAAGACGGGCCGACCAGTGGTCGGCTTTCGAACCGCGACGCACGCATTTCGATATCCGGAGGACGACCTTGAGCATGCCCCACTGAATGACGCGTGGCCTCGACAACTCTTTGGGCAACGGTGGATCACGCATCACGGCCACTTCGACGATGGAAAATTGCCGTTGACTCGAGTGGAACCTGCCAAGAATTCGACACATCCGATTCTCCGAGGCGTGACCCCCTTCGATGCGTACTCGTGGCTCTACCACGTCGAAGGTGGAGGGGACTCGCTGTCTGGCGAACCGACTCCCCTCGCAAGCGGCACCACCCTCAAGTCCTATCACGCGGCGCGGCACGATCGTTTCCCCGCCTCGAATCCGGTCGCCTGGATCTATGAGAATGATCCGACGTCGGGCAGACCTTCAAGAGTGTTCTTCACGACCCTCGGTCATCCCTATGACTTTCGGTCTAAATCGTGCCGACGACTGATCCTCCAAGGGCTCCTCTGGGCGTTGGGCCAAGAGGCCACCATTCCAGCCGCCGGAATCACCATCCGTCCAACCGACGACTGGAGACCTCCGAACTCTGGCATCGGGAACTTCAGACCGAAGCAATCCCCGAAACTTGATGCTCGGCCGCCTCAAAGTGGCCACTCCACGCTCGAGTGACCAGACTTTCTGGGTGGATCAGACCGATCCCTTGGTCGATGGTGAGCAAGAGAAGCAAAAATCAGCCCGCTCTGGAAGAGATCTTGCTTCCGAAGCCGCCCCGAGCGGGGTATTGTTACAGAGATGAATCTCCGGGATTGTGCCGATATCAAACGGTCTCTCCCGAGAACCCTATCGATGGAGCCGTTCGAATGCAGACCAGACCAGACCGTGCCAGATCCGCCCGCCGACGTCCCGATCGTGGAGGTTCTGCACATTCTGCACATTCTGCAC
>CAJQQE010000004.1 GCA_905480395.1 uncultured Phycisphaerales bacterium
GCCGGCTCCGGTACGGGTCTTGACCCGAACTTCGGTGGCAACGATGCTGCCTTCCCCGGCGACCTTGCCGGTTGGTACAACGGAAGCCCCCCGAGCCTCAATGGCCAAGTCGGTGATACCGCCGCTGGCCTCGGAGTCCTCGTCGGCCGCTTCGCTTTCGACGGTGACTTTGATCTCAGCGGATCCGAGCTGTTCGTGACTTGGAACCAGGGTCTTGGTACCCCGGGCAACCAGGCCGGATTCATCGTCAACGTTCCTGCTCCGGGTGCCGTGGCACTCCTCGGCCTCGCCGGTCTCACCGGTCGTCGTCGACGAAACGGCTGATCTCAGCCGCTTCACGGGCCTTCTTCGGCCCGAAAACCTGATCCCATCGCCGCCGCGACCAAACATTGGTCGCGGCGGCGTCTTTTTATGGCTTCAACCGGAGCTTGGTAGAAAAGTAATTAGTTCTCCCTCAAATCACTGCTTTTCACGCCTTCACGAGTTTTCGTGGCTATCTTCATAGAGTCCTCTCGCCATATCTCTGGCCGGGAGTTTTCGAATAGCAGGCCTCTCCAGACTGAGAGATCCTGTTTTTAGCGATTCTAAATACGCAGACTGGAGATCACGGTGAAGATTGGTATCACCCTTACAACGGTTCTTCTTGGCAGTGCTGCTGCCCTTCTTGGCCAAGTCTCCGCAGATGCGGTACCTGGTGGGAAACGCGGAGGCACCGCTGGCGAAATTGGTGCTGACGTTGCGGTCTGCAATATTCCCGCGATCTCGCGCTGGGGCACTGTGGGCGGGATTACCGCGTACTCCATCGGTACGACGAGCGTCAACCTCGGCGACGTGGATCTCGAGTGGTTCGCCAATAACAATCGGCATCCACGGATGCCGATGAACATGTTCCGATTCGTGGATGGTCGCCTTGACCAGATCGGTTATTCCTGGTGCAAGGATGGCTTCTGCGCCCTCCAACTCAACGAGTGCGGCTCTTGCGACCCCGCAGGTAGCGGTTGCCCGCAGTTGCTGGGCCCCGGCTGCTCCGACCCGTACTCGAGTTCGCTGAACGGTAGCCAAGGCGGACTCGCTCCAAAGTGGCAATGCAATGCGGCCACCGGCCAGTTCCAGTATCCACCCACCGGCCTTCCCAGCGCCGCGGCGACAATCGGCCGACGTATCCAGGTACTCCAGGCAAATCTCTCTCCGCAGCAAAACGTCGGAGGCAAGTACTACACCGATTCGCAGTATCTGCATCCGCAGGACTACGAAGCCGGCAACAACCTCAACAATGGTTCCTACAAGCGGATGCTCGTCGGTTCGCTAAGCGGAAGCGGTTACTCCCTCACCCCGACCGGCTCCACGTTCCTTGGAAAGCCTGGGATCTATGCGTGGGAAGACAACAGTAACTCGGTCGTTATCAAGACCCGCGATATCCCAAATGATGGACGAGTCTTGGTTGCGAGCGATGTGATCGACAACGGTGACGGCACCTTCCGTTACGAATACGCGATCTACAACTACCAGTCGGATTACAACGTGAATGGTTTCACTGTTCCCGTTCCCGCTGGCGTCGAAATCAGCGACATCGATTTCAAGTTCCCGCTTCATCACTCCGGCGATCCCTACAGCAATGACAGCTGGGTGGTCACCGAAGATGGAAGCAGCATCACTTGGTCCACCGACGAGTTCTCCCAGGACCAGAACGCCAATGCGATCCGCTGGGCTTCGATGTACAACTTCTCGTTCACCGCAAATGCAGAACCCGCCACGGGTGATTCCGTCCTCGACATCTTCCGGACCAACTCCACGGAAGTCGTCGGCGGCGTCTACGTCCCCAGCGGTCCCACCAACCCCTATGACTTGAACGATGACGGCATCGTGAATGGAGCAGATGCTGGCATCTTCTTCACGCAGTGGGGACAGGGTTGTGGCAACTTCTGCGACTTCAACGAAGATTGCATCGTCAACTCCGCCGACCTCGGCCTCCTCTTCGCCGCTTGGGGTCCCTGATCCTCAAGTTCGCGTTGATTTGACCTTGATTCAGAATTCAATCGAGCCCCCCGTTTCGGGGGGCTCGTTTTCTTACTTGTAGGCCAATCGGCAAAATTGCGAACTTTCGGCTTCGATGGTGCGTCCCATACAGTGAGGCCGTTACAGATGGCCCATCCCCACCGATTCGCCGATGATTTCATTGGCCTTAAATCACCTCGAACGCTAGCCTTAGGTATCGCCGGTCAGGCGATACCAGAGGCGCCCGAACTCTCTCTCCAAACGCACGCAGACATCCAGGAACCACACCCGTGAAGATGCTCGTTACCACAAAGAACGCGATCGCCTTGATCTTGACCGGAGGCCTTGCCGCCACGTTGTTGGCCGCAGATGCCGCGCCTCCAAAATCGACTGCGAAGGCACCTCGGGCAGCACTTCGATCCCAGACGCCCGTCGACGCGTTGCCGCCGATCGATTTCGATGGAACGACGATCGACGAGTACGAACTGGTGAATCTGCCGCTGCCACGAGATATTCCAGAGTCCTACGACGCGACCTTCGAATTTGAGGGTGACTCATACAAACTCGGCCTCGATCGATTTTCGAATCGATCGGCCGGCTTCACCGTGTATGTCGACTATGGCGATGGCCAGTTAATCGATACGCCCATGACACCGGCCCGAACCTATGTGGGCTTGATCGAAGAAATCGCCGGAAGCGAAGTCGCCGCAAGTATCCTGGAGAACGGCGTCCATGCAATCGTCCATCTGGGAGACGACGAGATCGTGATCCAACCCGCCGACGACTTCGGAATCGACGGCCCCGCGGAACAACACATCATCTATCGATCGAGCCTGTCCTTCGCAGAAGGACAGTGCGGAAACGGCCGATTCGATCTTCCCAAGGATGAACCCGAATTCGAGCTTCCCGGCGCCGGAGCCGGCGATCCGCTCGGAGGAGGCGTCGCCGGGACTGGTTGCAACCTCATCGATCTCAGTATCGATTGTGACAACGAGTTCTACGTTCGAAACTCCAGCTCCGTCACCGCGACCGTGAACGACGTCGAGTTGATCATCAACCAATGCGAAACCATTTACCAACGTGATGTTGGTATCTGCCACGACATTAATACGATCGTCGTTCGAGCCAGCGTGAACGACCCATACAACTCTACCGGCATCGACGGACGTCTCGAAGAGTTCCGCTCGAACTGGCAGAGTGCACCTGAGAATGACATCCTGAGAGATACGGCACAGATGTTCAGCGGAGTCAACTTCTCCGGCGGTACCATCGGCCTCGCTTGGGTGGGCTCCATCTGCGGAACCTTCGGATACTCCGTGGTGGAGAGCCGATACACGAATAACATTAGCTTTCGAACCTCGCTGAGCGCTCACGAATTGGGCCACAACTGGAACAGCGGACATTGTGATTCATCGAGCGGGTGCCATATCATGTGCTCCGGAAATGGCGGCTGCGATGGAATCACCGGTACCAATCTGAAGTTCGGTAACTCGGCTCAGAATGCGATCACCAACTACCTGTCGAGCCGGCCTTGTGACATCGTGCTCGCGGATCCGATCATGCTTCCCTTCGCAGATGACTTTGAGGGGGTCACCAGCGTCACGGAGTGGATCTCCAACAATGGAACCAGCGTCACGACCACGGCGGTGAACGAGCCTCAGGGCATTCGAAGCCTCAACCTGGATGCGACCGGCTCCGGCGAATTCGCAGATGACGAGATTCGGACCAACTACATCCAACTCGCCGTCCCCGTCGCCTTCGCCTCGTACTGGACCCAGTACCGAGGCGTCGAACAAGGCGGAGTTCTCTACGTGGACTATCTCGAAAACGACGGTGACTGGGTGAATCTCGAGACCCATGTGTCCGACGGTGTGGATCAGACGCAGTTTGACTTCCATCAGTTCGAGCTGCCCTCTTCCGCCCGCTACAACGGCTGTCGTTTCCGAATTCGCACTGACGTGAATGGACCGGGCAACGATTGGTACGTCGATGACTTCAAGATCGAGGAAGAAGAGCAATCGACCATTCCCAACGATGATTGCAATACCGCCTTGGCAGTCCTGGGGGGTGACAACGCATTCACCACCATCGGCTCGACCGATAGCGGCATCGACGACTCCCTCAACTGCAGTACGTCGAGCGGCCCTTCCGTCTTCAAGGATGCGTGGTTCGAATTCACTGCCTTCTGCACCGGCCCGCTCACCCTCTCGACCTGCGAGGGGACCGATTTCGATACTCGCATCAGCATCTACGATGCCAGCGGCGGCTGCCCCACCAGTGGAACTTCGCCATTCGCGTGCAACGACAACTCGTGTGGGACCGGTTCGTTCATCTCCACCTTTGCGTTCGCGGGCCAGACCTTCCTGATTCGAATCGGCAGTTCCGACGGCTCGGTGGGCGACGGCGTCCTCCGCATCGAGTGTGGTGGAGAGGGCGGCCCCGAAAACGATGAGTGCGATTCCCCGAACACCGTCTTCGAAGGGTCGAACCTAATTTCTACCACCGGCGCGACGAGCAGTGGAATCGATGACCTCGTCGGCTGCAGCACCAGCAGCGGCCCAGCGGTCAACGCCGACTTCTGGTTCCTCTACGACGTGAACTGCACCGGAATCGTCGAGATTTCCACCTGTGGGGCCGTGTTTGATACTCGACTTACCGTGTATGACGCCGCGGCAGGCTGCCCTTCGAGCGGCGACGCGTCGTACGCATGCAATGATGATTCCTGTGACACCGGATCTTTCGTCACCTTCCCCGCACTGGAGGGCCAGAGCTTCCTGATCAGGGTGGGAAGTTCGGATGGATCGACCGGCGCGGCCGACCTGGTGATCGACTGCACCCCGTTCGGTGACCCGTGTCCGGAAGACCTCAATGGAGACGGCATCGTCAACGGCGCCGATCTCGGACTCCTCCTTGGGGCCTGGGGTACGAGCGGCGGAGACATCAATGGCGACGGGCTGACCAACGGTGCTGACCTTGGTCTCATGCTTGGCGCTTGGGGCGACTGCTGATCGACCCTCGTCTCGAATGCGAAGAAACAAAGCGGGTGGCACCCTCCGGTGCCACCCGCTTCTTTTTTTGGAACGACTTCATCGATCGATTCGCCAGCGAACCAACAACCGGGCATTGCCTCATATGGTTTATTTGGCTCGGCGTCGGGTCGCTTCAACTGCGGGGCTGCTGGTGATTGATGGGCCGGCGGTACTCAGGAGATCTTCCGCGTAGTTGGTTTCAGCCCGACGTTGGGTAATCGGGCCAACCGGATCGCCACGGAGAAACTGACGGATGAGTTGTTCGTCGATGGTGAGCGTCTCGATTTCGTCGGCGGGGATCTTCCGGATCTTGTCGAACGCATCACGAGTATCGATCCGGAGCACTCGGCCCTTGTCGAGCATCACCATGCGATCGGCGATCGTGAATGCCGAGTCCATCTCATGCGTCACGACGACACTGGTCACCCCGAGCTTCTTGGTCAGATCGACAATCAACTGATCGATCTCTGCACTGGTGACCGGATCTAGGCCGGCCGAAGGCTCGTCATAGAAAAGGATGAGCGGGTCGAGTGCCAGGGCGCGAGCAAGTCCCGCACGCTTCTTCATACCGCCTGAGATCTGCGAGGGGAGTTTGTCGGCGTGCTCTCGAAGCCCCACCAGTTCGAGTTTGATCTTGACTTGGATGTCGATGATCATTTGATCGAGATCCGTGTGCTCTTCCAGCGGAAGTGCGACGTTCTCGGCCAAGGTCATGGACTGAAAAAGGGCGCCGGACTGGAACAGAATCCCGAAGTTGCTTCGGATCTCGTTCATCCCCGCTTCGTCTAACTGATCAATTCGATTCCCGAGCATCGAGATCGTGCCTTCCGACGGCGGAAATGATCCGATCAGCATTCGGAGAAACGTCGACTTGCCACACCCAGAGCCCCCCATCACCACGAGCGTCTCACCCCGATGAATGTCCATCGTGAGACCATCGAGCACCGTCTGGGTGCCGAAGATCTTCTTCAGGCCACGCACCTCGATGATTGGTTCGCCAGGCTGGGGAATACTGCTTGAACTCATGGGTCACTCGGGGGAGATTGGTCGTCCATTTTCTCGGCCGACTTCTCGGCGGCTGGTTTCCCTGTGGTCTCGTCGGGTGCCGTACCCGACGAGTCGGCCGGGGTACTCGAACCGGCATCGGCCGCATCCCAGACGACTTCGGTTCCGTCGGAATCGACCACCGTGATCTTCACAATCCCCAGCAACCGCCCGCTCTCTGGCAGTTCTCCATTTTCGGTGTTGAGCTGGAATGAAGCGGTTCCGTCATAACTGCCGTTGGAGAACACGAACTTGAGGGGCATGCTGAAACTGGACTGCCCGAAGGGCGGCTGATCCCCGTCTTTCGGAACGGCGGACTTGAACTCACCGAAACGGCGACGAGCTTCGGAGACGAAGGCCTTAGTCCGTGCCGCTGATGGCGCTTGACCCACCAACCACCAATCGTTCGTCTGCTTCGAGTCGCCCTTGAAGGCACCCTCCATCGCATCGTCCGGACCCGTGAAGACGACAATGAACGAGCTTGCAATCATCTCGCCCACTTCAACAATCTTGATGGTCGTCACTACCTGACCGGCGGTAAAGAGTACACCGAGGATCATCGCCGTGATCGCCAGAGGTCGGCCTCTCAGCGGCCCATCGGTACTGGTTCGCCCCAACGCCGCCAGACCAAGCAAGAGCCCGACCAGCGGGAGTACCGGGATACAGAACAGGAGCGTCAGGACGAACGCCGTGACGGCCATGCCGCTCATGGGCTTCATCTCGGCGTGGTTCGTCTCTGTGAATGCGGCGTCAGCGTTCATGTGTTCGTCATTCCTGTGTGTTTGGCAGACGCCCGGATGGTGACCACCTCCCGCGTCGTTGTTCGGAAACCCCGGCTCGTTCTTGCGGGCCAGTCTACCCCGCGATTCTCGTCATGGCCCCGCAGTCTCTTCTGACGGGCCCACCCCGGAGCGTCCCACCGCCTCCGCAGTTTCGTTCAATTCCGCCTCGGTGGGTTCGGCCGGCGGTTCCGCATCGGATTTCTTGTCCACCGGGGCGGATCCAAGCCGAAGCAGCGGATTTGGTGGATCAATGATTTCGATCCACAGAAACTTCGGTTGAGGGATGAGATCGTCGAGCGCCCGTGCTCGAAGGGAGAAGGCCGCGGCGCCGTAGCGGATTCCACCCGGATCGAATTCGAGAACGAGGCGAACTTCCATCCGAGGGTCCAGCGTGTTGCCGCGCATTGCGGCATCCTTGAGTTTGACGTCAATGATCTCGCCGAATCGTTCCGTGATGACGAGACCAAACATGGCGAGATCGGGCTGATCCGGCGTGGAGGCGGCATCAAAGCCCAGACTCGCCGCCGCCAGATCACCCTGCGCCGCGTCTTGGATCATGCTCTGGGTCGTGATCAACATCCGATCTTCGAGCGCTTCGAGATACCACTTTCCAAAGGCATCCCAACTAAAGAGCCAAATGACGGTGCTCGCGGTCCCGATGGCGATCGCGGCGAGGGCCAAGCGACGACCGCCCAGTCGGCCACCACTGGCCATGATCCGTCGGTGGGCGAGAAATCCCAGGAAGACCGACACCATGCCGGTCAAGGGACAGCACAACGCCAGCGACGTGATGAAGGCCGCGAGGGCGAGTTGGCTTCGCGGCACCGGGGCTTCAGCAGCCTGAGCGGCGTTGGTGGGGTGATGTGAGGACCGAGACATGGCAGAGGAGTGTATCGGCGTCTAGGCTCCGCTCATGGCTTCCGCTCATTCAATCGATCTGCCGACGGGGTCCGATCCGTTCCCCGGCCCTTTGGCCGATCGGCGGGTCGTCGTGATGGGACTCGGGGCCTTCGGCGGTGGCGAGGCCGTGGCTCGGCATCTCTGTGCCGCCGGGGCGAAAGTTCTGATCACCGATCTGCGTTCACCAGTGGTGCTCGAACCCGCCATCCGGCGACTTCAAAGTCTCGACCTCGAATTCCACCTTGGCGAACATCGCCCGGAAGATTTCGCCTCGGCGGACCTTGTGGTGGTCAACCCGGCGGTCCCCCATCCCTGGGATAATCCATTCCTGAAACTCGCTCGAGAGGCCAATGTCCGACTGCTCACGGAAATTCGATTGGCAATTGGCGATCATCCTGCCGACCGAGTGATCGGCGTAACGGGAAGCGCCGGGAAAAGCACCACTTCGGCGATGATCCATCACGCGCTGGCCCGCATCAGACCGGACCTCATGCCGCGACTGGGTGGCAACATCGGCGGCTCGCTCCTCGATGACCCCCCGCCAGCCAAGGCAACGTTGATTCTCGAACTCTCGAGCTTCATGCTGCATTGGCTCGCGGGCGATGGTGGCGCTGCGACAGATCGATTTACCCCTGGCATTGCCGTGGTCACGAACGTCAGTCCGAATCATCTCGACTGGCACCGGACGATCGAGCACTACACCAAGAGCAAGGAGGCCATTCTTCTTCCTTCGCCCGCATGTGAACAGCCACACTCCGTTGCGGAGGTCGATCCCGACGTCGACGAAGAGATCGATGCGACGATCAAGCTGATGGTCCCCGGAGACCACAACCGCGACAACGCGCGGCGTGCCATCCGAACGATTCTCGCTCATCTGGATCTCCTCGAAGGCCCGCTTCGAGAACGACGACCAATCGCCATTGACTGTGCCACCGCCCTTGCCGATTTTCGCGGCCTTCCCCATCGCCTCGAATTCATCGAAGAAATCCGAGGCGTTCGGTTCTTCAATGATTCAAAGTCGACCACGCCGGAAGCATCGGTCTTGGCCGTGCAGAGCATGCTGGATCCCGCTCGCGTCCACCTCATCGCCGGTGGTTACGACAAGGGTTCCAACCTCGATCCGATCGCCGACTTGGCACCATTGCTGGCCGGCCTCTTCGGGATCGGTGCCACGAGCGAGTCCATCTGCCGTCGGGGCGGCAAGGATTGCGGCACCCTCGAACTCGCCGTGAAGCACGCGATGGATCAAGCCAGCGCGGGCGATGTGGTACTTCTCAGTCCGGGGTGTGCAAGCTGGGACCAGTTCGCCAACTACGAAGATCGAGGGAACGCCTTCCGTCGCCTCATTGCCACGATGCGGTGAATCGGTCTTGGCATCGGTCTTGGCATCGAGCGTGATACCGAGCATCGCACCCAAAGGCCTCACAAAAAGAACGACCGCCCACCGAATCGGTGGGCGGTCGTGATGTTCTTCACTCGATGATTCTGAATCGGGCGTCAGTGTCGCCCTCAGTTTGGCCAAGTCCCGCCATCCTTCGGGATCGCGCCGCCCTGGGGCGTCCAGTGATCCGGCCGTTCTTCTTCGAGATCAACTCGAAGACGGTACCGCTCATCGTCCTCAGGCCATTCGGGAGCAGGTCGAATCTCGACCCGAATGCTCCGAGCGCTCGCGGGCGGTACGGTCAACTGATTCGAGAGCTTTCCGTTCTTGTGAGGCGCGTCCCAGATCTCCCAGAGCATCCGGTCCGGGGTGTACATCGGATCATCACCCTTGCCATCCATGAACTTGAAGGTCAGCTGCTTGCCAACCGGGAGGCGAAGCGAGAAGAACGCCTCTTCGTTTCGCGTATCGATGATCCGAACCGTCTTCGGGCTCGATGACGTCGAAACGTACGTGAAGGTGGCATTGCTGCTGGGCAGCCAGCCACCCTTGGTGCTGTAGGCGGCACAACTGGTCATCGTGAGGAACAGAAGACCAGCGGCGGTTAAAAACAGGGTTCGAAGACGCATGCGAGGCTCTCTGACTAGCGCAGAAACGGCGCGGCCCGCGTGGACCATGTCCGTACTACCTTCATCGGTCTGGACGGGGGCTCGCCTTGAGAGGTGACTTCGAACGAGAGCGCAGGATGGTCGATTCACCCCCCTTCCACCTGCCTTCCCGGACGTTGGAAGGGGATGTCTTTCTCGGCAATCGCCCTTGAACCCCCCCTCTCTGACCCCACCCCCGATCTGGATTGATAAAATTCAACGAATGTCTTTTTTCAGCCCTCCCATACGCATCGGTCATGGCTACGACCTCCACCGGCTGGAGCCGATCGCACCGAAGGGCGCCGGACGTCCCTTCATCCTCGGCGGGATTCGGTTTGATCACGATCGGGGGCCAGTTGGCCACTCCGATGGCGACGCGCTACTCCACGCGATCACGGATGCCCTGTTGGGCGCCTTGGGTCGCGAGGACATCGGCCAGTTGTTTCCCGATACCGATCCGGCCTTCGACGGCGCCGATTCACGCCGGTTCTTAACGCGAGCGGTCGAAATCGTCCGCGAAGCTGGGTACCGAATCGGCAATCTCGATGCCACGGTCATCCTCGAACAGCCTCGACTGGGGAGCCGCAAGATGGAAATTCGCACCCATCTCGCCGAACTCCTCGGCGTCGGGGTCGACGACGTCAATCTCAAGGGCAAGTCACACGAGAAAGTAGACGCGGTTGGCGAAGGACGAGCGATTGAAGTTCACGCCGTGGTGCTCCTGTTCAAGGACCCCTGAACCCCTACAAGCCAACCTTCAAAGTCCCTCGACAAGCGGCATGAGCAAACGCTCGGTGGCCGCACGCAGGGCGTGGGACGGCCGAGCCATGGCGTCCTCTCGACCGCAGACTGATTCGAGCGAAACGATCCCGGCAAAACGACTTCGGTCATGATCTGAGAGATCGCCGACCCTGCCAGGCACGATCATCACCGGAACCCCATATTTTTCGCCGAGCTCCAAGAGGCGACCCGGGACCTTCCCCATCGTCGATTGAGTGTCGAGGCACCCTTCACTGGTGATGACCAGGTCGGACGCTTCCACGCTCGCCTCCAGATTGATGGATCGAGCGACCACGTCGAATCCTGATTCCAAGATGGCTCCAAGCACCACTCGAAGGCCGAATCCGATGCCGCCGGCGGCTCCCGAGCCTTCGGCCACCGCCGCTTGCTGAACCAGGTCCTCACCGAATTCCCCGGCCAACACGGTCGCCCACCGCGCCAATCCCGATTCGAGACGCTCGACGCCGGCGCGATCGGCACCTTTCTGAGGACCGAAGACTCGAGCCGCACCGGTTGTTCCGAGCAGAGGATTTGTCACGTCGACAGCGATTCGCAGATCAACGTCGCGCCACGCGTCACGGATTGCGGACGGGCACTCGATCGCATCAATACGCAGAAGGTCGGCCCCCACCAGAGGCGGGGTGAGCCACGCACCGTCCGCTCGAAATCGAACTCCAAGCATTGATAAGGCGCCGATCCCACCATCGACCGTTCCGCTGCCACCCACCGCCAGCAGGACCTGCGGCCGCTGATCCGCGGAGGCCTCAAGGAGATCCAGCGAAGTTTGGAGCATCGCCCCGGTACCACCCGTTCCCGTCTTCCATGGATCACGGTCGGCGGGCTCGATCAAATGGAGCCCGGATGCCTCGGCCAGCTCCACGACCGCCAGTCGGCGATCCAAGGCAATCCCCAATCTGGCCTCGACGGCACGACGATCCGCCCGCGGACCGGAGACCCGGCGAACGTGCACCTGCAGGCCCAATCCAGACACCAAGGCGTCAAGTGTGCCCTCGCCGCCATCGGCCATTGGGCAGCGATCGACCGCCACGCCCGGAAGGCACTCAAGAACCCCCCGCTCGATCGCGACCGAGGCCACGTCAGCGTGGCAGGTCTCTTTCAGCGAATCCGGTGCCACCAGCACCCTCTGGATCGACCTTGCCGATCGCTGCATGGAAAATCCTCGACAATCAAAGGAGGAGCGAAGAGACGCGAGCATATACACTTAGGAATTCCCTCCCGGCCGTCCGATGTCGACTGGGGGGACCTCATTCTCTCTCGCCCGCAGCCCATGGAAGAACTGGTCCACCAATTTCTTGGCGATTACGGCTGGATAGCCATGATCGTCCTTCTCCTTGCCTCTGGATTCGGCATTCCGATTAGCGAGGAGGTGGTCAACGTGCCCGCCGGCATTTTTGTTGGCCAAGGTGAGATGGCGCTGTGGTCGACCTTCATCGCCGCCTATGTCGGTGTCCTTGGTGGCGACTACCTCTGGTTTTCGATCTGTCGGCACTTCGGAAAACGACTCCTCCACCGAAAGTGGTTTCGGCGGTTCGTTCACCCGCGACGATTGCTCGAAGCGAAACACCAATTCGACCGCCGCGGCGCCGGCATGCTCGTGATCGCTCGGTTCATTCCCGGCACCCGATCGCCTGCCCTGACCATGGCCGCCCTAATGAACATGAGTTGGCGAAGATTCACGGTGGTGGAGGTCATCTGCTGTGCCATTACCACCCCGATTCAAGTGGGTGCCGGCATTCTCATCGGCCGTGGACTCGCTGGTAGTTCCCTTCCCAAGGTGATCTTTTTTGCCTTTGGTGTCATCGCGGTCATCATTGCCACCACCGCCATCTTTCGGTGGTGGCTGACCCGCCGTCGTCTCAAGACCGCTCGACCACCGCGGGCCCGAGTTGCTTGGCTTCGCCGAAAAAAATTACCTCTCACTTCCTCTCACTCCTGAACCCCCCGGAGTCTCCAAATGCGTGCCATCGTCACCGGCCAAATCGGCGTGGACAAAAAGCAATACCTCAAAGACGCGATGCATCTCGCAGGCGAACGAGGAGAGAAAATCGACACGTTCCATGTCGGCGACATGATGTACGCCGAGGCGGCCGACGTGAGCCCCGGACGGATCCTCGACCTTCCAATCAGTCGGCTGAACTCGCTCCGACGCGCGGCCTTCAAGGACATTATCTCAGCGACGCGCCCCGTCGAAGAACATCGCAACGTCATGGTGAACACTCATGCCACTTTTCGATGGCACCATGGTCTGTTCAGCGCCTTTGACTTCGATCAGATCCGAGCGATCGCACCCGACCTGTTCATCTGCCTCGTCGACAACGTCGAGGTGGTCCACCAGCGACTTCACCGCGATCACATCGTCGACGCAACCCTCAAGGATTGCATGGTGTGGCGGGAGGAAGAGATCCTCGCCACCGAATTGATGGCCGAGGCGATGGGTTGCAGAAATAATTTCTACATTCTGAGCCGAGGCCGGCACCAGCCGACCCTTGAAACCTGTGTTCGCCTGGTCACCCGACCGGACATGCGTCGCGTGTACCCCTCATTCCCGATGAGCCACGTCGTCGACATGCCCGACATTCTGGCGGAGATCGACGACTTCCGCGCCCAGATCGCGGAACACTTCATCGCGTTCGATCCGGGCGACGTCGACGAAAAGTTGCTGCTCGAAACGGCAATCGCGGCAGCCCGAGACGGCCGAGACTTCGTGGAGATCCCGCAGCACATGTTCGGCTCCGCCCAAGAGGGTGATGAACCAGTTCGAATTCCGACTCGCGAAGTCCTCGACATCGCCGGCGACATCGACGGCCAGATTTATATGCGTGACTTCAAGCTCGTCGACCAGTCCGACATGATTGTCTCGTACATTCCCGAACTTCCCGGTGGTATCCCCGGACTTTCCAGCGGCGTGGAACGAGAGCTCCAGCATGCCTTCGAACACACCAAGGAGGTCTACGTGGTCTGGAAGCCGAAGAAGAGCCCGAGCCCTTTCATTACCGAGACGGCCACGAAAATTTTCGATAGCGTCGATGATGCCATGACCTACTTCGCAGAAAAAGGAATGCTCGCGACCCGGAACCTCTTCGGTCAGTGAGTTTGATCGCCAGTGCCCCGCTACCGACTCAAGGTCGCCTACGACGGCACCGACTTCCATGGCTGGCAGCGGCAGGTTCGAAGTGACGGAACCGAATTGCGAACGGTCCAATCTGTCCTGCAGAAAGCGGTGGTCAAAGCAGTTCGTGAGACCGCGCCGGTCATCGGCGCCAGTCGAACGGACTCCGGCGTTCACGCCATCGGACAGGTCGCCGCGTTTTCCAGCGACCGTGAGTTCCCGATTGAGAACCTGGCGAGGGCGCTCACGTCTCGACTCCCAGAAGACGTCCAAGTCACCGACGCGGAAGTTGCGGCCGACGATTTCGACCCCATTAAGACCGCAAGAAGCAAGTGCTACCGCTACGACTTCGCCTGCGGCCGACCGCCTGATGTGTGGCCTCCGCTTTTCGATCGGCACGTTGTCTATCGAACCGCCTACGATCTCGACCCCTCACCCATGGCTGAGGCAGGCCGACGTTTCGTCGGCGAACACGACTTTGCCGGGGTTGCCCAGAAGCACCACGGTCGAGACAACACCACTCGAACCATCTATGCGTGCACCGTCACCAGGCCAGCACCCCGCCGGATTCGACTCGAAGTCGTCGGGAGCGGTTTTCTCTACAACATGGTGCGAATCATTGCCGGAACGCTCCTCGAAGTCGGCCGCGGTCGATTCCCGGCGGAGCGGGTCGACGACATTCTCGCCACTCAAAATCGACGACTGGCGGGCCAGACTCTGCCACCTCAAGGCCTCTGCCTTCGTTGGATTCACTACGGTGATGATCCGCTCCCTCCCGGCTTCCCGGAACGACAACCCGGCACGCCTGATGAACCAGACCAAACGGGTCAGGAGATGGCGCCATGAAGATCATGCACATCTCAACCCGCTTGATCCTCGGCGGCAGCCAGGAAAACACCGTTTTCTCGTGCGCGGGCCAGGCTGACGACGGCCACGACGTCTCGCTGGTCTTCGGCCCGATCGAAGGGCCAGAAGGCACCATGCTTCCAGTGGTTCTGGAACACGGGGGCATCGCGACCATCGAAACCCCAAATTTGATTCGTGAACTCTCACCGCGCCGGGATCTTCGGTGCCTCTCGGATCTGCGACGGCTCATTCGCGAACATCGACCGGACGTGGTGCATACTCATTCGTCAAAGGCTGGAATACTCGGCCGGGCGGCAGCATGGCGAGAAAACGTCCCTGCGGTCATCCACACCATCCACGGCCTCCCCTTCCATCCCTACCAGTCGAAACTGAAGAATGCGACCTATATCGCCGCGGAACGATGGGCGGCACGCCGCTGCCATGCGATCGTGACCGTGGCCGATGCGATGCGGGACCAAGCGCTGGCTGCGGGCGTGGGCCGAGCTCAGCAATTCCAGACCATTCGAAGCGGCATGATCGTTGAGCCTTACCTCGATGACTCGAAATCCGTGACGGAGACTCGCCGCTCACTCGGCCTGCCGGAAGACGCCTTCATCGTGGGAACCGTGGCGCGGCTCGCCGAGCTCAAGGGTCACGACGATCTTCTGGACGCCTTCGCGCCGATGATGCAATCAAACCCAAACCTGCATCTCCTTTGGGTGGGGGACGGCTACTGGTCCGAACGGCTTCTCGCGCGAGTGCGTGAACTCGGACTCTCGAATCAAGTGCACACGCCCGGCCTCGTCCAGCCTGAGACGATTCCACATTGGATTCGAGCCATGGACGTCGTGGTGCACCCGAGCTACCGCGAGGGTCTCCCCCGCGCCGTGGTCCAGGGGCTCCTCGCCGCGAAGCCGGTGATCGCGTACGCCCTTGATGGTGCACCGGAAGTCTGCATTCATGACGAGACTGGGATTCTCGTCGCACCGGGCGACCGAACGGCGCTCGCCGAGGCCATTGATCGACTCCGCGCTGACCCCACCCTCGGCCCACGACTCGGCGCCGAAGGCCGTCGTCGTTGCCGCGGACCGTTCGACCGCAGAACCATGGTCGACGAACTCGAGATGGCCTACCGCAAGGTGATTGCCGCCTCGCCGGAGTCGCCGTCTTGAGATCACAACGATCCTGGATAATGGTCGCTCAGGCCGCCGCCTTTGGATTCTCGCTGATCGTGCCCCTCGCGATCAACCAGGCGGGTTCGGCGCAACGCCTCGATCTCGACGACCGTCCAAAGCCGCCGGTCTTAACCCAATCGGTACTCGACGACATCACGGAGAGATTCTCCGACAGTGGTCGTGATCGACGCCCCGAGACCGGTCCGACCGCCGTGATCGCCGAATCAAAACGGAATCTCCGACGTATCGCCGTCGAACTGGCCAATCGAGCACGCGGCGCGGGTGACGCCGCGATGGTTGCCGGCATGCTGGCGATCCGCCTGACTGCCGGTCTCTCCGAAATCGACGTGCTGCTCGACGCCCTCGCCAAGCCCGGCGCCTTCGTCGGATCACCGCCTCGACCCATCTCTAGAGACCGTCGTGATGCGGCCATCGAACGACTTCGAGACTTCAATCGGTCCGGACTCGAACTTCTCCGACGAAGTAATACCGGAACACTTCCAAACCTTGATGCCACATTGAGTACCGTGCTCGCGCCGATCCGACGAACACTCTCGCTCATCTCGGACCGCCCAATCCTGACCCGATGGCCGCGCGGCGATTCGAACCGCTTGGAATCGGAAACTTCCGCGCCGGGGCTCGGTCCCCTTCCAGACCGAATCAATATCCGCGAAACAGACTTGGCGATGGCGCGGATTGACGACGGCACTTCGGCCCTCGAGGCGATGCGCTACCGGCAACTTCTTCGATCCGCGGTGCAAGCTGTGGAGTCGATTCACGCTGGTAGCGAAATCCGCGAACGGCTCGAGGAGATACTTGAGGCGGCCCTGCTCCGACTGGTAGACCAGCCGTCAGATCCTCACGGACGCTCGGAGTTGCTGGTAGTGAACCAAGGCAGCCGCATCGACCGCACCATTGACGAAATCGCCGGATTGACCTCTTCCACGGAGATTGACCTCACCCGGTTTCGGAGCCTGCTCCAGACGACGCTCGCCCCTCCGCGCCACGATTCCA
Organism: uncultured Phycisphaerales bacterium; assembly: GCA_905480395.1. Classification (GTDB taxonomy): domain Bacteria; phylum Planctomycetota; class Phycisphaerae; order Phycisphaerales; family SM1A02; genus UBA12014. The sequence goes on from CAJQQE010000004.1 coordinate 16,724, forward strand.
CACTTCTTCTTCTGCAACGCCAACTTGAAATCGTGGGACTACTAAAGGCTGGAGTCGACGCCCTCGCGGTGCCAATCGATCGTGACCTTCGAAACGCCCAGCGGGAGATCCACCGGCGACATCGCCGTGTGGTACGGACCACCACGCTCGATTTGGAGCGGCTCGGCGGTGATCCCGCGGCCCTGGCCGACCCTGCGGCCAACAGCATCATCGCCGCGTTGAGATCGACGGCCGATGACCTCGATCGCCTCCTCATCGCCGATGAACTGACGGCCAAGATGACCTCCATCCGTCCGGGCGCTGCCAAAGAGTTCCGACGGCGGATCCGCGGCTGGTGCCGAATGCTGGGCGAAGACTCGACTCGCGCCACCGGTGCGGCGGCCATTGACGATCTTCGCACCGGATTCCGACGATTCGCTCCAGTCCCCTTCGAGGATCGACTGACCGAACCCGATCCAGAATTCGATCGGCTGACCGGCGGTCGTCGACTCGAACTTCTCGACCGGATCGCCGCGACTCGGGCCGCTTGGGCCGACGAAGTCGCCAACGGTGAACTTGAGGGTCCGGCGAGCGCGGGGATGGATCGACTGGCTCGACTTGGGACCATTCTCCGCAGCCTCCACACCATGCTGGAAGCCGAAGTCCTCGCCAATGTCGAGATTTGCAATCGATGGGGCGGGTGGTTCACGGCCCGGACCGATCTGAGCTGGCTGGCCAGAACGGTGCTCCCTGGCGTTCGACTGGCTTCAATCGCGGCGGCGGACGATGATGCGGCGCGATTCGAGCGGGATCTCAGCCGCCTCGAGTCCCAGACGCCCCCAATGCAGCTCGTCGACTGGTTGGGCCGCCACTTGGCGATCCCGATGGCGGATCGCCCCGCTGGCGGCCTGGAGACGATTGCAGCCCTTTCGATCCCGCCCGGGCAGGAGGCTTGGGGGACTGATCTTCGCATCGATCTGGCAGCCATCTGCCGTGGATTTGCCGAACTCGCGGCCGCCCGAGCCCGCAAGGACGATCGAAAGATCATCAAACAACTAACCGCCTACCTCGTCGACGCAAGCGACGACCTTCTCGCACGCATCACCGCCGGCGTCGTCGGCGACCTGGAGACTCGACCGTGAATATGCTTGTTGTCGGACCGCATCCGGATGACCAAGAACTTGGAATGGGCGGGACGATCGCAAAGCTCGTCGACGCCGGCCATCGGGTCACGCTCCTGGACCTCACCGACGGCGAACCCACGCCGCACGGCTCCCCGGCGATCCGCGCGGAAGAAAGCGCCGCCGCCGCCGAGATTCTTGGCGTCGATCGAATCATGCTCGGACGCGACCACGGATTTATCAATCGCGAAGTTGTTCATTCCGTGGCGTGTCGCCATGCCGTCGCGGGCGTCCTTCGAACCCAGGAGATCGATTGGATCTTCTGCCCGGACCCCGTGGACGCTCATCCCGATCATCGCGCCGCCACCCGCATCGTCGAAGATGCACGCTTCGATGCCAAACTCACAAAGACCGACATTCCCGGCGTACCTCGCCATCCGAGTCGACTCGTCTACTACTTCTGCACTCACCTCAAGACGATCCCGAATCCCTCGTTCCTCGTCGATACCACTGGGTTCCATGCTCGAAAGCGCGATGCCGTACTCGCATACCGGAGCCAGTTCACTGCGAATGAGAAAAATCGCGGGATCCTCGACTGGCTTGATGCGCAGGCGACCTTCCTGGGGAGTCGAATCGGCGTTGAAACCGCGGAGGCATTCCGCGTGATCGAACCGTTGGGCATCCGATCACTCGACGGGTTGATCTGAACCGATTCGGTACCGCGTGGTCTCAGATCGACCGAACGGCGGCCAGCACCGTGTCAACCACGTACTGCTTCTGCCCTTCGCTCAATTCGGGATAAATTGGGATCGCGAGGGTCTCTCGGCTCGCACGTTCCGAATGCGGGAAGTCACCCTCCGCATATCCCAAGTCTCGATAGCAATCCTGCTGATGGAGGCACCGAGGGTAATAGATCTCGTTCCCGATGTTGGCTTCTTTGAGGCGACCGCGAATCATCTCCCGATGTTCGCCAGGAACTCGGATCACATACTGGTTGTAAATATGCCGCGCACCCTGCGGCGCGGGCTGTGGCGTGCGAAGCGGCAAGCCGCCCTCGTCCAGTGAAACACTGCTGTTACTCGCGCCGGCATCTGCGAATACTTGATCGTAGTACTGGGCGTTCGCCTGCCGCTTTGCCGTCCACGCGTCGAGGTGCTCGATCTTGACCAAGAGCACCGCAGCCTGCATCGCATCGAGGCGGGCATTCAAGCCGATGTCGTGGTGGAAGTACTTCGGCTTCATGCCGTGATTCCGAAACCGCATCATGGCTTCGTAGAGACCTTGGTCATTCGTGGCACAAAGCCCCCCGTCACCGAAACCACCAAGGTTCTTGCTCGGGAAGAAGCTGTAGGTTCCGATGTCACCCACCGAACCGACGCGGCGACCATGAATATCCTCGGTTCCGATCGCCTGCGCGGCATCCTCGATCACCCGAAGATCATGTTCACCGGCGATGTCCATGATCGCGTCGAGATCCACCGCTTGACCGAAGAGATGCACGGGCATCAAGGCCTTCACCTTTCCGGCGGGGCGCGATTCGAGCACTCGGCGAATCGACGTCGGATCGACCTGATAGGTCGCTGGATCGATGTCGGCCAGAATCGGCGTGGCGCCGACGCGGGACACGCTCCCGGCGGTGGAGAAGAATGTGTAGGTCGGAAGGATGACCTCATCGCCGGGGCCGATTCCGAGTGCATCGAGCGCCAGAATGATGGCGTCCGAGCCGCTCGAGTTACCGACCGAATAGGTCGTGTTCACGTATCCAGCGCACCGACACTCAAGTTCTCCGACCTTCGGACCACCGATGAAGATTTGGCTCTCTAGCACATCGTGGATCGCCGGTTCGATCTCGTCGCGAATCGTGGCATATTGCGCCTTCAGATCGAGCAGTGGTACGTTCGTTTTGGTGGCCATCGTCATGTGCCCAGTTTATCGAATTTTCGAGGGAGTCCGAAGGCCGTCTCAGCGTCCCGTCGACCCGAATCCACCGTCACCACGCGCGGTCTCGTCGAGTTCCGTGACAATCTCGATCCTTGCCTTCGCGACCGGGGCAATGACCATCTGAGCGATTCGCATCGATGGCGTGATCGTGAATGCCGCCCGGCCCAAGTTGATCAAAGGAACCATGATCTCCCCCCGATAGTCGGCATCGATGGTGCCCGGAGCGTTGGGTATCGAAATTCCGTGCTTCGTCGCGAGTCCGCTCCGTGGCCGTACTTGGGCCTCCCAGCCCGCGGGTAACGACATGGCAAAACCACAAGGAATGATCTCGATTCCACCGGCCGAAATCTCCACGGGATCGGTCGTTGCCGCATGTAGGTCAAGTCCCGCGGCATGCTCGCTCTGGTACGCCGGGACCACCGCAAGTTCCGAGAGTCGTTTGAATTGCAGGAGCGGTTCGGGCATCATTCCATGATACGCTCACTCGGACGCTGACTCGCTGCCGAGCATCGCGTCGGACGAGCAAGACCGCCGCCACGTTCGGGTCGGGAGCAGCCGGATGTTCAATCAGAACGACCTGTCGATGTTGGGCATGGCCATTCTCCTGGGCATCTTCATCGGTGTCCCGGTGCTCGTCGGCGTGTTGCGGGGCCGCCGAACGCCTCGGATGACGACCACGACATGCCGACACTGCGGTTACGACCGCCGGGGGCTCTCGAAACAAGCGGAATGTCCGGAGTGTGGTCTTCCTGCAGGCATCGAAGGACCTGGCAGACCGCCCGATCAGGATCATCCGAGTTGTCGGGGTTGCGGCCATCTGCTGGTGAACCTGCCCTGGAACGCGACCTGTCCGGAATGCGGACTCCCCTCCGCCGCGTTGCCGCGCTTCCATCGCCTGCGCCGACGCCACTGGCTCACCCTCGGCCGGATTCTCACGTTTGTTCTGGGGACCGCATGGCTCGGCGTTGGACTGCTGTTCATGATCTCCGCGATCGCGTTCTTTTTCAGGTGAACACGACGGGTCAGAGAGCCCGGATCGCCTCGAGCACCGCGTCGGCGTGACCAGGGACCTTGACCTTGTCCCAACGTTGCGCCACCTTTCCATCAGGGCCGATGAGGTAGGTGGTGCGGACGACGCCCATGTACTTGCGGCCGTACATCGACTTCTCCTGCCAGACCCCGTACTTCATACAGACTTTGGGATCCCCCTCGGCATCCTTGGGATCGGCGAGCAGCGTGAAATTCAGCTCATGCTTATCGACGAACTTACGATGACTTTCGACCGAGTCAGGGCTTACCCCAAAGACCACGGATTTCGATTTCTTAAAATCCGGGGCTTGATCTCGAAATTGGCAGGCTTCCGCCGTGCAGCCGGAGGTGTCATCTTTGGGATAAAAGTAGAGCACGACTGTCTTCCCGGCCAGATCCTTGAGGGCGTGCTTCTTTCCAGCTTGATCCTGCAATGTGAAGACTGGCGCCTTCCGACCGACTTCGATGAGGGACATACGCCTGATCTCCTGAATGAGTCGGGCTCATCCCGACCGAGGTCTCTTTGTCTTTCGTGGAATCCGGAGTCGCCGACAATCGCGACTTCATCGAATCACGCGAGATCTTCCTTACGATAATCAAGGTCCGGAGGCCGACACACGTGGTCCTCCAGATACTTGGATCGGAAGCAGCCGACCCAGCGATCGGGTTCGATCTCGTAGAGGACATATTCATCGCGATTCGGCACGAGTTCAGGCTTGACGCCCTCAGGCGGATCCGGCCACCAAGGGACGATTCCGTTCTCGTGGCCCGGAAGTTGCTGGAACTGCGCGGGATCTCCGACGATCTCCTCGACGGTAGTAAGCCGATGCTTCAGTTCGCCAAGCCTCGGAATCGACTTGAACAGACCTCGCGTGTACGGATGCATGGGGCGATCGAAGAGGTCGAAGACCTTGGCATATTCGACCACCCGCCCTGCGTACATGACGCACACGACGTCTGCATTCTCGGCGACCACTCCGAGGTTGTGGGTGATGAGCATGATGCCCATCTCCTTGGTCCTCTGGAGTTCCCGGAGCAGTTCGAGAATCTGCGCCTGAATCGTCACGTCCAGCGCCGTCGTCGGCTCGTCCGCCAGCAAAAGCGTTGGGTTGCAGGCCAGCGCCATCGCGATCATCACCCGCTGACGCATTCCGCCGGAAAACTGGTGCGGATAGTCGTGGAGACGCCTCGCTGGTTCGGGAATTCCCACATCATCCATCGCCTTCACTGCGATCGCTTCCGCTTCATTCCCCGTCACCGCTTGATGAAGCAGAATCGCCTCGGTGATCTGATCACCAATGGTGTACACCGGATTCAGGCTGGTCATCGGCTCTTGGAAGATCATCGCCAGATCACTTCCACGAAGATTGAGCATCTCACGCTCGCTGTAGCTGAGCACGTCCTCGCCCTTGAAGAGGATCGTGCCGCTGTCGAATCTTCCTGGAGGACGAGGGACGAGTTGCATCGTGCTCATAGCAGTCACGCTCTTACCGCAGCCCGACTCCCCCACCACGGCAAGGGTCTGGCGAGGATGAATCGTCATGCTCACGCCGGCGACGGCCTGAATCCGCGGCCCATCCGGATCCGCACTGTTTTGAAAACTGACCGCAAGTTCACGGACCTCGAGCAATGGCTTATCAGGGGTCCAGTCATTCGCGGTCATGTTGGAGGCGGCATCGGCCGGGTTCTTGGACATCAGAGAGCGGCCTTCCTGAGTTTGGGATCAATCGCGTCGCGGAATGCCTCGCCCATCAGGTTGTACGCGAGGACGGTGAGGAAGATCGCCGCCCCCGGGAAGATCGCAAGCCACCAGTTGAAGGTGCCCGTCTGCCCGGTGGCACTGGCCAAGAGTTTGCCCCACGATGCCTGCCCGTCGGGACCGAGCCCGAGAAAGGAAAGGGTTGCCTCCGCAAGGATCGCTGCCGCGATCGCGAAGGAAGCCTGAACCAGCACCGGTGTGATTCCGTTTGGAAGCATGTGCCGGAAGAGAACCGACCGCAATGGCAAGCCCGCCGCTCTTGCCCCTTGGACGAAGTCCTGCGCTCGCATCTTGAGGAACTCCGCACGAATGAAGCGAGCAGAGAGCGTCCAGCTCACCAAACCGATGATTGCCATCATCATGTAGGTGTTTCGAGGAAGGACTGCGGCGGCGACGATCAACAGGAAGAGGACCGGGATCGCCATGAAGATCTCGACCACTCGACTCAGGACCAGATCTACCCAACCACCGAAGTAACCCATCAGCGAACCGATGACGATTCCGATCAGGACCGAAATCCCAGTCGAGACCAGACCGATCGAGATGGAGAGCCGGCATGCATGCATCATTTGACTGAGCACGTCCTGGCCGACGGAGTCGGTTCCAAGAACGAACGTCCGGGCTCCAAAATTCGTATCGAGCGCATCTGGTTCTCTGGAATCCACAATGGTTCCCGGAGGAAGGACATAAAAGTTCGTCCGAGCCTGCGTCGGTGACCAGGGAATGACCGTGTAAACATTCTCGTACTGGCCCTTCAATTCCAGATCGATGAAGCGGTCGTAGTTTGCCCTCGGCGGATCGAATCGATCGACGACAACCAGCGTGCTGACCATGCCGATCACCGCGACCAGCATGATTCGAGCGGTCGTCTTTCGAAAAGTCGGCATGAAGACGCACGCGAACGCCAGTAAGAGGCTGATGCCTCCGCCGACTAACCATGGCACCATTGACGCATTCTCGAGCGCGAACGACCGGACACCTGGCTCCGCATTCGGTGCCGTCAACCAGTCCCCAACCCAACCCGCAATCACCACGGCGAAACCACCTTGGACGACGGCGGCACAAAGAATTCCGAGTCGGTGCGACCGCTTGAGCCGAAGCACCGACACTGGCATTGCGATCCAGGGGACACCAACGATGGTCCCAATGAGCAACATCAAATCGACGGCCCCGAGCCCCGTCCAGAGCGGCGACCATTCCTTCAGCACATCGCCGCGACTGCCGTCGGCGTTCATCTGAAATTCTGTCGTCCAGAGCGGAAGGCCGTTGGCCAGAACCGGCGCGAAGACGGCGAAGAACGCAATGATCACGATCCACCCGATACCGATTCGGGCCGCCCACCGAAGTAACACGCGATCCCAGGCATCGGCCCAGAAGCTCTTGGCGGGCTTCGCACCAACACCGCGCATCACTTCGATGCCGGAGATGGTGCTGGTCGAGCTGGGTGAAGGGTCGGACACGGGGCTGAGCTTTCGAAGGAAGGAGGACGAACGAAGAACGCAGGAAGCCCGGGATCAGTCGTAACTGATCCGCGGATCGGCGAAGGCATAGAGAATGTCGGCGAGGAGCAAAGCGAGAAGGTTGACCACCGCGATCATGAAGGTGTTGGCCAAGATCAACTCACGATCCCGAAGATTGATCGCCTCAAGAATCAAGCTCCCCATGCCGGGGATCGAGAAGATCTTCTCGACGACGACTGATCCAGCGAGCATGGCGGGGAAGATCGTGACGAACATCGTGATCAGCGGAAGAAGGCTGTTCCGGAAGACGTGGCGGAGCAGGACGTCCCGACCGGGGACTCCCTTCGCCTTGGCGGTCCGCACGTAGTCCTGATTGAAATTATCGAGCATCGCGGCACGGGTCTGCTTGGCAAGCACCGCGAACCCGGTATAGACCAGGCAGGTGACGGGCAGCGCAATATGCCAGAGAACATCAAGCACCCAACCCATGCTGAAGCCCTGATCGCCCCAACTTGGAAGGAAGCTCATTCCATCCGACGTGTTGCCATGAAGGCCGGCAACCGGGAACCAACCCAGATACTGGTTGTCAGCGAGATAGCCGATCGCGAGAACGCCCGCCCACACCGTGGGGATCGACCAGAACGCCACAAAGATCGCGCCACTACTGACATCGAACCAAGAACCGCGATACCGAGCCGCAAGCATGCCCGCGGGAATCGCAATGAGATAGATAAAGGGGAGGGCGACGAAGTTCAACAGCAGCGTGACTGGAAGGGCATCAAGGATGAGATCCTTGACTGGGCGACCACGACTGAAGGCAACCCCGAGATCCGGCATCGCCAAGCTGACCACACCCGGGATGATCGGGACGCCGTCCTTGGGATACGGGTCGTTTCGAAAAGCCGCGATCTCTCGCGCTCGACAGGCGACCGCATTCTCATAGGCCTCAAGCACCGCCAACCCAGCGTCTCTGACGCGGTTCCAGTTCGGTGCTTTGGTGTCGGGAGGTAACGCCGCAAACACTTCCATCTGCGGCTTGCCGTCCTTGATCGATCCTTCGATACCCGATTTTTCGGCATATCGAACCAGCGCTTTATCCAATTCTTTCTTGGAGACCAGATAGTCAGCCCGCGCCTTCGCGTAGTTCTTTGAGGCGGCCTTGTACTCAATGACCTCCGGCGACTCGCCCTCACGCCCGACCCCGGTTCCCGCGGCCGCCGGCCCTTTGGTCGCCTTGATCTTCGCAACTTTTTCCTCAGGGAGTTTCAGATCGCTGAACCACGAATCGACGAGGGGCGGCGGATTCAACGCCTTTGGAGGGCGGACCAGCCCCCCAGTCGGCTTCAATAAATCCCGCTCGCCAGTCTTGATCGGACTAATCCGGCCGAGCCAACGCAGGTACTGCATGAGCACCGGATCATCAAGCCCGTAACGATCCTCAAGATAGGCTTCAACCAGCGCCGCCTTGCTCGACTCCATCTGACCGCCCGAGACCCTGAGCGAGGCACCAATTCCACCCGGGCTCATGGCAAGAAGCATGAACACGAGGAAAGTGATTCCGATCAAGGTCGGGATCATGAGAAACAGGCGTCGAACGATATAGCCGAGCATCGAGTGGAGTTCTTCTCTAGAGAAAACGGGACGAAGAAAAGGTCGCGTGGGTTAGTTTCCGGGTGCTGGCGCCGCCGCCCGGAAAAACTCCTGCGGTTCAAGGCCCGTCTTGTGCGTGACCACGTTTCCAATATCTCGTTTTACGAAACGGATCCAAGGACTGACCCGAAGGAACGTATAGGGCTGCCCCTGATGGATGACTTCGTGAAGGCCATGCCACATCGCCATTCGCTCCTCGAAGTTGAGCGTATTCCGCCCGCCGTCGATGAAGCCGTCGGCGTCCTGGCTGTCCCATTGGGTGAAGTTGTCGCCTTGATCAAGAATCGAACTCGAATGCCAGATCTGTCGCGGATCACTTTCTGGGGCACTGGCGCTCCATGCCATAATCATGGCATCGAAGTTTCGGCTCTTCAGCATTTCGCTGTAGTAAGACCAATCGACCAATTTGGGGTTGCAGACAATGCCGTTCTTCAGGCACTGGCTCTTGAGGTAACTCACAATTCGCTCGGAGGTCTCTCCACTCGCGGTGATCGTGAATTCAAATTCGAAATCCATTCCCTTCGGGAAGACGCCGTCGTCGAGCTGATACTCGCGGATCCCGTCATTGTTGGCGTCGACCCATCCCGCCTCCGCAAACAAGGCGTCGGCCGCTTCTGGGTCAAAGGGCCAAGGGGTGACATTCTCACTGGAAGCCGGCGATGTCGGACTGTTCGGCCCCGTCGCCACCACCCCAATGCCTTCCCAGATGTCCCGGATCATACGATCACGATCGAGTGACATCGTCATTCCTCTTCGCACTCGCTCATCATGGAAGGGTGTCAATTTGCCACCAGGTCCGCCACGCGGGCCGCATTGCCAACCGATAAAGGAGTATCCGCTCCGCATGTTCAGCCAGTTGTAGATCGCGTTGTCGGCCGCGAAGGGCGCGTCGCCCTTGAGTTCCGCATACTGCGGCGAACTCGGCGTCAGCATGTCGCCTTCGCCGTTTCGATAGGCGACGAGCGCGGCGAGGGAGTTGGTAATGACCTTGAAGCGAAGGGAGGCGAGCGGCGGAACCTGCCCCCCCCAGTAGCGCTCGTTTCGAGCGATCACGATGTCGCTGCCGGGAGACCACTGATCATCAGGATCTAGATTCTCGACTCGAAACGGTCCCGAGCCCATCAAGAGTCCGGTGGACTGGTTGATCTGCGCGGGCTCAAACTTCGAATAGAAGTGCTTAGGAAGAACGTAGGCGCCAAGGCTGTAATCAAGGTTGGTGAACAGCGACTTGTTGAAGACAAACTCAACACTGTGCTCATCGATCACCTTGACATCCTCAACCATGTCGAGGGTCGCGCGAGAACGCTCCGCTTCGACCAATGGATTCTTGATGAAGTCCATGAACGTCCATCGGACGTCCTCGCTGGTGACCGGGACGCCATCACTGAAGGTCGCCTTGGGATCGAGATGAACCCGAAGCCATCGGCCGTCGGGATCAAATTGCCACGCATCCGCGAGAATGCCCCGCAGTCGCAGGGTCTCCGGGTCGTACGCTGCCAAGGTCTCGACCACACGATCAATGACCCTTCGGCCGTAGACATCGGTCGAGAGGAACGGGGTGATTCGAGCCGGCTGCGCCCCGAAGACCTCCGTGAACTCTCCGCCTCGACGAAATCCGGGGACTTCGCTGGGTTCGCTCGCGAACCCCCACGGCTCTTGCCAGTCGATGGGGACACCGACCCGCGCCCATGACTCGTCACGCTTCCCGCTCGTTGACGTCACCGAATTCGATGCCTCTTGAGCGTTCATGCCATCCGTCGAAACTTCAACGCCACCGGCGGCGACTCCACCAAGATTGATGTTGATGGGACGTGTGGCGATGGCGGTCTTCAGTTCGGAGAGTTCTCGACGAATGTCATCGAGATCACCCGAGCCGGAGGAGGCGAGTCGACTCTCGACTTCATCCAACTTCGACTGCAGATCGCCGAGCCGATCCCAGCCACGATCTGATTGGATCATGGAAAGGAAGACCAGAAGCCCCACCGCCAACACCACGGCGAGGAGAACGAAATCCTTGAATCCGAAACGATTCTGCATCTGAAGTGGTTTCCGAGGCGGCGAAGGGAGACCGGTGAACACCGGTCGACTGGGTCGAGAATCCGACCCGGAAGTCGTACAGGCTACGGGGAGCCGTGAGTGGGATCAAACCGAGCCTTCAAACGATCCCCAATCAGATTCAGACTGACGAGGGTGATCGCAATGAATGCGCAGGGCCACGCCAAGAGCCACCAGCGGCTTCGGACCGTGTTCAGCTCGCTCAGGCCCTCGCTCGCGAGGTTGCCCCAGCTGGGCAGTGGCTCCTCAACACCGATTCCGAGAAAGCTGAGAAAACTCTCCGAAAGGATCGCGGCGGGAACGGCCAGCGTCCCGTAGACGATGATCGGGCCCACCAGATTCGGAAGAAGGTGATGCACAAACTGTCGGCGGGCGCCCATCCCCTGTGCTCGACAGGCTTCCATGAATGGCTGTGATCGGAGGCTGAGAACCTGACCGCGGATCACCCGAGCAGTGGTCAGCCATCCGACGCCCCCGATGGCGACCAGGAGGGTGGCCACGTTGACGAGTTGCCGAGCACTCGAAGAGGGGTCAAGACCCAAACGACCGATGACCCCATCCGCGGCGACCGAGATCAGAACGACGAGCAGGATGTAGGGCAATCCGTAGAGCACATCTACGACCCGCATGATTCCCGCATCGACCCGACCGCCCACGAATCCGGCAATCCCGCCTAACAGGGTGCCGATTGAGACCGCGATGAACGCGGAGGCGAGTCCGATGCCCAGGCTCACACCACCACCAAGGAGAACTCGAACGAGCACGCTCCGACCAAGCTTGTCGGTCCCCAACGCCAGTGATGGAACGAAACCACCTTTTTCGACCGCCTCATTCACCCGGCTCAGATTTTCATCGCGGTATCCAAAGATCGAGGGCGGGAGGAGATTGAGCGAGAGATCACCGGCCTCGTAGCGACGTTCAACGCCCCCCGCGACCTCGATCTGCCCCAGCGTCCATGGAAGCGTGGCGAAGCATCCCAGTCCGACCAGAATCAGGATGAGGAATCCGGCTGGCCCGGCCCATCCTGATGATCTGGGGCGATCCCTTTGGGATTTCAGGACGGATGTTCTTTGAATGTTGATTGTTCCGGCCATTCGAGAGTTCGATCAACCCGAGGTTGAAGAAACGCCGTTCGTTCCCCGCGGATTCGGTCGAGATCCAGCGGGACCGCTCCCGTCAGATTCGGGGAGCTCGGCTTCTTCCGGGGCCGGCTTGAGCAAGTCCTCGATCATCCCGGTGATCCGTTCCGCGGAGTTCTCAATCTCGCCCCGCAGTTTGAGCCGCATTTCTTGGACGGCCTGATCGAGTGCCGCCAGTTCCATCGCTCGTGACTTCAACTCAAGATCAACGATCTTCGCGGCCAGCGTTTTCAGACCCGTCTTGTATCCCACGATCGCGGCCGCATCGCCAGCCTTCAAGGCGGCTTGATATTTGACATACGTCCTACGGATGTTGAACTGGACCCTCAATTCCGCGACCCGCGTCTCAAACAATTCCGGCTTCCGTTCCTTGAGCATGACCAAGCCGAAAAGCCGGCGGCCCGACTTCATGATTGTTTCCGCCGCCTTGTCAGGGTCATCGGCCATCATTGCCCGAAGTTCGGAAGCCCACTCTGGAGAGATCAAGTCGGCGATCTCGACCATGGTGCCGATGTCAGCTTCCGTGATCGGACGCCGGCCAACGCCGCCGCGGCCACCGTCCCGACCTCGGAACCCACCGCGACCTACCGCCCGCTCACCATCATCGAAGCGTCGGTTTCCGCGAAGCATGCGATCAGGAAGAGCCGGTCGCGTCTCGTCGTCGGCCTGCCCACGCTGATCCTGAACAACGCGAGACGACGGTACGCCCGCATCCGCGGGTGGCGACTGACACAGCGCTGTCGCCGGGAAGACGAGAACGGAGACGATGAAGATCATTGAGGGCATCAGCATTCGACTGTCCCAACGGTATCAGGAGACCAAGGTCAAGAGGCAGGACGTTCCAGAATAGAACGGATTTCATCTTCAAGGTCATCGACCTCGAGCGACCAGGAGTTCATCACCGGTCGAACATCGCGGAAGGCGATCGTGGTGGAAGACGCCTCATCCAACCAGTCACCCTCTCCACCCAAGACCACTGCCAGCAACGCTTCAGAATCGCGGGATTCTCCCATGCTGGCGACGAAAATGCCGGACTGATCCGAAACCGTCGCCACTCGCATCTCGCCGACCTGAGGCTCGCGCTCGATCAACGCTGGACGGGTGCCAATCCATGCCACCATCGCAACACAGGCTGCGGCCGCAAACCCCGACGCCACGGCGATCGGGCGGGCCCAAGGCGACGCTTGGCCAGTCGTGATGGGCAAGGTACGAGCTGGAAGCGAAGGCAAGGACGCTTCGAAAACCGAGGCCGCAATCGAAACCGATTTCGGGGCGTCGACGTGACAATCAGCACGGAGCAGAAAAGCAATCTGCTCCTCCAGCCCGACGAGCTCCGGCGACGGCGCCCCGGCCAACTGATCCGAATCGAAGCCAAGGCCGTCATCAGGAGTGACGGCATCGGCATGGCCAGAGTCTTGCTGGTTCGGGATGATCGAGTCGATCGAGTCGATCGAGTCGTCGACGGGCTTGCCGTCTCGGGGAAAATCAGATGGGTTCGAATTCATGAACACGGCTCCAAGCGATGCCTCACCAGTAAGAACGAGGTCTCGCCTCTTGGATTGCAGGTCTCAACCGCTTCCTTGCGGAAAGTGGTCGATCTCGATTGGAATCGCCCGGGGAACCCGATAATCGTGGTTTTCATGATGGATCCTCCCCCTGGATGCCCTCGAGAATGGCTTTGACCTTCTTCAACGCTCGGTGATGCCGCGCCAACAACGTCCCCACCGGTGCTCCGAGCGCCTCGGCGAGTTGTTTAAAGCTCAAGCCGCTGACATGCCGGAGATAGAGCACTTCTCGATCCGCCTCCGGGAGTTGTTCGATCGCTTCTCGGAGAGGCCCGGCGGGCAGACTGTCCGTCTCAACAGCCTCCGAGGAACGCCCCCCGTCTCCAGCCAGCCCCACCAGCGTCGCCTCATCGGCGGGATTCGCCTGACGAGCCCGGCGCCGCATCTCGTCTCGGAGGCGGTTCATCGCGATTCGCATCAACCAAGACTCAAATCGCCCAACTTCCTCGTAGTCCCGAAGCTTGGCCGCAATGGTGCAGAACGTCGACTGCGTAATCTCTTCCGCCAGATCCTCATCACGACACTGCGCCCGAATCAGCCCAAACACCCGAGGGGCGAATCGATCGACCAATTCGCGCCAAGCGTCCTCGTCACCGCGAGCTGCGGTCACAACGAGGACGGCGAGTTGGTCGGGGGAAATTTCGTCCATGCCAGAGGGCCTGCCCGTCGAATCGTTGGCTGCCACGTGCCGGGCGTCGCGGTTAGCCTCGAACTCTACCGCCCTTTGGTTATTGAGATGCGAGATGGCATCCGATGAAATCGGCGTGGATGACCACACGCCATCAGAGCCTGCCCAAGCAGAACTCCAGTTTGAAACGAGGTTCCACGGCTTGGATTGCAGATCCGGCAGATTTCCTCGCTGGCCGATCTGACAAGGCTTAGACGGGGATACCCGTGGACCCACTCCAACCCGTCTCGGCCGATGGCCCACCCGGGGGTGGTGTGGCATAGGTGAGATCCTGGAAGCGAGTGCTCTGGGCATTCCAACCCAGGGTCACGACGCCGGTCGGCCCATTCCGTTGCTTCGCCACGATGACCTCCGCGAGGCCCGCCTTATCGGGGTTCTGATCCGCCCACTCCGGCTCACCCTTGTGGTAGTACTCCTCGCGGTGGAGCATCATGACCACGTCGGCATCCTGCTCGATCGCCCCGGACTCACGAAGGTCGCTCATCCGAGGACGGTGCCCTTCGCGTTGTTCTGCGGCACGATTGAGCTGACTCAAACAGAGCACCGGAACGTTGATCTCGCGAGCCATCGCCTTCACGCCACGGCTGATTTCTGATACTTCAAGTTGCCTGCTCTCGACTCGTCCACCCGCGCTCATCAGCTGCAGGTAGTCGATCACGATCGCGCCGATGTTATTCCGATCCTTCATTCGACGAGCCTTCGAGCGAAGCTGAAGCAACGTCAATCCCGGCGTGTCATCGATAAAGACGGGCGCGTCGGAGAGATCGTTGCACGCCGCCATCAGACGCTTGTAATCCTCATCTCGAAGCTGGCCGCGGCGCATCCGTTGCGAGTCGATTCGCCCCCTCGAACACAGCATTCGTTGCACCAACTGCTGCTTGCCCATCTCAAGGCTGAAGATCACCGTGGGGTGCCCGGAAACCGCCATCTGCTCTGCAATATTCAGCGCAAACGCCGTCTTCCCCATCGAGGGACGAGCCGCCAGGATGAGCAACTCACCCCTTTGAAAACCATTGAGCATTTCATCGAGTTCGCCGAATCCTGTGGGCACGCCGCTAAACCTTGATCCGTCCGATTCCTCGATCGATTTCATCACCTCGTCAAGCAGGATGTTCAGTGACGTCGCACTCTGTTGTTCGCGATGCTCGGCGATCTGGAAAATTCGTTTCTCCGCCGCCTCAAGCACCTCGACGACCTCAAGTTCTCCCTGATGCGCATCCCGGAGCGTCTCACCGGCCGCCGCGATCAGCTCCCGAAGCGTCGCCTTTTCACGAACCAATCTCGCGTACTTGGTTGCGTTCGCGGCGGTGGGCACGCTCTCCGCAAGATGAACGAGGTAGTCCATACCGCCGACTTCATCGAGCAGTGATTTGTCGCTGAGAATCTGATGCAACTGAACGACATCGAGGGATGCGGTCTTGTCGTAGCACGCGATCATCAGATCGAACAAGATGGTGTGGGCCGGGCGATGAAAGTCGCCGCCGGTCTTCACGATGTTGATGATGTCGGCGATGACTCGAGGATCAAGAATCATCGACCCCAGCAACGAGATCTCGGCTTCCATCGCATGCGGGGGAACCGCTTCGGCGAGACGGGTCAGTTCATCAGCGCGAAGCGTCGGTCGTTCTTCACGCTGACGTTTGCGGGATTTTCCTTGCGACTCGTTCATGACCAAGATTGTCCCCGTGATTCACGATCTTCGCCCGGCCGATCCGTGCCGCGACGCACCATCCACAAACGGTTGTGGATGAATCAATCACGCAAGCCTTCAGGCAGTGAAGGCCGCATCGATTTATTCATGGTCGGTGCCGTCGAGTTCTGAATCATCGATTCGAACTTTCATCAGGCGGCCCGTCTTGAATTTTACGGTCTTCCGTGCTGGGATCTCGACGAGCTCCAGCGTCTTGGGGTTCTGCGCTCGACGCGCCGCGCGTTCGCGGATCTCAAAGACGCCGAAGTCCCGAAACTCGAGTCGATGCCCTCGCCCGAGCTCTTCGATCACGCCGTCAAGAAAAGCCTGGATCGTCCGCTTCACCTCAGCCCGCGGCTGGTTGGTCTCCGCCGCGACCCGATCAACGAGTTCTTTCTTCGTGGTGGTCTTTGCAGCGGCAATCGGGGGGGGCATCGGCATTTCTAAATCTCTCTGCTTGGGATGTTTTGCGACGTGGGGACCCCGGCGGCGACACCCCAAAATCTGGCACCACCACTTCCGAGTATCCAACTCAGGACCCCCTTCTGTCAAGTAATATCTCGCCCAACTCCAACATGGAGCGGGACTTAGAGACATCCATCGAAGCCAGACCGGCGTTCAAGGACTGCTTAAAATGCTTCTCATGTGGTGGATTCAGCGGGACCAGATGGTCCGACCTCGAGTTCGGATCGTCAGGTTTGATCGGACCTGACCGTTGATCACTCGTTGCCGATCGTCCAATTGGCGAATGACCACCGATGGCCTGGCGGCGTCAGAACGATCACCACCCAGAAGGCCGTTGTTTCGCCCACTTCCGGCCCGTGCCCCACTCATTCCCGACTCAAGAGCCAGTATTCGTAGTTCTGAGGAGGGAAAGACCAGCACCGCGGAAGTCGGATCTACGACCGGACGAACTGCCGGTACGGACGGTGCGGCCTTTGGAGCCTGGCAGCCTCCCATGGCCACACTCAAGATGGCGATTCGTCCGAAGTTGAAGAAGTATCGGGTAGGCATGACTGAACGCCAAGTATCTGCCATAAATGGACTTAGGCCAAGAATTTCTCCGATACCGAGGCGAGAAATCGCCGCTCGGCGTCAGTTCTCGGACGCTTCCTCTGATTCCGAGCGTGAACCCGATCAGGAGGATCGGAGCCGATCGATGATCGCGGTCGAGCCCAGGCCGGGTCGGTGCGCCAGGATGCCAATCTGGATTCCAAGCCGGGTGAGCAGATCAAATTCGGCAATCTCGGACGCCTGGTAGTCGCCGCCTTTCACGTAGACACTCGGCACGACGGACTCGATCAAATGATCGGCCGTCGCCTCCTCGAAGACCACGAGGTAGTCGATCGACTCCAGCTCGGCGAGTACCTCAAGCCGTTCTACCTCGTTGAATATTGGTCTCTCCGGCCCCTTGAGCGCCCGTACCGTCGCATCGGCATTGATCCCGACGACCAGCACGTCACCTTGCTGACGTGCCTCCTTGAGGTACGCCACATGGCCCGCGTGGATGACATCGAAGCAGCCGTTGGTGAGCACGATGCGTCGTCCATCGCGACGAAGCACTTCCAACTCCAGCAACAGATGCTCGAGCTTCCGAACCTTCCCGCGTCCGGCGGCGCTCGCCAGCAGCGCGGCTCTCCTGAGATCGGCCAGCGGGACCGCTTGCGCCCCCGTCAACCCGACTTCGATCCCGGCCGCGAGATTCGCAAGACGAACACCTTCGACACCACACAAGCCATGCGCCCAAGCGACCGCCAGCGCTGCCAGCACCATGTCACCGGCACCAGTCACGTCGTAAACCGATTTCGCTTCGGTCGGAAGATGCGTGCATCCGTCTTCCGTGGCCAGCATCGCCCCATCGCGATCAAGGGTCAGGACCACGACATCGAATCCATGCTGCGTGCGCAGTTCGGTGGCGATGGCGACGGCTTCGCCGAGATCCGTCTTCAAGCCGCCCAAGCGGTTCATCGCCAATTCGGCTTCGGTCCGATTCGGCGTAATGAGGCTTGCCCCCGCATAACGCGAATAATCTGCAATCGCGGCGGGATCGACCAAGAGCGGAATTTTACGAGCGAGGCATCGTTCTACAAGTGCGCGACACAACGCCGGAGGACACGTGCCTTTGTCGTAGTCCTCAAGGCAAACGCAGTCGACTTGGTCGATCCGGGCGTCGATCGATTCCAGAAGTCGCTCGATAACGTCGTCAGAAGCTGGAGTCCGAGACTCGATATCCAGCCTGAACATTTTTTGCGGATGCCGATGCTGCGCGAGCCCCACCAGACTTCGCTTGACGGTCGTTGGACGACTCGCGTCGATCACGATGCCCCCGATTTCGCACCCTTCAGACTCCAGCGCCGACGTCAGTTGCCGACCGGCCTCGTCGTCCCCAACCAGACCGACGATCGAAACTTCCGCTTCCAACCCTCGTAGGCACGCGGCGACGTTTCCCGTCCCGCCGGGACGACGGTCAATCGAGGACTCACCGTCGATCGAGAGCACCGGCACTGGCGCGTCTGGACTCAGCCGCTCCGCGGAACCGCGGACCATCTCATCGAGCATGAGATCACCAACCAGCAGGAGCCGACCGCCCTTGAGGCGAGCCACGGCCTCGACGAATTTGACGCCTGGATCGGTTGCAGTCTTGTAGGTAGATTCGGTCACGACTGAGGAGAATATCAGCCCGGAACCACCGGCGATGCTTTGAGGATCTCATTGAGTCGTTCGCGGAAAACCTCCTCACCCTCCAGAAACTCGATTTCCACCATGGGCACGATCACCGGAAGCCCATTGAGATGCTCCGAATGCAGCCGAAGCTTGACCCAGTCTTTGAAGGTGGTGATCACCGCATCCGCCCCTACCGCCCTCGCGGTGGCGACGAGACGAGACACGCTGGCCGCGTCGTAGGCCGCGTGATCACGCGCCGGTTCGTCATGAACGATCACACTGCCCGCAGACTCCACGGCATTTCGGATCGACGCCGGGTTACCAACCCCGAACAGCGTTACCAGGCGCCGGCCTTGCAGCTGCCCAATCTTGAGTTCCGTCTTCACGCCATCCCGAAACTCCCTGACACTGGTCCATCGATGACTAGTCCATGCCAGCGGCGGTCGTCCGTGATGACCTTCAATCAGATCAGACAGGGCCTGATCGACCCCGGACGATCGGGTCACGATCACCACGTCTGCTCGGCCTAACGCGTTGCAAGGCTCTCGCCGAAGGCCCGCGGGAAGCATCGGTTGATCGAGCCCGGGACGAGTCGCGTCGATCAGCACCACGTCTAGATCACGATGAACACGGCGATGCTGGAATCCATCGTCGAGCACCACGATTTCCGGCGGAGGCTGGATCTTCGAGACCGACGCCACCCGGTCGGCGCCGATGGCGATGGAAACGCCATCGAGTCGTTCCTCGTATTCCGCCGCTTCATCAGAGAATCCGGTCGCGGTAGCGCGGTACCCCCGGAGCGCGATGGCCGGTCGTCGGCCTGCCTCCTGGACGCGTTCCGCGATCCAGCGGCACATCGGCGTCTTCCCGGTGCCGCCAGCGGTGAGGTTGCCCACGGAGATGACCGGCATGCTGAGACGATGGATGCCTCGACCGGCATCGAATCCGCGGCGACGCAGCTGCACGATCGCCTGGAAGCACCAACTCGCCGGTCGCAAAAGGATCGAAGCCCATGGCGGTGGTTCATGCATTCGGCGGTTCCTTGCTCGCATCCCTCGCAGCATCGCCTTCATTCATATTGGATCGTTCGATGGCCTCGCGAAGGCGGATGGCGCCCCGGACCACGCGCCGATCGACAATCTCTTGATGCACACGAACCGACACCAAGGTATCGAAGAGCGCCGTCAGAACGAGAATGAAGAGGGTAATGATGACGGCCACCCAAGCGAAGAGGTAGGTGACCGGCTGCACCTCGGGGTCAATCCAACCGGTCGCGGCCGCGGTTGAAACAACTACCACACCAGCCAAGAGCAGACTCATCCGCCGGAGCCGGCGTCGAGCCAGCAGGACCGAGGCGCGGCCCAAACGACGCCAGTACCAGATCCCCGCGATCAGAAAAACCACCACCACCGCCGCCGCCGCCGAAGCAGGAAGATGCGTCTGCCCCAGACTCAAGAGCGAGCGGCTTAGATGACCATGGCCCCCAGCAGCGGTGCTGAAGAAGTTCGAGGATGCAATCATGAACGCCCCTTCAGTCGATCACGCCGATCGATCCGTTCGAGAATCGGAAGCAGGCGGCGGATCGGAAGGCCCATGACCGTTGTTGGGTCGTCGAGGCATGCCAACGGCCAGCCGTCCTCGATTCGATCGATCAGGTTGTATCCGCCTGCTTTTCCCATCCACTCTCCCGAGTCCAGATATTGATCGAGCGCTTCACCGGATAGGGATCCAAGTTCGACCGTGGCGATATCGCTCAAGAGGAGCCTTCTACCCGCCTGGTCCAGAACACACATGCCCGTGATCGTCTGATGCCCACGACCGATCATGCTGGCGATCATCTCCGCCGCGTGCCCACGATTCTCCGGCTTACCAAGGATCTCACCATCGACGAGGCAGACCGTATCCGCCGCGATGCACGCGACATGGGGATACCGCGGCGGACCAATCTGCGCGGCCTTGAACCACGCCAGGGCCTCGACAAACTGGCGAGGGGAATCGGTTTCGAGATGAATCCGCCCATCGTCGATCGCCGGTGAAACCTGCTCCACATCCCAGCCCGCTTGCTCGAGCAACGATCGACGGCGAGGGCTCGCACTGCCGAGAAGCACCGACCGAGTCATAGGCCTCCCTCCGATGCGGTCGTTGCCGCCGCCAAGAGCCTGGCAAGACAAGCCGCGAGCACTGAGTCAATCGTGATGGCCCGCATCACTCGATCACCGATCTTCGGATCTCGATAGTGCAGAGCCGGATCCGCCACCGGGGACGTGATGCAATCTGCGACCCGGTCAAAGGGCCCTGAAATGGAAGCGTCCGTCGGACCGAAGAGGCCAACCAGCGGCACACCAAATCCGGTCGCGGCATGAAGCATCGCCGAATCGTTGGCCACCACCAACGACGCATCTCGAACCGCGGCCATCGAAAACGCCAGTGGACCTTGACCAGCAAGAATCTTGATCCCAGCGCTTCCGCGTGCTATCTCGGAAAGCCGACCGACTTCCCCAGCGCCCCCGAGAAGAACGATTTTTTTCGTGTGACCGTCACCCAGCAGCCGCCCCGCGAGTTCGGCCCAGAGGTCCGCTGGCCATTCCTTGCTGACCCACCGACTGGTCGGTGCCAGCGCGATGTATGGCTCTTGACCGATCGATGATGCCCGCCAAGATGCCCAGTCAGCCTCAACGTCTTCCGGAACAAAGAGCTTCGAGTCTTTGATGGGCTCGATTCCGGCGCCCTCCAGAAGCGAAAGCATCCGATCGACCGCATGGAGTCCACCCGACACGGTGATCCGGTCGGTATATCCCAGCCAGGCACCCTCTCTCGCATCTGCAAACCCAATCCGTTTCTCACCTCCGCTGGCCAGGGCCATGATTCCGCTTCGAGCCAGACCTTGGGCATCGACCACGAGGTCATATCCATTGCGGAGCCCCCGGAAAAAATCGAAGGCCCGGCGGGCCTGCGCCGGCGATCGCCACCAATGCTGGATTCGGCGTCTCGGAAAACCGATGACGCGGGAGACGGCAGGATGTGCTCGAATCGCGTCTTCGAAGCCCTCCTGAACGACCCAATCGATCGGAACCCCAGAAAAAGCGCGGGATAGTGACGTCAGAACCGGTATCGAACGGAACACATCGCCGAGGGCACTCGGACGGATTAAGAGGATTCGTTGGTTCGAGATCACGTTCCGGCTCGATTCGCTTGACAGGTTAAGAGGTTCGGAGAATAGTCCCCGATTCGATCTCCGGTTCGATCCACGCCCGAGACCCTGCTCGACCGCCCTCGCTCGCCACTAGAATCCTCACCCCGACCTCCAGACGAAAAGACCCTTCGACGTGAGCGACCAACCCGCTTCATCACCAGACCCGCCAGACTCTACTGGCAGCGACGCCACCCAAGGCAGTGGTGGAGATGGTGGTAGCCGCGCCGGTGCCGGATTCGAGACCCTCCTCGGGCGAGTGGTGATCGAGCGAGGACTGGTCAGCCCCGACGAACTCGAACATGTTCGCAATGATCGGGAAGTCGACCCCGAAGGAAGTCTGGCGGATGCCCTCCTTCGATCTGGATTCATGACCGCCAGCCAGGTGGATCGACTGCGCTCCGAAGTTGAATCGGAGAAGAGCTCCCAACGTATTCCGGGATACAAGATCATTCGCAAGCTCGGCGCTGGCGCGATGGCCACCGTCTTCCTCGCGAAACAACTTTCGCTCGACAGACTGGTCGCGATCAAGGTACTTCCACGTCGATACAACGACAACGCCGACTTCATCGCCCGCTTCTACAAGGAAGGTCGGGCGGCCGCGAAACTCAACGATCCAAACATCGTGGCCGCCTACGACGTCGCACAGTCCGGCGAACATCACTTCTTCGTCATGGAATTCGTGGATGGTGAAACGGTCTTCGATCGAATCAGTGCCAACAAGCGATTCAAAGAGTTGGAAGCGATCTCGGTCACCCGGCAAGTCGGCTCCGCACTCCAGCACGCGCATGCTCGTGGTTTTATTCATCGCGACATCAAGCCAAAGAACATCATGATGACCAAGTCCGGCGATATCAAGCTCGCCGATCTCGGTCTGGCAAGAGCGCTCAGCGATAAGGAGTCTGCCGAGGCAGAAGCTGGAAAGGCCTACGGAACCCCCTTCTATATCTCGCCAGAACAGATCCGCGGAAAAGTCGACATCGGCCCTCAAGCCGATATCTACGGACTTGGTGCCACGCTTTACCACATGGTCACGGGGCGAGTGCCGTTCAATGGGAAGAATCCTTCCGAAGTGATGCATCGGCACCTGAAAGATCAGATCGTCCCCCCGGACCAGGTCAATCCGAGTATCTCAAGCGGCCTTGCACAGATCATCGAACTCATGATGGCGAAGGACCCCAGAGATCGATATCGCAACGCCGAAGAACTGCTGGAAGATCTCGACGAGGTCGAAGCTGGACGCCCGCCTCGGCACGCTCGCAGCGCTATGGACATCGCATCCGTGGTCTCCTCGATGTCGACCGACGCGAGCGATCCCTCGGTGAACGCACCACGACGGGCCAAGAAGGATGACACTCGAGCGCTCAATATGGCGATGATCGCCGGCCTTGCGCTGAGCGTCCTTGTCAACCTCATCCTGCTGGTCTACGTCGCCTCCAAGACCTAAATCGTCCGAGGTTTGACCGGAGCGATCGGCGCCGCGAGCGTCACGCAACCTCGAAGATGAACTCAACCTCGACCGTGGCATCAAGCGGGAGCGCATTGACGCCGACCGCGGCTCGCACGTGACGGCCAGCATCTCCAAAGACCGCCACCATGAAGTCGCTGGCCCCGTTCGCCACTGAAGGCTGAGCGTCGAAGCCCGGATCGCACTGGACAAAGACACCGAGCCTGACCACGCGTCGAATTCGCCCTAGGTCGCCGTCGAGGGCTGCCTTGGCCACCGCCAAACCGTTAATCGCACAACGCCGAGCGGCGGCTGTCGCCCCATCGATGGAGACCTTCGAAGGAACCGGACCGTTGGCAACCAAAACGCCATCTTCGAACGGAATCTGGCCACTCACCATGAGAAGATGACCGCTCTGAACGGCTGGCAGGTACGACGCCACGGGGCGAGGAGGCTCGGGAAGTGTGATCCCAAGATCAGAAAGTCGATTCTCAATGGCACTCATGGTTGATTCCTGTTTCTGGATGCCACGACTGAAGAGTGGTCGCAGTCCCCTTCATGGTGACGCCCCCGCTGCGAAAACGCGACCGATGACCTTCGAAACGCCTCCTTCGTACCCGACAACGCAACTCAAGCGTGACCAGAGCCCCGCAGATCTTGGTGGGCCGATGAGATCATCTGCCATCGAATACGAGTCCGAGAATAATGCGATTTAAACCCTTTTAATTGCGATTTGCTGGTCGCCGACTGGCGCAAAGCACCATCGCAAGGCGGGATTCGGCCCTCGAATGCTGGAACGCTCCCGAAGCTGGTACGAGGAAGGCCCGGGATGCGATTTCGCGGAATCGACGAGAAACTAGACCTAAAAAGATCAATCGAAGGAACTTGACACTGACTTCCGTCGGACTAACGTACACCTGTCTGTTTTTCAGACATTCAATACGGGCCGCGGCAGGTCCTTCAATATCCGAGCCTTCGCGGGCTTCGCTCGAGTCACCGTGGTTGAGATTCTCTCCACGTTCGCAAGAGTCCCCGAGAAGTTCTTCCGGCACCATTCTTATCCGCCGGGATTTCGCTCACCTGCCCTCATCCGCCGATTTTTCGGCACTCATTCGCCGCCGCCCGAGACATACCGACCAGACGACCTCTTTTGGGGCCGTGGTTGTTCTCTTGGCGTGGACGCGATTCGAACCCCCTTCCAGGGGCTTGAGCGAAGATTCACAACCCAACAGAATCGACGAACTGGTCGGGATTGACGGCGGTAGGATCCCTGTCAGAGGCGTCTTTTGAGAGATGCGGCACGACAGAGGTTCAATACTCGGAATCAGCAACGGACATACGGACGTTTCGATTTCAGGCGAAGAACCTCTTAGACCGCAGATCGAAGAAGTGGCGCCGATCAAGGCGGGATCCACGAGTTGGCAACGGGTTTCGACCTATTGGCCAGGCATCAGGGAATGTTTTTATCCCACCGCGAGTTCTTCACTTCGGTTCTTCTGAACCGGTTCGAGTGCCGATGCTTTCTCCGTCTTTTCGGGAGAGCCTCCGGCCGAATTCCGGCTGATCGTGTTTATTACAGTGATCGTTCGATCGCTGAGCTTTCTTCAAACTTGGCTTAATGGAGGCCAAAGACATGCGAAAACGAAATGGTTTCACACTCGTGGAGTTGCTGGTGGTCATCGCGATTATCGCCTTGCTCATCGGACTTCTTCTCCCTGCACTTTCCCGTGCCCAGCAGGCTGCACGCGTCGTGAAGGACGCGAATGGGATGGCACAGATTCATAAGGCTTGCCTCATCTGGTCCCAGAACGACCCGAACGGCTGGCTCCCGTCCCCCGGCCGAATCAATCGATTCACCGATCCTCGGATTGGTCGCCAGCCTGGCTTCGGCCCGGAAAACTGGAAGAAGAATTCCACCGGCCACCTCTACTCCTCGATGATTGGCCAGGGCTACTTCAACTCCGACATCTGCATCAGCCCCGTTGAAGCAAACCCTGTCGTCGCCCAGTTTGGCGAGAACTCCGATGACGGCGCGATCGGCTACGACTACGCGGCGATCGACCCGGCAACTGACGTTTATTGGATGGGCGATACCGCTGATCCGGTCCAAGTCAGCGAAGGAACGCCTCCCGTTGGCGCTGCCAATCAGATTTTCTTGGCGAAAATCAACCGTGCCGCTCCCTACGGCAGAGCTCACTGCTCGTATGCCCACCTTCAGCTCTGTGGTGATCGAAAGACGAACACCTGGCGAAACAACCAGGACAGCTCGAAGCCCGTCTTTAGCACCCGTGGCACAAAGAACGGCGATACCACGACCGACGAGTATCGAAAGAGCTGGACCCTGCTCATGATGGGACCCGACACCGAATGGCAAGGGAACATCACCTTCAACGACAACCACGTTGAATACTCGAAGAACTTCTACCCGGCGAACACTGCCTACGAGTGTGGCGATCGCGAACTGACCAAGGACAACATTTTCACTTGGGAATTCGAAGACTGCAACACCTGGGAAGCCGGTGATACCTGCCTCGCCATGAATGAACTTGTGACCGACGCAGGCGGTGGCAACCCGAAAACGACCCCCATCTACGACGTGAAGCGTGACTGATGGTCTCCTCGGTTCATTTCTACGCTGAGTTTCTCACAACAACTATTTCTAAACTTTGGAGTTCATAATCATGCGAAAGCGAAAAGGCTTCACGCTCATCGAACTGCTCGTGGTGATGGCGATCATCGCCCTTCTCCTCGGCCTCCTGCTCCCGGCACTGGCCAAGGCTCGCGCCACGGCACGCCAAGTCAAGAGCGCTACGCAGTTGAATCAGATCCACAAGGGATTCATGATCATGTCGACCAACGACAATGACATTTTCCCCACCCCGGGCCGCATCAACCGTTGCGGCACCACACCCGGCAAGGGCCCCGAAGACGAAAGCGTCAACAGTCACGCCAACCTCTATGGCGCCTGCATTTCGGGCGAATTCTTCACGCCCCAGTTGCTGGTCGATCCTAGCGAAGCTTCGGGCAACGTTGCCATTGCTTCAACGTATGACATCGAACGGTACAGCCCACCGGGTGATGTCTATTGGGATGACAACGACTTTTCTCGTTTCAAGGCCGATCTCGATGGCACCTGCAACACCAGCTACGCCACCATGCTCTTGAACGGCAACCGTAAGGCTCGCCAGTGGAACAAGTCGCTTGACTCCAAGTATGCCGTTCTTGGTAATCGAGGCATCGAGGACTCCAGCTACGACGAGCAAGATTACCTGAGCTCGAAGACGCTTTTGATCCACGGATCTCGCAAGGAGTGGATCGGAAACATCTGCTTCAACGACAACCATGTTGAGTTGGTTCGAACCTTCGCCCCGGCGGCCCTTGCCGCGATCAACTCGAATGGGACCTCGGTCGAAGACACCCTCTTCGCAGAGGATGTCGATCTCGACGGAGAAGGCTCAGACGTCTACCTCGTCATGAGTGACACGGGGTCAGCCACCGGCAACTGCAGTGACTTTCTCTGGGAAGCGTCCCTTTCTTGGGACTGATCCAGGTCGGGTAGAAACCCAATCGAAAACGCTACGCCGCCCGCGGATCCCTCCGCGGGCGGCTTTTTTTTCTCGGAATCGACGGGAATGCCGCCGCCGCTTTGAATCTTCACGCCCAGATCAGGCCGTCGCCTATCATGAGTCCGATGCCGATCTCCGGGACACATCCGAACCGACCGAAATCGACCTGGAGAATCTCCCGTTCGATCATGGTGATCGCAACCGCCCTTTTACTCCTCGGCGGCGCGATGCATCGACCACCCCAGGCAACCCCCGCTGCCAATCCGACCACAATCCCGGCGGGCCGGAAAGCCGAGACGATCGCCGTGATCTCCATCGACGGCCCAATCGACGGCGTGACGACACGAAGCATCGAACGAAGACTTCAAGAAGCAGCCCAAGAAGGCTGTGATGCCGTGGTCCTCGAATTGGACACGCCGGGCGGCGACCTCATGGCGACCTTCGATATCCTCGAACTGATTCGCAATAAGGCGCCGGCCAATACGGTGGCATGGGTCAGGCCGAAGGCGTTCAGTGCCGGCACCATCATCGCCCTGGCGACTCGAGAAATCATCATCACACCGACCGGCGTCTTTGGCGACGCCGCCCCCATCCAAGGCATGCCTGTGGTTGGACTGCGTCAACTCCCCGCGGCAGAACGAGCCAAGATCGAAGCCCCCCTCCTCTCAGAGGTCGTCTATGACGCCCGACGACAGGGGTGGGATGAAAAGTTGGTTCAGGCCTTCGTCGCGGTCGATGTCGAACTCTGGCTGATTCAGAATCGAACCAATGGAGATCGCCTCTTTGTTGATGCGGCGGAGTACGAACGGATCTTCGG
>CAJQQE010000005.1 GCA_905480395.1 uncultured Phycisphaerales bacterium
CGTCGCGGTTCGCGCGGTGGAGACGCAAGACTTCATGACCGCAGATTGGGCGAGGCTTCCCTACGGCGTGCTCGCCACGATCTCGAACCGAATCATCAACGAAGTAACCGGTGTCAATCGAGTCGTCTACGACATCAGTTCAAAGCCGCCGGCCACCATCGAATGGGAATGAGCCTGCGGTCGTGCGGGGTCTTTGGATCACTGGTCGCCGCGACTGAAGACGGTCTGTTTCATGATCAGAAGAAGCGTCTGGCAGATGATGTCGACGTCGGCGGGGGTGACGAATGAATGGCAGGGGAGGAGCATTGTTCGCGACGCAAGTCGGGCCGCAAACGGCCAGCGACTGTCAGGGTCTCCGCCGTGACGGGAGATCGGAAGCGCGGGACCAAAGGCCCAACCCGCAGTGACGCCAATGTCGTGGCGGCGCATGCCGCGAATGATGGCGTCGCGATCCTCCTCTACGAATCGTTCGTCAAGTCGCACCGGGAAGGCCGTCCAGCTCGGAAGCACGCCCGGGGGCGGAGAGGAGATCATCAAATCCGCTTCGCCACCGAGTCTGGCGATGTAGTGATCCGCGACTTCGCGACGAGCGGCGAGTGTCTCTTCGATTCGCTCAAGGGTGCCAATTCCAACGGCGGCCCGGAGAACGTCGAGACGCCCGTCAAGGCCGGCTCTGACATGGCACCAGCCCTCCTGAGTGTCGTCTTCCTCCTCGACATCCTCTGGCGTCGCTCGGCCTTCCATAAGGATCTCACGGCACGTGGCGGCCATCCGTTCGTCGTGCGTGACGATGAGACCACCACCAGCGGCGGTTGCCGGGCTTTCTCGTCCGAGACCAATCACCGCGAGAACGCCGAAGCGAGCGGCGGAATCCGACGGCATGGTCGTCCCCAGGCTCTCGATGGCATCTTCGATGAGCGGGATTTCGTACTTGCGGCTGATCGAAGCGAGTTCCTCAAGGACGGAGGGTGCCGTCCAAGGGGCGATCGCTGCCAAGGCACGGGTGCGTTCCGTGATGGCGGCTTCAACCGCCTCTGCGGGCATTCCTCCGGTCCGTGAATCCACATCCACGAATCGAGGGATACCTCCGGATCGAACGATGGCCGCGACGAGACGGGCCGGCGCGAACGCCGGACAGATGACCTCGTCACCAACCTTCAAACCAACCGAGAGCATGGCTGCTTCCAACGCGACGCCTGCCGTCGTGGCCGCCACGGCATGAGGTCGATCAGTGATTTTCGACGCGAGCCTTTCCAGCGTTCGGATTGGCGAGGTGTCCTCCTCGGCCAACGCTTGGAGCGCGGCTTCTAATGCGGCAAAGTCATGATTTCGGATGTCGGGTCGATTGAGCGGAATGAAGTTCATGGAAGGTCAATCTTCACTGTGAATCAGAATGAAGTGGCTCGGGACGTCCACCAAGAGGAACGGAAAGTTTTAGGGTTCGACAATTCGTGGTATCGAGTTCTGGAGTTCACCGCGGGCCTTGAGGAAGAGCCAAGCCGCCAATGGTCGGAGATCCGGTGGCAGTCCACCGCCACCCGCCGCCGCTCGTCCCAGCAATCGAGTTTGGGCCTCGTCGAGGTCGCCGGCGCGGGCGACCGCCAGTAGGGCGAGTGATCTGGTCGCGCGATCGGACGCTTCGAGGTACGGCACGGCCTCCGCGGCGGCTGGAGTGGTTCCGGCAGCGATCAGGCCACGAAAAATGACCTCGGTGACCATTTGGTCTTCTTGGTCAACGAGTCGTTTTCCAAGTGCGGACGGGGCCGTCGAACCGATCGCTTCTGCGGCTCGAAGCATGAAATTCTCGATGCCGGTTCGCCGTGATCGGGAAGAAGCATCGAAGAGTGCTTCGAGCAAGGCCAGATCCGCGAGTTCTTCAGCCTTCGCCAGCGCCCAAATCATGGTCGGTCGATGGCCGAGTTCGACGGCGGCAATGGCCGCTTCGGGCCGTTGGTCCGGCGCGGTGTAGATCAAGTCGCGGATTGCTTGGGACATTCGGTCGTCCGAAGGAAATCGACTCTTCGATTCGATGGGTGCAGGCTGTCCGGCGGATACCAGCAGCATTCCGATCGGCGTGATGCTCCCGTCGTTAGGGCAATCAGCCACCATTGATTTCCAAGCGTCGATGCCGTCGTCCGGATCGAGTTCGAGAAGTGTTTCGACCAAGGCCGCGCGGATGGCGTCGTTGAATGGTCGGGGGCCAATGAGCGCTCCCATTTTCTTGATGGCGATGTCAAAGCCAAGCCGCTCGGTCGTGGCCAGTAACTCGAAAATGGTTCGGTCACGGGCGGCGGTCGTGACTTCGGAGAGGGCCTCGAACCAACCCTTGAGGGCCGGAGTTCCTCGTTGTTCCAAGGTCGCCGCGGCGATGCCACGGGTGAGCCAGGTGGCGTCTTGATTCGAGGAGAGCTGAGTCAGCCTCTCGGAGTCTGCATCTCGATCCGCGACCGCCAGCAGCACCGCCAGCGCGACGTCGTTCGTGCGATCATCGTTGGCGATGGTTCCCGCGATCGAAGCATCAAGGAGATCGTCGCCGAACGCGGAGATGACCAACGCGCCTCGCTCATCCGCAGACTCAAGTCTGGAGAGCAGCAGAGGGATCGACTCGCCGGCCTCGGCCAGACTGATCGCCGCCCGGACCCGCATCGAAGGGTCCACATTCGTCACGCCGGCTTGCAGGACTGAGGAAAAGCCGGGGAATCTGAATTCGTTGAACTCGCTGACGTTTGCTGGCGAGCCGGCCCCGCCGACGCTTCGACGGAGTACCGACACACTTGCTTCGATTGGGTCGACCCGTCCGTAGGGGCTGGACTGGGCAAACATCGCATTGGAGATGACCAACGCGGTAGCCGCGGCCAAGGTGCACGAGGAGAGACAGGAGAAACGGCGAATCATCGTCGGAGTGTACCGACGAACGACTCCCAGACGTGGTCGTGCCGGCCTATAGGGTCCGACGGATGTCAGGCTCGTCGGAGCGCCTGGCGGATCTCATCGACCAAATCTCGAAGTCGAACGACCTCTTCCGCGTGGCCCGAGACGAGTTCGTCGGCCTCCAACTGCCGGCGGATCCGTCGATCGGCGGTATGGACGGTCGAGTGGGTCGTCCGGCCGAGGGCGGAGGCAATCTCGGGGAAGCACGCATTGGTGAGTTCGCGAGCAAGGTAGGCACAGAGGCCACGGGCCAGAACGACTCGGCGATGTCGCCCGCTCGAAAGGAGTTCGTCTCGATCCACGCCGACCTCTTTGCAGACGACTTCCAGGATCCGAGAGAGCCGGATCGGCTTCCCGCCGGTGGACATTGATTCATCGCCGAGTGCCCGTTGGACCGCAATCGAACCGATCTCGTCCTGGCTACCCCAATTGGAATCAAGGCGGGCGAGTGCATCGATGCGGGTCAGTCCGCCAAGAAGTTCTCGTACCGAGCCCACACAGCGTGATGCGAGGGTTTCCATCGCAGACTCGCCGAGCCGGATTCCACGATCAAAGGCAAGTCGCTTGACCAGCCTGACCCGGAGTTCTCGATCTGGTCGATCGACGCGGACGACCATGCCGGAAAGAAACCGACTGACCAGCGGCCCGCTGAATCGGTTGATCGTTCGCGGATGATCGTCGCACACCACCGCGACCGCGCCGCCGCTCATGGCGATGGCATCGATGGTGTGGAGGAATTCGCTCTGAGTCGCGTTCTTGTTCGACAGAAAATGAACGTCGTCAATGGCCAGTAGGTCGAGCCGACGGAGGGTCCGACGAAAATTGTCGAGGTCGCTGCTGCGGACGGCCTGAATGTACTCATTGGTGAACTGTTCACCGGTCAGGTAGCGAACCTTGGCTCGCCGGTCCCGCTGCTTGCGGCGGGCGCAAATCCCGCGAAGGAGATGGGTCTTGCCGATGCCGCAATCGCCGTGGATAAAGAGCACGCTCGTGGCGCCATCGAGATCGTCGCCGAGCCTGGTGGCCGCGTCGAAGGCAAGCCGATTCGAATCACCGATCTCGAAGTGATCCAGCTTGGGTTCGGCGTCCCGGCGATCGCGTTTCTCCGTGCGTCTCCCTCGGCGTGCGGAGGAGCGATCGGGCGCCGGCGGCGGGGATGTTTCGACCACGGCGGAAGCGGAGGCTGCTGCGGGGTCGCCGGGACGGACTCGAACCCCCATTTGGACTTTGATGTCGTCGCCCAGTTCGGCTCGGGCGGCGATCTGGATGGCCTCGCGAAAGTGTCGCTCGATCCAATCCGCGACAAACCGGCTGTCGGCCTCAACTCTGAGTTGGCCGTCTTGGACGACGAAGGCGGTGGTTCGATCGAACCACATATCCCATCGTCGGGACCCAACCTGACGAGCCACTTCGCGGCCGATTCGTTCGGTTGGATCACCCTTGGGAAGATTTTCTTCACGGCGTGTGCCTGAGTACTTGGTCAAACTGGTCATCGGGTGTTTGCTCCGAACCGAGGTCATCGAAACCTCGAGGTACTCAACGGTCTTCAATCAGCCACCGAGCAATGCTCAGGTCCGGTGGCCACAACGATCGCCCTCCGGCTCAGGGTCCGGTCAGAAAGCGATCATGAGATTCTCATTGGAGTCCGTCCCGATTTCGAGTCTGGCTCAAGGCCGGCCAAGCCGACGAAGAATCCCACACTCGAAATATCACGAGATCGCGGAAGAAAATCCGGGGTCTCGCCGCCCGATCGGAAATGGAGCGGAACTGGTCCGGGCCGGCCCCCAGATCGACGCAAGGTCGCGCTGGCGATTCGGTCCCATCGAAGCCCCGCCGATCGGGCGAGTGGCCCATCCTTGGGCGAACGTGAAAGTTACCCGCAAGACGCGACTCTGCCACGACCACGATGGCCTTTCACCGAGTCACTCGGTGTGTAATCCCTTGCCGGGCAAGGGTTCTCCTCGGTCGAAAAAAAGTAATCCACCATGTGGCGGTCAGGTTGGCGAGACATTGTGGAAAAGACGCGAAGGCCGGAGTCAAGGCTCGATCAAGGATCGAACCACGGCAGTGCGTCGGACCGAATGGCGGAAGCCCGCGCGACGGTAGAGCCTGACTGCAGGGAGGTTTGCGCGGTCAACGGCGAGGACGACGGTGCGGGCGTCATCGCCGTCGACCAGAGAAAGTCCAAATGTCAAGAGGGTCTTGCCGAATCCGCGCCCACGAATTTTGGCGGTCAATCCGAGGTACACGAGTTCGATGGAGGCGCCATCGTTTCCGCGATTGAAGAGCAGCGCGCCTTCGGCCTTGCCATCGACGTACAGGATGTGCCACCACTGCGGCTGCACCGTTCCGGAGGCCAGATGGCCTGCCAAGATGTCTTGGGTCTGGCGGAGGCCGGCGAGGCCCGGACAGTCCAGCGTGTCTTCGTAGGTCCGGTCCAGCAGGTCAATCAGGCCGGCGTGATCGTCTTGATTCCAACTTCGGATTTCAACGTTGGCATCCAGTGCAGGAGTCTGGATGGTGCCAAAGCGAGGCACGGGCCGTTCCAAGTAGTCCAACTGAGCCAATCGGTGGAAGCCGCCGGCCACAAACATCGATTCTTCCAAGGAATCGACCGGGTCGATGAGGGCTTGGGCAAGGTCGACGCCCATGCTCCTGCAACCCGTGGCGGTGGCGTCGATTAAGACCCCGGCCTTGATGGCGGCGGCCCGGTCGGTCGGTCTTGATGCGAAAATCATGGCCGTGCGGCCCACCGCGGGGGCCGCGAGGGCGGTCATCCCGATCTCGCCGGAGGGATTCCGGAGGACCCAGGTTTGATCGAGTGCCAGGTTGGACGCCTTGGCGTACTCCAGAAACCGGGTCGCGGCCGCTCGGTCCCCGTGGACCAAGACGCGGATCGCCTGCTCAATCTCATTGGGCTTGATTCGCTCGGGCGACCCGACGGGGGAGGGGAGATGGTTGGAGGAGATCGTCATTCTGCGGAAAACGTACCACCCGGCGAGGCTGCGGGGGTTCTGGCGATCCTCCGTGATCCTCCGTGATCCTCCGTGATCCTCATGGAACCGATCGTGATACACTCTCGAACCGCTTTTTAGGAGCTCCCACATGGTTCAGATGCGTCCAACCCGACTCTCGCGATCCTCGCTCGGTCCGGCCTGTGCCCTTTTGATCGCGACCGCCATGGCGATGGTGGTTGGAATCACCACGGCCCCGGCTCCGGCCTCGGCGCCAGTTTCGGCTTCGTCCCTTGACTGGCAGTTGGATCTTGCGCCCGGCGATCTCCGGCTCTACGTCGATCCCGTTGACGGGCGTCGGTATTGGTACTTCACCTACACCGTGACCAACCAAACAGAACGAGATCTCGTCTTCGCCCCTCGAATCGAGCTCTTCATGGACAGCGGTGAGGTCCTTCGCTCGGGCCGTGGCGTCCCGAGTCGCGTCATCGGACAGCTCAAGAAACTGCTGGGTAACCCGCTCCTCGAGGATCAGAATCGAATCATCGGTGATCTTCGAGTGGGCAAGGAAAATGCTCGCACGGGCATTGCGGTGTGGCCCGCAGAGGATCAAGACATCACTGAGGTGACCCTTTTCTTCCAGGGGCTTTCCAGCGATCGAAAAGTCGTCAAGCATCCCAAGACCGACCAGCCCGTCTCGTTGTATCGGACCCTTCGGCGGGAATACGTCGTCGCGGGAGACCCGGAGCAGCGTGGATCGACCCCGCTGGTACTTGATACGCGGAAGAATCGTCGCGGACCGATGTGCGAATCGGAGTTCCAGATCGGTGGCAAGTCCGCTGGTTGCTGGATCTATCGCTGACGTCGAGATTTGGATCGCTTGGCAGGATTGGCGATCGCACGGGTTTTCGCTATCATGGTCCATTCGGCAGTTTGGAATGCGTCTTGTATTCCGCCAACCTTTGTACACCGCTCGCGATGACGGCCCTGATGCCGTTGCCATGCGAGGATTGATCGGAGCTGATCGTGGCACATAAAAAGGGACAGGGCTCGTCCAAGAACGGCCGTGACTCGAATCCCCAGTTCCGTGGCATCAAGCTCTACGGTGGTCAACGCGCCAAGGCTGGCGCGATCATCGTCCGGCAGTGCGGAACTCGATTCAAGGCTGGTTACCTCGTTCAGCGAGGCAAGGATGACACGCTCATGGCACGGGTCGAAGGGACGGTCCGATTTCGTGGCCGATTCATCGACATCGTTCCGGCCGATGCATCGATCCCTCGGTACGAGGTGATCGATCGAGCAGTCGCCTCGTCGAACTGAGTCGGGTTCGAGGGTTTCACCAGAGAAACATTAGTCACGCCTCGAGCGCTCATCGCTCGGGGCGTGTTCGATTCTCCAACGTTCAACGTCCACGCCTCTTTTCGGAGATCACCGCCATGCTCATGATCGACGAAGCCCGGATCTTTGTCCGAAGCGGCAAGGGCGGCAACGGTTGCGTCAGTTTGCACCGAGAGAAATTCATTCCCAAGGGTGGGCCTGACGGTGGCAACGGTGGCCGCGGCGGCGATGTGGTTCTCGTGGCCGATCCTCACCTCGATACGTTGCTCCCGTTTCGATATGCGCCGCACTTCTTCGCCGACAAAGGGAAGCCTGGTGCCTCGACCAGTCGTCACGGATCAGACGGTGAACACAAGATGGTCAAAGTTCCGGTCGGGACGATCGTGCGAGATCAAGAGACCGGGGACGTGATCGCGGACCTGAATCATCCCGGCGAGGAGGTGGTGGTTGCCAAAGGCGGGCGTGGTGGTTTCGGTAATGAGCATTTCAAGAATTCGACCAACCAGACGCCGAGAGAAGCGACGCCGGGCGAAGCCGAGATCGAACGGACCCTGCTCCTCGAACTCAAGTTGATTGCCGATGTCGGTCTCGTGGGCTTGCCGAATGCGGGAAAATCGACGTTACTCAGTGCGGTTAGCAAGGCTCGCCCGAAGATCGCGGACTATCCGTTCACGACGCTCACGCCGCAGCCGGGTATCGCGGAACTCCCGGGAGACCGCCGAATCGTCATCGCGGATATTCCAGGATTGATTGAAGGGGCGGCCGAGGGCGCCGGGCTCGGGCACGACTTCCTGCGTCATGTCGAGCGAACGAAGGTGATCATCCACGTGATCGATCTGGTGCCATTCGACGAGAGCGACCCAGTGACGAATCACGACGTGATTCGAAGCGAGTTACATGCGTTCAGTCCAGTCTTGGCGGAGAAGCCCGAACTCGTGGTGCTCAACAAGGTTGACCTCGTCGATCCTGAAGAGAAGGACAGTCTGGTTCGTCGCACGTCGCACGCGATTGGCCTTGACCCAGATCAGGTCGTCGTTGCCAGTGGTGCCACAGGTGTCAACGTCCGCGAGATCCTTGAGCGAGCTTGGAAGCTACTCGTCGAACTCGAAGGCGAGAAAGAGAAGTGGCCGGGCGGGTCCGTCACGCAACCGCCGAAGTGAGTCCTCGTTGATTCCACTGGCGTTGGGCGGATGAGGCGGCCGCCGCATGGCTCAGCGACAGAGCTCCATGTAGACCTCAAAGAACTCGACCATCGGTTCCTCGAAATCGACGCCGACGATGAGCCCCGCGATCTCCGGAACGAGTCGCTCGTCGCGGTCTAGATTGACCACCCGTCCACCACCGGCTTCGGCGATCTCGGGGAAGAACTCGATCGCATCACGATGTCGGCTCCATCGACGCCGCTTGGTCGGTCGGCTGATCGCGTCCTCGCCTCGTTCTAAGTCGAACGGGCTCACCGCGCCACCGTCATCAAGGTCTTCGAGTTCTTCGTCGGGCGTTTTTTCTTCGCTGTCCACGATGCGGGGATCGCAACCGATGACGTGGGTCGTCACGCCCCGCGCTCGAGCAAACTTCGCCAGTTTGATGCAGCCCTCGCCGTGGCCGGGATGGGGAGGCGCATCGCCGACGAGGATCAACACCCCGCGATTGCGAGGGTTCCAGGAGAACGTGGTATACGCCAGTGCGAGTCCTTGATCGACCAGTTCGGGTCGATCACCGCCGCCTTCGGCACTCAATCGCCAGAGGTTGGCCCGGGCCATGTCGACCGATCCGGTGAGATCCCATCCGACCTTTTCAAAGAGCTCTCGGCGATCGCGATACCCAGCGATTCCCACCCGGATTCCGCCGGCGACGTCTCCCACGAACCGCATCAAGTCGTCAACACCTCCCTGGGCCTCGGCGATTTCACCCGACATGCTGGCCGTGCAGTCGAGCACGATGGCCAGATCGAGCGGCTGAAGTGCGAGCGCCTCAAGATGATCACTCAGGGCGGTGAACGCCTCCAGGGGCAGCACTGCGATCTCACTGAGGTCCGCGGGATTCGACGCCGTCGCGACGACTGGCGCGTCCGTACCTGCCGCCAGCGGGGTTGCCATTGCTCGGGGCGGGAGCATGCGGGCGGCGTCAATGCTTCGGAGTCCGCGGTTCTTCTGGTACCAGAGACGCCACTTGTAGTCGCGTCTCAGGTCATCCCCGCCGGTGACCCGAGCAAGCCTCGGGCTGAGACTTCCCGCCTCTTGTTTGTTCATTCGAAGGATCACCGTCCGAATGAGCTCGATCGCGAGTTTTTGGAGATCTTCATCCTCCGACAGCAGGCCAAGTTCGGCGGCCAAGAGCTTGTCGTCAAGCCTCGAACTTCGGGAGAGGGCGGCGGCCCCTCGGGCGAGGCGATCGGGATCGACGCGGTAGCCGACCCGCATCGCCGTCCTGATCACCGAGGGCTCGACTTCGTGGGTCAGCCATTTGGATTCCTGAGGCACATTCCGATGTGCGAGCACCAGAAGCGCGAAGGACCTCACCGCCAGATGTCGATCGTGCAGGGCATCGATCACCATCGCGGCAGAGTCTGGGCAGTCGAATCGCTGAAGTCGGAGGACCGCGATGACCCGTCGTGGCCACGCGAGCGCTCCGAGGAGATTCCGAATCGCGGTCTGCTCGGCCGCGGGCGCCTTGTTGAGAGGCGTTCGAGGGGTCAGATCGATCTCGTCGTCCGGTGACGCCAATTCCGCGGCCGTGGTCGAGGCGGCCGGAAGGGCAGATGCGATGACCCCTCCAAATGCCAAGGTGGCCATCATCACCAGAAGCCGAGCCAAGATGCCTGAGAAAGATCCCACAGGCTCAGTGTAGTCCAGCGAGTTGGGCTATTCAGGGGCTCATTCCATTGGTTCTGGCCGAAAAGTGGTTGGCATAGTATGTTTTGCATAGTATGCTTCGTTGGTCTTGTCGTTAAGGCAGGATGAAGTCGAACCTCGATTGATGGAGACACCGTGATGCGAATCGAACGTGAATTGATGCGAGGAGCTGGCCCTGTGGCCGTGTTGAGCCTTCTTTCGAGGGGCGAGATGTACGGGTACCAACTGGTCGAGGCGCTCACGGAGCGGACTGAGGGCACGCTGGAGATGGGGCAGTCCACCCTCTATCCGTTGCTCTACAACCTCGAGGCCAAGGGGCTGGTTCGGAGCGAGCGACGAGTCGCGGAGAATGGACGAACTCGGAAGTACTACACGCTCACCGGCCAGGGTGAGACGAGACTGGCGTCCGATCGGAAGCAGTGGCAAGCCGTCACCGACGCCATGCAATCGCTCGGAGTCGTTTCGGGGCGTCTGACGGCACCGTGTCTCGCCGTCGCTTGACTGCTTGAACGATCTGCGGATCCCGTGGGATTCCGATCGAAGATTGATGAGGTCTGAAGCCAGGGGGCCACGCCATGTCTGAGAATTCCAAAACGAACTCGCGGCCGAATTTTTTTTGGCGGCTCCGGACCACGCCGCTGCGGGATCTGGCTCGCGGTCGCCTCTCCGGAAGCCTTGATGTGAACGCGGTCATCGCCGCGTCGGGTCTTCCCGAAGAATTGGCCCTGTTGGTGCAGCGAGTCGCGCGAAGAACTCGACTGGCCCGGGTCGAACGAGTCGAGGTCGCCCATGATCTGCTCGACCATTTTCGAGACGGATTGGCGGAGGGCGTTTCCGCGCCGACACTGATCGAAGCATTCGGCCATGAACGAATCACCGCGAGACTCATCCGACGGTCGATGTGGCGGAAGCGATCACTTTTCGCGCGGAATACTCGCCAAGTTGTTCGGGCTGGTTTCCTGTGCTTCGGCGTCTTGATCGTGTGCTACCTGTTGCTCGCGATCAAGCATCGGAACCGCGAAATCCGGATCGCCGTCGACTATGTGGCGATCTTGAACGCGCCGACCGAAGCGTCTGAGCCTGAGGATCGTTCTTGGCCCGAGATTCGCGAGGCGATCACCACGATGCGTGGTCTGGTGGGATCCCCCCTTGATGAATCGATGTCGGTCGATCAGATGCTCTCCAAGATTGCCGAAGCATCGATGTCGGAATCATCCTCACCGTGGATCGACGCGGAGTTGGAGCCCCCGGCCTTGTCCGTCAATGGCGAAGTGCTCGATGCGACGGTCGTTGACCAGTTCTTCGTCGCGGCAGAACCGGCTCTGGAGCGACTCCGTGCCGCGGCGAATCGTCCGCTGCTCGGGTTTTCGCTCAGCCCGCGGGGGCTCGAAGATCTGGCGGATCGAAGGTTTTTCGGTGAAGAATCCCAGAATCTCGAGTCGGTCGCCCGAGAGGATGAGGGCGGATTTCAAGACTCGATTCTCATGTTGGAGTTTCCGTACTTTGGCAGCGTACGGCTCGCGGCCCGTCTACTCGCCGCCGACGCTCGACGTGCCGTGATCGAAGAAGACGGGCCCCGAATGGTGGCGGATATCACCGCGATGCTCGGGCTTGCCGAACAAACGCGAACGCCCTCGATCATGATTGCGCAACTCGTGGGCATGTCGATGGAGCGACTGGCATTCACCGTGGTCTTGGATTCGATCGCGGCGTTCCCCGGGAACATCGACGACCCTTCCTTGGTGGCGCTGGCCGACCTGATCCGCGGATTGGATGATCAACGGCTCAGGCTGGTGGTGGCCGACGAACGGCGATTTTTCCTCGACATCGCTCAACGGGTCTATACCGATGACGGCCAAGGAGGTGGGTCGCTCTCTCTCGGTTCGCCGGTGGTCGAAATGCTCGGTGTGCCTTCGGAGGATCTCAGGCCGGAGTTCTTTGACACGGGGGCAGGCGAATTCTTGCTGGGCCCGCTCGTTGCCGAACTCACGATTGGACGGGCGGACGCGGTTCGACTTTGGATGAACACCATGGACGCGGTCGAGGAGCAGGCGTCGAGGCCTCCTTGGGAGATCGATCTCGCCACGCTGGGGTTGATTGACGAGATCCCGCGGGAGTCCATGAAGGATGACTTGATGCTGAGGATCCGGTATTTCCCGATCACGCTGATCATTCCCGCCACCGAGGGCTTGGTCTTCGCGGGCGCGGCGGTCCGAATGGAACGTGACCTGGTGCTGACTGTGCTCGAACTCGAAGCGACCCGTCGACGAAACGGAGTATGGCCGCATTCGCTCGACGAACTCAAGTTTGCAGCTGGCGGTGAACTCGCGCGAGATCCCTTTGATGGGTCCACGGTGCGATACCAATATCGTGACGGTCGGCCGCTCCTCTACATCCTCGGGCCTGATCGAGATGACGATGAAGGTCGTGGGATGGCATCGTCGGGCCCCGGATCCGGCGGATGGAAGGATCTGCAGCGCGACGGCCTCGCGGGTTCCTCGAAGCATTGGGGCATCGGTCAAGGATCGGTGGATTCAGAACCCGACGGTGACATCGCGGTCTGGGCGGCCGGGAGGAAATGATGTTCGTCAGCCCTCACTCGGCGAATGCTGCGAGTGCAGCCCGATTCGGCGGCGTGAGCACTTTCGGAATCGTTCGATCGAACGCCGCGTGGAGTTCGGGCTGAAGCGAACGAAAACGTTCCGGGTCGGAGAGATTCCATTCGCCGTTCTCCGCGTCGGGTCCGAAGGGGCGTTGGAGATCCCACTCGGTCGAGATCACCCAGTAGGAATACTCCTGCAGGAGCACTCGTTCGGCCTCCTCCTCCTCGTCGAATTCGTCGAGGTAGTCGACGACGTACCACGATTCATCCAGCGCCTTCCGCATCGAACGGTGCAGCGTGGACCTGGTGGTGATGCCCCAGTCATCCGGAAAGACATCGTGGAGGCCCACCATGTTCAGGTGGTGGAGCAGGTGTTCGACCACTTCCATCGGCTGGCTCGCACGGTCTCGCGGGTCGAGTTGGAAGATCGCATCACAGATCGAGAGCCGATCGGTGAGTCGATCGAACGCGCTCCAGTCGTCTTGGTCTGGAAAGTCGGGTTCTTCACCCTTCCACATCGGAATCGCGGTTCGAGCTTCGAACATCGAGGTGAGGACGGCATCCTGCAGGCCACGATCGATCCCGGGCGCCATCGGATCGAACATCGCCGCGTGCAGATCGCCGACCGCGGTCAGGAAGGAATCCTCGACGTCGTCGGTCGCGATGAAGACGACCCCACCCGAGGTCAGATGTTTTGTGAATGGCGCATAGCGATCATCGCGGAGGATCTCCGTGTGAAGTCGGAGATCTGACGGCACCTCTCCATCCCGCCGTTCGATCACGCAACCGCCGAGGGGGGAAGGTGCGGAGTCGACTTTTTCGATCGCGTCCGCGGACGCGTCGGATGCGGCGCGAAGCGCTTCGACCCTCGCGAGAATCGTCGCCGCGTCCTGAAGTCCGTCGAGGCGATCGAGCACGAGACCGTCTCCCGAGAGAAACCACAGCGTCGGCCGATCCGCCCAGTCGATGAGTTCGACCGACGCGCCCTCCGAGGTCACCACCGGATAGGTCGGTGCCTCGATCGATGTCAGGTCGCCGTCTTCCACCGCCTGGCGCCGACTCTCAAGCCACGAAATCACCGTCTTCGCCCATTGGATCGACGCGGCGACGGCCCGGATCTTCCCGGGGTGGTCCCGGTGCAGCGCTTCGAGCGTCGAGAGCATCGAGACCGAGTCCGGCGCATACGTCGCCCAGACCAGAAGAAGAGTGATTCGATCATCGCCCGACGCCAGCTCGACTTCCCCTTGGTCGGTGGCCTTCAGCGTCGCGGTCTGGATGGTTCCGAGGAGGCGCGGAGGCGTCGGCGCCACTCCGCTGCCTCCGTACCCACAGCCGGTCGGGAGGAAGGCGAGAATCAGCACGCCGAGCGTCACGATTCGAAGAAGGTGCATGGTTCGATCTTAAACATGCGAGGCGGATCCGGTGGTGGAGCGGCCCTTGGGCACGCCTCAGCGGGTTTCTGAGTCCTCGGTCCTCGAAGATCGCACGGGCGTTCGCGGTTCGGACCTCAGCGGCCTTCGACTGCCGCGTCGTCCGGTTCGAGTGATGAGGCACGAATCGCCGCGAGGATCGTCGGGAGATCGTGCATGCCGACCAGTTGCTGTCGAACGCTTCCGTCGGGGCCGAGCAGGTACATGGTTGGATACGCCTGGGTCGCGCGGACCAGATCCGGGAGGGTTTGGCCTCCGGTGGCCATTGGGTAGGTCGGCAGGGCCGAGGCGGCCAGGGTGCCGGAACGAACTTCCGTTTGTCGTCGCTCCAGCCAGCCGCGGACGGTCCGTTCCGATTCGCTGGAGATTCCGATGACCCGAACTTCGTCCCCGAGGTCGCGATGGATCGCTTCAAGCATGGGGATCGACGCGATGCAGGGGCCGCACCAGGTCGCCCAGACATCGACGAGGGTCACGCGTCCGTCGCCGCTGGCGAGTTCGAAGGGACCATCATCGAGGGTGGTCACTCGGCCGGTCTGAGTCATGCCGATCACCGATGGTGGTTCGTAGCGACCCGGTCCAATGAGCCAACTGCTCGCGACGATGCCGCCAAGAAGGACCGCAAAGAAACCGATGATGACGGTGGCGAATGCTTGTTTCGGGTTGGCGTTTCGCACGTCGGCTCGGCTCGCGATGGCGATGGCGATCAAGCCAAGGACGCCGCCGATTCCAAAGAGCGAAAGCGGTAACGAAAACAGTGCCAGCATCGCCGCGAATCGACCCGCGGGACTTGCTTTGGGTGGTCGGGAGTCCGTGGCGATCGGGGGGGCTGGATCAGGCATCGCTGGCACCACGCGTCTTCGCCGCGAGTGCCCGGAGTCGGTCGAATGCTTCGAGCGGGGTCATGGCATCGAGATTGAGCGACCGGAGTTCTTCGATCGCGGGATGCGGAATGAACTCAGTGAACAATGACATCTGATCGGCCGGCGGGGTGACGGGTGCCGAAGGAATGGTGGCCGCCTTGGCCGCGGCGTCACCTTCCCGGACTTCGAGCGTGGCAAGCAGTTCTCGTGCCCGTTCGATCGCCGCGCTCGGCAGGCCGGCGAGTTCGGCCACATGGATCCCGTAGCTCTGGTTGGTCCGTCCGGGTTGAATCAGATGCAGAAAGACGATGCGATCCTGCCACTCGCGAACCGATACATGGAGGTTGGTCACCGTTGGCAGCCGATCGGGAATCGCCGTGAGCTCGTGGTAGTGCGTCGCGAAGAGCGTTCGAGTGCCTCGTTCTGCAAGGTTCTCGGTGATCGCCCAAGCCAGGCTCAGTCCGTCGAGGGTACTGGTACCTCGGCCGATTTCGTCGAGCACCACGAGGCTTCGATCCGTCGCGTGGTGAAGAATATTTGCGGTCTCAGTCATCTCGACCATGAAGGTCGATCGCCCGGCATGCAATTCGTCGCTGGCCCCGATTCGAGTGAAAATCCGATCGACCACGCCGATCCGGGCGCGGGTGGCGGGGACGAACGAACCGGACTGTGCGAGCAGTACTACCAAGGCGGTCTGCCGGATGTAGGTGCTCTTGCCAGCCATGTTGGGGCCGGTGATAAGTGCCAGGGTCGAAGTCTGGTCGGTGGTTCCGAGGGCGCAATCGTTCGGGACGAACCGATCTCGCATCGAGGCATCGAGGACCGGGTGTCGTGCCCCGGTTAGTTCAAGCACCGCAGAGTCTTCCATTTCTGGCCGCACCCAGCCGAGTCGGTAGGCCGTCTCGGCGAGGCAGGCCGTGCAGTCGATCTCCGCGAT
This sequence comes from uncultured Phycisphaerales bacterium, assembly GCA_905480395.1. Classification (GTDB taxonomy): domain Bacteria; phylum Planctomycetota; class Phycisphaerae; order Phycisphaerales; family SM1A02; genus UBA12014. The sequence goes on from CAJQQE010000005.1 coordinate 15,908, forward strand.
CGCGTCGCCGAATGCCGCGATCGGTTCGACGGCCTCCGAGATGGCGAGGCAGAGTTCGGCAAAGATTCGCTTCTCTCGTTCGATCGCCCGGCCGCCCGCGCTGAGTACCTTGTCTTCGAAGGTCTTCAACTCGTCGGTGATGTAACGTTCGGCATTCTTGAGCGTCTGCTTTCGCACGAAATTCGCGGGTACTTTCGCATCGTTGGCTTTACTCACCTCGATGTAGTATCCGAACACCCGATTGAATCCGACCTTGAGCGCGCCGATGCCGGTCTCTTCGACGATTTTGGCTTGATAGATCGCGAGCCACTCGGTCGCATCTCGTTCGAGGCCGCGCGCGTTGTCGAGCTCGGGATCAAGGCCGTCGCGGATGAGCCCGCCTTCGCGAAGGTGGGTTGGTGCGTCTTCGAGACAGGTCTGGTCGATCCGTTCGGCGAGTGGAGAGAGTCGGGCCACGGCCGCGTTGAGTTGTTCGTGGGCGGCGGCGAAGGCGGGACGAGCCGCCAAGAGATCGACCAGCGGACCGGCGGCGATCACGCTTCTTCCGAGGGCGACAACGTCTCGTGGGGTCGCGCGGCCGACCGCGATCCGTCCGGCGATCCGGGCCACGTCGTTGACGCCGGTGATTGCCTGTCGGACGTTTTCGGCAGCATCGCGGTCCTCGATCAGCCCGCCGACGGCGCGGTGTCGGATGCGGATCTCTTCGGCGTCGAGAAGCGGCCAGCAGAGACGGCGTCGCAGCGAGCGTCGGCCCATGGCGGTCCGGCAGTGGGGGAAGACCGAGAGCAGTGAACCGGCGATCTCACCACTCCGACTAGTGCGTTCGATCTCCAGACTACGAAGGGTCGAGAGATCGAGGCGCATGTTCCGATCTTCGTCGCGATGGCGGGGCGGACGGAGATGGGGAAGCGGCCGATCGACCCCTCCGGCGGCTTGGGTCTCAAGCAGGTATCGCAGTAAGCCACCGGCCGCGGCGCTGGCGAGATCGCCGGGGGCCAATCCGAAGGCTTCAAGACTGGAGACTCGATAATGCGATCGGAGGACTCGCTCGCCCTCGTCGATCGCGAAATTCCAGACGGGGCGATGGGTCACCACCGCGCCGATCATTTCGGCGAGGTCCGGATCGATCGCATCGTCTTCGCCCAGATCTCCTGGGTCGGGAATCAGGAGTTCGCTCGGTGCGTATCTCGCGAGGGCGTCGGCCAGATCGCGCCGATCGCAACTTTGAAGCGTGAATGCCCCGGTCGAGAGTTCAGCGATCGCGATGGCCACTCGATCATCCGGTCCCGGGGCTACCGCCGCCACCAGATTCTCACGGCCCGCTTCCAGCAACGTCTCGTCGACCAAGGTTCCTGGCGTGAGGACTCGGGTGACCGCTCGATCAACCACACCCTTGGCTTCCTTGGGATCTTGGATCTGATCGCAGACCGCGACCCGAATTCCTTGCTCCACGAGTCGCCGAAGATAATTCTCCGCAGCATGGTGCGGAACCCCGGCCATGGGCATGCCCTTGGTTCGTTCCGTCAGGGTGATTCCGAGGAGCCGGTGCGCCGCCTCGGCATCAGGGCCGAAGAGCTCGTAGAAGTCGCCCATCCGGAAGAAAAGTAGGCAGTCCGGATGCGCTGACTTGAAGCGCGTGAACTGACGCATTGCGGGGGTTTCCCAGTGGGAACCGCGATAGGCGTCGGGGAGTTCGGGACTTTCTTGGACGGGCGTGGTAGTCACCAGAGGAGTCTATGCGGACGGTTCCTCGTCGACCGTGGACAACCTGTCGGACCGGTGCGGAATGATGCTCAAGACCCGGTCTTCGAATCGGAATCTTGCTTCCAAAAGATCCGAACCCGCTTCTTTCCGAACTGAAGCGCGGCCTTGAGATCAGTGCCGAAATAGACGTCGATCCGGTGCTTCCATCGCTTGTTCATCTTGTCGAGCACGAGGTAGGGGCCTGACTCCACGCCATCCTCTTCGATCCAGACCTTCGTACGGTGGTGGAGGCCCTCGTCGAGCAGGTCTCGGCTGACGGCGATCGATTTCACCTTCGGGTTGAGACGATCGCTCCAAGCCGCGATGAAGGGATCACCATCCGTCTCTTCGGGGCGGCTGCAGTAGGCGGTCGCGGTCACCCACATCGAGTGCCGTTCGCCGTGTTCGGCGTGCTTCTCGATGGCTCGAGTGGATGGGCCTGTGTTGGGATGGTTTTCGCTGGCGGCCGCATCGGTTGACTCGGGGCCGCGGAAGAACATCAAACCGATCACCGTGAGGGCGACGATGATGCCGAACGTGATGGTGAGTGAACGGTGCTTCATGGTGTGGCGGCTTTTTGTTTGGAAGGTCTTGAGGCCTTCGAAGTTTTAAGGTTGAACGGTCTTCGCCGGGCGGGGCGTCTTGGTCTTCGTCTTCGCGGGTGCATCCAACATCCCGGCCGCCCACATCACCGCACCGGTGAGATGCTGTCGGAAGAGCGGCTCTGCATACGACTCGTTGGTATGTCCGCCGCCGGTGTAAAAAGAACGCCCGCCGTCGAATTCGTGGTACCAGCTCGTGGGGTGGTCGCCATTCATGCCACCGCCTTCGTAGCTCGTCTCATCAAGGCTCATCAAGACCTTGACGTTCGGCCGTGGATTATCCCGGTAGACGTACCATTCGTCTGTTCGATCCCAGACCGACGGGAGCATCTTTGTTGCGGGAAAGTTTCGATCTTCGACGTTGATTTTGGCCGGTTGGATGCGCGGATGCGTCTTGAACCACGCGCCGACCAGTCTTCCGTACCAGGGCCAGTCGTACTCCGTGTCGGCGGCGCTGTGGACACCCACGTAACCCCCGCCCCTTTGGATGAACGATTCGAATTGTTTCTGCTGAGCATCATCAAGCACGTCGCCAGTGGTGTTCAGGAAGACCACGCAGGAAAGATTGGCGAGCTCCTGTTCATTGAAGCGAGTGGGGTCTTCGGTGGTGATGACCTCGAAGCCATGTTGCTTTCCAAGTTCGACCATGGCCTTGATGCCGGTCGGAATCGACCCGTGCCGGAATCCCGCGGTCTTTGAGAAGACCAGCACTCGCGGTCGCTCGATCGCCTTGCTCGGCGGCGAGGCAGATTTCCGCGCGGGGGCCGTCTGATCCTGATTCGCCGATTCCGCAAACGCCAGCAGCAAGGCCGACGACGTGACGCACACGAGGATCGGCATGAGTGCTCGCGAAGAGCGGTATCGCCATGAAAAGTTGATATTCATGTGTTGGATGCTACTGCCTTGGGTCGGCTGGGCAAGGCCGGCCGTCCTCAAGACTGAGCAGTGGATCTAGAAATGACGCCCGGTGTCACCACCAGGCGTCATTTGAGAAGTATTCGGTCCGCGATTCGGGATCCTTATTGATTCAACCAGAAGTTGATTCAACCAGAATCGTCGAGATCGATCAGATTCGAAGACCAGATACTTCTCACACTCTCATCCGGAGTCAATTGAGGGCTCGGCCATCCGTTCTCTCTCGGAGGATGGGTTCGAACGACCTCGTTAAAGGCAACATGCGAGATTTCGGTCGCCCCAACGGAGAATCCACGGAATTATTCAAATTCTGTGTGCCCGCCAACGACGCGAGGGGAGGCTGAGGGCTTGGTGGGTCGGTGGCAGCCTCGCGGCATGGGTCTCGTTGAAGTGTGGTCAGGGGTCGTCGGGAGACGCCGCTTCTGCGGTCACGGAGGGCTGCGCATTAAAAAAACCCTCTCCGCCCAAAGATGTGGGTGAAGAGGGTACGCGGAGCGAATGGAGCCGATCGGGATCGAACCGACAACCTCCTCGATGCGACCGAGGCGCTCTCCCAATTGAGCTACGGCCCCGCAGATACCGACTCGGTGAGCGTCGGCGATCGCGGAGTATATCTTCCCCGGAACCACCCATCCAGCCGGCCTCAAACGAGATTGTTCGTGCCATTCACTTGGCGAGGCATTTCAGGATATCTTCCGCTCAGGAGGCCCCTTCGCATGTCTGTGCTCGCAACTCTCTTTCTCTACTGTGGCGTCATTCTCGTCGTCTCGGTGCTTGGTGGGCTCGTTCCAAGTTGGCTTTCGCTGACCCACCGCCGGATGCAGTTGGCCCTTTGTCTCGTCTCGGGGGTCATGTTGGGCGTGGGGATGCTGCACATGCTGGGGCATGCGGCCGAAGCAGTGGTGCACGCGCATGGTTCAGGGCCCTCGATGCATGACGTGATGCTCGCCGCTGTCGGGGGTTTTCTCGCGATGTTCTTGTTGGAGCGGTTCTTCTGTTTTCATCATCACGAGACGCCCGACGAACATGGTCACACCTGTGGGCACGATCACGCTTCGAGCGTCGTCTGTGCCGAAGATGCCCCGTTGACCGAGCATCGTCTCGGCTGGATCGGTGCCCTCGTCGGACTGACGGTTCACACTCTCTTGGCCGGAATCGCCCTCGGTGCGGCCGTGGCGAACGGCGAGGCTCAGGTCGCGACCGTCGGGCCCGTGCCGGGATCCACGGGCGGAACGATCTTTGAGTTACTGGGTTTTTCCGTGTTTCTGGGAATCGTCCTGCACAAGCCCTTCGATGCGTTCACGATCGTCGCGCTCATGCAGCGTTCCGGGAAAAGCCGAACGGCGATGCATCTCGTGAACATCGTCTTCGCGTTGATGATTCCGCTCGGTGTGATCGTCTTTCGCTTCGGAGCAGATCTCGCATCCAATGCGGAGATCTTCACGATCTATGCGCTGGCGTTTAGCGGCGGCACGTTCATCTGTATCGCCGCCAGTGACGTACTGCCGGAGTTGCAGTTTCATAAACATGACCGAGTTGCGATGACCGCGATGCTCGTGTTGGGTCTGGTCATTGCGTGGGCGAGTGGGCTCCTCGAAGAGGGGGGTCACGATCATGGGTCTCATCAATCGGATGCGATGGTCGAGTTTCAGAACCCGGCCCCGCCCGCGATAAAAACGATTGATTAGTTCTCGTCGTCTTCGTGGTTTTTCGGGCTGATCATGTCATGAGCAGCATGGCCGCGGCGGAATCAGGAAAAATAGGTTTGATTCTGTTGCGACGGGTGGGGAAGCCGACTATTTTGGCAAGCTTGAGAAGACCCAAGGGTTGAGTTGCGCGGCCTTGGAGGAGAGTCGCCCAATTCGATCGGATTCGGCCTGTTGTTTTTTAATCAGCAGGCCGAGTTTTCTTTTTGAGCCCGCGCTGGCGAACGACTGCTGACCTCTCCGGTGCGAGGCGGTGTCTGATCGGACCCGCGTCCTGCGGGCAGGGGCCTGATACGCTCTCGCACTATGAAATCTGAAAAACTCCTCGCCGAATTGAACCGTATCCGCGCTGATCTTGACAAGGACCCGTCCGACATCGAGTGGTTCACGCTGCACCATGTCTTCTGCTTCATCAGTTACCAGCAGGGGGCATTCCAGGAATACCTCGATGAGGTCATCAAACCTGGTGACGAGATCCCCAAGGACTGAACGGCTCGGCTGGCAGCCCCAAAATCCGTGGGACCGGGCGGGTGTGGTGCTACGGCCACCCACCCTTGATCCTGCGCCCGGAGGGGCCAAGCCATGGCACTTGGTTTTCAGGTCCGATTCTGGGATCGGAAGAAGCCCCTCCAAAACGGCTCCCAGAAACGGTGCCGAGAAGGGCTTTGGGTATCCTGTAGCGTCTTCCACGCATCTCCGGATTCCCACTCCCCATGTCCGACCAGTCCACCAATCAGACGTCAAAAAAGCCCCGCGGATTCAAGGACACCTTGAACCTTCCCGCGACCCCGTTCGCGATGCGAGCCAATCTCGCCCAGAACGAGCCGCAGACGGTGGCCCGCTGGGAAGCGGCGTCAATGTACACCCGCATTGACGACGCTCGGCGGGAAGCTGGCGCCCCGACCTTCCGATTCCATGATGGTCCGCCGTACGCGAATGGATCCATCCACGTCGGGCATCTCCTGAACAAGGTTCTCAAAGACATTGTGGTTCGTTCGCGATTGATGGAGGGCATGCGATGCCCCTATACCCCAGGCTGGGACTGTCACGGACTGCCGATCGAACACCGGGTGATGATCGAACTCCAGGAGAAAGGAAAAACCGCCAAGCTTGCGACGCTTCCAGAGGACACTCGTCGGATCGCGATCCGTCGGGAATGCGCTAGCTACGCGGAGAAGTTCATCAAGCTTCAGGCGGGCCAGATGCGAAGACTGCTCACGCTCGCCGACTACGACGATCCGTATCTCACGATGAACCCGGAATACGAAGCGCGGACGATCGAGGTCTTCGCCGAACTCGTCGAGCAAGGTGTTGTCTATCGCGATCTCAAACCGGTGCATTGGTCAATCGAGAATCAGACCGCGCTGGCAGAAGCGGAACTTGAATATGAGGACCGGGAAGATCCACAGGTCTTCGTCGACTTCGAAGCCACGGATCGGGAGGCGGTTGGGAAGGCCTTCGAGATCGAGGTCGAGACCACGCCGAGTTTCATGATCTGGACCACGACGCCGTGGACCCTTCCCGCCAATCTCGCGATCGCGGTGGGCCCGAGATACCAATATGTGCTCGCTCGCCTCGATGGTCAGGAAACGGTGGTTGCACGCGAACTTCTGGTGGCCGTGGTCGAACAATGCGGCATCGAGGAGGTCGAAGTGCTCGCGGAATGCGACGGCAGCGATCTGCTCGGACTGGAGTACCGCCACCCGCTACTCGAACGGATCGGACGAATTGTCGAAGCCGACTACGTGACGCTGGAAGACGGCACCGGACTCGTGCATACGGCACCGGGGCACGGGCAAGAGGATTATCGAACCGGCCAGCGAGAGGGGCTGGAGGTCTATTGTCCGGTCCTTGGAGACGGGACGTATGACGAAACGGCGCCGGATTGGCTACAGGGCAAATCAATCTGGGACGGAAACGAGCTGATCACCGCGCGACTGAGAGAGAGCGGTCATCTGGTTCATCACGAACTCTTCATGCACAGTTATCCCCATGACTGGCGGTCGAAGACGCCGGTGATCTTCCGATCCACCGAGCAGTGGTTCGTGGCCGTTGATCGTCCGACCAAGCGAGACGATCAAAGCCTCCGAGAGATGGCGTTGAAGGCGACCGGCGAGAAGGTCGATTTTATTCCCGCATGGGGCCGAAATCGCATGCGAGGCATGATCGAATCCCGCCCGGACTGGTGTCTTTCCAGGCAGCGGGCCTGGGGCTTGCCGATCCCCGCCTTCCGAATGCCCGATGAGCAGGTCCTGATGACCCCCGCCTCGATCCGTGCGGTGGCGGCGGCCTTTGAGGCTCGTGGCTCGGATGCGTGGTTCAGCGAGGGTCCTGCCGAGTTGCTCGCAGGCTGGGATCCCGCGTCTGATCCAGACGCTCCAGAAGGCGTAGATATCGCGACGCTGGAGAAGATGCAGGACATCTTTGATGTGTGGTTCGAGTCTGGTTCGAGTTGGGCGGCGGTCATGCGTGCTCGAGGACAGGGGATTCCGGCGGATCTCTACCTTGAAGGAAGCGACCAGCATCGTGGATGGTTCCAACTCTCCTTGCTTCCCGCCATTGGTGCCACCGGCGAGGCGCCGTATCGAACGCTGCTCACCCACGGCTTCATGGTGGGCAAGGACGGCCGGAAGATGTCCAAGTCCTCCGGAAACGCCCTGAGCGTCGATGAGCTCCTCAAGGACTTTGGCGCCGATGTCTGTCGATGGTGGGTCTGCTCGCTTCCCTTCGAGAACGACATCAAGGTTGATCTTGATTTCTTTAGGGTCGCCGGAGAGAGCTATCGAAAGATTCGCAACACGCTTCGCTTCCTATTGGGAAATCTCGCGGACTTCGATGCGGATCGCGATGGCATTCCGCTCGATTCAATCGAACCCGAATCGATCGATGCATGGGCGCTGGCCGAAGCCGTTCGGGTTGAACAGCGGGTCCGGCATTCGTTCTCGACGTATGCGTTCCGAGATGCCCATCAAGTCATCTACGATTTCTGTAACGAGACCCTGAGCGCCATCTACCTCGTGGCGACCAAGGATCGACTCTACTGCGACGTGGCGGATTCGCATCGCCGTCGACGAACCCAAACGGTGATGCATGCGATCTCTAGCCTGCTCTGCCGTCTGCTCGAACCGATCGTGCCGCACACCGCCGACGAGGCTTTTCGGGCGCTTCAACGATCCGAAGATGCCAACGTGCACCTCTGCGAACCGCTTAATCTTTCCGCGAAATGCGACCACGAATGGTCCGTGGTGATGAATCTTCGCGACGCCGTCTTGAAGGCGCTCGAAGAAGCCAAGGAGGCCGGCATCGACAATCCACTCGATGCCGGAATCGTCATCCCCGATCCGGAAGGCACGTTTGCTCGGTTCGGCAACGATCTCGCCGATGTCTGTGGCGTGAGCCGGGCGAGATTCGAAACATCTCTTGGTGAGGTGACGATCGAGGATCTGCGTGAGCAGCCTCGATGCGATCGGAGTCGAAAGCGAGATGGCACGGTTCGCCAACGTTCGGATGGCAACCTATTGTCGGATCGCGACGCGGCCGCGATCGGTCTTGACGCCATTGCGTGAGTGGGATGCGCTCAATAGCGGTAGGGGCCGTCTCAGCAAGGTCCAGCGCGGATCAAGACCAGAACGGTGGCAGCGCCCCGATGGATCATCAAAAGGTCCATCGAGCTGAAATGCAGGGGTTTCGAATGTTCAGCTGACGCGGGAACCGGGCTTGACAGGTTTGTCGATGGTCATCACGACCACATTCCGTTCGTCTGGCCCAGGCTTTCCACCGTCGGTGGTTTCGTCTGGAGTCGCGATCTCCTTGAGATCGCTGGCGGCGAGGATCATGCCTTGGCTGATCTCGCCTCGAAGTTTTCGGGGCTCCAGATTCGCCACGATCACGACCTGCTTGCCCACGAGTGCCGCAGGCTCATACCACGCCTTGACGCCCGCGCAGACCTGACGCCCCTCTGGGGTCCCGTCATCGAGGGTGACCTTCAAGAGCTTGTCCGCATTGGGATGCAATTCGCAGGCCGTCACGGTGGCGACTCGGAGGTCGAGCTTCGAGAAGAGTTCGAAGTCGATGTTCGGAAGGGGTTCGATGGTGCTCACGGTTCGATCTCGGAGAGGAGTGGGGAGGGAGTGGTGAACCGGTGAGGTGAATCCGGCTCATCCAAGAGGGTCTCGTTGATCGGCGGATCAGGCGGCCGGTGCGTCGTCTGCGAATTCGTCGTCGGTGTCGTCTTCGCGTGAAGGTTCAAACCGATGGCGATTCTTCATGGCCTCGAAACCGAAGATCGACTCGGGGTCAAAGGTGGCGAGATCTTCTGCAATCGCTGCCTGCAGTGGGGCTGGATTTGCCGCCAGACCTGACCATTGCTCTTCGGTGAGCGGGGCCAACTTGTCGATCGAGATGACGAGGATTGATAGCCGGTCGGGAAGCGCGATCGCGAAGACCCGCTGGTCAATTGGCTGGTCTGCGACGGGAATGGTTGGATCGAGCTTCATCGCTCGTTCGATCACTTCCGAGATCGCCGTGGCGTCGGTGCCAAGTCCGGGAATCGAGGAGGCGAGCTGGATTCCGTACTGAAGCAGGAACTGGAGGTTTGCCTCTCGGATGTCCGGTGCGAATTCGATCGGCACGCCGTATTGCGAGGCAAGAGATCGAAGTCCGTCGGTTCGCGCCGCCGATTCGATTTCGCCGAGTCGAGCGGCCAGTGCCTCGTACTTGAAGATTGCTTCGACGTCAGTGCGAACCGCCGACCGGACCTCGTCGAGGTCTGCCGGTGGACGAGAGGGATCCGTGGCGATGATCCTCGCCAAGAAGAGGTCCCCGTCGGGGGTGGTCATCGTTGGAAGACCGATCTGTGCTTGCACCGCGACCGTATCGCTCCCGCCGAATTCCTTGATCGCTGGGATGACCTCGGGAAGAGGCATTCGATTCCGCCCGAAGAGATCGGTGCCGCTCTTGGCCAGATCGCCGAATCGTTCCTGATCGTTGAGATCGGTGATCTGCAGCCAGTCTTGGCCGCTCGAACGATAGGCGGGAAGCGGGAGGTTGAATTCCTTGGCCGCTTCGTCGGCGAGGGTGGTCAGACTTTGTCGACGCTCGGACCAGTTTGCGGGGAGGTCGTAATGGAGTCCGATGCGGTTGATGCCACGGCGCGGGAACTGAAGCTGGTCGGAAAGGAACTTGGCGATGGCCTTCATTCGGGCGTCAGTCAGTTCGTCAAGAACGATGGTCCGGACCTGGTCGGCGCGACTGCTGAAGTCGCTGGAATTCGCGAGGGCTCCGAATCGGGTGGGATCCTTCATGAACGCCTTCCGGAGCTCGATCGGGCCGAGTTCCGTGCTGTCCTCGAGAGAATCCCGCACCGCGGACTTCGGAATCATCAGCCATTCAAGCTTAAAACGATCGGGAATCCGATAGCCAAAGCCTTTCTCGCCGTCTCCGACGAGCGCCTCACGATGCGCCGTGAGTTGATCGGTCAGGTTGGTCTCATCCACTGCTGGAGTGGGGAGGGTGGTGTTGGTGCCCGCATTGATGACCACGACGTCGGCGGCGACGCCGAGCGATTTTCTGGCCGCAGCGCTGCGAAGTCGGGTATCGCTGAAGCGACCCGCGGTACCCACCAAGGCCAGCAACTGGGTGACGCCTCGGACTTCGGCGAGTGTTTCTAGGGTCTGCTTCGGACTCAGACCGGCTTGGCCAGCAAGGCTGCCAATCACCATCTCTGGCGTCACGGCTTCTTCGGCGGGCCGGTTGGCCGCGATTGATTGTGCGACGTCGTATCCGGAACTCGTCCCGGCGATTAATCCGGCGGCCGCCGCCTCTCGAACCAAGAGATACCAGTGCGCGGGGTTATTCCCGACGCCCAGTTGGCCGATGGGGGTTCCGGCTCCGAGGATGTCGATCAAGCGGGTCTGCTTCCGCAGATAATCCGCCTCACCCGACGAGACGGATTCGCTTGAGGCGCCAACGGTCGCCCAAGTGGCACCGGTTTGGGCGCTGTACTCGGAGAGTCCCTGGATGGCTTGAGGAACCAAGAAGGTGATCATCAGCAGCGAACCGCCCACAGCGAGGATCCACTTGTCGTACTTGCGGAGGAACTGGAACATGGGGGCTTCCGGATACGGCGATGATCGGGAGGGGAGTTGTTTCGTCCGCTTCCGGGACGACTCCATGAATGACGACGAGGGTTCTTCGAGCGTTTAAACGGATGGACTCTTCAAACGAAAGGGCCGTCGCGTCGGTCCATCGAGGCCATTGCAGGCTTCAAAGGGATCCGGACGCGACGGCCCGTTTTGGTGCGCAGACCGTGAAGCGGACCGACGCGTCGAAACCGAAGGCCCATTTGGGTCAACGGTAGAATTCGACGATCAGGTTCGTGTTGACATCAAACGGGATCTGGTCCGAGGTTGGATTCGCGACGACTTTGACGGTCAGTTCCGATGGATTCATTGAGAGCCAGCCTGGAACCATGTGACCTGCGAGTGATTCCATACTGTCGCGAGCGAGGGTATGAATCTTCTCACGCAGCGTGATCTCGTCGCCGAGCTTGATGGCGTAACTCGGACGGTCGACTTTCTTGCCGTTGATGAGTACGTGGCCATGGACCACCATCTGGCGAGCCGCCCACACCGTGCGAGTAAGACCCGCGCGTCGCAGAACGTTATCCAGACGACATTCCAGAAGCTGAAGAAGCAGCTCGCCGGTGTTACCCGGGCGACGCGTGGCCTCATCGACATAGCGGCGGAACTGCTTCTCCATCACGTTGTAGTGATATCGAAGTTTCTGCTTCTCATCCTTGCGAATGCCGTAATCCTTCGGGCGACGTCCACGGAATCCGTGTTGGCCCGGCGGGTTGAGCTGCCGCTTGGAGGTGTGCTTCGGGATATCCGCGATCGGAACACCGACGCGACGGGAGAGTTTGACCTTGGGGCCGAGATAACGGGCCATTCGAGCATCCGACTGAATGGGACCCCGATCCATGCCCTTGGGCCTCGGAACGGGTCGAATTTGAACCGGCGCCACCCACGATGAAGTGAGAATTGCCGAAACGAAGCCGGATCAGGATTGCATCCGAGCAGTCGGGTAGTAGAACAGTCTCGCCGCCAAGCGTCAAGACGCACGATGGGTTTCGAGGGGGGTGCCAGACTCCAGAGAACAGGGTTGGCCGCCGCTCAGGATCGATCGCTGCCGCGCTTCGTGGCGGTCCGTGACCCTCGGTATGAACGCTTGGAGGCCTGAAAGGCCAAAAAATCGAAAGGCCCCGCTTCTCCAGCAAGGGCCTCCCGGTGTCTCTGTCTCCGAGATCGAGCATGGCAAGTTGCCATTCCGGACTCAAGGAGATTCCTATTTTCTTTCCCAGTCGGCCGTAAAAACCGCTTAGGCAACCATCAAGCCGGTGCGGACCCGGTGTCCAACTTCGTACTGGGCGTGGGTTCCGTCGAGCCGCGATCGGTAGAGATGGGCGATGGCCGCACTGGCGGCAGGGTCAAGCGGGCCATTCACGCTGGCGAAGGTGGCCAGATCTCGAATGATGGCGGTGCGAACGTCGGCTCGGTGGGGCAAGGCGGCTTGGCGAACGATCGGCGGTGGGTGCATCGGTCGAATCCAAGTCCTGATCGCCATTCGGAGTGGATGGCTCTTTCAGGGACGTGTCGTGATTCGTCGACTCGAAACTGGCGGGTCTTCAACGCCAATCTCCAGAATCTCGTCCGATGGCTTCAATACGCCCGGCGTTCGTCGCTCTTTCGCCAGTTGAGATAGGCGGTATTCAGGACGCGGTAGCCGCCCGGAGTCGGATATTCCCCGGTGAAATACCAGTCGCCGGTATGGCCGGGCATCGCCTCTCGGAGTCCTTGGATGTCCTGATAAACCATCTGGATCTCGCCCTCCCAATCGAGGCGGTCACTCCGGATCAGCGTGGCAACCTGATCGGAGAGCTCTTCGAGCGTGAACCGATCGTAGATCATGGCGACATGGTTCCGCATCGCGGCTGGTTCGAAGTCTTCCTGCGCTCGGCACTTCGCCTCGACTTCGAGCAAAAGTTCCTCCTCGCCGCGTTGATGAAGCAGAGAGACCGCCGCTTCGAAGGCGATGAAGCGGCCTAGCTGGCTCATGTCGATCCCGTAGCAGTCGGGATACATGATTGGCGGTGCGCTCGAAACGACCACGATTCTTCGTGGTGACAAGCGTGCGAGCATGGTGATGATGGAATCACGGAGCGTCGTTCCGCGAACCACGGAGTCGTCGACGACGACGAGCGTGTCTTCGGGGGTGACCGTTCCGCGAGTGACGTCGTAGACATGCGAGACCAGATCCCGCCGGGCCGCATCGTGGGTGATGAACGTCCGCAAACGCTGGTCTTTGTGGGCCACCTTTTCCGAGCGGGCTCGGGTTCGGATCAGCCGGTCGACGTCCGCTCTGGTCACGGCGCCGGACTGGATGCGATTCCAGAGTTCCTCGCCGTTGCGTCGTCGGAGATTGGCGTCGATTTCTTCACGGAGGCCGGCAAATGCCGTCTCCGCGGTATTCGGGATGAACCCAAACACGGTGTGATCAATGTCCCAGTCGATTTTCTGAAGCACCCGCTCGGCGAGGTTCGCGCCGAGTCGCTTTCGTTCTTGATAGATGTCGCGGTCATTGCCCCGGCTGAAGTAGACACGTTCGAACGTGCAGCGTTTGAGAGGCAAGGGGTCGGTGAACGGTGCGATGCGGATCTCGCCGTTTCGCTTGACCTCCAGTGCGTGGGCCGCGGGGAGCTCCTCGATTTGATCGGGGTCGACGTTAAAAGCGGTCACCAGCGCCGCGCGTTCGCTGGCCGCCGCGACCACCGCTTCATCTCGATAGATGAACGCGGGTCGAATTCCAGCCGGATCACGGCAGATCAAGAGATCGCCGTTCCCGACCAGCGATGCAAAGACATAGCCCCCGTCGAAGCGGTCAGCGGCGTGCCGCAGGACCCGGATGAGGTCGAGCTGACTGGAGATGGCATCGGCCAGATTCCGGCCTTCGAGGCCGCGGAAAGATCCTGGTCCCATCGTGGCGGCGAGTTGGTCGTGCTCCCGATCCAGGTAGTACCCAATCTTCTCCAGAACCACTTGAGTGTCGGATTCGCCCACCGGGTCGAGTCCGTACTCCACGAGTTCTTGGAACAGGTGGGGGGCGTTGGTGAGATTGAAATTTCCCGCCACCGCGAGATTTCGACTCGCCACGATGTTTTTGCGAACATACGGGTGGCAGACGTCAATCGTCCGTCCACCATGCGTCCCATACCGCAAGTGCCCCAGCATCAACTCGCCAAGAAGTGGCATCCGATGCTTCAATTCGGCCGCGGAGAGTTGGGCGAATTTGTCTTCGGAGATGTTGCGAAGCGGCTTCATCGCCGTATCGAACAGTCGTTCGATCGGATTCCGCTGGGCACTCCTGAGCCGCGTGATGAATCGCTCTCCAGCGGGCATATCGAAACGCACGGTTCCGATGCCGGCACCGTCTTGCCCTCGATTGTGCTGCTTTTCCATGAGCAGAAAGAGGCGTCGAAGCCCCCAAAGCGCATCGCCGCGATTCTCTCGGTACCAGTCCAGAGGCTTCTGCAGCCTAACGACGGCAAGGCCGCATTCGTGAAGGATCCGATCGCTCATGGAGCGAGGAAGGTAACGGGTCAGGGTCGTTGCTGCTGAGGATGAACGGCACCCGCCAGTCTGTCCACTGATCTATCCTCTCGATGTGGAAGATGCGCCGAAACATCGATCAGAGCTTCCGACCGATCTCGTCACCTGGACGACGTTGCTCGGGCACTGGACTGACCTCGTCAAGGCGGGAGAGGGCCTTCGCCGCGCCGCGGATTTCGACGCGGATGCGGCCAGATGGCGGGACTCCATTCCTGAGGTCATCACCTTGCAGGCGATTACCTTCGCGCTGGGGGACTTAGACCGTCTCGACGCGTCTGATCGTGGTCTCGCTCGAGACCGGGCGGGGATTGGGATCGAGGCCGCTTCCGGCGTCCTCGAGTCAGTCTGGGAAGGAGTTTCGATTCCCGGGGGCCTTCTGGAAATCGCGGATGACGCCGCGCACGCGATGGAAGCGGCGGTGTATGCCGGATTGCGGTGGATTCGTTGGACCGGCTCAGATCGGCTGGAGATGCCCGGCGTGAATCTTGACGCGGCAGGAGATCGGGGGACGCTGGCCTGTGCACAGCCCAAGACGCTTTTCCAGCCCGGATCGCCGATCGCCTGGTGGACTGACCGAGAGCCGCCCACGGAACTGCAGGGATCGGGCTTTGAGGTTATCTCAGGGCCGCCGGTGCAGGTCTACCGCCAACTGGAGAACGACGGTCGGCGGGTTCGCGACCTGGTGGCGTCGATCTTTGGCCAGCACGATGGATGGCCGCTGCTGGTGCCGATTTGTCTCGCGGGTGAGTCGATTGGTCGGTTCACGATGGACGAGACGGTGTGGCGCGAGGTGAATCGATCAGCCTTTGATTCGGCCGTCGAAGACGCGGTGCTCGATTTTGCCAGTGGCGGGGAGCCGTCGGTTCCAGCGTGATCAGACCCTGAAATCGAACATCAAGTCGGGGTAGGGGAGTTCATCCGCGGGGCCAGAATCGATCGCTCCGAAGACTCTGATGGGATCGAGGGGAAGGTCCTGATCCGCGATGTGGAGCTCAACGGCGAGTTCCGCATTCGACGCTTTCCAGAGTTGGCGAACGATTTCGGGATCATTGCATTCGCGAGAAAGGTGGAGGAGGACGACCGTCTCGAGTCGGTCGCGATCCGAGATCGCGAACACGGCATTTTTCGCTTCTTGATTCGAGAGGTGGCCATGACCTCCGGTGATCCGTTCCTTGAGGAACGGAGGTCGTTGCGATGCCGATTGGAGTTTCGGGTCGTAATTCGACTCAAGTCCGATGAGGTCACACCCGGCGAGCAGGTCGCGAACCGGCGGCGTGACCCGACCGATATCGGTGGCCCATCCGATCGTAGTAGGGGTTGGCCCGGTATCGAGACCGAACCGAAGAACGGCGGATCCGTGGTCGTCATGCGGTCCGAGCGCGATGGTCACGTCCAGAAGGTCCTTCACCACTGAAACCCGCCTGCCGCCATCGGAGAGTGGACGGAGTTGCGTTCCGGGGACCCCGTGTCGAGCGAGGGCGGCATGGTGGCTCGGGGCTGCAAAAACTGGCCAGCCACGCGCCTCCAGCGAACGGCACCAAGTGGGTCGCAGATGATCGGTATCGGGGTGGGTAATCACCACGGCTTGAACATGATCAAGGTCGATGTCGGGGGCGTGGGTTTCCAGACGTCGGGCGAGCGTTCGAGGGCCGATTCCCAAGTCGATACAAACATGCGTCGGACGTGGGTCGTCGTATCGCTCGATGGTCAAGATGGACAGGTTGCCGGCGGATCCGCTGGCGATCACTCGAAGATCGGCCGAAATCACCGAAGGTGGCGAACCGAGGTCGTTCACGGCGAATCGGTCGCCTGAAGATCCGAGTCGTCGGTCACGGTCTTCCGACCTCTCATGGTACAGAGGGCGCGGGTCGATTTTCCGAGGAAGGCGAGATACTCATCAGCCATCGGCTGCCCGGCGTGTTCACGGAGTTGTTCGGTCGCGGCGACCACGGTGAGGCCACTTCGGCAGAAGAGCTTGTGGGTCAGCCGGACGATGTTGATGTCTTCCGGAGTGTGCCCAGCGCGACGCAGCCCGATGAGGTTGATGCTGCTGGCGCTGTTCAGCATCGTCACCATGAACCACGGAAGGACATCAAGTGCCGTCCCGGCAGCGCCGCTGATCATGGAGCCACGACCCATTCGGACGAATTGATGGACGCCAGCGTTGCCGCCGATGATCACGTTGTTCTCGATGATGGCGTGCCCGCCAAGGACGGATCCCTTCGCAAGAACGATGTGATTCGAAATCTGGCAGTCGTGTCCGGCGTGGGCCGAGTCCATGAAGAGGTTGTCATCACCGACTCGGGTTGGTTCCTGATCATGGATCGAACGATGGACCGAGGAATGCTCTCTGAAGACGTTTCGATCTCCGATCAGCGTTCCCGGTCCTTCGGTATTGGGATCGAAATCCAGGGTCTGTGGTGCGACGCCGAGCGAGGAGAACGGCCAGATATCGTTGTCTTCGCCGATGATCATTGGGCCTTGCATAAAGCAATGGGCCCGGAGTCGCGTCCCCCGGCCGATTCGGATCGTGCCCTCCAGCACGCAGTAAGGGCCGATTTCCACGTCGTCCGCAAGTTCAACGCGCGAGTCAAGTATGGCTGTTGGGTGGATCCGTGACATGAATGAACCACGCTCTGGAAGAGAGGTCTCCAAGGGAGGGATGGAACCGAATACGGTACACGGATGAACCGCTCGTTGCAGCCCCCTGATCCACCTGATTCCGCTTCTGATGGAACACCGTCGGACTGGTTGGAAATCCTCCGACCCGGCTTGATCGACTATCCGAGCGGACTGGCATGGCAGCGAGCATTACATGTACAGGTGCTGGAAGCGCGGGGGGCAGGTGTGCGCCGGGGATTCGTCCTGCTCCTCCAACACGATCCGCCGGTGGTGACGGTCTCCCGGCGACCAGGGGCGATCAAAAATGTCTTGGCCTCTCCCGAAATTCTCGCCGCTCATGGCGTCGAGCGGCACGAGACGGATCGTGGTGGGGATGTCACGTATCACGGTCCCGGACAGCTCGTGGTGTATCCGATGGTCGATCTCAACGATCTCGGCGTTCGGATCCACGGTTGGATCCGGCTTCTTGAACAAGTGTTGATCGATTCACTGGGGGCCTTTGGCCTGGTTGCGGGGCGGGACCCCGGCGCGACCGGGGTTTGGGTCGGTCGGCACTCAGATGATCGGGACGGTGAGGGCGGTCGGAAGATTGCGGCGATCGGCGTCCGCGTCTCTCGCTGGGCGACGATGCATGGGTTGGCGCTCAATGTCGATCCAGATCTCTCGCACTTCGATCTGATCGTTCCCTGTGGGCTTGCCGGTCGTCCGGTGACCAGCATCGCTCGCGAATGTCGGGACGCCGGAATGGCGTTGCCAACATTCGATGAGGTGCAAGCGGTCGTTGCGGATCGACTGATCGCCCGGCTCCAAGATCCCTCCGAATTTCGGGATCGAGCGAAGTCCGGAGAAGATTGAGGCGGCCGCTTGGTGATCGAAAGATCAGAGGGTCAGAGGCCAAGTTCCGCGGAGACCGCTTCGGTGATGTCAATGGCATCGGGATAACGGAGAAACACACGTCGTCGCACCTGCTCACCGGCGAGGTCCATGCTGTCGGCTTGGAACGGATCGCTGGTGGGAACGAAGCGAGTCACGATGTCGATGTGTCGCTTCTCCGCGACGATGTCGACGGCTTCGATCAATTCCCGGTACGCGGTTTCGATCTGCTCGGCGCCAAGCCGTTGCTGGATTGCCATCGTTCCCTTTTGCCAAGTCTGGTACTCCTGCATCATCGCTTGGAATCGGGCTTGAATTTCGGGGAATTCTGGGCTTTCCGGGCTCACGTCCGCGTGCTCTTCCTGGAAGGCTTGGAACTGTGCCTCAAAGTTGGCGTTCTGCGTTTCGGCCGTGGTCTGAATTTCTTTGCGATCCTCGCCGAAGCGATCGCTCTCCATCAGCAGGCCCAAGAGCTTGGGGACGTTGACGGCACCGATGCTCCAAACTCTGGCGGTTGGGTCTTCGCCAAAAGCGAGGCCGCCGTCATCGTCCCGAAGCGTCAGACTGCCTTTCTCACCTCGGAGGATCAGTTCGTCGGCGGGTCCGAGGGTTTTCTTTGCCGCTTCGTCGTCGTCGCCAATCGCCACCGAGCCTCCGCCGCCGAAGTCTGCGAGTACCGCGATGGTGAGCACGGCGAGTAGGGAGTGGACGATGAGTCTCTCGAATCGATGCATGGTTCTACCCTCAGGATCCTTGGTGATGGTGGACGATGGCCACGGTGCTTGGAGGCGATGATTGGAGGCGATGCTTGGGGGCGATGCTTGGGGGCGAGCGGGGCTCGCGAATCAGCCTTCCTGTTCCAAGACCGCCATGAAGGCCTCCTGCGGAATGTTGACGCTTCCGACGTTCTTCATCCGCTTCTTGCCTTCCTTCTGCTTCTCCAGCAACTTCCGCTTTCGAGTGATGTCGCTGCCGTAGCACTTGGCGGTCACATTCTTTCGCAGCGACTTGATGGTCTCGCGGGCAATGATCTTTCCGCCGATGGCGGCCTGAAGCGGGATCTCAAACTGATGGCGATCGATCTGCTTTCGAAGTTTCGCGAGGATGGCCCGGCTTCGGGCTTCGGCGCCCGAGCGATGGCAGATGATGCTGAGGGCTTCGACCGGTGCGGCGTTGATGAGGATCTCGACTTTGACCAGATTCTCAACCTCAAATCCGGTGATCTCGTAGTCCATGGTGCCGTAGCCCCGGGTGATCGACTTCAACTTGTCGTAGAAGTCGTAAATGATCTCCGCAAGGGGAAGCTGGTAATCCAGAATCTGCCGGGTCTCGCTGACAAATCGCTGGCCTCGAAAGACTCCTCGGCGAGTGTCCGCGAGTTTCATCAGATCGCCGATGTTCTCGACCGGACAGATGATCTCAAGCTTGACCAGTGGCTCTCGGATCGCCTTCACGCGTGACATGTCTGGCAGGTCCGCGGGGTTATGGATTTCGAGCGTGGTGTCGTCGTTCAGGTCGACGAGATAGGAAACGGTGGGGGCCGTCTGAACGATGGCGACGCCACCTTCCCGCTCCAGTCGTTCCTGAACGATGTCCATATGGAGCAAGCCGAGGAAGCCGCAGCGAAATCCGAAGCCGAGGGCTTCGGAATGTTGAACTTCAAACGTGAAACTGGCGTCATTGAGATGGAGTCGTTCGACCGCCTCGCGGAGCCCTTCGAAGTCACTACGTTTTCCGTCTTCGGCGCCTCCTGAAGACGGGTAGAAGTCGCAGAAGACCATTTGCTTCGGCTCTTCGTAGCCCGGCATCGGTTCGGGGGCAGGATCGTATTCAAGGGTCACCGTATCGCCGACTCGGACGTCGCCGAGTGTTTTGATGGCCGCGACCATGTAGCCGACTTCAGATTGTCCGAGCGACTTGAGCTTCTGCGGAAACGGGGTGTATCGGCCAAGTTCGGTGACGGTGAATGTCCGGCCGGTCCCCATCATTCGGATCTTGTCGCCGACGGAAATGGAGCCGTCGAACACCCGGACGAAGACCACCACCCCTCGGTAGTCGTCGTAGTGACTGTCAAAGATTAAGGCGCGAAGTTTGTCGCCCGCCGAGGGTGCCGGATCCGGCAGCTTCTCGCAGATCGCATCCAGAAGTTCAGGAATTCCTTGGCCGGTCTTCGCGCTGACGTAGATCGCATCTTCCGCGGGAAGGCCGAGCACCTGCTCGATTTCCATGGAGACCCCGTCAGGGTCGGCAGCGGGCAGATCGATCTTGTTCACCACCGGGATGAGTTCAAGGTTGTTCTCGACCGCGAGGTAGGCGTTCGCCACGGTCTGGGCCTGGACGCCCTGGGTAGAGTCGACCACCAGGACCGCGCCTTCGCACGCCGTGAGTGCCCGACTGACTTCGTAGGTGAAGTCGACGTGTCCCGGGGTATCGATGAAGTTGAGTTCGTAGGTCTCCCCTTGGAACTCGTGCATCACCGTCACTGCGGAACTCTTGATGGTGATGCCGCGTTCGCGTTCCAGATCCATCGAGTCGAGCATCTGGGCTCGGCCCGTTCGCTCGTCGACAGCGCTGGTGGCGTGGAGGAGTCGATCGGCAAGCGTGCTCTTGCCGTGATCGATGTGGGCGATGATCGAGAAATTCCGAACCTTCAACGACGGATTCCGTTCTGAGCGTGATTTGCCGCCGCGTCTTGCGACGGGTGACCGAGGGGCTCGCCATGCTTCGGCGAGTCGAGATCCTCCAGTGTAGTCGCCAGCGGCCGGTAGCCGCACTCCGGACAGGCCGATTCAGGATGATCGGGGGCCGAGAGCTGGCCGCAGCGCTCGCAGACCGGGATGCCCTGCTCGCTCAGGACCGCTCGGACGTGGTGAACATAGGTCAGATTCATCGCGGTGACGAAGGCGACGTGCTGGAGCAGCAGAAACACCAACACCACCAGCACGAGTGCCGGTGCGACCGTCTTCAGTTCGGCGAAGGGGGCTCCCGCCGCCGCAGGACCGTTGAGAAACAGAACTGGCAGCCATTCACTGAAGAGGAGGAGCGCGAGTATCGGGATGAGCGAGATCACGGTGAATACGGCGATGTCGCGAGGAAAACGCAGCATCCGCAGATTGGCCTTCCAATGCATGGCCAGCCGCTCGCGGTGGGTGGGCCGAAATGCCGGATCATAGAAGTGGGGCCAGATCAGGTTCATCGCTGCGCCGAAGGTACCCATGCCGTGGTGCGACCGGCAACCGTGGTGATCTCGATCGGCTCGCCACGGTGCGTTTTGGCGTCGTCCGGTCGCCCCCAACGATGGTGGAAGAGCCAGGTCTTCGGGAAGCGACTTGAGACCGAATTCACTGCCACCGCCTTGCGGATCACCGAGCCGAGTCGTCGTCTTATTGACTCGATCTCCGTGGTTTCAAGATCTCGGACTCGCCGGTGCGGCGCGATGCCCGCCTGATACAGGACCTCATCCGCGATCCAGTTTCCGACTCCGGCGGCGAAAGACTGGTCGAGCAGGAGCCCTTTGACGGTCACGCCACGCGTCCCGGCGAGGGTTCTGAAAGTCGCCGGGCCGGGTAAGTCGAGAAGCGGGTCAAATCCCAGTTTCGAGATGGGCAGCTCATGGCGGGGATCATCCCGAAGCCGGATCCGTCCGAACCGCCGAGGGTCGGGCATGGCCAGCCGTCGGCCATCCTCGAATTCGAGTTCGATCTTCCAAAATCGCGGTCGTTCTGATTCGTCGGTGTACCCGTGTAATGCACCGGTCATGCCAAAGTGCAGGAGCAGGGCGGGGGCGTCTTCAAACTCAAGCCAGAGTTGCTTGCCGTGCCGGCAGGCGCGGATCACTCGTTTGCCGCGGAGGCGTCGAGAGACGGTGGCAGGGGTCTGTTCGCAGAAGACGATGCGATCGTTGGCACATCGAACGCGGCGAACCGTTCGGCCCGTGGCCACCATCTCGGCGATGAGCCGGCCTCGTTCGACCTCGGGAAGTTCGGGCATTCGTTGATGGGACTCCTGAAGCAGACTATCCGTCGGTTTCCGGTGCTGACGTTTCCACGGTTTCGGTGGAAGCCGGACTTGGATTCGGGGCGGTTGACTTGTCTCCCTCTGCGATCGGACGAACCAGCTTGGCCGGAGGTCGTCGAAGCGCCCCCTTGAACGTGACGAACTCAACGACGCCACCATCCTCGCCCAAGATGACTTGCTCGATGACTGGAACTTGAGTTGCGACCAGCGGCTCCATGACCAGGCGGTCATCTTCCAGCAAGTACCAGCGTCCACGCTGGCCAGCCAATTCAGCGATTGACGTCCGCTTGGGCGCGACCCATTCGTAACGCTGATCGATTTGGAACGTGATCGCGCCGCCCGGGCCTTCCCAGCGTCCGAGAAATTGGTCTTCGCGAATCCTCGGCGGCGCCGTGACCTTCCTGAAAGGCGTGGTCTCGCCGGCGAGTAACGCCATGAGGACGTCGTCTTGGAGCGAGAGTGCCGCGCGTTGACGGGGTTTTCGAGGGAGTGTGTATGGCTCTAGCCAGAAGACCGCATGGTTCTGTCGGTGCCAGCGACCGATTTCCGAAGGTGGTTCGAATCGGTCGTGGCTTTGCCATCGACGATAACGGCCATCTTCAGAGACTTTCAAGAGTCCGGCGGGAGTCTCCCACCAGCCAGTGATCGGCCGTGGTTTCTCTGGGTCCATCTGGAGGGTGGTCACGATCACCGGTTCTGCGGTCGTCCTGGCTTCATCGGAAACCTCCGGCGGGGTTGCGGCCAAGACACAGGTAACCAATGCGAGATTCGCGATCAGGTTGAACATGGGGAATCATTTCTGGGGGGTTGGTTTTTCGCCTTGATAGGAGCGACGTGAAGGCATCTCTCAGAGAAGCGTAGGCCAGGTTGTGGGACCGGAGGAAGGAATTCGAACCTCAGTCTCGACGCGCTCCCTTGAGCGGGCTTAACAACATTAATTTTTTCCGAATCGTAATGGCGGGCTTCGGCGCCGCTGCGACTTGAGTGCGGCGATCCGATCGTCGACCTCAACCTCGACGGGAGGAAAGAACTCGTCAGGCAGATCGGGCATCACCGCGCCGCACTCGCTGCAAGGGAATTGCTGGCGGTGGCCCTGATTGTAGAAGCCGCAGATGAGGCACACGGGATGGCCGAGCTCGGCCGCCGCCGCGCGGAGCAAGCTGCGTCGACGCCCACGGAGAACGATGACCAGAATGAACGCTTGGGCGATAAAGGTCATTCCGAACGCGAATGCCGAATTCGGACTGCCCGCGAGGAGCAATCCAACAATGACGAGCACGCAGGCGATCGGCTGCACGATGGTGAGGAAGATGAAGAAGCCAGTCCGGCCGAAGGAGGGGAAGCCTTTCGGATAACCGGACCAGTTGGTCCGGCCAAACATCGAGATGCGACGATCTTTGATTCGTCGACGGTCTTCTTCTTCGATGGGCCACTGGGCAAGTTCCGGGTCGACGATGCGTCGCATGTCACTGACCTTTCCGTTGCGGAAGCCTTGGTAGTTCGGCGTCAAGCCGGTCGACGTTGGCCGGAGCAGATCGGGCGGGAACGCCGAAACTCGGGATCACTCTGAGAGAAAAGTACCTTGAATGCGGGTTTTCGGACCAAGATTTCAGGAGAAATTCGGGAACCATCAACAAAACACCGCCCTCGAAGGTCGAGGGCGGCATGGGAAATTTTGAATTGGAGGGGCGTTTGACCCGCGTGGCGCCGGTTCAGGCGGCGGTTCGTTCAACTTCCGCGGAGAAGGCTGACCTTCGACCGCGTCGCTTGGGCGTGGCATTCTTGAGCTCGTGGACATGGGCTTCGGCGAAGAAGTGAACGTCAAGACCGAAGGCGGCGAGCTGGACGAACCAGACCACCGCGGTCGTGAAGACCATGGGGACCTGGGCCCCGCCGACTTCGATACCGAGGAAGACAGCGCCGAGGAACTGGGCACCGAATGCGATCAAGGCAAGAATGAGCCCAAACATCAGGTCAATTGACTTTGGGAGTCCCAACGCGGCGCACAAGCCCAAGAGACCCACGCCGAAGATGGTCCCAACCACGCCATAGGCAACGCCGAACGGCCAGAATGCAGCCATCAGGATCAGAGCGAGAACCGGCGAGATTCGGAACTTCAGGCTGACTTCGGGAATCTGAGCGTGCACTTTTGGACTCCGATGATCGAATCGAGGTGGGTATTGACCGGATGGCTTGGAAGCCATTTGTCATGGATAAAGTCGAACCTGAAACTCATTCAGGTGAGATTTTTGGGGCGCCTCTGGGCGGATTCAAACTCGAAAAAACTGGATTGAATTCCTGCAGCTAGGAGACAAACTGATCTTCGAATATCGATCAAGCAAGGCCTGATCCCGGGCGTGAACAACCGCCCGTCACTCGCAGTCCAGCGAGGTTAGCGGGTACTTCGGTTCGAAGGAAGGAAAGACTCACTAAATTGTGAAAAAGATCACAAGGGTGTCTGGGATTCCGAGTCTGCTCACCCGCCGATGACTGGAAGCGATGTCTTTCGGACGAGTTCGTCGCTGGGTCTGGCGATGAGGTCATACCCATCACTCGCGACGATCGTGCAGCGGACCACTTCGCCCGGGCTCAATCGACCGACGCTCGCGAGACAAGTCTGTGAGTCGACTTGCGGGGCTTGGAAGTAGCAACGACCGACCGAGAGGTGCATGGGCAATTCGGCCTTCACCGCCGGATCGTCCTCGGGGAGGCCGATTTCGGAAGCCGCGGGCGCTTCGCCATCCACGAGCACGTCCATCTGCACTCGTTGTTCGGCCAGATAGGCCGCGTTCTCAAAGGCAATCTCCTGCTGGCAGAGCATCAACTCCGACTCGCGTCGCCGTTTGATCTCGTCAGGAACGGCGAGGGCGGGGTCCTTCTCCATGGTGCCGGCCGGCGTCCCGGCTTCCTGCGAATATCGAAAGACACCCATGGCATCGAAACTGATCTCACGGATGAACTCAAGAAGTTGCTGGTGATCCGCCTCGGTCTCGCCGGGGAATCCCGTGATGAACGTCGTCCGCAGGGCCATTCCGGGGATTCGTTCCCGGAGTTTCAAGGCGAGGGTCCGTTGCTGTTCGGCGGTGACGTTCCGTCGCATGGCGGTGAGCATCGAATCACTGGCATGTTGGAGTGGCATATCGATGTACTTCACGATTCGCGGGAGATCCCGGATCGCGTCGATCATCTCGTCGGTAAAACTGGTGGGATAGGCGTACATGAGCCTGGCCTGGCCGCCGCCACCATGGGATTCGCAGAGCTCGTTGATCGAGGCCAGGAGCCCAGGGAGTCCTCGTGCGTCACCGATGTCCCGGCCCCAACTGGTGGTGTCCTGGCCAATGAGATTCAATTCCACGCAGCCATCATCGAGGAGGCGACGGGCCTCGTCGAGAAGCGACTCCAACGGTTTGGATCGCATTTTTCCGCGGATCGATGGGATGGTGCAGAACGCGCACTTCTGGTTGCAGCCTTCGCTGACGCGGAGGTAGGCCCAGTGCCGTGGCGTCAGTCGAAATCGTTCTGAATCGTCTTCGAAGTAACCGATACCCCGGCCGTCATCTCCGGCGACCGTGAGACCGACCACGTCTCTGCCTCGCTCGGCGGCTGCCTGAAGCGCGTTCCCCGCGATCCAGTATCGAGGTCCTTCCGCGTCGAGGTGCGTTCGGGTTGGCGGCTCACTCGAGACCGCTTCGACGATCCGATCTCGATCGAAAACACCGATCATCGCATCGATGCCCGGCGCCCACTCCAATAGTTTCGCTCGATGTCGTTGGACCAAGCACCCCGCCACCACCACGCGGCCGATTTCGCCCTTCGACTTCCGGTCGATGGCGTCTCGAAGCACCGCCAGCGATTCCTCGCGGCTGGCCTCAAGGAAGCCACAGGTGTTGACGACGATGGCGTCGGCAGGCGCATCGCTGGGGACGACGGAGATGCCGGCAGCCTGAAGCGAGCCGAGCATGCGCTCGCTATCGACGAGGTTCTTGGGGCATCCAAGGCTGATGAAAGCGACGGTAGATGGGGTCTGGCTGGAAGTCACGCGCACATAGTACGAGGTTGCCGTCCGGTTCAGCGGTTTTCTTTGTAGAGGCCGCGTTTTGTGATCACCTCCAGGACCCCATCCGGAAGCAACGCGGCGACATCCTCGCCCGCCGCCAGACGTTTCCTGATCTCGGTGGAACTGACGCCCTCCGCGGCCAGATCGAGGGTCCAAGTCGACCAGCGACTGGCGAGATTCGAGGCGAAGTGGGCTCGATATTTGGCGGCGAGCGAGGTTCGGGTCTCCGGCGGTCTCGGCATGACGACTGGCGGGGCCAAGGCGATGATCTTCTGCCAGTCACGCCAACGATCGAAATCGAGCGCTTGGTCGCTTCCAATCAGCAGGCGGAGCTGCGGCCGCTGACGTGACGAGACTTCGTCTGCATCGGCCTCTTCGAGGAGTTCACGCTGGATCGACTCCAAGGTATCGATGGTGAAACTCGGCCCTTCCCGATCGACCTCGCGGTGGTCGATTCGGGCGGTGATTCTCGGGCCGCGAGGATCTGGGATGCGATGTTTGATCGCCGCTTCAAGCATCTTGATTCGATCCGCCGGATCGGCCGGAGGCGCGTCCTGCTTGAGCGGATTGATCCGCGCCGGAACGAAGACCACCTCATCACAGCCAAGTCTTGCTGCCGCTTCGAATGGCAGCGTGAGATGTCCGCGATGCGGAGGATCGAAAGAGCCACCGAAAATGAGTATCGAGCGGGCGCCAGGTTTGCGATCGGATCGGATGCGAATGCCATCGGTCTCCGGGCCCTCAGATGGAGATACTTCGAGGTCACGGAGCGACTCGCCGAGGGCGAGGAGTGCGGATTTTGCTTGTCGTGCAAGGGCTTGAAGTTGCTTGAAGAGGGCGGGGCGTTGGAATAAATTTACCGCGACCACGAGGGGCCGGGTTCGCCCGAGGTGATCGACGAAGCGATCGAGGGCCGCGGGTACCGCTTCCTCCATGGCATCCCCGACCACTCGAACGATGCCCCAGTCCCATTCCCGGCTTTCGGCCAATTCGGCGAAGTGAACCGATTCGAGATCGACGATGGAGGCGCCGGTCGTCCGGCCGAGCGCCTGTTTTGCCTCGGAACTTGCGACCACTCTGCCGGTGGTCGTGACGCGGCCTCGGTGGCTCCCGGGCAATGTGATTCGCCCGGCGGCGGGGGGCGTCGTGATTCGGCCTCGCTGATCGACCACTTCGTCAACGACCACAATGCGCCCCGAAGCCAAATCCGGAACGAGTCCACCGGCCAATCCAACGAGAATGACTGGGCCGGCGTGCTCGCGGTGGCAGTCGGCCCATCGACGAACGCCCTCTCGGCCGGGTCCACAGACCTCAAGTCGATCCGCCGGAATTCCTGCGGCGACGAGAATTTTCCGCGCGTGAACCAGCGAGGTCAGGAATATCGGTTTGGTGGTCGAGACCCGCGGTTCAGGTGTCGTCATGCCGAGAGGCTACCCGGCCAGCGGTGATCCGTCTCGAGTCGTGGCTCAGTCCAGGTCGTCGATGGTGGGGACGTCGGCGAGCTGTTGGCTTGGGGCAGGGACGCTGAAAGCGGCGATTAACTCGAATTCGCTCTTGAAGTGACCAACCAGCATGCCGGTCTCGTCGAGGACGTCATAGCTGGGGCCGGAGGCGCCAGGGTGCACTCGGATTGAGAGCGTCTGGCCGGTCAGTGTTCCAAGATCGACGAAGTCAGCCGGCCGGTCGGCGTTGTTCGCGGCCAGCGTCGAACTCGGAGACAGCGTCCAGACGGCCACCAACGCCATCGTGCCGACGCCCAGACCGAGCATGACGTTCTGAAATCGAGGTCCAACCAGCAGATGATGGAAGTTCTTCATGCAAACAACATCGACTTTCCGACCGCTTTGAGCCAGCGATTGACACGTAATCCCCTTCGATTCTGGTGCCATCGAGGTCGGTCTGGATGGGTTAGTCGCGTCGTCACGCGGCGGAGGAATCTTGGCCAGTGGTTGCCGTCGGGGAATTCCTCGCTACCATGCCCCCCAAGCCGGGTTTTCCCACTCGGCTACTTGACTGGCCCCATCGTCTAGTCAGGTCCAGGACACCAGGTTTTCATCCTGGGAACAGGGGTTCGAATCCCCTTGGGGTCATTGCGTAAGTCCTTGTTTTTTAGAGGCTTACCAAGTCAGGAAATGCTCTGGGGCAATGTCTTAGACAGTGTCTCAAGTAACAGAACAAAAGCCCCGCCTAGTGATAGGCGGGGTTTTTGCGTGGCGGCCACGGGCTCGTCGAGCGTGCTCATCCGAGTCTCGGGGGCGTCAAACAGGCGTCTCAAAATGAAAAATCGAGCGGTTGAGTCGCCGTGATCGATCGGCCAGAAATCCAGACGGACCTTGTGACCATTCGCGATCCAGGGCCTGCGTCGTTGCCCATCTCTCTGCGATGGGTGGGTGATTGCGGGCGTTTCTCGCCCGAGGTGCTCGTGATCTCGGAACCCAGAACGGGTGGGGGCGTCAGGTGGGGGCGGTTCGAGTCAACGATGTTTCACGCTCGGACTCAAAATTGGGAGATAATCCCCACGTCGTTCGTCCCGACTTCCGGGGCCGGATTGGCGTTGGAGAATGTCCATGGCTCAATCAACCCATTCGTATTCCCGACGCGTTTCGTTGGCTGGCCCGTCCCTCGTCACGAGGTCGTGGGATCGCGGGAGCGTTCTTGGCGGGGTCATGGTGGCGGCGATGCTCCTGGGCGGTTGCCAGTCCGTCGCAGGGACCGATCGGCGGCAACTGAATACCTACTCGGTCGCGCAGGAAATCGCGCTCGGTGACGAGGCGTACGCAGAGATGCAGGTTGGGGCCAAGGCGATCAACGCCGGGCGGGATTACGAGATGGTCGTTCGCGTGACCAACCGAATCGCGGCGGCGGCAGATCGGCTGCATCCCGAGATCGCGTCCCGATTTGAGTGGGAGGTCATCCTCATCGATGATGACGAGGTGGTGAATGCTTGGGCACTACCCGGGGGGAAGATGGCGGTGTATACCGGCATTCTCCCATTCACCAAGACCGAGGATGGGCTTGCCGCGGTGATGGGGCATGAAGCGGCGCATGCGATCGCGCGGCATGGCGGCGAGAACATGACCAGACAGGGATTGGTGAGTCTTCTCTCAATCGGGGCGGCGGTGATGGTCGATCCGGAGGATCGGGTCATCGTGGCGGCGGCGGCAAGTGCCTATGGCCTCCTCGGAGAGCCCGCCTTCAGCCGGGCTCAGGAATCGGAAGCGGACGAACTCGGACTTTTCCTGACCGCCGACGCCGGGTATGACCCCCGTGAATCGGTGGCGCTCTGGGAGCGAATGGCGGCCCGGGGCGGTGAGCCGCTCGAGTTTCTCTCGACCCATCCGAATAGCGAGACACGAATCCGTGACTTGGAGGCGCTGATGCCAGTCGCGTTAGAGGTTCGGAAACAGCGGCTTCTCGAACGCGGCGATCGAGCCCCCGAGTGACCGGCGGAGTCAATCTCCTCGTGGCCTGAACGGTGGATCTGAACCAGAATCTCACCCGAATTCCGCCGACCTGTCATGATGCCTGCGAAGAACCCCGGCGGATGTTCGAAGGTGAACGCCGCTGCCGAATCCAACGCCACCTCTGGCAGCCTCGGAGTCGTCGTTTGACCTCGAACGAGCCCATCCCACCCGTCCGGATTCCCAACCCCGGACGTAACCGCCTGCAGCGGTTCATCTTCGAGATGCTGCGGCCGGCGATCGATTCTGGTCTGGGGTTGAGGGAACTCAACAAGATCTACAGCGAGCGGGTGCTCGCGACCGACGAGTCATTGCCGGTCGGTGAGCGTTTTCTCCGTGGGTTCAACGCGGGCTATCTCACCAGCGACGAGGAATTGGCCCAGATTCCGAAGGAGGGCCCGTTGGTGGTGGTGGCGAATCACGCTTTCGGCGGCCTTGATGCCATGATCCTCGACGACCTGGTCGCGAAGGTCCGCCCCGATGTTCGATTCATTGCCAACTCGATTCTCGCCGCGGTCCCCGCGATCGGCGACCGAATCTTTCCGGTCGATCCGTTCGGCGGTCGCGATGCCGCTCGTCGAAATGCGGGTTCGATCCGTCGCGCTAAGGAGTGGATCAGAGACGGTGGAAGTCTGGCGGTTTTTCCGGCGGGCGAGGTGGCGCATTCGGAGTGGGGGCGTCTTTCGGTCACGGATCCTCCTTGGAATCCGATCATCGCTCGACTGATCAAGTCGACTGGCGCGTCGGTGATTCCAGTCTTCTTTGAAGGGCGGAATTCGTGGATGTTTCAGGCGGCGGGGTTGATCCATCCCAATCTCAGAGCAGTCTTGCTGGGACGCGAGTTACTCAAGGTTCAGGGGCGTCGCGTCAGAGTCGCGATCGGAACGCCCCTTCAAGTTCAACAGCTCGATCGATTCGCCGATCCCAAGGACCTGATTGAGTTCTTGCGTCTCCGAACCTTCGTGTTGCGGTCGAGACTCGAACACGAGAACTTCAAGGAAAGTCCCCGCCTCCATTCGATCGTCCGTTCGATTCCCCCGCGGAGTCGAACCCCCGAGCCCGTGCGGATGGAACCCGTGGCGACGACGCCCGCACACGCGTCTTTCGAGTTGGCGGCCGAGATCCTGGCACTTCCCCCGGAGCAGATCCTCGTGAAGCGAGGTGACCAACGGGTCGTCTACGCAGAGGCGGACCAGATTCCGCGGGTGCTCCAAGAGCTGGGGCGACTGCGGGAGCTGAGTTTTCGAGCGGTGGGCGAAGGCACGGGAAACGCATCGGACATCGATGAATTTGACCGCTCTTACTTGCACATCGTGCTTTGGGACGAGAAATGCAGCGGGGTCATCGGCGCCTATCGGTTGGGGCGGACCGACCGTCTCATCGAGACTCACGGGATCAATGGTCTCTACACCCGAACCCTCTTCCGCTACGACGAGAATCTCATCAAAGAACTCGGGCCATCATTGGAGATGGGGCGTTCGTTCATCCACCCGGATCATCAGCGACGGGTGGAGCCATTGATGCTGCTCTGGAAGGGGATTTCCCGTTACGCGGGTACGTTCCCAAAGTATCGCCGGCTCTTTGGGCCAGTGTCGATCAGTGCCGACTATCACGCGACGTCGACGAGACTGCTGCTTTCCTTTCTAAATACAACGGAACGCATCTCGAGGCTTGAGCGATTCGTGAAACCTCGGAATCCGCTCCGGGTCACCACCCCTCGCGATTGGGATCCAACGTCGCTCCGGACGGTCCGTACCCTCGACGATGTCGATGAACTCGTCCTTGAGATTGAGAAGGGTGAGCGTTCCGTTCCCGTGCTGGTCAGGCAGTACTTGAAACTCAACGCGGTCTTTCTCGGATTCAACGTCGACCCCGACTTCAGCAGTGTCGTCGATGGACTCGTCATGGTTGATCTGCTGCGGATGAACCGTCGGCTGCTCCGGTTCTATATGGGGGAAGAGCTTGTGGACCCGTTCTTGAAGATTCACGCCGAAGCCGATTCCCAGGTTCAGGCGGAGCCGGCAAGCCAACCGATTTTCTGATCGACGCGCTGTCCGTCTCATGATCCGAACCCCATATTCAGATCGTGGCAGTTCAGATGATGGGATTCGAAGGGCGATAGAGTGGCGGGCATGATTCCATTCCGAATCAGTTCGGCGGATGCTCGGCTGGCGAGTTTGTTCTTGGCCGCAATCGGTGCGATGGGTGCGAACGGTCAGGTTCTCGTGGAGGTTCCACCCGCGGGAGTTTCCATTTGGCCGCCCGAACCGGTGGTCGTCGCGTTGTCGGCGCGAATCGCCGGGGGCCCATTCGCTGATGCGGCCGATCCCGCCCTCCAGCCAATCATCAACGAGGTCCGCGGCTGGCCCACCGAGCCATGGGCTTCGACGGTCGGCGACACGATGGATTTCTCCGGGCTCGCAGCGCCGACGCAGGCGGGCCGACTGGTCGCCCTCGCGGGTGTCATTCGCCAGGTGTCCAACCTGCAAGACTCCGGTTCAGAACCGCTTCGAGAATGGGCGATCGAGATCACCGGTGGGCAGATTGCGATCGCGGTCACCACTGAGGTATCGACCGACCTCATGGTCGGAACGCGAGTTCGATTCCTCGGGCGGTATGCGGGGCAGATCGAGTCGCGGTCACGCGACGGTCGGACGCGATCATGGCCACTGGTGATCGGCCGGGTTCATCGCGTCCCAAGTGAGGGAGGCTGGATCGGACTCCCCATTTTTATTCTGCTGCTGGGTGGTACGGTTGTCTTTCTTCGTCGTCGCGCGGCGGTGATTGGCGATCAATCGTCGATGATTCGAGACAACGGATCCAGTCTCGCTGGCGTTGGAACGGGAGTTGAAGTCGTCGGGAAGCCGATGTCTCTCCCGTCGGATCCCGCCGACGCCCTGGAAGTATTGGCGAAGCAAACAGGATCGGAGCCCGGTGGTCCACCCACAGAGGATTCCAGATGATCTGCTCGTGACTCCAAAATACCGGAAGCTTTGGAACCGCTCGTAGAGGCGAGCGAGACCGAAGTGGCCACCACGAAGAAATGTTCGAACCAGATGACCGGAGACCAAGATTTCATGCACCGCCACGAACTCGTATTTGAGCAGACGCGAACGACGATTCTGATCGGTCGAGGTTTGATCGGTCGTGGGCACGAGCTTCTGGTTACCGATGCCGGACTGGTCCCGGACCAGCGGATCTATCTGGCGATCGACGCCGGGCCGGAACGGATTGTGGCGGACCGTCATGGTCGACTCCTCGAAGCCGCCTTGGAGGCGCAGGGCGGGGTGGCTCGAGGCATTTTCGAGGCCGCCGAGTCGGCGAAGTCCATGGAGACCGTGGAGCGAATCTGGGATGATCTGCTCCAAGTTGGCATGGATCGTCGCGGTCTTCTGGTCGCGATCGGTGGTGGGATCGTGTGTGACGTGGCGGGCTTCGCGGCCAGTGGCTGGATGCGGGGGATTGATCTGGTGCTGGCTCCAACCACCCTTCTGTGCATGGTTGATGCGGCCATCGGCGGGAAGACCGGGGTGAATCGTCCACTGGCGAATGGCGGACTCGGAAAGAACCTCGTCGGGGCGTTTTGGCCGGCAAAGTTGGTCATCTGCGATTGCGATGTTCTGGCCACGCTGGGTCCGCGGGAGTTCCGTGCCGGGCTTGCGGAATGTCTGAAGCACGCCCTGATCGATGGGGAAGAGTCCTTGGTCGCCTTCGAACGCGATCTTCCCTCGGTGCTGGAGCGGAATCCAGAGACGCTGCCAGACTTTGTGGCCCGATCTGCCGGCGTCAAAGTGTCCATCGTTCAACGAGATCCCAGGGAATCCGGGGACCGAGCTTTGCTCAACCTCGGTCATACCTACGCCCATGCATTGGAGAGCCAAGTTGATCTCGAGCTGCTTCATGGCGAAGCCGTCGCGCTTGGCCTGGTGGCCGCCTGTCGAGCGGCGAGCGCCGCGGGGCTGCTGTCCGGTCGGGAGTTGGAGAATCGGGTCACGGGGCTCCTAGACCGATGTGGCCTTCCCACATGCATTCCGGCCGGTGGCTCGGCCGACCTTGGCGCACTCCGTGAGGTCATGCGACTCGACAAGAAATCCCTCGGTGGCCAAATTCGACTCGTGCTTCCGCGTGCGGTCGGTCAAATCGAGGTGGTGGACGGGCTTGCCGACGAGGTCGTCGATGCCGGTTGGGCGGCGATTCTGCGGGCGGAATGAGGCGGTGCGGTGTTCTTCTTTGAATCCATCTTTGGAGTCGTGAAGCCTCGAAGGCCGATCCTGAAGAGATCCGAGCGGGCCGCAATCGCGGAAGTCGCGATTGGTTCGCCGGAACACCCCTTTTAGGGCCCTCACGCACTATGAGGATCATTTCGATCGTGAATCAGAAGGGTGGATGTGGAAAAACCACCACATCCGTCAATCTGGCGGCCATTTTGGCCTCCCAAGGCCGACGAGTCCTTTTGGTCGACCTCGACCCCCAGTCCCACTGCGCTGCCGCGCTTGGGGTCCCTGAGGATGAGATCGAGTACAGCACCATTGATCTCTTGCTTGACCCTCCTGCCGGGCAGTTGAATGCCTCGCAGATCGGCTCCCGCACCTGGGAGGTCGCTTACGGACTCCGACTCTTGCCAAGCACCGTTCGTTTGGCTCGGGCCGAGGCGCCGGGCGGCGGGCTCATGGAGGCAGGGGACCGGGATCGACGTCTCAAGCGAGGGCTCGAAGCGTTTGCCGACTCCATGGACTATTGCCTGATCGACTGCCCGCCCACGATTGGCATGCTCACGTTCAACGCCCTTCGAGCGGCCGACGAAGTCTTGGTGCCGGTCGAGACCGGTTTTCTCGCGACCCGCGGCGCTCAGCGGCAATGGGCGACCCTTCGGGCGATGGCGGCCCGAATCGGCCGCCCAGTTCGCGCCCGGATCGTCCCCAACCTGCTGCATGATGAACGCTCGCTCGACCGAGACCTGCTCAAGGCCCTTCGGGCGCACTTCGGCGCTGGCGTCTCGCCCCATCCGATTCGAGATCATCTCGACATCCGAGAAGCCACCGCCTTTGGACGCGCCGTCATCGAACATGCACCGGAATCTGAAGCAACTCGTGACTATCAACGTCTCGCCGCGTGGCTGGAGACGGATTCCGCGGCGGTCATCGATCCGCCGGTCTCGGACGAGTCCGAGGTTTCATCGTCAGACGATGCGGCGCCCGCGAGCCATCCCGTTTCTGAGCCGGAAACATCTCCGCTCGGTGACGCGACCGGTATTCGGGAGGTTGAAGTCTCGTCCCGAGTCGCCGAGCTCGTTCAGCGATTGCGTCCGGGACGTTCATCCGACGCGCCAGGCGTGGCGGTTGGAGTTTCGGGTCATGGCATGTCCACGGGGCGAATCCGCATCGTCCAGCCCGCAGCCCTCGGCGACCGAATCGCCGTCACCGGCGATTTCAATCAATGGCATGAGGCAGGCTTACCACTCCGTTCCTTGGCTGACCAAGCCGAAGGTCCGCAGTGGGTGGGAATCGAGTTACCCGGGGGGACGGATGTGCGGTATCGATTGGTCGTCGACGGGAAGTCGATGCTCGATCCTTCGAATCCCCGCGTGGTTGACGGTCCTGACGGAAGTCCGGCGAGCGTGGTTGGGGCGACGACCGGAACCACCGGTAAGGTTGGCGTCATCTCTACCGCGACGGTGAAATCGACGTGATTCTCCTACCGGCGGATGCCGGTTTTCTTGGATCGGCAATGACGCCGCTCCACAACTTCGGAGCGTGAAGCATGGATGCGGCCCGCGATCCTTTTGACGAACTCACCGCCCTCTTCTTGAGTGACGAACCACAAGCCGGTGCCGCGCTCGGCGACTCCGGTGGGGATCGTGTCATGGACATCGATCAACCGGTTCGACCTGATCCGGTCAAGCCGAAGCTAACGATCGCGATCTGTGGTCACCTTCCCGTGATGGCGGGTCTTTGGGTGACGCAGTACGCCGACCGAATTGCGGAGGCGGCGGGTTCGACCGGGCTGGTGCGAATGGAAGGCGGTCGCTGTTCGATCGAGATTTTCCGCTCGGATGCGAAGATCAGCCGACCTAAGGAAGCCGATCTTGCGGAGTCCGCGGGAATCATCGCTGACGACCTTCATCGTTGGGTCGTTTGCGTGGATGATCGGGATGCCGCGGCGGCGGTCCGGGCCGGTGCCGATGAAGTGGTCATTCTCACCGCAGCCGAGCAGCCGGCGGTGATCGAAGCCTACCGACTCGCCAAGAGCGCGGCGGCACGAGTCCCCGCAGAACGTTCTTTAGATCTCGGCTTGGTGGTCGTGGGGGCCGATCCCGAGCGTGCGGAAAGCGCCGGTGATGTTCTGGCGAAAGCCGCAACTCGACATCTCGACCGCCCGTTACCGGTGGTGGCGACGGTTCGTCGACTTGATGTGGTCGAAGGATCTCAGCGTTTGGTCTTTGATGAATCAGTCCGGCGCAGCGCAGAAGAGGTGGTCTCGGCCATTCGAGCATCGCTGGATCTCGCGGCACTTCGACCAGTATCAGCAGTTCGTCCAGAGAAGTCTTCGGAATCGTTTGCAGACTCGTACCCCGGAGGTCTTCGGCTGGCGAGATTCGAAGAGACCGGCGAGCTGGCCGACGAGCCCGCGACGGATTTGTCTTCGGCCTCTCGCCGGCGACCGACCAATGGTGGTGCCATGCAGCCGTTGTTTCCTGGCTCTGGATCTAGACCAGACTCCGGGACCGATCGGCCGCGGAGCAATTTTCGATCGGTCCGTTTGCGCCCATCTCCAATGGGCGCCCCTGGCGAGCCGGCTTTCTTGCCTGGCGAGCCGGAGGAAGAGGCCGATGCGGCCATCTCGAATCCTGGGACCATGGAACCGGAACTGAGTCGAGCGGGCGCCGCATCGCGACTTGGCCCACTTGATGGTTCACTTGATGGTTCAACGATCGACGTCGAGCCACCGGCGTTGGTTTCCGATGCCGGACTTCTTGGTTTTCTCCCCGAACTCAAGCCCACCGGGTTCCGCTGTCCAATCGCCACGGATGTTGAAATCGCCGCGGATACGGAAGGCGGCGTGCACCTGCTTTGCTCGGATGTCAGTCTCGAATCAGCCCGGATCGCAGAGGCTTGGTTGCGCGGTAATCGGAATCTGATTGCGAACGTGATCGACTTTTCCGGGGTGTCGACGATCCACGTCTTTACGACGGATCCGCCGCGGGTCGCCGACCTTCATCGCACCGGGCTTCGGCTTCATCTCATCATCGAAGACGGTGAGCATCGCCGGCGGGTCCCACTCAATAGCGAGCAGAACGCGGTCATTCCCGGATAATCATTTTCGTCACGGATCTGTCGCGGATCCGTCGCCTCATCCGGTGGGAAACAGCAGTTGAATTTGGAATCGAATACTCCACTCGCCGACTCCGGCGGGCTTTTCAACGTTGTAGAACCCTTGCAATTGAATGTTCACTGGCTGCGATCCGATTCGCATGACTCTTCCGAAGCCCCCGCCGAGCGGGACCGTCCACCGGTTGTCGGCGTCGGCCTTCCAGTTCGCCGTGAAGACCGGGGATGTGGTGAGGTACCAGCCGTCAGGCAGGTTGTAATTGATGAACGGCTGCATCAGCAGCGAGTTCACAGCGTTTTCACCCGATCCGGCGTATGACCAGACGTTCTGAACCAATCCACCGATCACCCAGGGGCCTTGCATGGTGAGTGCCACGACGCTGGGGCCTGCCGACCACTTGTCGGTTCCGAGTCGGTCCGAGGTCGCGGTTGGGAATTGCAACACTGGGCCGACTCCCCAGATGATTTCGCTGGTCTTCGCCGGAGAGAAGAACGCCGTGAACTGCAGATCGCCAAGACCAAAGTCGCTCGAGACGCCTGCCGCTGGCGAGGGCGCATTGATTACTGGGAGGATCGTCCGGGTGATCAGATTGATGTCATCGGAGATTTTGATCGGGATGACGGGCTGAATATTAAGCACCCACTGTGCGTTGTCTCCGGGGCCGGTTGGAAAGGTCAGGTTGCTCTGGAACGGAAGGCTAATCATGTCAGCAACGGGATTCTGCGCTGCTTTGGCGAGTTGTTCGGCACTCGGACCGCCGCCCGCCGTGGCGGTCGGTGAGGTCGTGTTCAAGTCGCCACCGTTCGCGACGGCGGCCTCCGCGGCCTCTTCTTGGATGGCGAGAATTCCAGACGCAAAATCAAGGCGAATCGAGGTTTCGGCGATCGCCAACGTCGGTACAAGGCCGGTGGCCATCGAAAGGATGATGAGGGGATTCATAATCGGTGTTCTCCGGAGTTGAAATGTGAGCTGACAAGAATATCTTCGGCCGTCATGTGGCTGGGACTATGCACGCGATTTGAGCAGATTTTTAAGCCATGAGTTCCAATTTGCAAACTGAAATCCGTGGGTTTCCGCTGGAGTCCATCCTCGATCCGCCAGTCCGAGGGTGAGGCGATCCAAGTGGCGGAGATCCCGGAGCCCCTCTGGAAGTGCGGAAGCGCCAAAGCCCCCGTCCGCATCGGAGCCCAATCCAACTCGATTTCGTCCGGCCAACGCGGCGACGTGTTCGATATGGTCAAGGCAGTCGTTGATGGTTGCGGATTTACCGTCGCCGCGGAGAAACTGACCAAAGAGATTGAGCCCGATGATGCCGTCGCGGTCGGCGATGGCCTTGATCTGGTCGTCGTGCAGGTGCCGATCATTCGGGCCGGTGATGGCGGCGGCGTTGGAGTGTGTGGCGCAGACCGGACCGGAGGTCCGTTCCAGCAGGTCATCGAAGGCGGCGGGGGAGAGGTGGGAGACATCGTGCCCAACGCGGTGCGTCTCCAGCGCATCGACGAGCGATGCGCCTTCGGCACTGAGCCCGCCCGGTTGTGCATTGCCTCCCGCGTATCGGGAGCCGCGGGCCCAGCTCAGGCCGACCACCCGCAGGCCGCGGTCAACCCACCACGCGGCGTCGTCCGGCGTCTTGATCGGGTCCGCGCATTCCATGAGCAGGACGAGTCGAGGCACGATCTCGGCATCGAGATCCGTGAGATCCCGAACGATCGTGACCCGGCCTGCCGCTTCTTCGGCTTCGTACCAGCTCAACTGTCGACGTCCGGCGCGTTCCGCCGCATCTGGATCGTCGGCGGGGTATGCCGCGGGTTCTCCGGCGGGACCATCCCGTTCGGTGAAGATGGTGGCAAAGAGGGTCTGGATGCGGGCCGCGGCGAGATCGGGCCAAGTGACGGCGCCATCGATCCCAAGTTCAGCTACCGAGCGGTGGAAGTCCCGACCTTCCCCGGCGAGATAGGCAAGATCGAGATGGGCGTCGAGCCAGGCATGGTTGGTCATGGAAGCATGCTAGCGATCCCGAGATCCTTGATCTGATTCTGGCCGATCGAAAGGTGGGTTTTTGATGCCCGCAAGGTTGATTTTAATCGATTTCGTTGCCTCGCCAACTCGGGCTCGGTAGCCTGTAAGGATGGTCAATGCATCGGGGTCTTCGGCACCGCCTCCCGTGACGCCCGATTGGGCTTCTGCGGGATGGAGTGTTGCGATTCCGCAACGAGCTTCCCGCGGCGTCCGTCTGAGCTCCGGATTCTCGGCGCTGGCGGCCGCAACGGTCTTGGTGATCGCTTGGATTTTGACGCCTTCCGACGCCGGTCTCGGAACGCACCAGCAGATGGGGCTTCCGCCGTGCAACTGGATCGTGGCGGCGAACATGCCTTGCCCGACGTGTGGGATGACGACGGCGTTCAGTTTCGCGGCTCATGGAAACCTCTTGGCTTCCTTCCGAACCCAGCCGCTTGGAGCACTTCTGGCAGTGGCGACGGCGATGGTGGTATTGATCGGAGGGTGGACCGCGGTTTCAGGTTCGATGCTCGCTCCGTTCTTTTCGGGGTTTTTTGGAAAACGGTTTTTATGGGTATTCGTGGCGTTGCTCCTTGTGGCATGGGCCTACAAGATCGGTGATCACCGGGAATACTTTTAAAGTGCTTCGGCGAGTGGAGCAGGCGTCGCGTCGAATCGTGATTCAGATCGGAACGTTTGACCTGCAACAGCCGATGATCGCAACGAAAGTGACCAACATGATGATGAACAGAATCAACAATCGAAACCGATATCGAAGCGTCGCGGTCCGAAGCTTGTCGATGCTCCCGTTCCTCGCCATGATCGGCATCCTCCAAGGCTGCCAGATCTTCGGTATCGCGAGTGTGATCGGGCAGAACATCGAGCGCGAGAAGAAGGTCGAAGTACTCGCAGAATATGATGGCCTTCGAAATCAGACGGTGGCGGTCGTCGTGCAGACCGACATGTCGACGCTTTATCAGTTTCCGAAACTGGTTGCGGAGATCGGTGTCAACATGAGCCGGCGATTGGCGCAGAACGTCGAGGGGATTCAAGTACTCGATCCGCGATTCGTGCTCGACTGGACGTATCACAAGCCGGGCTGGGAGACCATGCCATACGGCGAGGTGTGCGAGGAACTCGGTGTCGAGCGACTGGTCTGGATCGACATGTTCGAGTTTCGCCTCAATCCCCCAGGTAATCGTTGGCAGTGGGAGGGGGTCGCCGGTGCCTCCATCGGAATCGTCGAACTCGACGGATTCGACTCCGACGCCTTTGCCGAAACCTATGACGTGAGCGGCGAATTCCCCAAGATTGCCGAGCTCGGACGTGAAAGTTCGACGGAGGCGCGGATCGAGATGGGACTGCTCGCCACCTTCATCGAGCAAGCAGCTTGGCTCTTCTTCGACCACATTGAGGACAAGTATCCCGATGCCTGATTCAAGACGATCAACTCGATCAACTCGATCAACACGATCAACACGATCAATCCATGGCGTCCTACCGCTGCTCCTCATCCTGGTGACGGGTGGCATTCTGGCCGGATGCAACATTATTGTGCCGGTAGCCTACGTGCTTGAGGGGCCGGGCACGATTCCCGCGCAGTACGTCCTTCGCGAGACAAGTACCGCAGTTTTCATCGACGATCCTGACACGGTGTTTCCGCGGACCTCCCTCCGCTCGATGGTTGGAGTTCGAATCACTGAAGACCTCATCTCCAGTGGCACGATCCCATCGAGCATGATGGTTGATTCACGTGACGTGCTCGCACTGGCCCGAGCGTTGGAGACCAGTGAGAGTCGAGTGACTATCGAACGGATCGGTCGCGAAGCCGGGGTCGAGCAGATCATTTACGTCTCGCTCGATGGATTTGCCATGACCCTCGATGGCTTCACCCCACGACCCACCGCGGTCTGCAGCGTCAAGGTCCTCGATCTCGCGTCCGGAACCAGAGTATTTCCCGCCGCCAATCCGACGGGGTTGGAGGTCATCGGGCAAATCCGCGAGGTTGATCCGATCAACTTTGAGAGTTTCGCCAAGCGGCGTCGGGTCGAAGATAATCTCGCGATGGAACTCGGCAAGAATGTTGGCTTTCTCTTCTACGAACACGATCGAGTGGATCTGGGTGAGAACCTCGGCGTTCGCTGATCCTCGGAGGCCCCGTCGCCTCGGAGTCTTCTTGAGATGAGTAGAACAGTGCATGTTCTGGATCCAGCTGCTCCCGGCTGTGGCATGGCGCTTTGCGATGCGCTGGCGATCTTGCAGGAGGATGACCCGCTGGTGATCCTCGGCGGACGCGATCAGGCCGAACGAGTGCGTCAGCGGCGTGTGGGTGTCGATGCGAACGTGCCCATTCCCCTGGGTATACCGCGGCTTGCCTCGCCACCACTCGAACGCGTCTTGAAGAGGATGATCGCGGAAGCCGGCGGGCTCGCTCCGGAAGATCAACTGGGATCTGCTCCCGGTCCCATCGATCAGGTGATGGCTTGGTCCGAATCAGCGTTGGTCGCCACGCTTGGCGCCGATCATGGTCTGCCGGTGGTCGGTCAGATCGCCGCCATCTCCGGCCGACCGCCCTGGCTTGAACCATGGCGTCGGCATCGAGCCTGCGTGCATCCGATCGGCCCGGAGATCGGTCCGTTGCTTGCCCGGCGAGGTTGGCGATTGGGCGAGGCTCGATCGGCGGCGGATTTTCCGATGCAGGATCTCAAGCATCGGTGCGGCCGCGTTGCGGATCGCGCCCTCATTCGTGGGCAATGGGGAACTCGTGGTTCGGAAGAACTGGTCGTCGCGCTCTCCGCTGACCCACCGACCAGTGCCGCCGTCTCAACGCTCTTGATCGCCGCCGCGACGGCGGGGGTTGCGGGTCGAGGGATGACCGTGATCGCAGATCCTGCTTCGGGTGAGGCCATGGCGGCATCGAAATGGCTCGTGAGTGTGAATGAGCGGCGGGGGGGCGAGCCCGTCCACCTCGTGCTCGATGAGCGGGTTTGCGATCCGAGACTGGTCGCCCCGGCCGTCGACGTCGTGGTCGCCGTCGATCGATCAGACGCGACGCCCTATCCGCCGGTATCTGTCTTGGCCCTACGGGCTTGGCTGGCGTGCGGCGTGCCGCTGGTTGCGTCGAACCGAGGCAACGCGGCTTCGCTCGTTGAAGATGGCGTCGATGGTCGGTTGATTCCGCCTGAAGATCGCAACGCGTTGATCCAAGTGCTGATGCGAATGATCGATGAGCCATCGTTGGCGGCTGATATGGGGAATGCCGCGGCGGCCCGGCACGGTCGGGGTCTGACGTCGGGACGACCAGATTGGTTCCGGGGGCGCCACTACGATTTGACGGGGCAACCATCCGCGGGGATGGAATCGGCAAACGCGATCGCAGCCTCTCGATAAAGCATCCGCAACGCTGACTGCGGGACGGACATGCCGCGAAGTCTTGGAGCGTCGAGCGGTCCGTACCGCTCGGGATCGACCATGGCCAGATCGGGATCGGCGATCGGGCTCTCTCCGTCATGATCGCTTTCCCAGAGTTTTCGGAGCGACCAGTACCGACTGGCGTAGAGATCGAAGGCGTCGTGACGGTTGCTGGCTTTGGTGGCCATCACATTACTCGAGTCATCTTCGGCACTCCGGAGATGTTCGTCGAGCGTGACAATGTCTGATCCGAAAAGGATCCGTCCACGATGTCGCTGAAGAAAAGCCACGAGATCGGTTGGTTCATGCCGGGATAACTCCCGGATGATCCACTTGGTCGCGCTGCTGTCGAGGTGGAGATTTGGATGCCGCGAGAGGAGTCCGTCGAGAAAGTCGAGATCCTCTGGCCAGCCGCCCATATGTGCCGCAATGAACGGAACTGGATAGTCCGCAACCACCGCTTCAAGCGGCTCGTATTGTGATCGCTTGTCCCCGTACTTCGATTGGTCGGCGTACTTGGTGGCGAACCATGTATCAGGATCGGCGACATGAATCATGATCGCCATGCCCAGGTCGGCCGCCAGTCGCATACCGGCTCTGCGGATCGGACCGTCGAGTCGGAGCATCGCCGGGTCGCCCGCTTCCTCACCGAAGTCGACGATCCGCGGTGCCGACCAGAATTTGACAATGCGGGCCCCCTTCGCGCGATACGCCTCGATCCTTTCAAGGTACCCCTCGCCATGAGCGAGTCGGCGGTCGGGGTTTCGAAAATCCGGGACTGCGATCGGCTCGAACCGCCCATCGAGTGCTTCGCGGACCGACTCAACTTCGTCGAGGGCGGTCATCGACCAGACTTTTTCGATTCCATAGAGGTCCATCACCTCCGCGAATAAGGAGGCCGCCTCCGTGCCATTGATATGCGTGTGGGCATCGATGATCGAAACCGGTGGATTTCCGAGGAGGGAAGCCTCGTGACGGTAGTCCATGAGGAGTCGATTGGCGGGGGTTGGAGAATCGGGAATCATGTCATCGATACTAGCCAGTGGTCGGTCCTGAATCAGTTCGACAGTCTGGTCTTCTTCGATTCTTCCCGATTCTCGGCCACGGGACTTGGGTCCGATTTCCCATCGATACCGGGACGCTTCCGCTTGATCTCATCGCCATTCTTTCCCGACGCAGAGGTCTTTGATGATCGGCGGAGTCTCGGTCGCGTACCGTTCTTCGATCCGATTTCGGATGTCTCCAGAACTTCACCTCGGATCACGCGGCCGATGTAAATCTCGTGATCTGCTTCGATATCCAGATGCCGGATGAGCTCGCAGATCACCCATGATGCCGCGGCAGTTGGAACGGGGATGTCCTGGGTCCCCGGAACAAGGACATGTCC
The DNA here is from genome assembly GCA_905480395.1 of uncultured Phycisphaerales bacterium. Taxonomy (GTDB): domain Bacteria; phylum Planctomycetota; class Phycisphaerae; order Phycisphaerales; family SM1A02; genus UBA12014. Next base: position 59,694 of record CAJQQE010000005.1, read on the forward strand.
GAGGAACGGGTCGTCGCCTTGTAACTCGCTGGGCCTGACGAACAGGCGGGAGAGGACGAGATCGGTCTCGGCGATTTCGCAAAGGGCGAAGGTGCCGGAATCTCGGATCAGGGGGCTTAGGGCATGGCCCTTCCGAACGGCGACGGTGATCGTCGGCGGAATATCGGCGCACTTCTGGACCTGCGTCACGATCATCCCGTTTCGACTCTCGCCGAATGCGGCGGTCATCAGGAAGCGGCCTGAAGGCATCCTGGCGATCGCCTCCTTTGCAACAGAATGTGCCGTGGTTTCAAGGGGCATGTCATTTCCAGGGGTCAATGGCGCCGGTAAGTCACCGATGCGCGGAATTGGGGGAAGAATGTGTAGATCATGCGCCCTGATTCGCAAATGTCCATAAGTCTTTTGTAGTCAGGGCTTTGCATGCCCGGCAATCAGTCGTTGGGGTACTCTGGGGGGCAAAAAAGTCGTCAAATGTCGAAAAATGGCGAGTTGTGTTGAAGAATGGGGGGATGTGGAGTATTCTCCGAGCGTCAAGAACTCGGAGAGTCCCACCCGTTGGACTCGAACCGACCAAGAGCCTCCGGAGACCTCATGCGTGCTTTTCCTCGGCCACTTCGAGCACACCATCGACACGAAGAATCGGCTGGCCATTCCAGCCGAGCTTCGCGATGTGTTCGACGAGGAGATTCACGGCACGGCGTTCGTCGCCGCACCGGGTGCGACTGGAAGTCTCTGGCTTTGGCCGGAGCGGACCTTCGCCGACCTCGCCTCAGAGCTGGGCGGTTCGCTTCTTGGCGACGAGGATCAGATCGATTTCGAACGTGTGATCTTCTCGCAGTCGGCCCGTTGTCCGATCGACTCGGCTGGCCGAATCCGGCTGCCCGATCGACTCCTGACTCGCTACGGGCTCTCCGGGAGCGTGATGGTGATGGGAGTTCGAGATCATCTCGAAGTGATTCTTCCGGAAGACTGGCGACGCGAGCAGGCGTCGTTGCCTTCGGAACGCGACGTGTGGCGTCGGGCGAGGCAGGCCCGCGCGGCACGTTCGGAAACGGAAGGTGGTCGATGAACCTTCGTTTTCACGATTGGAATACAGGCGGGTCCCAGCCCGCAGGCAGTCAAGACGACCAAGGATCGGTCGTCCAAGGCGCCATCGGCACGCGGTCGAGTCGATGGCGCGGTTGTACCGCGTCGCGACGGTCACGGATGATCGTCGCGGCACGTTCTTCGACCGTAAATGCCTTGTTTTCAGGGCAACGCGAGCAGGGGGGCACCTGGTTCGCGTGAACCGAGTCAAGGATGACTCGGCGTTCCGATGCTTCGCGGATCACGGATGATCCTGAAGCACCTCGGGGTGTGAGACCCCGGCTCGCCGGTCCACGGTTTTTGGATCGAGGGCTTTCGGCCATGAGCGGGGGCTCGATGGCTGCTTCGCTTCGCCGCCCGCGCCGTCCTCTGGACGGCGCGGGCGATTTGTTTTGGGAGGTTGCCCACAGCGGCACTCAAAACGAAGAACGCACGCCAGCGGGGCGTGCGTTCCATCTTTAAGAGTTCGTTGCGGCGATTGAGATCGCGGTATCGGTCGTTCAGCCTTCGGAGGCGGGTCGAATCTGGCCGGCGACTGACGGTCCTTCTTCGTCGGCCACAATCTGCTCGGCGACCTCGCGTCGATGGACTGCAACTTCTCGTGGGAATTCAAACGCAAGTCTCACTCGGTCGCCCTTGATGACCGCCACTCGAACAACTCCGAGAGGGGACGCAGGGTCTCCGATGATGACTTCCTCGCCTTCGCGACGGGTGATGACCAGCATGATCAGGTCCTCCTGCCTGAGGCACGTCTTCCAAGAACAGGTTTCAGAACAGTCTGGCTCTGAGCCTGGGAAGCAGCCCGCCGAGATCGTTCGGCTCTCTATAGGGTAGCCGAACGCGGTCGATCACAGAAGTGGAGATTGCGGGAATCTCGAGTCGACTCGGGAGGTCAAGGGTTTATTCGACCGCAATCACGTCGGTCACTTCGGGAACTCGCTCGCGCAAATTCCGCGCAATGCCATCACGAAGGGTCATTTCGCTCGAGGGACAGCCAATACACGCTCCGAGGAATCGGATCTGTACCACACCAGTCTCAGAGATACTCAGGAGTTCGAAGTCGCCCCCGTCTTCTTGTACCCCAGGACGAATCAAGTCAAGAACCTGCTCCACGCGCGTTTGGAGCGGCTCGTTTGGGGCATTTGGTTCTGGATTATTCATGGCACGTTCTTTCGAAAGACTCCAAATGAACTCAATTCAGTTCCGGCCGAGACCTGAGCTCCAACCCACTCGATGATAGAGTCAAACCCAGTTCGTCGCCGATTGACGGTGGATCTCCGGCCCTTCGCAGGAGTCCCGTGGCGATGACGCCGGCATGGAGGCCAGCATACCGTGACTTTCAGACGATTCTCGATTCCATCCACAGTCAAGGTGGCGCCAGGCCTCCTTTCATTCCACGCTCGATCGAAGACTCGGTTTGGCGGATATTGCCTGGCGGCCCTGTTGGTGATTGGCGGTGGTTGCGCACCAAAACCAATCGAGGATCCGGTCGCGGTGCTCTCAAACCCGAATGAGCTCACTGGTCGACACTTCGCCGCGATTCGGATGCTCGAGGCCACCGCTGATCCGGCAGTGACCAACCAGACGCTGAAGCGGGTGATCGTCGCCAATGGTTACTTCATCGACGTTCGAGAAATGGCTTACCGCCGCATGCAGTCCATCGATCGGGAAGGACTGAAGAGGCTTCTGGAGATCCAGATGCCCAAGATCGATGCGCTTCAATGGCGGGCCCGGCTCTGTGAGTTGATTGCCGAAGAGCCATGGATTGAGATGACACCCACGTTGATTCGAGCTTGGGCGCAGCCGATGCCCAACTGGGTCGACACCCCCGCCGAGCGGCCGGAGCGTCTCGCGTTGGTGGAGATGTACGGAGAACCGAAACTACCCGACGTTTTGGTTCAGGTGATGCTGGATGCCGACCCGATCATCTCCGCCAATCTCCGAGCTCGCTGCTGGGAGTTGCTCATTGCCGAAGGGCAACGAGATCGGGTCATCTCACTGCTCGCAAGGAGTGAGATCTCGCCGAACGACGGCATGTTCACTGATCTCCGCACCATTGCCGATCAAACCGGAATCATCCCTCGAAACCGGGAAGAGATCATCTGGGCCCGAACCCTCTGCCGACCGGAGAACGCTGGTTTTCTCGCGGCCGCCACAGAGGCAATCCGCCAGCTCCCCGAGGATCGCCGTGCCCAACTCGAACTGCGGGATCTGGGCATCCTCGTCGCCGCCATGCGGATCGATCCGGGGCTTCTGGCGCAAGACGAAGCATCGCTGTACGCCGGACTGCGACGGGACATCGACGTTGACGGCCGCCGTCTCTACGCCGCGAATTTCACGGGTTGGAGTCAGTCTCACACCGAACGTCTCCGCGACGTGAAGGAGAAACTCTCCTGGAACGATTTATTGGCGATGCGCATCGCCATCGAATCGCTCTCGATCGACGCCGTCCTGGATCATGTGTTCGACTACGCAGAGCGCGATCTCCTCGACGACGAGACCGAGTTTGGCGGGGTGATTGGCGTCGACCCGAAAGGCCGGATCGAACTTCTGGAGTTTCCGCCCCGGATTCGAAGAGGCGACAACCGATTTGAGGCGACGCAAGATTTGTTCGACGCGGCGTATACCGGCGTGTTCCATTTCCATAATCACGCTCAGGAATTCGACAACGCAGACTATGCTGGACCGCATATGGGCGACTTCGCGTATGCCGAAGCGACGCGAGCCAACTGCCTCGTGTTTACGTTCATCAATAGTCGGACGATCAACGCAGACTTTTATCGCCACGGCGGAATCGTGGTCGACCTCGGGACGTTTCGCCGGCCGGATTGAGCTTTGGTTTTCGTTTGATCTTGGACGTCTTGGTTGACGAAAGTTCCATGACGACTCTGGATGGGGCCAGGTTCGGCGGGGAGCCGCCACCTGGGCAGGCTAGAAACGATGGGTCCAGGAGAGATTTCGGCTTGCAGGTCCTGCTCATCATTCTCGTCGCCGTCGTGTTGCTTCCCCAGGCTTCTTCGGGGATGGGTGATGGGATTTCAGCCGCCGTGAGCATCGGGTTGGTCTTGTCCGGGACGGCGCTACTTCTACTCCTCGCCGTGATCAATTCAAAACGACTTCTGCGGCGTCTTGCGGTTGGGGATCCTGGGCCGCAGTTTGAACGCGCCACTCGTCAACTTCGTCTGGTGCAGTGGGTCGCCGTGGGAATCGTTGTCGCCGGGGTTCTTCTTCTTGGTTTCAGAGACGCGGTGCAGGCGATGGTCGGCGACGTCCTGATCCTCGACGAGATCATCACCATCGCCCCGGCGCTGGTTGCCATCACCGCCGCGTGGTGGATCTTTCATCCTTTCGAACATCAGGCCCGTGAGGCCACGCTGTTACGGCGGCTCGACGATGGGCTTCCGATTCATCCGATCCCCACTCGCGCGGGTTGGGTATCGATGCAGGTTCGGACGCAGATGTTGATCATTCTTCTTCCCCTCGGCCTCTTGGCAGTGACCGGTGAATTGGTTCGACTGGCCATCGACGCGAGTGATGCTGATCTCCCCGAGTGGGTGCCGGCCCTCGGGTCGGCGGCCATGGTCATCCCCATCGCACTCGCGGCGCCGGGGCTCGTGGTTCGGGTGCTCGGGGCACGGCCGTTCCCGGAGGGCGAGATCCGCTCGACGCTGCTCCGGATGTGCGTGCAGGCGAAGGTGCCGGTTCGGGAGATTCTTCTCTGGCCGACGGGAGGAAGCATGGTTAACGCCGGGGTGACGGGATTCATCGGTCCGTTGCGATGGGTCCTCCTGACGGATGGGCTCATCGACACGCTCCGACGAGAACAGGTCATGGCGGTGATGGCCCACGAACTGGCGCACGCCCGTCGACATCACATGCCTTGGATGGCGGTGGCCTTAATCGCGCTGGCGATGCTTTGTGCCGAAATCGCCGACCCTTTTATCGTCGCGCTTCGTACCGCCAGCCTGGAGGCCGGCGGTACTGCCGCCGTCATCGATCAACAACTTTGGTGGATCGATATCGGGGCGACCGGTCTGGTGTTACTGGGCACGCTGGTGGGATTCGGCTGGGTCTCTCGCCGATTTGAGCGACAAGCGGACGCTTTCGCCGCGGTTCGCATGTCCGTCGATGCCGAGGATCGTCCGTTACCGCAGGTCTCTGCGGAAGGCGTGGACGCCATGCGTTCGGCGCTGTTGGCGGTGGCGGGGGTCAATGGGGTGGCGATGAAGCGATTCACTTGGCGGCATGGTTCGATCGACGCTCGACGTCGGCATCTGCTGACGCTTCTTGACCGTCCAATTGATCGACTCCCCATTGATCGAGTAGTTCGAGCGATCCTCGCGGTGGCGGTGCTGGTCGTGGCTGCGGTGCTGCTCCGTTGGTCGCTCCAAGACTCCACAATTTTTCAGGAAGCGGGCGCTGATTCGCCCGCCATGGTCACCATCGAGGGACAATGACGTCATGCACTTCGTCAAGATGCACGGTCTCGGGAATGATTACCTGTTTGTCGACGGTCGCCACGACCGGATCGCAGATCCTTCCGCCGCCAGTCGCCTGGTGAGTGATCGCCATCGCGGTATCGGCGCTGATGGGCTGATCATCATCGACCCCCCTCAGGATCCCGCGAATCACGCCCGGATGCGGATGTTCAATGCCGATGGCAGCGATGGCGAGATGTGTGGCAACGGCATTCGATGCGTCGCGAAGTATCTGGTCGATCGTGGCATTACCGACGCCCAACCGCTGCGAGTTGAGACTGCCGGAGGCATTCGATTGCTGACTTGGCACCGAGATGCGGTGGGCACGGTCGGGACGGTCACCGTCGACATGGGGGCTCCATCTCTGGCGGCCGCTTCAATCCCCGCCAACCTGCCGGGCCAGGACCGAGACGAACCGGTGGTTGCATGTTCCTTTGATCCAGTCGATTTTGGGATTAGTCGGGAGGATGCGCGGCGGTTCGGGATGCAATCGTCGTTGACCTTGGTGTCAATGGGAAATCCCCACGCGGTGATTTTCTGCAGCGATGTTGACGCCGCACCGCTCGAGCGCCTTGGTCCGATCGTCGAATCGCACGCGTGGTTTCCGAATCGGATCAATCTTCATCTCGTGGAGGTGACTGGGCCTCGTTCGGTGCGAATGCGGACGTGGGAGCGTGGGAGTGGTGTGACCCAAGCCTGCGGGACAGGGGCCTGCGCCGTCTGCGTGGCCTGCCTGCTCGAAGGGCGGGCCGCATCGCCGCTGGAGGCGACGCTGCCGGGTGGACGATTGCAAATGGAATGGTCGGGGCAGCCCGGCGACTCGGTGTCGATGTCGGGGCCGGCGTCCGAGGTATTTGAAGGTGACATCGATCTCGCGGCACTGGCCGCCCAAGCCGCCGGGAACGACCGGCAGGAGTTGAAGACATGACCATTGATCTCGATCGGCTCGACGAGTTTGAGAAACGCATCGCGGCTGCGGTGGGGATCCGCGACGATCAGATGCGGCACGAACTTGCTGAATTCGTGGCGATTCCCACCGGTTTCAATCACACGCCCGGCTTAGAGGCGCTTCGGGCATTGTTGGCCACGCGGCTCGAGACCGTTGGCGCGACGTTGGAGAGTACGCCGGGTCGACCTCGGCCCGGTTGGATCAAGATCCGAACTGGTTCGGATGATCCAGAGGCGGCCGCGGTCACCGAGGATGTTCCACCGATGCTCGTGGCTCGCCACGCCGTGGATGACGGGCGGGAGGCGGTCCGCTTCATGATCTGCGGTCATCTCGATACGGTTCACGATCCTCACGGTCCCTTTCAAGTGCTCTCGGACGACGTGGGCGGTTTGGCACATGGCCCGGGCGTGATGGACATGAAGGGAGGGCTCTTGGTGGCGATCACCGCACTTGAGGTCCTCAAGGAACTCGGGCGACCATTGGATTGGACGGTCGCACTGGTCCCCGACGAAGAGACCGGTACCTATTTCTCGGAGCAGGCGTTGCTTGAAGTGGCCGCCGGACACGACGTTGGCCTCGTCCTTGAACCCGCGCTCCCCGACGGTTCGCTGGTGGTTGAGCGAATGGGTTCCGGCGCATTCATGATCGAAGCGCACGGACGGGCAACGCATGTCGGCCGAGCCTTCGCCGAGGGGCGATCAGCAGTGCTGGCCATCGCTCGGGCGATCATCGAGATCTCCGCCCTTGCTGATGCCGACGAGGGACGCATCGTCAATATCGGCCCCATGCACGGTGGTCAGGTCACCAACGCCGTCGCCCACCACGCGCGGTGCTGGGGCAACGTGCGGTACCGCGACGAGGCGACCCGGCAGGACCTTGAGCGGTCGATTCGCGAAGTCGTCGAGGATCTCAACCAGCAAATGGGGGCCGAGTCGGACGATCCTCCGAGACTCGTGGCCCACACCGCGTTCATCCGGGCTGCCAAACCCTCGACGCCGGAGGTTCTGGCGCTCGCGGAGACCGCCCGGAAGGCCAGCGAGGATCTTGGGCATCCGATGCCTTTCGCCGCTACCGGCGGGGTCTGCGACGGCAATGTGATTCAACAGGCTGGCGTGCCAACCATCGACACTTTAGGGGTCCGGGGGGGCGGAATGCACCGTCCTGACGAACATGTCCAGCTGGAGAGCCTCGTGGAGCGGGCGACCCTGTTTGCGATCCTGCTGCATCGGCTTGATCGTGACGGATTCGGGGGAAGGTCAGGATCCGGGCGGTCGATATCATGAGGTACTAATTCGGGAGGGCCTTGATCCGGATGGCCCCATTCTGGCCGCCTCGACAGGCCCGATTTTCCGCCCGTTCGAACGTTTTTCGTCCTTTGACTCCCCATCGAGTCAGTTCTTATCAACCTCGGATCAATTTCCAGGAGGTCAGTCGCGTGAGCATGCCCCAGTCAGTTACGGTCGCCGATTCATTCCGTCAGAGCCCAGAAGTCGTCGCGGCGCTCGACGCGGTGATTCAGCGGCTCGAGTCCTCGCAGGCATCGATCACCGATGCTCGACCTCCAGTCGATGGCGGTACTGAGACGCTCGAAGGGTGGCTCGCCCGTTCCAAGGAAGCCCGCGGTAAAGGGGCGCTCTATCCCTACGTCGGAAGCGGCATCGGCAACGGGCCGCTGGTCGAGCTCGTCGATGGCTCGGTCAAATGGGACATGATCAACGGCATCGGCGTTCACATGTTCGGGCACAGCGACCCCGGTCTGGTTCGGGTTGCATTGGAATCGGCGCTGGGCGACGTGGTGATGGAGGGAAATCTCCAATACAACTCTGAGAGCATCGAGATTGCGGAGTTTCTCTCGCAGGAAGCCGCGAAAGGGTCTCGGCTCAGCAGTTGTTTCACCACCAACTCCGGCGCCATGGCCAACGAGAGCGCGCTCAAAGTCTGCCAGCAGAAGACCAACGGCGCTCCTCGGGTTATTGCGTTTCAAGATTGCTTCATGGGGCGGTCGACGACCATGGCCCAAATCGGCGACTCGGCCGCAGGCCGCGTCGGCATCCCGTTGAATGCGCACGTCGATTACATGCCGTTCTACGATCCCGCAATGGGAGAACGATCAATCCAGATGGCAGTGTGGCATCTCGATCAGTATCTCAAGCGATACCCAGGACAGCACAGCTGTTTCATCTTCGAACTCGTCCAAGGCGAAGGCGGATTCCGCACGGCGCCGCGGGAGTTCTTTGTGCCGCTCATGGAGATGTGCCGCGAGCGTGGGGTCCCGGTCTGGGATGACGAGGTCCAGACTTTCGGCCGCAACACCGAGATGTATTATTACGACGTGTTGGGTTTGGGCGAATACGTCGACGTCCTGACCCTTGGCAAGATGAGCCAGATTTGTGCCTGTCTCTATACGGATGAATTCAATCCGAAGCCGGGGCTCTTGAGCGGGACGTTCATCGGTTCAAGCAGTGCCTTGCAGGTTGGCCACGCGGCGCTTCGCCGGCTTCGCGACGGCGGCTACTACGGCCCCGATGGTCGGATCGCCGGGCTGCAAAATGCTTTCCGCGAGCATGCCAACGCCTTTGTAGCCAAGCATCCAGAATGGTTCCCACCCGCGGTCGACACGCTTGGTCGTCCGATGACCGAGATGGTGGCCGGCACCGGTGGCATGTGCCGGCTGACGCCTTTTGGCGGTAGCCGAGCGAAGATCATGAAGGCGTTACACATCATGTTTGCGGAAGGACTTATTGCCTTCATTTGCGGACATGATCCATATCACCTTCGATTCCTTCCACCGGTCGGTGTGATGAAGCCGGCCCAATTCGGGCCCGTCTTCGAAGTGCTCGAACGCTCGTTCGAGAAGGTTGACCTCGCGGATTGAGTCTTGGTCCGCTCGCACCCCCGACGATGTTCGTCGCGGGGATTAGATCGAAGGTTGGCAGGAGGCACAAGCATGTTCGTCATCCGTCAAGTCGCGACCGAGGACGTGACCACGCTTCTCAAACTCGCGAAGATGGTTCATTTCATCAACCTCCCACCCGACCGCGACATCATTGCCGCGAAGGTTGTGCGCAGTCGCCATAGTTTCGGCAAGCAGGCTCGCGACCCGCGAGAACGAAACTTCATGTTCGTGTTAGAGGATCTGGGGACCGGCAACGTGATCGGCACCAGTGCGATCCTTTCCTGCATCTCCTGGCCCGGTCACCCGCACGTCTATCTCGAGGTCAGCCGCAAGGAATTCTGGAGTGATGATCTGCAGCAGGGCAACACTCAGGTGATGCTGACGCTGGGCGAAGACGTCTCTGGTCCGAGCGAGATGGGCGGATTGATCTTGGCCCCCGGGTATCGGGGTCACGCCGAGCGACTCGGCGGATTTCTCTCGATGGTTCGCTTCCACTTTATGGGCCTTCATCGCCGTCAATTCAACAAGCGGGTGATCGCGGAAATGATGGGTGCGATCACCCCGGACAGTCACAATCTTCTCTGGGACTATTTGGGCCGTCGGTTCATCAATCTCTCCTACAAAGAAGCCGATCTTTTCTGCCAGCATTCCAAAGAGTTCATGACCGCGCTCTTTCCGCGCGAGCCCATCTATGCGTCGTTGCTTCCCCCCGAAGCGAGAAACCTCATCGCCCGCGAGAGCGATGAGACCGGCCCCGCCCGACGGATGCTTGAGCGACAGGGATTTGAGTACAAGGGGCATATTGATCCCTTTGATGGCGGGCCGTACCTCGAAGCAGTCCGAGATCGAATTCCGCTCGTCGAGTCAACCGGCCGATTCAACCTGACCGGCCCGCTTTCCGGAACCGGAACATCGACGGGTATTGTCTCTTGCGAGGGTGATCAGGGATTCCGGTCGGTCCAGACGAGTTTTACGGTGCGAGGTGATGGGGTTCGAATCTCTGCGGATGCCATCGAAGCCATCGGCGCCGCCCGAGGTTCCGCGCTCGGGGTGACGGCGTTGCCAAAGGGTGCCTCCGAAAAAACCAAGAAGCCCAAGAAGTCGAAGAAAGCGAAAAAGTCATAGTTCGGGGTGAATGAATCGCGTCGTGTCGAATCATCGAAGATCCCTCGATAGGGACCCTGGAGATTCGGAGACCGCCGCGTCCCGGATCGTTCTATAGAAATCACGACGGCTCACCTTCGGGCCGCTCGGAGACCAAGCATCATGTCGAATCATGGCACCGCGCTCGAACGGGGCTTTCTTGATGGCCCGCCCGCCAATCTGATCGACGGCAAGTTTCTTCCGCTTCCCGCGGGGGATGCAATCATCTCGCGGAATCCCGCGGCGCCCGATGAGATTGCCTTCCAATCCGGCGAGCGACTTGAAGACGTCGAGGCCACGGTCGCGGCCGCCCGTCGGGCGCAGCCCGCGTGGTTCGCCATGGGAAAGGCCGCGAGAATCGAGGTGCTCCTTCGTTGGAAGGAAGTCACCGCGGCCCGCGCGCCGCGGATGGCCGAATTGATCACGCTGGAGATGGGCAAGGTCTTGTCCGAGAGTCGCTTCGAGGCGGGGGCGCTGGCGGGCAAGGTCGACATCACGCTGGGCGAACATTCCGCCGGCCGGATCGCGGATTACGAAGTGGCCGCAGGCGAGACGAAGTCGGGGCTGTGTCGGTACAAGCCGCACGGGGTCATGGCGGTCCTCGGACCGTTCAACTTTCCTGCTCACTTGCCCAATGGACACTTCATCCCGGCGTTGCTCGCGGGCAATGCGATCATTCTCAAGCCCAGCGAAAAGACGCCGGGCGTCGGCCAGGCCCTGGCGGAGATGGCGATGGAAGCCGGCATTCCCGCCGGGATCTTCAATCTCGTTCAGGGTGGCCCAAAGATCGCGGCGGCGCTGGTCGCGAATCAAGGCGTCGACGGCGTCCTCTTTACTGGCAGCTGGCCGGTGGGTCGTCGCATTCTGGAAGCCAACCTCGACAACCCCGGGCGGATCGTCGCCCTCGAACTTGGCGGATCGAATCCCTCGGTGGTGATGCCGTCCGCGGATCTCCGGCAGGCGGTTGTGGAGTGTGCCCGGGCGGCCTACGCCACGAGTGGTCAGCGGTGCACCTGCACTCGTCGGATCATCGTCCACGCCGACGTGGCGGATCGCTTCATTCAGGCATTTTGCAAGGTCGCGAGTACGCTTCAAGTTGGTGCTGGCGATTCGACCGACCCGGTCTTCATGGGGCCGCTGGTCAACGGCGCTGCGGTCGACGACGTTCTTTCGTTCCAGTCCGACCTCCACGCGTCCGGCGGCAAGATTCTCGTCGAAGCGTCGCGGATGGATCGACCCGGGCACTTCGTGACGCCGGGCGTCGTCATGGTCGACCGCTTTAGCCTTGACCGAGATCGCGAGTGCTTCGGGCCACTGGCTCAGATCGCCGTTGTTGATTCACTCGACGACGCCATTGAGCAGGCCAATGCCACTCGCTACGGACTCGCCGCGTCAATCTTCACTGGCGACGATACCGAATGGGATCGTTTCTTCGGCGAGTGTCGCGCGGGATGCATCAACCGGAACACCGGGACCGCGGGGGCGAGCAGTATGCTGCCGTTCGGCGGCCTTGGACAGAGCGGCAACCACCGGCCAGCCGGCGCCTTCAGCGTCGACTACTGCGCCTATCCGGTCGCGAGCATGGTCGAACGGGGGAGTGCGACCGCGGTCCCTGCGGGCATGCTGCTCGAGGACGCCTGGCTCAACGCCCGATCCTGACCATGCCGATGGAACACGAATCCTCGATCGAACTCACCGTGGTGGTGCCGGCCTGGAACGAGGCCGCGGACATCGTTGCGACGGTCTCCGCGCTCCGCGATGCGCTCGCCGAGCTCGGGCGACCGAGTGAGCTACTGGTGGTGGATGATGCCAGTGATGACGCAACCGCACGACTCGCCGTGAACGCGGGGGCGACGGTGCTGTCGGTCGAGAAACGGCAGATCGCCGCGGTCCGCAACGCCGGGGCGGCAGCGACCGACGGCCGACTGCTGATCTTTGTTGATGCCGACACCATCGTGCCGAGTGAGACGCTGCGGGAGTTGATCCGAGCGGTGGAGGATGGTGCGGCGATCGCGGGCCCACGGGTCGAAATGCCGGGCGTGAAATCCAACTTCAACCGCCTTTGGACGTGGATCCTACTTCGGATGCTCGCAAGCTTCGGCGTACTGCCCGGGTGCTGCCTGGTCATGCCTCGGGAGATCTTTGACGCCGTCGATGGCTTCGACGAGCAGTGGTTCGCCAGCGAAGAACTCTGGTTGGTGAAGTCGATTCGCGCCCTCGGGCGCGGGCCAGTCATGCAGGTCGACGCGCCGGTCTACACCTCGCCGCGCAAGGCCAACGCGGTCGGTCCGTGGCGACTTCTCTGGCAGACGATCTCGATCGGCGTGTCCGGACCCCGTCGTTGGCGCGATCGATCCAGACTGCGTTTTTGGTACCACCGGTAATCGCATTGATCGAAGCCAGCGTGCATTGGGGTCGATGCCCCATGGATGTCGGCGCCATTCAACGCGATACTTACAACATGTTCGATGCGGGTGAGCGGGCCGAGATCACAAGCTCGCGATTCGACGGTTTTTCCGGGGGGCGAATCGTCGGGTCAACGAGATCTGGTTCGTTCACACGGATGGAACAGGTTCGTCTTCGTTCGATGCACGCAGAGCCCTTCCGGGCATTCTGGGGACCGGCGTTTCTTCCGTGGAGGTCAAGCCTCCGATCGCGGGGCAGCGATCGAATCGGGAAGGACGTCGGGTAGGACCGCAGCGAAGATGACGAACGGGAATGGGACGGGACGACGCGGCGCGGATCTTCGGATCCGCGTTGCGTTTTTTTGTTGGTCGTCAACGATCGGTACTTGTCTAGTGGACGAGGGAGCCGTCCTCGGTCGCCGTTCCCAGCACCAGCACGTCGCTCCGGACCCCGGCGATCATCCGCGGACCGAGAACGATCTCCAGCACGTAGGCGGGAGGCCGCGCGTCGTCGTTGAGCCGGCATGACCGGATCGTCCCGACCCGGAGGGTCCCCAAACGGTCCTTCGGTCCCGGGAGTCGTGGGGGTTGCCGGGCTTGGTCACTCCGCCGCTGGCGCCCCGTCGATCTTGTCGGCGAGGAAGTCGGCGACCCGGTCGATGGCGATCCGCTCCTGCGACTGGGTGTCGCGTTCACGGACCGTGACCGCGTGGTCGGTGAGGGAGTCACCGTCGATGGTGAAGCAGTAGGGAGTACCCGCCTCGTCCATGCGGGCGTAACGCTTGCCGATTGACTGCTTGACGTCCATATCGACCGCGTACTTCCGGCGGACTTCCTTGTAGAGCTTTTCCGCGACTTCGGGCATGCCGTCCTTCGCCACCAGCGGGAAGATCGCGGCCTTGACCGGCGCCACCCGCGGGTGGAACTTCATGTACACCTTCGACGCTCGGCTTTCGTCGGGCGTGTAGGCCTCGCACAGGAGGGCGAGCGTGCCGCGATCGGCGCCCGCGGAAGGTTCGATCACGTGGGGAAAATACCGCTCATTCTTCTGCTGGTCGAAATACCGCATCTTGTCGCCCTTGCCGCAGTGTTCGGCATGTTGGCGCAGGTCATAATCTGAGCGATGGGCGACGCCTTCGAGTTCGCCGAAGCCTGGGGCGGTGAACGGGAATCGATACTCGATGTCGCAGGTGCCGGCGCCTTCTTTGGCGTAGTGGGCGAGCTCTCCCCGGTCGTGCTCCCGAAGGATCAGGTTGTCGCCGGCGAGACCGATCGACTTCCACCAGGCGTAGCGCTGTTCACGCCACCAGGCGTACCATTCCTCGGCTTCGCTGGGGTGGATGAAGAATTCGAGTTCCATCTGCTCGAACTCGCGGCTGCGGAAGGTGAAGTTCCGCGGCGTGACCTCGTTGCGGAACGCCTTGCCGATCTGCGCGATGCCGAATGGAATCTTGACCCGGCTGGAGTCGACGATGTTGTTGAAGTTAGTAAAGATTCCCTGGGCGGTCTCGGGTCGGAGGTAGGCCTTCGAACTCTCGTCGCGAATCGCGCCGCAGTGGGTTTCAAACATCAGGTTGAACATTCGCGGCTCGGTGAGCGTGCCCTGTTCCTTCGCATCGGGGCCCACGGAGATGGCCCGTTCCTCGGCCGAGAGATCGGCGAACGGACAGGTATCGATCTCCTCGTCCGCGACCGTCCGCTTCACATACTTGTCGAGCTTCTTCCGAGCCTTGGCCGTGCTATCGTCATCGCCTTCGACGCAGACGAAGATTCGTCCGGTGGTATCACCTTTGACGCCGAGGCACACCAGATGGTCGGCCCGGTAACGCGACTTCGATTCCTTGCAATCGACCATGGGGTCGTTAAAACCACCCACGTGGCCGGAGGCGACCCAGGTCTTGGGATTCATAATGATCGTGCAGTCCACGCCGACGACCTTCACGTCGGCACCCGTCGGCCCGGTCGCGTCGCCGTGGACGATGTCGCCCCACCAAGCGTCCTTGAGATTTCGCTTGAGTTCGACGCCGTTGGGGCCGTAGTCCCAGAAACCGTTGATGCCGCCGTAGATCTCGGAGCTCTGGAAGATAAAGCCTCGTCGTCGGCAGAGGGCGACGATGTCCTCCATACGCTTGGTGGTGGTTTCGCTCATCAGGAATCCGGTGTGAGTGCGGCCCGCGGGGGCGGGAGGTGAAGAAGTGACGGAAGAAGGGCATAGTAACGGGTACGATCCTCCGCCCCGGCACTTCATGGTCTCCATGGTCTTCAGGGTCTCGGGCCCCGTTCCAGCGTCGTCGTCGCCCTCATTGGAGTTCCAGATCATGCCCTTCACGAATCGTCACTGTCTGGTCACTGGCGGCACCGGCGCCCTCGGGTCCGAAGTCGTCCGCGACCTCCTCGAACATGGGGCCGAGGTCCACGTCACCTGGCGGGAGGCTCGTGAACTCGACCGCATCGATTTCAAGGACCACGTCACCCTGCACGAGGTCGACCTCGGCGACGAGGCATCGGTGGCCGCGGTGTACGCCAAGGCTGGTCCGATCTACGCCTCGATCCACGTGGCGGGCGGCTTTGCGATGGGGCCGATCCAGGACGTCACCCAGGCTGACTTCGAATCCATGATGCGGCTCAACGCGGGGACGTGTTTCCTGTGCTGTCGGGAGGCGGTCAAGGCGATGCGGGCCGCGGGGCGATCGGCGGAGGACGGTGGTCGGATCGTCAACGTGATTGCCCGTCCCGCGATGGAACCCACCGGCGGAATGCTCGCCTACTCGACGAGCAAGGCGGCCGTGGCGAGCCTGACCCAGTGCCTTGCGAAGGAGGTCCTCGACGACGGCATTCTCGTCAACGCGGTCGCCCCCTCGATCATGGACACGCCTGCCAACCGCGCGGCCATGCCGGACGCGGATTTCGACGCGTGGCCGAAGGTCGAGGAAGTTGCGAGGACCATGGTCTGGCTCGCGAGCCCGGCGAACGCCCTGACCACCGGCACGCTGGTACCGGTCTACGGAAGGGCCTGAGCCCGCCCGTCCGCAGGCGCGACGCCTCGACGCTTGGCGATCACCGCGATACACGCGGACGCCCTCGTCGGATGATCGGTCCGCAGGCCTCTCGCGATTCCGACGCACGCAGACCTCGGCGCGGGTGGTGCCGGTTCGTCAGGTTGAGAAGAGTCAGTCGCGACCGGGGTTTGAGCCGATCAGCGTCAGCAGTTCCATGCGGGCGGCTGGATTTTCAAGGAACACGCCATGCAACTTGCTGGTGGTGGTCCAGGCGTTACTTTGTTTGACGCCGCGGTAGCACATACAGAAGTGCCGGGCTTGGATGATCACCGCGACGCCTTGAGGCTGGAGCGCCTCTTGGATGGTGTTCGCGATCTGGGCAGTGAGTTTCTCTTGAACTTGGAGCCGTTTCGAAAAGATCTCGACGACCCTCGCGAGTTTTGAAAGTCCGACGACTTTTCCGCTGGGAATGTAGGCCACGTGGGCCTTTCCGACGAACGGCACCATGTGATGCTCGCAGTGGCTCTGAATGTCCATGTTCTGGAGGAGGACCAGCTCGTCGTAGTTTTCGACTTCACTAAAGGTCCTGGCCAATGGTTCAAATGGGTCGGCGTGGTAGCCCCAATAGTGTTCGTTCATCGCCTTGACGACCCGTTTGGGGGTGTCGAGCAGGCCTTCTCGCTCTGGATCTTCGCCGATGAACCCGAGGAGGGATTTCACGTGAGCCATCGCCTCGATGCTGGCGTCGCTGTCAGGGTCGAAATCGGTATATGGGCGGGGTTCGAGCACTGGTGATCTCCGGGTCAGATTGAGGACCGACAATTCTAGCAGGCTCACAAGGTGCCCCGCGTGCCTTAGCATTCTGAATATGAACGATTCAATCCCATCCCAGGGGAACCCGGAATCCGCGGCCATCCATACCGTGCTCCGCCCCACGCTCTTGTGGTCAGAAGGTGCCTTTAAGGCGGATCACGAGGTCGTCATCTCGGGCGACCGAATCTCTAAAATCCGTCCGGCGACCGGTCCCGCGGACTGGTCAGTGGCGATCCTGCCCGGTTTCGTCAACGCTCACAGTCACGCCTTCCAGCGAGGAATGCGGGGACTCGGCGAGACCTTCCGCGAGGGCCAAGGCTCGTTCTTCACTTGGCGGGCGTCCATGTACGAGCTGGTCGCATCGCTCGATGCCGAGCGGGCCTACCGCACGAGCCGGACGGCCTTCGAGGAGATGCTTGATGCCGGCATCACCACCGTCGGTGAGTTTCATTACATCCATCACGCCGCCGACGACGACCCCGATGCACGTTGGATGCTCGACGACGCCGTCCTTCGAGCGGCTCAGGATGCCGGCATTCGCATCGTGCTTCTTCACTGTGACTACGTCCGTGGCGGGTTCGATGATCGTCCGCTGGGTGGTGGCCAGCTTCGCTTCGATACTCAAGGCCTCGAGCACTACCTCGGCAGTCTCGACCGGGTGGAAAAGATCGCCGAAGGACCATTGCAGTCGGTGGCCGCGGTGTCACATTCCACGCGAGCGGTCTCGATCGATCGCATCGCCGCCGTGCATGCCGAAGCCACCCATCGAGGAACGGCTTTTCATCTCCATCTGGAAGAAGTCGTTCAGGAGATCGACGACTGCCGCGCCAGTCACGGGCGAACGCCGATGCGGCTCGCCCTCGATCACGGCGTGATCGACGAACGGACCACTGCGGTTCATTGCACGCACTCGAATGCCGAGGATCTCCAAGACTTCTCCGCCGCCGGGGCACGAATCTGTCTCTGTCCGAACACCGAGGGAAATCTCGGGGACGGAATCTGCGATCTCGCCACGATGCGCGAATTGGGTATTCCGATCGCGATCGGGACCGATCTCAATAGTCGAATCGCCCCGGCCGAGGATCTTCGCTGGATCGAGTATGTCCAGCGGGTTCGACACCAGAGGCGAGGCGCCGTCATCGACCACGCCGGACGAACCGGCAGCGCCCTGCTGGACATCGCGACCGTGAATGGGGCGGCGAGCCTCGGGGTCGAGAGCGGTTCGATCAGCGCGGGACGGCTCGCCGACTTCGTGGCGATTGACCTTGACCATCGCACGCTGGAAGAGGTCGATCCTGATCATCTTGCGGACGCCATCGTGATGGGGACGGGCCCCGAGTGTCTGGCTGGAACCTGTGTGGGCGGCCGCTGGGTCCGCGGGGGCCCGGACGCAGCGCGGGGAGGGGCCTGACATGCCAATCACCCGCATTGGCGTCGATCTCGGGGGGACGAAGATCGAGGCGATCGCTCTGGTGGGCGGTGAGATCATCGCTCGTGAACGGGTGGCCACGCCGGCGGGTGACTACGACAAGACGCTCGCCACAATCTCGTCTCTGGTCGATCGGATCGCCCATGATGCCCGCGCTGAGGGGTCGACCACGGTCGGGGTGGGAACGCCTGGGTCGGTCGATCGAGCGACGGGCCTGCACCGCAATTCCAACTCAACATGTTTGAACGGTCGGCCGTTCGAATCAGATTTGAATGCCATCGTTCGTTTTCCGGTTCGGACCGCCAACGATGCCAATTGTTTCGCCCTTTCAGAGGCGGCCGACGGTGCTGCCGCCGGACATCGGGTGGTCTTCGGGGTGATTCTGGGAACCGGAGTCGGCGGCGGGGTGGTGATCGACGGTGTGGTACATGAAGGCGGTAACGGTCTCGGCGGTGAGTGGGGCCACATCGGTCTCCCGCATCGCGACGCCCGTGACGCCGCGCCGCGGCCGTGCTATTGCGGTCGCTCCGATTGTCTCGAGCAATACCTGAGCGGACCGGCGATCGAAGCGGAGTACGCCGCGGCCTCGGGGAAGGTGTGTTCCCTCGCGGAGATCGCGGCGTCGGTCGATACCGACGAGCATGCTCGAGCCGTGATCGCTCGATTCCACGAACGTCTCGCGGAGAGCCTGGTGACCGTCGTCGACTTGCTCGATCCGCAGGCGATCGTCTTGGGCGGTGGCGTGAGTAATCTCGATTCGATCTATGAGGTCATTCCGCAGTTGGTCCATGCTCGCGCCTTCGGTGGCAGTGCGGCGACGCCCATCCTGCGGAACGTTCACGGTGATTCCAGCGGCGTCCGCGGGGCGGCGTGGCTCTGGCCGGATGCATGAGATCAATCGGGCGTCTTGCTCAACCCACATGTCCGAATCGCACCGGATCGAGCAATGGTGTTTCGATGGACGGCCTACCGTCACAGAAGATCTCCGCGACCAAGCGGCCGGTGATCGGACCGAGGGTCATCCCCATCATGGCATGGCCGGTCGCGACCACCAGACCTTTCGCCCAAGGGACTTCGCCGATCATCGGCATACCGTCCGGCGTGCACGGCCGGTAGCCCGCCCACTCTGCGGTGATGGTCGCATCGTCAATGCCATGAAGGTATGGCCGCGCCGCGCGAGTGAGATTTTCGAGCCGAGAACGAGTCCACGGTCGACCGTGTTCAGCGATTTCCAGCGTGCCGGCGAGTCGCAGGCGATCAAACATCGGAGTGAAGGCGATGAATGTCTCGCGAAGCACGCCGCCCATCTTGGGAATCGTCGAAAGGTCGGTGAGATCGCGGTGGTACCCGCGGGCGGGTTGGAGGGGAACGTTCAATCCGACGGTAGCGGCGAGCGGGCCCGACCAGGTACCCGCAGCCAGTACCACACGATCGGTCTCGATGATCTCACCCGATGCGAGGACCACACCGGTGACCCGCTCGTCGGTCACCAGCAGTCGTTCGACGCCGCCTTGAAGCGCGCCCTCTCGAATCTCGACGCCCTGTTTCTTCAACCAGTTGCGAAGAGACAGCGTGAAGGCGAGCGGGTCCATGGTCGCGCTTTGGTCAAAACGAACGGCCCCGGCCACCGAATCGCCAAAGGCGGGATCGCTTCGGCGCAAGGCATCGCCATCGAGGCGCTCCGCGGTGTATCCGAAGGGCGAGAGATGTTTGATCTCTTGCTCAGCATCGTCCAAACTCGATGGCTTCAAGCAGACGTCGAGCCAACCACTGGGCCGCCAGTCGCAGTCGATCGCGGCGTCGGCACGCATCTCGTCGAAGCCGCGGGCGGTCTCCCATCCCAAGTGGGCGAGCACGGCGAGGCAGGCTTCAAAGTGCGGCTGATTACAGTGGCGATGGAAGGTCAGCAACCAGCGAGCGAGATCGCCGTCGAAGCGAGGCTTGATGTAGAGCGGGCTATTCCGATCGAACATCCACTTCAATCCCTGCACGCTCACGCCGGGCCGGGTGAGCGGGGGATGCCCGTAGACGATGAGCCCGGCGTTTCCGCAACTGGCCCCGTCGCGAATGGGTTCTTGGTCGAGTACGACGCAGGGGAGCCCACGCTGGTGCAACGCCCACGCACTCGCGAGGCCGATGATGCCGCCGCCGATGATGATCACGGGCTGTTCTGTTCTGGGCATGACGCCGGATGGTAGTCAGGAACGCGTTCGACCGGACGGAATTCGAATTTGTGAGTAAAAAAGAACACGGGCGGCGCCGAGGGGCGTCACCCGTGTTCAATCTATTCCGTGATCAGTTTCCCGCAACGACGGCGGAATCGGCGATCAGAATCAGGCGGTCTTGCGTCCGGATTTTGCGGCGGCCTCATACTTCTTGAGTTGCTCGCGGATGCTCTGACCCATGGCGTCGTCGTCGGATTTCTCAACGGCTTTCTTCTGCACCTTCACGGCCATGTCAAAATCGCCCATCTCGAAGTAGGCTCGGGCAAGCGTGTCGAGAATCGCGGGGTTGTTGCCACCCGAGGCGGCTTCGCCGGCCTTGGCAGCGGCCATCGCGAATTCAAAGTCGCGATCGGTGACGGCGGCATCGTCAAGGGTGTACCAGGCGATCGCGTTCATCATCATGGCGTTGTCGCGGTTGGCCTTGAGGATCGCCCATCCGGTCTGGTAGCCCTCGGGGTCGTTCATCGGACCGATCATGGTCTGGAACTTCATCATCTGCAGGTTGGCGTCTTTGGGCATTTTTGCAATGGCAGCGTCGAGGGTCTTCATCGCCTTGTCGTAGTTCTTTGAAGACTGGGCGTTTCTCATTGCCCGTCGAACATCGCTCATCAGGCGGGCGGCTTCTTGGGACTTTTCGTAGTCGCCTCGGAACTTGTCGCGGTCCCAGTCGCCGGCGACGATCTTCTTCAGCGGTTCATCCATGCTCATTGGATGACCAATCCAGGCGACCCGTCCTTCGCCGTCGACCACGAATGCGCAGGGGATGCCGTTTCGCTTGGCAGCCTTCATGTACGCGTTGTTGGTCGCACCGTCCTGATCGACTGCGATGGTGTAATTGGTCTTCTTGTCCCACTGGGGCTTCGCGATGAAGGATTCGACGAGGGCGAGCTTTTCGTTGCTCACGCCGATGATGTCGACGCCTTGATCCTTGTATTCCTTCTGAAGTTCGGAGAGGTGGGGCATGCCCGTTTTGCAGGGACCGCACCAGGTTGCCCAGAATTCCATGACCGTGACCTTGCCGGGGGTGAAGCCGTCGAAGTCGGTATTGCCTTTGAGAATCTTTTGCACGCGAGGCTTGGGGGCTTTGTCGCCGATGGTGAGGGTTTGAGCCTTTTTGGCATCTTGAAGCTCTGGAACCGGCTGCGGCATGGCCGCGATCTGCTCACCTTGGATGATCCGGCTCGGCTTTTCTTGGCCGACGATGGCGGGCGCATGCTGAGCGATGGCAGCGGCGGCGAGTCCGAGACTGGCGGCGGCAATGATGCACATGGTGATCTTCATGATTCGTCGGTCCTCAATTAATGAGAGAAGTACGGAAGTACGGAATTGGATCCGTCGTCGGATCTGGCAACCTCAAGATCGTACCGGCGACGGTTGAGTTGGTTGTGGCGAGTGGCGAATTCATGCCAAGACGGGGGGTTTGCCGTCTCATGGCTCGCTTGACCTTCGCTATTGACGGCGTGGTGAGCGGTAGGGTGGCGGCATTTCGCCGGGTTTCAGATATCCGTTGGTATAGGCATCAAGGTTGGCTCGAGTGGAATCACCGTGCCACGTCCCCAAGGCCCGCGCGACGGCTTTGAGCTGCCATCGGATGGCTTCATCAGCATCGCCTCGCAACCACCAGATGCGGCCCATGGTGTCGAGTACAGAATGATCCGTGTAGCCTTGAATCGCGTTCGCTTGTCGAGACATCTCCAGCGCGAAGTCGAGGTCGCGCCGAGAGACGTCAGGGAGGCTCACGGTGTTCCAAGCCAGATCATTGAGAATCAGGTAGTTGTTTGGAAATCTCGCGGCGATGTCCCGGCCGTACGCATACGCATCATCTGGTCGATCAGCGGTGGTCAGGAGAATGTCGAACTTCGAAATCTGGCGGCCACCGTTTCGAGTATCCAGTTCAATGAGTTCCTCGGCGAGGGCGACGGCCTCATCGGCAGTGGCTTGTCCGCGACGAACGCGACCACGGATCTCGACGAGGGCGATCGATGCCTGTTGTCGGGCCATGTACTCCAGCACGGTGTTGCGGTAACCCTCGCTTGACCAGTTGTTGCTGCAGACCCTGGCCAGGGCCATCGCGGCGGTATTCATCGGACCGTGGTAGACGACTTCTCCGTTTTGATCGAGTGCGACGACGGCTGGTAAGGTCGTGAGTCCAAGTGGCTCGATGAATGCTTTTCGCCAAGCATCGGTGTCATCGAGAATAGTCCGTGGTACCACGGGCGCTCGGCCGGGCAGAGATTCAAGCACCTGCTCGACCCGCGATCGAGGGCCACTGGCGATTGAGAGTGTTTGAATCTTCTCTGATTGCTGACCCAAGTCGCCGAGTTGGGCGAGGTGAGGTTCTGTGCCACCGACGAAGGGCGACCAGAAGAGAAGGATCGTGGGCCCTCCAGCATGCCATTCGGTGATCGGATCACCCTTGATCATCGTGCCTCCCAAGGGTGGCGGGGCGGGATCGCCGATCATCCGAAGTTCGCGGATCGTGTCCTGATCCGGGGCGAACCGAGAGGCTGCCATCTCGCTGCTGGGTGGCGTTGCCTTGGGGGTGGTCGCCTTGGGTTGGGTTGGTTGGCCGGGAATTGCGGTCTGCCCCAGCACCGGCGCCGCAAGGGCAAAGGTGCCGAGCATGCTCAAGAGAACGAGCATGGGGCGGTTGGCAGTCTGGCGTCCGAGACGGTGATGATCAGAGGGGCTCATATAGAAGGAACGATAGTCGAGCGGAGGCCCCCAAGTCGACCGTTCGGGATGGTGCTTCAAGTAGGCAAGCGGTGGCCGCAAGCCGGTATCCTCTTGGAATGGAAGCCGCCTCCGACCCCACATCCAGCTCGTCCGCGGTACCGATTGACGGGAAGAATCTGGCTTTTCAGGTCCGTCGGACGGTGGCAAGGCGAGTGGCGGAAGGCAAGCGACGGGTTCGGCTGGATGCGGTCCTCGCTGGGGAGGACAAGGGTGCTGACATTTACGCCCACAATCAGCGGAAGACCTGTGCGGCGGTGGGCATCGAATACCACCTGCATCGGCTCCCCGCCAGTGCTTCCATCGAGGAAGTCGAAGACCAAGTCCGAGCCCTCAACGAAGACGACGACGTCACGGCGATCATGGTCCATCTGCCGCTCCCCGAGGGCGTCGAGGCGGAGCGGGTCCAGTCGTTGATCGACGAGGCCAAGGACGTCGAGGGCGTCAATCCCGCGAACATCGGCAACATCGTCTACGGGCGGCGGAGCCTGGTCCCCTGCACCGCGTTGGCGTCGGTCGAGATGATCGAGTCGACGGGCATCGAACTCCGCGGAAAGCGATGCGTGATCGTCGGTGCGAGTAACATCGTGGGCAAGCCGATCGCCGTCCTGCTGATGCGGGCGGAGGCGACGGTGATTTCGACGAACAAGTACACCGAGGATCTTGGCAGTCTCACCCGGACCGCCGATGTCTTGGTGAGTGCGGCCGGTGTCGCCGGTCTCATCACCCGTGACATGGTCAAGCCCGGTGCGGTGGTCGTGGACGTGGGCATCAACCGAGTCTTGGGCGCGAATGGCAAACGCCGGACCGTCGGGGACGTGGCGTTCGAAGAAGTCGCCGAGGTCGCGGGGCACTTGAGCCCGGTGCCGGGTGGCGTCGGTCCGATGACGGTCGCGATGCTGTTACGGAATACCGTCGAAGCCGCGGGCGTCTAGACGATCAAAAATTTATCATTTCGATCATCGGTTTTAGAGTTATGGCCATGAAACATCCGTCCGGCGTCTGATCGGCTGGCTTGAGGAGCATCTGTGATGAGAAGTCTTCTTTGTGCATCTTCTGTTCAACGCATGATGGCCACCATCATGGTGATGACCCTGTTCACCTTCGGCGGTTCATTGGCCGAAGCCCAAGTCGAGGCCCCACCGTCCGCGGGTGAGACCACGCCGAGGTCGTGGCCCCGAGAAATCCAGAAAGGCGACGCCACGATCATCTTGCAGCGTCCGCAGCTCGATCTCTGGAAGGGCGACCGCCTCACGTTGTCGATTGCCGCCAGTGTCGACCCCGGTCTTCGTCGGGGAGAGGTCGTGGGTAGTCTTGTTCTGCAGGTGAGCGTGCTCGCAAACAACGAGACTGGCGAAGCGACGCTCTATAACTTTGAGTTTGAGCACGCCGCCTTCGACGATGAACTCATTGCCGAGCAGATCAGCTCGCTGATGCGGGCGTCCATTCCGACCTCCCCGATCATCATGCCGCTGACGCGATTGACCGGACTGATTACGGATCAGACCGTGATCGACGTCGAAGACGAATCGTTGTCCAAGACCGCGCCAGTCATTTATTACCGTGAAACGCCATCGGTCCTCCTGATGCTCCCGGAGCGTGAGAAGCGGCGGCGCTTCGCCTCGGGAATCACCATGGTCGCAGATGCCGACCGTCCGCTCTTCGAAGTCAAAGGAACCTATTACCTCTTCGATGGGGTTGGCTGGTTGTCCGCCGATTCGCTCGATGCGACGGTCTGGGCGGATTGTCGCATGCTCCCGAAGGAGTTCGCAGACCTCCCGGACGACCCGCAGTTCGCGCATATCAAGGAAGCAGTGGCGACCCTCGATGACGGTCCGGGCCTTGAGCCAGGACAGGACGCGGGAGTGGTTCCAGAAGTCATTCGGAGCAGCGTGCCTGCTGAGTTGGTCGTGGTGGACGGGACACCGGCGTGGACCCGGATCGCCGAAACGCCGTTGTTGCGAGCCAGCAATACTGATTCTGATCTCTTCCTAGATACCAGTGGCCAGGCGTACTACTTGCTGGTTTCCGGTCGCTGGTTCAAGGCATCGAGCCCGTCGGGCGACTGGGCGATGATCGATGCGTCGGATGTGCCGACGACCTTTGCCACGATTCCCGACGACGTCGAGGCGTATCGCGTAGTGGCATCGGTTCCCGGCACCATCGAATCGAAGGAGGCGTTGGCGATGGCCCAGGTGCCGGAGATCGCCGCCATCGATCGCAATACCGCTGAACTGACCGTGGTGTACGACGGCCCGCCAAAGTTTCAAGCGATCACGGGTACGCCCATGCAGTATGCCCTCAACACCGCCACGGCGGTGATTCGCGTTCAGGGCCGCTACTACGCCATGGAAAATGCGGTGTGGTTCGAATCGTCCAAGGCGACCGGGCCGTGGGCGGTCGCGTCGAGTGTGCCGTCACTGATCTATACGATCCCGCCCGACAGTCCGCTCTACTACGTCACATTCGTCCGGATCTACAACGTCGACGACAACATCGTGGTCACCGGTTACACCTCCGGGTACTCCGGCGTCTACGTCTCGGGTTCCGTGGTCGTCTACGGCACCGGGTACGACTACCCGTACTACTACTGGCCCCGCTGGTACTGGGGACGACCGCCGGTCTGGGGGTACAACCGTTGGTACAACCCCAACACCGGTCGCTACGTCGCCAGTCGTAATTACTACGGCCCCAACGGTCGGTCGGTTGGATATGGCTGGTCGAATCCTTCGACGGGTTGGGCGGGGCGCGGCTACCAGGCGTCGAGTCCGTACGCCCAGTGGGGCCGCAACGTTGCCACCAACGGCAGCACTTGGGTGCGAACCGGGCACGTCACCAATGCCCGTGGCACGGTGGTCGCTGGTCAGTCCACCAACGGCAATCAAGGGGTGGCAAGCAATCGCCGCGGGAACGGTTGGACGGCGACCGCCAAATATAATGACAATCGCTACGTGGGTAATGATGGCAACGTCTACCGTCGTGATGGCGACGGCTGGAGCAAGTACGACAACGGCAACTGGGTACCCGCCACCGGTACCGCGGGGGATCGTGAACGATTTCGGAGCATCGAAGGCGGGCTGAACTCGAATCACCAGGCGCGAGACCGTTCGGCCAATCGAGACAGGTCCAACCGATCAAACTTCTCGGGGAGTATTCGAAACCGTTCGCAGTCTTCTGGTGGATCTATTCGAGGCGGCGGAATATCTCGGGGGAGCGGATCGAGTCGCGGCGGCGGATCGAGCCGAGGCCGGTCTCGCGGTCGGTGATCCTAGTGTTCAGGTTTTGGTGTGCGGAGCGCTTTGTCGATTGAAGCATCGGCGCAGGGGGGTTCGCTCATGACGCGACCCGCTCGCGCGAGGGCGGTTGGTGGCGGAACAATCAAAGAGGACGCCTCTCGGGTGTGCAGGTGCTTTGATATGTCCAGCACCTGGGGAATCGAGAACACCATTTTTCACAAAATATAGAGTTTTGACGACGAGCGATCGGTCTTCCCGCATGTGGTTTTACTCGGCCCGCGCGGTGGACAAGCTCTTTCATTTCTTCCGTCATTCCTTCATGAGCAAGGAAGAGGTTGATGAGTTAGAAGATCGCGGCAAGGTGATGGAGCACGCGATTGTTCCTCGGTCTACTTCTCGGATCAGAGGGTTGGCACAAATCGCGTGAGGTACAGTTCGTAAGACGTCATTATTGAGAGAAAATGATTTCGAACGAATGTGTATCAAAAAGTGCGCCCATCCGGCTTGACGCCGGGTGGGTGTTTTGGTTCTAGCGTGCGGGGAACAGGCGTGTCCATTTGAATAGGCGAATGGCAAACGTGGTTCTTATCTATCGAGTCGAGCGAGGCGATCGTTTATTGACGGTCGATGATTGATTCGGAACGATGAAGCGTCGTCGATTCGTAGATTCCGGTGCCAGTGAATTTTCAACCACAGCTCATGAAAATCACGAGGATCATGACCTTGAACCCTTCCGGGGAGTGTCTTCCACGACTTCGGTGATCTAAAATCACCCCTCCGGGAAACCGGGCGGGGTGTTCTCTTGGATGGTTGGTGTGGTTGTGGGTGCCGTGGCGTCGTCGGCCCGGCCCTCCACGGGCGAACCTGGCACCCCGGTCGCTCAGAGCGTTGGTTCGAACAGCCTTCGGGCGGCCTCTCGGTAGCGATCCATGGTTCGCTCGACGATGTGCGGGGGAAGCTCCGGGCCGGGCGGTTCCTTTTTCCATTCGCCGCGGGCGACGAGTTCGAGCAGATAATTCCGGACGAACTGTTTGTCGAAAGAATCTTGCTCTCGACCAGACTCGTAATCTTCGGCGGGCCAGTAACGGCTGGAGTCGGGGGTGAGGACTTCGTCGCAGATCAAGAGTTCGCCGTTCGGTTCGCCGTCGAAGTCGATGGCATGTCCAAACTCAAACTTGGTGTCGGCGAGAATAACCCCTCGGGCCGCGGAATAGTCGGCGGCCGCATCGTAGATTGTGAGCGTGAGATTCCGAAGACGATCCATCAGTGGTTCGCCCGCGATGTCGCAGGCTCGTTCGAAATCGATGTTCTCATCGTGGCCTTCCGTCGCCTTCGTGGCCGGGGTGAAGATCGGATGGGGGAGACGTCCGCTGCGGTGGAGTCCTTCGGGAAGTGGAATTCCGCAGACGGTCCCGTCGTGCTGATATTCACTCCAGCCGCTTCCGGCGAGGTAGCCGCGAGCAACGCATTCAATCGGGACGACTTCAACCGACCGGCAGAGCATCATTCGACCTTCCAACATCGATCGCTCGTTGACGGTGAGGCCGGGGACGTCTGCGGGTTCGGTCGAGATGAGATGGTCGCCGACCAGTTCGAGCTCCCGGATGAAGTGAAACCACCCGAGACTGGTCTCGGTGAGGAGTCGTCCTTTGCCAGGAATCGGGGTCGGCATCACGACGTCGTAGGCGCTCAGGCGATCCGTGGCCACGATCAGTACCTGATCGGGACCGGTATTCACCGGAACTCGGTAGACGTCACGCACCTTGCCCTCCCGTCGATCCGGGAGTGCGAGGTCGGTTTGAAATACGGCGGCGGTGGCCTCGGTCATGGGATAATTCTATGTCCTGAGAAGGGGTCCGGTGAAGATTTGACCTGAGATCCCCGATCTCGGTCATCCAGGATCGAGGCGCACTTTGAAACGGTCGGAAGATCTGGTCCACGAGGAAAAGTCACCCACGATCCAAAGTTCTCAGGGAATTCGAGGCCGCAGATCGGCTGGATTCCAGATCGACCACCCATCTGCCCGGTACACTTTCTCAACGGCGGCAATTCTGCCCCAGAACCCTGGAGTCGGCGTGGCGGAATTCCGATTCAAGCTTGATGAGCGGACGGGAATCCGAGTTGGTCGGCCACCGGTCGGCGCTCGGATGCTTGGCCCCAGCGATGCCAGCATGCGGGCGGAGATTCGTTTCCAGCCCGAAGAGCATGGTGGGACATTTCATATCCGAACCAAGGAAGTGCCCGATGCGGCATTCCGAGTCCAGGCTGACGTCGGCCGGGCGGGGAATCTGGTTCTCCAGACCTGCCTGCTCCGTCCCCGAGAGAAGCCCTATGACCTCGCCCTCGAACTCGCTCGGCATCGGGTCAAGACTTATATCCACAAGTGCGAAGATTGGCTGATGTTCAACCCGGGCCTCGCGCCGGTGGCGGCAGAGCACTTCGAACGTGCTCGAAATGCATTCACCAATGCGCTCGTGGCACCGGATCTCAACGCCGAAGGACTGCTGGCGGCGACCGCCATCGATCTTGGTATGCAGGCGACCGATGAACTGGCGATGTCTCACGCCGACATCTTGCTCCATCGCCGGTACGGCCGGAAGACGGCGTCCTCGACCACGCTGGGCACCATCATCGACCCCCGGACCGATCCCAAGAAGATCGGGCCGACCCTTGCGGCATTCGATCTGATCACCGTTCCCATGAGATGGCGCGATATCGAGGCCAAGCGAGGAAAATATGACTTCTCAACCCTCGATCGGTGGATGAGCTGGGCGCAGGAAAATGGCACGCCGATCATCGCTGGCCCAATCGTCGATTTTTCGCCGGGCGCGCTCCCGGATTGGGCCGAGGTCTTCCGCTTCGACTACGCCTCGCTTCGAGATCCGCTCTATGACTACCTTGAGCAGGTGGTAGCTCGATACATCAAGCACGTTGGGATGTGGAAGATCAGCGCGGGCATGCACCTTTGCCGAGGTGGACCGCGGCCGATTGGCGAAGTCATCGACGCGACTCGAACCGCCGAGCTGTTGATCCGACGCCACAAAAAATCGGCGCGGCGGATGATCGAGGTGCACGACCTTTTCGGTGATACCACGGCACGAGTCAACGGATCGATCGGTGCCTTCGAGTTTCTCGAACGCCTCGGCGCGGAAGGGCTCCGCTTTGACAGCATCGGCGCGAGACTGATCGTCGGTGGAACCGAGCCCGGCACCCGGAGCCGGGATCTGATGACCCTGAGCGATACGCTCGATCGATTCTTCGGCGACGAACATCCACTCCTGCTTTCTGCGTGCGGTGCACCGTGCCGGAATCTCGGCGTCGGCGCGGGGACGTGGGGTGAGGCGTGGACGCCGGAGCGACAGGCATCGTGGGCGGCGAAAATCATCCCACTGGCCCTCTCCAAGCCCTACGTCGAGGCGATCTGCTGGTCAGCCCACACCGACAACGCCACGCCGGACCCCGGCGGTGAATCCGGCTTCGGCATCGTCGAAGAAGATGGGACACCCCGGCCGGCGTATGAAAAACTGGTTTCGATGCGACGTCGCCTGCGACGTCCGCTCGGACCGTGGGTACCGCCCGGTGCGCATCCGCCAGTCCGATCGCCCGAAGATCAAGAGCCGAAACAGCAGGTGGAAACCTCGGATGGGTGAGTGCATCGCGCCTTCCTCGACCGACCCCATCCCAGCCATCCGATTCATGTCCATTGTGGGGCTGGGGATGCTGGCGATGGCAGTCTTTAAGTCGTATCAGACGCTCGATTGGGTTTGCGTCACGGCGGTATCACCTTGGACCTCGCACCGGATCGATCCAGCGTCTGCCTCCGCGGCGGAATGGACACTGGTGCCCGGAATCGGCCCTGCGATGAGCCGCCGCCTCGAATGGCATCGCGCTCGAGGCGGTTTTGAGTCTTCGACGGTCGCAAATGCGGACGGCGTGTTTCGACCTTGGGATCTCCAGGCGGTGTCGGGAATCGGTCCGATCGCGGCTCGTCGAGCGGCGCCCTATCTTCTGCACCCGGCGTTGTCGAAGTATTCCGGAGTGAGCTGGGGAACAAGAGATCCATGACCGCTGACGGAAAATCTGTGGCCACTTCGTCGTGGTGGCTCGATCGTCTTGCCGCGGTGCCTTCCGTTGTTTCGCTGACCGAACTCGTCGCGCTCGGTGGTGACGTCTCGGCGCGAGGTGCCTCGGGCAGCAGTACGATTCTCATCGCTGGATTGCTCGCTCGGACGGCGCCCGGCCCCGTTCTCTTGGTCGTGCCGCATCTCGATGATGCCGACGAGGCGGTCGATGAACTCACGGATCTCGGAATCGAAGCGGCGTCCTTCCCGGCACTGGAAGTGATGCCGGGAGAGAGCAACCCATCACTTGACTTGGTCGCGGCACGACTCGGGCTCTTACGGCGAGCCATTGACGGCGACCTTCCCGCGGTGATCGTGGCCCCGTTCCCCGGCCTCATGCAGGGCGTTCCGGTGGCGGTTGATCTGGGTGAGCGGCTGCGGGTGGTGCGGGAGGGTGGCACCCTCGACCTGACGGAATTCGCGGCGTGGTTGACCAACGCCGGATGGGCTCGGACCGATGCGGTGGAGACGCCGGGGGAATTCGCAGTTCGGGGTGGACTGATCGATCTGTTTCCGCTGGGTGGAGGAATGCCGGTTCGGCTTGACCTGTTCGGCGACGAGATCGAGCGCATTCACGAGATCGATCCAGGATCCCAGGCCATTGATCGGCGGGTTTCTGAAGTCGAACTGATCGGTCGTACCGAAGGGCTTTTGGGAGCCGATACCGTGCCGTTTGTCGGTTTTTTACCGAAGACCACCACCGTGGTACTGGCGGAACTCGGGGAGATCATTGAGCAGGGGCGTGGGTATTGGGAGCGAGTGCGAGATTCCGGGGGTGTCGAGGGACCACCCGCCACCATGAAAGCCCTGCGGGAGCACGCCCGCTGCCTGCTCGATGTCAACGAGTTCTCTGCCAGTAACGCCGCGGATCGAATGGTGGGTCTGGCCCCGTCGCCGCTTCCGCCGTTTCCCGAGGAGATCGCGGGCGCGGTCGATGAACTTCTTGAATTCGCGTCCGAGTTTGATGTGTCGCTCGCCTGTTCCACGACGGGAGAACATGAACGGGCCGTGGAAATTCTCGAACGTCGCCGTCAGGATGGGGCTTCGAATTCCGATCGAATTCGAGTCGAGCGGCGTCACGTTCATCGAGGATTCGCCTGGGCCTCCGAAACGGATGGGGAACGCGGTTTCGCGGTCGTACCGTTTCACGAGATGCTCAATCGCTGGGGCGTGCGGAGGCGGGGAAACCGGATCAAGACCGGTGCCGCTCGGCAGGACTTTCTCCGATTTGAGCCGGGCGATCTGGTGGTTCATCGCGACCACGGCATCGCGCGATTCGTCGGGCTCGGTTCACTTCCGAAGGACGGCGGCCCTGACCAAGAAGTCATCACGCTTGAGTTCGACGGGCGATCGCACTTGCACCTGCCGCTCAGTCGAATTGAGCTGGTTCAGAAGTACATCGGGGCGGGGAGTTCCACCGATCCGGGGCTTTCACTGCTCGGGGGAAAACGTTGGAAACGCCAGAAGGCGCAGGTCGAGGAGGCGGTCCGGGATCTTGCGGGCGAAATGCTCCGCATTCAAGCCGCCCGGTCCGCGACGCCCGGCATCCGCTTTCCCGCCGACACCATCTGGCAGCGTGAGTTTGAGGCGGCCTTCCCCTACGAAGAGACCGAAGATCAGGTGACCGCGATCGCGGCGGTGAAGCGGGACATGGCATCGAGCATGCCGATGGACCGATTGATCTGTGGTGACGTTGGTTTTGGAAAGACCGAGATTGCGATTCGTGCGGCGTTCAAGGCCGTGGAATCTGGTCGGCAGGTCGCCGTCCTGGTCCCGACCACGGTACTCGCCGAACAACACGAACGGACCTTTCGAAGCCGGTTCAAGGCGTATCCGTTTCGGATCGAGTCAATCAGTCGCTTCAAGTCGGGTGCAGAGGAAAAGAAGATCCTTCTCGATTTGAAGGAAGGCCGCGTCGACATCGTGATCGGGACCCACCGCATTCTCTCCAAGGACGTGTGGTTCAAGGACCTCGGGTTGATTGTGATCGACGAAGAGCAGCGATTCGGTGTCGAACACAAGCAGCGACTTCTGGCCGCCCGAACCGTGGCCGATGTGATGACCCTGAGCGCGACGCCGATCCCTCGCACCCTGCACATGGCAATGCTGGGCCTGCGAGATATCTCGAGCCTCACCACGCCGCCGCTCGATCGACGGGCCATCATCACCGAAGTGATTCCGTGGAATGAGCGTCGCTTGGCGCAGGCGATTCGCCGGGAACTCGCCCGAGAAGGTCAGATTTTCTTCGTTCATAATCGGGTGCATGACATTGTGTCGTTCGCCGACGACGTGCAGAAACTGGCGCCGGATGCTCGGGTCATCATCGGCCATGGCCAGATGTCTGACGGCGAGCTGGAGAGAGTGATGCTCGCCTTCATCCGACGGGAGGCGGACATTCTGGTCAGCACGACGATCATCGAGAGCGGGATGGACATCCCGACCGCGAACACCATGTTCGTGCATGACGCGCATCGATTCGGGCTCGCACAACTGCATCAACTTCGAGGTCGGGTTGGTCGGAGTCGTCATCGCGCCTACTGCTATCTCCTTCTCCCCGAAGAACGTCGGATGACCGAGGATGCGCTGCGGCGTTTGAAGGCCATCGAGGATTACTCGATGCTCGGGGCAGGGTTCCGGATTGCGATGCGGGATCTGGAGATTCGCGGGGCGGGGAACCTGCTTGGCTCCGAACAGAGCGGGCACATCGCGTCGGTCGGCTACGACATGTACTGCCGATTGCTCGAGGAGGCGGTTCGCGATATCAAACGGGATCATCGTGTGGTGGCGGGTGACACCACGATCGAGATCGGTCTCGAAGGGTCCATTCCAAAGGGATATATTCCAAACGACCAACGTCGGATGGATGCGTATCGTCGTATCGGCGAATCCGAACGGCTCGACGCGCTCGACGGCGTGGTGCGCGAAATCGAAGGGGCCTACGGGGAGATGCCGAGTGCGACCCGACGGCTCATTGAACTCGCCGAAATCCGGCTGGCGGCGGCGCTGCTGGGTGTGGTGACGCTCTTTGTGAAGGATCGGGACGTGATCTTCCGGACGACGGCACCGGGAAACCTGCAAGAAGCGCTCGACGGCGTCCAAGGCACGGTGCGGATGATCGCCCCGGATGGTGCGGGGGGGACGATCGAAGCGACCGAGGGTACCGAGGTCGAAGTTTACTTCCGGCCTCCAGAATCGTTCCTCGAACCGGGAAGTCTCGCCACGATTCTCCGGCGGCGACTCCGGCCTCGGGCGGAAAAAATTGTCGCGTCGATTGACTCCACCTCCGCGGCGCCTGAGGGCGGTGTCGATTGAGGGTGGGTGGACGTTTCGCGGGCCTTTGTTCCTGTTGGGACCACCGGTGATAGGATTTTAGACACACGAAACCAAAGGATGAATCGAGCAGGGATCTTTCGTTCATTCAAACCTCGTTCTTCAAACATTGAACGACCAAGAAAGATTTTGAGATATGACGCATCATCAATCCGCATCTCACCGCAACGACCGAGTTCCGGCTGATCTGAGCCGACGTGCCGTCCTTGCCGGGGCAATGTCGATGGGTATGCTGCCGGCCGCGATCGCTGCCACCGCGCGGCGGCCCCGGCGGGTCGCTGGCGATGATGACGTCGTGGACGTGCTCATCGTGGGAGCAGGTGTTTCCGGCTGCTACGCGGCATGCCGACTGTCTCAGAAGTCGCCAGGGAGTCGGATCGAACTTCATGAACGCAGTGATCGAATCGGAGGTCGGCTCTGGTCGATCAAGCCCGAAGGAATGACCCGGCAGGTCGCCGAACTCGGGGGCATGCGGATCGCGAACAACCAGACGCCGCTCCTGAACCTCGTGTCAGAGCTCGGACTCACCGTCGATCCGTATCCCGCGACCACCCCGCAGGATCTCTACTTCCTGCGGGGAATCCGGACCCGGGCCTCGAAGCTCGTCGCGTCACCGGAATTCGGGTACCGAGTTCGCGAGGACCTGCGCGGAAAAACGCTCCACGAGCTTTTTCGATTCGTCGTGAAGACGGCGACGGGTCAGGAGACCTGGACCCGGGACGAGATGCGCGACGCGGTGGCCAGTGTCAAGTATCGGGGTCGTCTGCTGCACGACTTACCCTACGAGTGGCTCTTCAACGATATTCTGGGCCACGAGGGAGCGGCCATGCTCCTCGCCGGGATGGGCTACGGACGTCCGAACACCAACGCCGCGGTTTTTATGAAGGAAGCCATGCTCGATCTCTTTGTGCATGGCTACAGCCATGTTCGAGGTGGATACCAGCAGGTCCCGTTGAAGCTGGCGGATCGTGCCCGTCAACAAGGTGTGGATATTCACTTCGGTCACGAGATGATCGACCTTCGATTTGAAGGCGATCTGACGGTCGTTACCTTCCGCACTTCCGACGGTGAGACATTGATTCGAAAGGCCAAGAAAGTCGTCACCACGCTCCCGATGTCGGCCTATCAATATCTCCCCGACGACTGCCCGCTTCGTGGTTCCAATGGCCTCACGGCGATGGAATCCGAAATGCTTCCGGTTCCCGCCACGAAGATCTATGTGAACTTCCCGAACCAGTGGTGGAACGGGCTGGGAATCAAATCGGGTCGGTCGATCACGGATATTCCGATCCGGCAGGTGTTCTATCTCGACGATCCGAGCGGCCGTGGCCTGTCGCTGAGCCCGTACGCCGC
Organism: uncultured Phycisphaerales bacterium; assembly: GCA_905480395.1. Taxonomy (GTDB): domain Bacteria; phylum Planctomycetota; class Phycisphaerae; order Phycisphaerales; family SM1A02; genus UBA12014. The sequence goes on from CAJQQE010000005.1 coordinate 94,890, forward strand.
CGGCACTTGTGATTCGGGCTTCTGGAGCCCACTCCTCCCAACGACGGGGCATCAGGCCGACGGCGATTGCTTGGCCGCGGTCACCATTCGGAAGCAGCTCGCAGAGATGCACGGGATCGACATCCCGAAGCCTTCGGAGATTTTCTTTCGAAGCTTCCAGGGTGGCAAGGTCGGACACGGCTGGAACATGTGGCGGCCGGGCGTCGAGCCCTGGAAGGTCGCCCCCGCGGCGCGACAACCGATCCCCGGTCGAGAGGTGTACTGCGTCGGAGAGGCCACCAGCACGATTCAGGGGTGGGTGATGGAGACGATCGAGACGACGGAGTTGGTACTTCGAACCCACTTCGATCTTGAGCGGCCGACATGGTGGCCATCTTCGTACGGGGTTGACTAAGGCGACTCGTCGCGGCAATCCGGTGGTGAATTCGGCGTCAGTGGCGACTCCCATCGAATCTCGACGATCGACCGGTCACCGCAGCGGGGGCAGCAGATGCGGCGTCGCGGACGACCGGCCGCCTTCCACCGAACGCCGCCGAGGTCCCAGACGGAGGACCGTTCGTGGCAAGTGGGGCAGTCAAAGATCCACCGCCGCGAATCAAACTCGATCGACTCCACGAGTCGCCGGGGCAGTCGGCCCAAGATCATGGATCGGAGTCCCATGCGGACAGATTACCGATCAATTGCTCAACGCTGCTTCAAAACGATGCCGTTTTAAAGCCCGTTTCGACTTCAGCCTCGAAGTCATTGGTGTTCACGCTTTTGAAAGACGTTTTTGTTCGGTCCCACCAAGTTCGGAACCGAACGGTGACTCTATATCCGGGCTCCATTTTCGCGGAGAGAAGGCTTGGGTCGCCGCGCTCGTCCCGCTCATCGCCACCGAGGTGACGTGCCAACTGTTTGACGTCGCCGCCGTGGTGCGAAAACATGGACGACGATGCGAAACCATGCGAAACCATGCGGAATCATGCGGAACCATGACCAAAAGCAGATCTCAGCAGGCGACGGGGGGTTGGTCAGGATGGCAACAGAGGTGTTTCCGGCGGTTCGGAAAATCTTCGTCTGTCGCCCGGCCTGACCACAGAATCGCCCAGGAAGATTCGTGATCATCCGCGGGCGGATGTGACCATGGCGGTGGCCCACCCAAGACCCAAGGATGCAGGAGGATTGGCCTTGATGATGCCACGCTGTCGGCCACAGTCGCATGGCGTGGGTCCAACTCAAAACGTCAGATGCCGGCGAGCGATCTTGCGGCGTGAGCGAAAGCCTCCGGGGCGTTTCGGTCTCGCCAGTCCTGCAGGCTCTTTTGCCAGTTTGCCACCACGTCGTCAGAGGCTTCGATGGAACGATCCATCGTCTCTGCCAATGAAGCAGCATCCTCGTTGGCGTGCACGAGGCCCAGATTGGCTCGAACCACGCGACGGCCCAGAAGATGGAAGTCACTGGCCACGACTGGTCGGGCGTGTAAGGCCGCGTGTCCCAGCACCCCGCTCGACCCGTAGTGTGATCGGTAAGGCAGGACGACCCGATCCGCGGCGACATAGGCGGCGGCCATCTCTGCGTCGTCGAGGAAGCGATCGTGCACGACGGCTCGCCCGTCCCGAACCAATCGGTCGAGGTCTTGCTTGAGTTCTGGAGATCCGGCGTGCTGATCGCCCGCCACCAGCAGGAATCGATCCGGATGGCCGGACCGCGACATCGCATCGACGAGGAGTTCGAGGCCTTTGCGTCGATGAGGGACGCCGAAGAATAGAAACGCGGTCCGCCCGTCCGGCACTTTGAAGGCGCGTCTTGCGGTCGACCGGTCGACGGGCGGGGATGGCGTCCAAAAGTCGGGCATCCAGGTGATCGGTGGATGGCCTGGGGTCGACGCAACGGTCGCGGCCAGATCCTCATCGAGGATGCCAAGCCGAGCGAATGCTCCGGACGCGGCGAGTCGCGCGTAGCCCTTGCGTTTCCACGCGTTCTGAAAGCCTCGTTGGTTGAGATCGAGTGGACGTGGTCGGATGTAGATTCCGCGCAGTTGCCCGTGCAGGGATGCTGGCAGGCGACCGCCGAGGGCTGCCTTCCGAAACAAGCTGGCCGCGAATTCATCGAGATTGGCAACGAGGATTCGATCCGGGCGGTGCCGTTGCGCCGCGGCGTCGAGCGAGGCCAGCGCAGCGCCGCCGTCAAAACGCCCCTCGGGGCAGGCGGGATGCAGTTGGAGACGATTGACCAAGCCGGGATCGGAGAATTCCAATCGGTCGAGCTGCCGTGGATCGGAGCCATGGGCAAGAATGACCTCAGCGTCAGCGTCCAACAACGAGCGGGCTAAGAGGCTTGCCCATGGAACATGGTGGCCCTCAAAACGTGGCTCGAAGAGCAAGATCTTCATGGCCTCGAAGCCTCGCGTGGATTGATCATGAAGGTGCTGGCGAGCGTGTCGCGGGCTGCGAGTTCGTTGGAGGCAGAGAAACGGATGCCGAGGTGAAGTTGAGGTTGGTCGCCGCAGATCATGATCATCAACGGAACTCCGTTCTGATCTGGAGTGAGGAGATCTTCTTGGCATCGCCGTCGACCGGTGAGAACCGATCTTCAACAACCGCGAGATCTCGATCCGGACCTTCCATCGAAGGAGCGGGATGCCGTCCCGGTTCCTTCGCGAGCTCCAAGATGAAACGGACAGGGCGGGATTCGAACCCGCGGTACCGCTGACGCGGTACGTCGGTTTAGCAAACCGGTGCCTTCAGCCGCTCGGCCACCTGTCCAGAGGGAGGGATCATAGCAGGAGCGGCCGCGGGGTTCAGTCTTTGATCGTCACGGAGACGAGGTCATGCGTACCACCGGTGATGTCGAGCCGTCCGAGAATCGAAGTTCTCAGGACGACTAAGCCATTCTCATCCACGGCAAGCCGGAGGGCGGGGGACGTCGACCGGGCATCGTTGGCCGTCCAGCAGTGGACGCCGAGGGTTCCAGTTTCCCGTGAGAGTTCGATTGACTGGCTTGAGCATGGGATGACCACCGCGGCGACCACCACTTCATCTTCGAGCCGTTCGAGCGTGATTCGCGCCGCTTGGAGCGTCGCCCGAATCGCTATTGGTTGCGATGATTGGTGTTCTGCCGCTCGGGAGAGCGCCCGCCAGACGACTCGAACCTCCGAAGGAGGCGCCATACGGCGCATCTCCGAACCGATCCCCGAGGGGTGGTCGGTGAGAGAAGTTTGGGGAGGGAGGATCGACATGGTCAGCGTTAGAAGCGGGCTGGATATGCGAGGGAATGGACGGGGCGACGGTCTTTGTCCGTCAGAGGAAAGAGGAGAGCACGCGGACGGCAACATCGAGGCCTTTGCCGCCTCTCCCGATGAAGCGGTCGCTCAGGCGGTCAAGTCGTTGGAGGGCATCATGCATCGAGTCGAGGCGGGCAATATGAGCTTTTAATTCAGCGTCGCTCGCGGTGGTCTCACCGTTGGCCGCGTGTCTGGTCTCGTCCAAGGCGGCCAGAAGCGGTTCCAGTTCGCGACGTTTTCTCGCTCGGACGATCAGGCTCAGTAGATTCCAGACGTCCTGCTCTGCTTCGAAATACTCCTTGCGATCTCCTCGCTGGTGAGTCTTGGTCACGATGCCCCATTCGGACAGCGTGCGAAGGGTCATCGAGACGCTGCCACGACTGACCTGAAGTCGTTCCATGATTTCGTCGGCACACATCGCTCGGCCTTCGATGAAGAGCAGTGCGTGAACTTCAGCGACGGATCGGGGCACACCCCAACTCGAACCCATCTCTGCCCAATGAGTGATGAAGGTATCGCGGCTGTGCTCGAGCCCGTCCAGTGCTGCCGTTGGAGAGTTGCCGATCGGCAGCTCGCTGCCTGAGACAGCGAGCCCGTCGGGGCCCGAGGAGGATTTTCTGGGGGTCGGTGCAGCAGTCGACATGAGAAAAGGATAGTCCCTCCTCAGAACGGGGGAACGAAGTTTTCAAATATTCTTGAAATCAATGGATGCCTCTCGAATGGTCACCCAATCCCCTGATAAGGGGCTAAAAAGAATCCTCGCCACCCCGGTGAAGGGATGACAAGGATTTCGAAAGGCCTAAAAGGAAGAGGGCGATCTGTTCGCCGTGGGGTCTCAATCAGGGATCGTTGGGTCCCTGGAGTTCTTGGTTGACCTGCAGCACCAGCTGATCGTATTTGACATCGAAGCTTGGGACTCCGATGAAGCCCAAGGCAACTGAATACACCCGAACCTCGACCTTGCCGCCTTCGGTGAAGAAGAGGGCTGGTGGGAAGGTTGCCCCAAGGGGATAGATGGTGGGGTTCTCAAAGGTCGTCATGACATTCGCGCCCAGCGGCTGGAATCGATTCGTCGCGACGTTCTTCGCCCAAGCGACCTCGACGACCACTGCGGCCGATGCTTGGGAGACCACGAGGAGTTGGGCATTCTCAACCTCGATCGGTTCCCAGCCAGTCTGATAGACGACGCCGATGTCGGTCGTCTCGCCGGTGGCGAGGTAGGCAAGGCCTTCCTCTGCCGATCCTTGACCGGCGAAGTCTGAACGGATCACGATCTTGTTGCCGTCGTCTGCGCCCAGTGAAAGTGGGCCACCGCGGATGAGTGTTCCGTGGTAGACCTTCACCTTCCCGCTGAAGCCGATGCCAACGCGGGTAATGACTTGAACCCCGCATGCGGGCAGGTTCGGGTAGATGCCAATCGGATTGGGCTGTTCCTGCACGATAAAGTCACCACCGCACGGGTCGTCGTTTCCGAACGTGTCGGGGCCGAGCGTCGTGCAGTTCTCTCGTCCTGCCGTGAGCACCTGGTCACGGAGCTGCTCCGCGGAAAGGGTGGTTCCGAAGAACATCATGGACAGACCTTGCATCCAGATCGCGGCCCCAGCATTCTGCGGCGAGGCGAAGCTCGTCCCGTTGAACTGAGCGCTGTAGGAGCGAAGGTTGTTCACTTCGAGCGGGTCAATGTCTCGTGGCGGGTTGTAGAAAGTCCCATCGGGTTCCTGAAGCGTGTTTCCGTTGAAGAGGTCGCCGTATCCCGGTGTGGCTCCGGCGAGTCCCCACGCGTTGATGGTCACCGTGGCGCCACCGTCGGTGTAGTTACTGAAAGAAGCTCGGCGAATGTTGGTGTTACACGGGGGGGCTGCGACGCCCGTTTCCATGCCGGGATTAATGGCACCCACGATCATGGCACCGGAGTCGTCACCAGCCTCGTCGACGAGTGGAACACAGTCGTTGCCAGCCGAAATGGAGGTGATCAGGCCGGCATCGCTGGCGGCTCGAACGAGGGTATAGATGCCCTCAAAGGCGGTAATCATGTTGCCGCCACCCGCCCCGATCGAGTAGTTAATGACCGCACCTGGATCGAGGTACTGGATGACGCTGGCCATCGCGGTTTCGAGTCGAGCCCCATCTTCGATACTCACGGAAGGGAAAAACCACATTTCAGCACCTGAGGCGATGCCGCGGATTCCGTAGTCATTGTTGATGGCGCCCATGGTTCCCAAGCAGGCGGTTCCATGGTTGTTGAACGATTGATCCAAGAGCGCGACGGTTTGGTTCGGCTCAGAAATCACGCCTTCGACGTAGTTGCCATCATCATCTAAAACGAGTTCGAGGTCTTCATGATTCACGAACGCCGCGAATTCGACGACGGCGCCTTGAATTCGCTCGCCCGTGCCGATCAATCGGATGGTTGAGTAGGGGAATGCTGGATCAGATGCAAAGTCGGGGAAGGGGTTCAGAGGGCCCCGGGGGGTTGCCTGTTCATCCAGAATCTGGATGCCATCCGCAAATTCTTCGACGGTAATAATACCGTCGGCAACATCTTGCGCGGTCACAACTTGATACTCGGCGCCGTAGAGCCAAACCTTGTCGGGATTCGGGATGACGCCACCGTTGGTGGCACCACTGCCATATGACCGCCAGATCTTGCCGACCAGATCTTCGAGTCCGGCAACGTCATAGCCGCCACCGTCGAAGATTCCCAAGAGTAGATCATCTGGGCCGACCTTCGGTGCGGAGGTGTACGCTTGTACACCGACGGTTTGCCTTGTGACAGGATCGACAGAGGATGTGAAGAGTCCCGTGGGTTCACTCTCCGCGACGGGGCCGCACGCGTCGGGAAAGACGGCGGTGAGGGCGACGCAGTTCGCGTCCCATTCAATGTTGCAGCAGGCTGGGTCAGCGATGCAGACGTTGGCGCAGCAGTCGGGCTTCAGGCAGCCAGGTGCGGGGTGAGGCTCGAAGCATGATCCAAGCAGGAAGCCTGAGACATTCGCGAAGACGGCGTTTGCTTCTGCAAGATTGGGGTCAGGGGTTGGTTCGCCCGCGGCTCCGCCCTCGGGTGCGGCCGGGTCGTAGGTCGAAAGACAAGGGTCGTAGCGATCTGGGGACTGGAGGGCCAGATTGTCATTGGTGAAGACAGAGCCCACGCAGTAGAGGTTGGCAAGGCCGGCACAGTAGACGTCCCAGCCTTCCGTGGAGTCCTCTTCGTTACAGTTTTCATTCAGGGCGGCCACCAGCTCGCAGCAGGCGGCATCGGCACAGCCGTATCGAGACGCTTCGTCATCCCCGGGGGCTGGATTGCAGGCGCCCAAGAATGGTGCCGGCGTCGCTTCATCTCCGTCCCAACATGCGTCCGGGTCTGTGTCGGGGCCGGGGTTGGGGCGATTGCAAATGACGGCATTCTCCGCATCGCAACCCTGCGGTGGCGGATCCTGTGCCGTCTTGATCTTGAGGTCAATCGTGACCCATTGGAGTTCTGGGCGTTCGTTCAACTCACGGGCGGCGGCAAGGATCAGGTTCTCCTGCATTCCAGCAGGGAACTGGACCCGCATCATGGAGGCGAGGTCCGGCTGACGTCGATTGCTGTGGGCGAAGGCCTTTTGTTCGATCAGGTCGATCGTGTCCTGGGGCAGCATGATCAGTTGTCGAAAATTCGCGCCGTATTTGGCGACGATGTTGTCGACGCTTGAAAGGTCCTGTCCCATCAAACTCACCGACCGAGTACCGGCGACTAAGCTGGCTCTCGCCTTGAGTTCATCACGGAACTTGATGGTGAGGGTGCCGGTGGCGAGTGAGTCGCCAGTCTTCGGATCAGTGGGGATCTGAAGCGATGCGGTGGGCTTCTTCGGAACCAGATCGACGGGGCGAACCTCAACCGATCGGGCGGGGTTTTTCATCATCGGCCTGCCCGTGATGACCGGAAGGCTGATCGGATTCGCCGAGCGAAGCTCGGTATCAACGACCACGCGTCGAGTGTCGTCGGTCGCTCGCGTCTTCTTGTTGGCTTCGACCGAGGCAGTGCCTGCGGTGGCGATGGCCGATGCGGCGAGGAGGGAGCCGAGTCCCAAAGCGGCAAACGTTCTCAGCATCATGCGTCTGATCTCCAAATCAGTTCGTGCTCGAAAAGAGCCTTGGCGGATCGGTCCGCCTTAGTCCCGGTTTACTCGCGGTCTCAAGCCGATTTTAAACCGGTTGAGGGCGGAGGTTATCGGGGGAATACGGGTCAGTCATCGGGAGGTTCCCGCGCATCCTGCGCAAAGAGTCCGAAACAATAGTCTACCCTCGTCTGGAACCCCCTCGCAATGGCCTCGAGGGGCGAACTTTCGGATCGAAGCCGTGGCCTCCGAAGGCTCAAAGGGCTTGGGATTCAGTTTTCTCGTCAATACTCCGACACCTGAGACCTTGAGAAGTTCAGGAAATTGGGTTCATGACCCGGCTTCCGATATCCCGGCGGAAGAACGCGCCCGCGAATTCAATCTTGTCGGCGGCCCGGTTGGCGAGGTCCTGAGCGGTGGCCAGGTCGGCCGCCAAGGCGGTGACGCTGATCACTCGACCGCCAGCGGTGACCACTCGATCGCGGGGGTCGATGGTGGTTCCAGACTGAAAGACGATGACCGTCTCTCCAGAGCCAGCTTCGGCCTCTGCATCCTCAATTCCAGTGATTGGATGGCCCTTGGTGATCGATCCGGGGTACCCAGCACTACAAAGAACCACACAGCAGGCGGTCCTTGGATCTGACTCAAGGCCTGACTCCAACTCATTCAACTGCCCGGCGGCCGTCGCCCAGAGGACTTCGAGCAGGTCTCCCTGAAGCCGAGCCATCAGCGGCTGGCACTCGGGGTCGCCGAATCTGCAGTTGAATTCAAGGACTTTCGGGCCACCAGTGGTGAGCATCATCCCGGCATACAGGACGCCTCGAAAGACGATTCCCTCGCGTCGGAGCGCATCGATCGTCGGCACCAGAACATCTCGTTCGATCCTGGACATGATCTCCGGCGTCGCCAAGGGGGTCGGACAATAGGCACCCATGCCCCCGGTATTCGGTCCGACATCGCCCTCGCCAACTTGTTTGTGGTCCTGGCACGGGTCCAGTACCCAGATCGAGCGGCCATCGACGAACGCCAGCACGCTCATTTCCTGACCCAGAAGGAGCTCTTCGATGACCACGGTGTCACCGGCAGCCCCGAAACTGCCCTGAGTATGTCGCTCTGGGTCGCCCATCATCATCTCTACCGCTTCGACCGCAGCCTCGGGGGTGCGGCAGACGATCACGCCCTTGCCGGCCGCAAGCCCGCTGGCCTTGACCACGCATCCTTCCTCGCGGCTCATGGCGTAGGCGATGGCCGGGCCTCGCTCCTTGAACACCCGCCCCTCGGCGGTTGGAATCGAGGCAGACCGCATGATCTCTTTGGCCCAGCCTTTATCCGCCTCAAGCCGTGCTCCGGCCCGGCCGGGGCCAAAGACCAGCCGAGTCTCGGTGGCCAGGTCATCTGCCCATCCGTCGGCCAATGGGGCCTCTGGGCCGATGACCACGAGGCCGATCTCTTCCTTGTCGCACCAGCGATTGAGCCGGAACATGGCCGGCTTGGAAATCGGTTCCGGGCAGGGGGTGCCCATCGCACGGAGGCCTGCATTGGCACTGGGGTCGACCCAGAGGCGGCCCAGCCGTGAGGACTGTTTGATTTGCCATGCAAGGGCATGCTCTCGGCCTCCGCCTCCAATCAGGAGGACGTTGACACGATCGGGCATGGTCGGGCGGGGGTTGGCGGGCATCCGGACATCTCCAGGGAACGGTCGAATGGCAGAGTGTAACGGGGCAGCGGGTCAGTCTGAACTGCTCGGAAGGGGGTCGATGTGATACATTTCAAAGTTCATCGGATGAGTCGCCACCGCTCGTGTTGGCTGGCTCAGTTCCTCAGAACGCTTGAATGACCCCCTCTCGGGAGTTCGCATGTTGATTCGCTTGCTTGTCTCACTTCTCGCCGGCCTCTGCCTCACCGGTTCCCTGACCGCTGCCGATACCTCGGTGACTAAGAGTCTGAATGACAATATCCGGAAGCAGGCTCGGGAAGAGAGCACTGGATGGCAGGTGCTTTTCGACGCATATCTCGATATGACCGATCCGCCGATGGAGATCGGCGATGGCTTCAATCAGACCACCGTCTGGACGGGGATGAAGGACTGGAAAGCGGTGAGCGACTGGGCGTCTTCGAATGCATCGCTGGCTGACGCGCTCAAGACAGCGGCCGAAAAAGTGATCATTGGCCTCCCGTACGGGGCAGAGAACGTCGATGCTCGATTCCGCGAGGCTGGCCTGGTCGCGGATGTGCGTCTGGAAGCCGAAGGCGAAGTAGTCATTGCCTTCCCGTATCTCAAAGCTTTCCGGGCGTTCTCGACGTGGACCGCGGCGGAGCTCTACCGAAGGATCGAGGCGGGCGAATACGACGAGGGATTCGATGCCGCGGTTGCCAACGCACGCGTGCTCCGGCACCTGTGTGATCGTCAGATGCTCGACGAGAAGTCCGAAGCGATGATGCTCCTGAGCGAAGCGTTGTCGGTGATGCGAGACGCCATGTACACCTCGGTGGACCGCGTGCCCGCCGAGGTCTATCGACGAATCGCCACCAAGGAACTTCCGTTTCTCAAGGTCTCCGATACCGAGCGGCTCAAGCGACTGGAATTGCCTGAAGGCGATCGTCTGGTCGTCGACGCCGTGCTCAAAGAGGTCTTCATGGCCAACGGCGCGCCAGACCCCGATCGTTTGGCGGAAGTCTTTGGAGTCATTCAGTCAGAAGGCAGCCCGCTCACCCGATTCGGTGCCAGTAAGCGCTGGAAGCGAATCGCAGAGATTCACGGCAGCCTCGAGGCCTCCCAAGAGAAGTTGACCGACGTCTACGACGACTGGTGGCGACGCTGGAAGATCAAACCGTACGATCCGATTCAGTCGCTCCCCAGTGAATTCTCGAGGCTCAACGAGGTTCGATACGCCATCGTCGCGGAATCGATCGCCGACATGAAGAGCCTTTTCAATGCTCGCCACCAACTCGTGGTGGAGATCAACGGGACCATCCTTGGATGCGGTCTCTGTGGGTATCGCGTTGAGTTCGGCAAGTGGCCCGACGACCGCGAGAAAGCCTACGCCAGGTTCATTCCGAAGCGATTTGATTTCGATCCCTATGACAAGGGGTACGGACGCTTGCTCTTCGATTTTCTCGGAACTCGGAAGGAAGCAGTGGAGACCGACTACGGCCGGATCTTCGTCTCGAACTGCATCGTCTACGCCCGCGGTGACGACAAGGAAGATTCAAACTTTCGGGAATCGAGTCTTGATGGCATGACCGGCGACATGATCGTCTGGCCGCCGCTGCGGGCATTGGCCCGAACTCAGGATCTGATCGACTAAATTCAGGCTCGCGCTCTTCGAGGGCGTGTGACGTTCGATGAAACCATGCTCGATGAATGAACGATTCTCGATCTTGGTGTAACCAAAGCTGAGAAATCGAAATGGAGACCGGTGGAATGAGTGATGCGACTGGCAATGACGGTATCGAAGATGTGGTGATCATCGGTTCGGGGCCGGCCGGATGGACCGCGGCGATTTACGCCGCGCGAGCCGACTTGCACCCCTTGTGCATCGTTGGGGTACCGAAGCAGAATCCCGCTCCGGTCCTGCCCGGTGGGCAGTTGATGCTCACCACCGAGGTCGAGAATTACCCAGGGTTTCCGGACGGTGTGACCGGCCCTGAGATGATGATGATGTTCCAGAAGCAAGCGGAGCGATTTGGCACGCGGGTCAAGGGTGCCGACGTCGATCGCTGCGATTTCAGTGCCCGACCGATGGCGATGCACCTCTCGAACGGTGAGACGATTCTGGCCAAGTCCGTGATCATTGCCACGGGCGCGACGGCAAACTGGATTGGTCTGGACAACGAGTTGCGACTGGCCACCAATGGTGGCGGGGTCTCTGCCTGTGCTGTCTGCGATGGCGCCTTGCCGGTCTTTAGAGATAAACCGCTCGCGGTCGTTGGTGGCGGTGATACCGCGATGGAAGAGGCGGCGTACCTCACGAAGTTTGCCTCGACCGTCCACATCATTCACCGTCGAGACGCACTGCGTGCTTCGAAGACGATGCAGGAACGAGTGCTCTCGGCCGACAACGTTCAGATGCACTGGAACAGTTCGGTGGTCGATGTTCTCGGTGGAGACTTCATCACCGGCCTAGTCCTCGAGGACACCGTGACTGGCGAACGGTCCGAACTCCCGGTCAACGGGCTCTTCGTGGCCATTGGCCATGCCCCCGCGACCGAATTCCTCAAAGACAGCGGAATCGCGTTCGACGACAGTGGGTATGTGTCGCTCCCGGATGGTGGATCGAGTGCGACCAATCTCGAAGGCGTGTTCGCAGCCGGTGACGTTGCAGACCATGTCTATCGTCAGGCCGTCACTGCTGCGGGGATGGGTTGCAAGGCGGCCATTGATGCCGAACGCTGGCTCGCCGGTCACTGATCAGGACGGGTTCTGCTCCTCCCGGCGTGGATTCGGGTGAGTTCTGTGTCGACGCCCGACCTGACGTCGAAGATTTCTCTACCCTCCGCTCATGCGAAAAGACGGACTTATCACCGTACTCATCCTGGTCGGCCTCGTGGCCGGGGTGATTGTTGGCCAGTTGATCCATGGTTCCGCGAGCGATCCTGCCGCCGCCGGCACTCAGTGGATGGACATCGGCAAGATCATTCTGGTCCGGCCGCTCATGCTCTTGGTGCTCCCGCTGGTCTTTCTCTCGGTGGTCGTGGGGGTGACGTCGATCGGCGATCCTTCGCGGTTGGGCTTGATCGGTGGTGCGACACTCCTCTACTACTTCAGCACCATGCTGGCGGCGGTCATTCTGGGTGCGGTTCTGGTCACCACCATCGCGCCGGGCGTCGGGCTGTCGCCTGAAGCCATCAGTAGCCTGCAGAACGACGGCGCTTCGGCGTACCAAGCCAGCGATGGCCTTCGGAGCGCGATGGGCACCGCGAACGACAAGGGGCTTGCCGGCGCCTGGATGAACATCCTCGAGCAGGTCATTCCCACGAACTTTTTCGCCGAGCTCGCGGGTGGCCGCACCCTTGGCGTCATCGTCTTCGCATTGCTACTTGGTCTCGCCCTGGCGGCCAGTGGGCCAGCCGGCGTCCCCGCGATCAAAGTGTTCAAGTCCCTCTTTGACGGGGTGATGCGATTGGTGCTGTGGGTGCTGTGGTTGACGCCGCTCGGCGTCTTCTTGCTGGTGACTGGTACGGTCGCGAAGATTGGCCTGGGGTCCATCGCTGGTCCCATGGGCGGCTACATGACGACGGTACTTCTCGGGCTTGCGATTCATGCGTTCATCACGCTTCCGCTCGTTTTGGTGCTCTTCGGCCGGACCAATCCTTATGCGTTCATCTTCAAGATGCGCAAGGCATTGCTGACCGCATTCGGTACCGACTCGAGTTCCGCGACCCTCCCGGTCACCATCGAGACGGCGATCGACGAAGGCGGTTGCAGCAAGCGGAGTTCGAACTTCGTACTCCCCCTTGGGGCCACCGTGAACATGGACGGGACGGCGCTCTATGAAGCCGTGGCCGTGGTGTTCATGTTCCAGTTGTGGGGAATCGACCTTGGTTTCGGCGAACTGGTCATCGTGGTGGTGACCGCAACGCTCGCCGCGGTGGGTGCCGCGGGGATTCCGAGTGCGGGCCTGGTCACGATGGTCATCGTGGTGACCGCGGTCAATACCAGTCTCGCCGGCCGAGGCGTCCGACCACTACCCCTGGAAGCGATCGGGGTGATCATCGGCGTCGACCGCATCCTCGACATGTGTCGCACGACCGTCAACGTCCTAGGCGACGCGGTGGGGGCCAAGATCGTCACCAGACTCGCGCCCGACGATGACGACGACGTTGGCGTGACCGAGGCGGCCTGATTCGACCCACGCCCCGGTCAGGGGGCCGGGGTGGGAACGGTTGATCGCACGTTGAGTTCGACCAGTTGAGCGTCATCGATCGGTGACGGGGCCTCGATCATGAGGTCAGCGCCGGACTGAGTCTTCGGGAACGCGATGACATCGCGAATGTTGTCGGTGCCGACGATGTGCATCACGAGCCGGTCGAGACCGAACGCGATGCCACCGTGGGGTGGGGCGCCGTGCTTCAAGGCTCGAAGCAAGAACCCGAATTTCGCGTCCGCTTCCTCAGGGCTGAGCCCGATGAGATCGAAGACTTTCTGCTGCACCTTCGGTTGATGAATACGAATCGAGCCGCCGCCGATCTCGCTGCCGTTGACCACGAGGTCGTACCCGGCGCTGATGCAGTGGCCGGGGTCGGTTTCCAGCAAGCCTTCCTGTCCGGGCTTCGGTGCGGTGAAGGGGTGATGCAGGGCGACCCAGCGGTTGTTGGCCTCGTCGAGCTCGAACATCGGAAAATCGACGACCCACACAAACTTCCAAGCCGATTTGTCGATCAAGTCGAGGTCTCGGCCAACCTTGATTCGGAGTTCTCCGATCGCCTTGGTGGCGACCTCCCAGGTATCCGCGGTGAAGAAGACCGTGTCGCCGGCCTCGCAGCCAAGTCGTTCGATCAGCGCCGCGGCGATCGGTTCGACGAAGCGGCCGACGCCAGATTCGAATCCGTCACCGGTGCACTTGGTGGTCGGGACTCCGCCAGCCCCGAAGGTCTTGATCCAGTCCGAATATCCGTCGGTCAACTTGCGGGTGAGTTTCGCGGCTCCGCCGGGAACGCGGAATGCCTTGACCACGCCCGAACCCATGGGGCTGGTCTTCTCGAGTGCGGCGTGGAATACCTTGAAGTCGGTCTTCGCGGCGAGGTCGCTGATGTCCGAGATCTCAAGACCGAATCGCAGGTCCGGTCGGTCGATGCCGTAGGTCTCCATCGATTCATGCCAAGTCATTCGAGGGATCTCGCCC
>CAJQQE010000006.1 GCA_905480395.1 uncultured Phycisphaerales bacterium
ATCCGGCGATGGACTCAGTCGCCCTGCGTTGGAGTGCTGCTCTTGCCTGGGGGGAGCCACTTGGTGCGATCGCCTCGACCGAGATTCTCTTCGATCTCCTCGAGGGTGTATCCCTTGGTCTCCGGAACGACCTTCCAGATCCAGAAGACGCCGACCAACCCGACCAGCCCGTAGAGCGAAAAAGTCATCGATGGCCCGAGGTATCCGAGCAGCGACAGGAAGGTCAGAGAAATGACGAAGTTCGAGGCCCAGTTCACACCGGCGGCGAGGGCCACGCATCGATCGCGAACGTCGTTCGGGAAGATCTCCGCAATCATGGTCCAGGTGATGGGGCCGAGACTGAATGCAAAGCACGCGACGAAGATCGCAGTGAATATCAGCACCAGGATGGACATCATCGAGATGGAGTTGCCTTCAGAGGCGACCGTTGTGCTGGAAGCAGCCTTTGGCATATCCGGCGTGGTGGTCATGGCACCCGACGGTGTGACCGATGCTTCGGCCTTCGAAGCTGCGGCGTAATGGGAGGCCGCGGCCGGCGTGTGCACGGTGTGGGGCGCTGTCGAGATCGCAGCGACATCAGCATGGGGCGGCGTGATGAACGCGAAACTCACGGCGATGACCGCGAGTGAAACGGTCATCCCAGCGGTGCCCCAGATCAGGAGTGGTCGTCGCCCGGCTCGGTCGACGTACCGCAGCGCGATCAAAGTGGCGAGCAGATTGATTAGCCCCAGCCCGACGGTGGCGGCCAGCGCAGCGGAGTCGCTCTTGAATCCAGCCTGCTGGAAGTGAATCGGTGCGTAGAAGAGGATGGTGTTGATGCCGATGAATTGCTGAAGAACCGCCAGGCCGAGCGCCACCGCGAGTCCGAGCCGGATTCCAGGCACCGACATCAGGCGGGTTCGGGTGCCTTTCTTACCTTGATCGATATCCCGAGTGATTCGCTCGAGTTCCTCATCAACCTGATCTCCGCCCATGAGTTGCTGCATGACCGAACGAGCTTCTTCCAATCGGCCTTGCATGATCAGCCAACGAGGGCTGCAAGGCATGAAGAGGAATCCAAAGAACAAGAAGAATCCCGGAATCCCACCGAGTCCAAACATCCATCGCCATCCTTCGGTGGTCCCGGCGAAGATCGAATCGACAACGTAGGCCACCAAAATTCCCAGCACGATGGCGAACTGGAAGAGGCTCACTCGTCCACCCCGCTTCGCCGGAGGAGAAGTCTCACTGATGTAAAGCGGTCCCACCACGCTGGCAAGTCCGACACCCAGGCCGATGACAATGCGTCCCACAATCAGCCAGAGTGGATCCGGAACCAGCGCGAGAAAGAGTGCGCCAACTCCGAAGATGACGCCCGCGACCATGTTCGAATACTTCCTTCCGATTCGGTTCCCCATCCATCCACCACCGGCGGCACCAAGGACCGCGCCGATCAGAACGCCGGCAGTGATGAGTTCGGATAAGAAATCTGACACCCCGAATTCTTCTCGGATGGAAAGAAGCGCACCGGAAATGACGCCGATGTCGTATCCGAAAAGGAAACCACCGACGGCGGCCATAAAGCCCACGCCGATGGAGATAAAAGGGGAAACGCCGGTGGGAGGCTTGGGCATTTATTGGTCTCTGTTTCGAAGGAGCCAGACGCGGGGAGGTGCAATCTTGTGGAAAATCGATCCTACTGACGAATCTCTTTGATGAAAAAGATACGACGCCGGGCCAGTGTATGGGTCGAGTGCACTGGTCTCGAACCTTTATAGATCGGTCCCGAGCATGATGATTGTGAAATCTTCTCTGCCGTCCCGATGTTTAAACGCAGTTCTCTCGTAATCTCGCAAAACTCGTGGGAGTTCGAGCGAACCGCAGCGATCTCGTCGTCGAATAGTAGAGTCGGAAAGAAAAACCTGCTCCAAAGAGATGAAGCAGGTTGGGATGATGATTGGGGAATTCGATTCCGGGGCGAGCCCTTCCATGGCTTGGGGATTCCACGACGATGTGGCAGTAGGAGAATTGGTGGCGAGCGGCACGTACGCGTGCCGCTCGTCTATTTTTGGCGCCACCCAACGAGCGAAGTAGCCAAGGGTGAATCTCTTGAGATGACAAACCACGACAGAACTCGCATCGTACGAGTGAGCTGCCTGTCTCGTGGAGATGGGATCTGGGTTACACAAGGAGGCTTGTTATGAATATTAGAAATCAGAAATTCGTGGCGTGCTCGACGCTCTTGCTGGCCACGGCGGCTGGCACGGCGTTCGGCGAGGATGCGACGATTACTTTCGCCGTTCCATCGTCCTGGGAAGCCGGGTACTCGGGGACCATTCTGCTGGAGAATGATGGCAACGCGCCAATTGATGGATGGGAAATCCAGTTCCAATTCGGGCCAGACATGAGCTCGCTTTGGAACGGTGACTGGTCTACAAGTGGGACTCAGACCACCATCGGACATCTCGATTGGAACATGGTCATCGCGCCAGGTGGTTCAGTCGAGATTGGCTATTCGGGAATTGGAACGTTCGCGACCGACATTCAGTCCTGCACGCTGAACGGCGACCTGGTCACTCTTATTTATGGTGATGGCACTGGCGGCGGTGGCGACGGCAGCGGCGACGGCGGCGGCGGCGGTAGCGGCGACGACGGCAGCGGCGACGGCAGCGGTGGTGACGGCGACGGCAGCGGCGGCGACGGCAGCGGCGGCGACGGCAGCGGCGACGACGGCAGCGGTGGCGACGACGGCAGCGGTGGCGACGACGGCAGCGGCGACGGCAGCGGTGGTGACGGCGACGGCGACGGCAGCGGCGGCGACGGCAGCGGCGGCAGCGACGGCGACGGCAGCGGCGGCGACGGCAGCGGCGACGACGGCAGCGGCGGCGATCCACCTTCGAATGATCCATGTCCAGCAGACTTGAACGGATCTGGAACCGTTGATGGCGGTGATCTTGGTCTGCTCTTGGCCGCCTGGGGTGAACCCGGTGGCGGCGATCTTGATCAGAGCGGCGCGGTCGACGGCGCGGACCTTGGTTTGATGCTGGCCGCGTGGGGCGGGTGTCCGGTTGGTATCGAAGGGCGTGTGGTTGCGTATTACATCGAGTGGGGAACCTACGGCCGGGACTATCAGCCGTCCGACATTCCCTATGACAAAATCACGCACCTGAATTATGCCTTTGCAGACATTCGGGAAGACGGACGAATCGCGCTCTACGATGAATTCGCGGCCATCGACAAGTCATTCCCTGGCGATACGTGGGATCAACCCTATCGAGGGCTCATCAACCAGATCAACAACGTTTACAAGCCTCAGTATCCGCATCTGAAGACCATGATTTCGGTCGGCGGATGGACCCTGTCCGGACGTTTTAGCGATGTCGCATTGACGGTGGAGTCACGATCGATCTTTGCCGAGAGCTGTGTCCAGTTCATTCGAGACTACAACTTTGACGGCGTTGATATCGACTGGGAATATCCGGTCGAAGGCGGACTTGCGAGCAACGTCTATCGTCCCGAAGACGGTGTGAATTACACCCTGCTCCTTCAGGAGCTTCGCGATCAACTCGACGTCGCGGGAGACGAGGACGGTGTGTACTACGAGCTCTCGATCGCGGCGCCCGCCGGGTTCGACAAGGTTCGGCATCTCGAGTGTGATCGCCTTGGAGAGATCCTCGATTTCATCAATGTGATGACCTACGACATGCGGGGGGCCTGGGATTTCTCCAAGACCGGGCATCACGCGCCGCTCTTCGCGAATCCCGCCGAGCCCGGGGATCCGGAGATCGCCGAGAAGTACACCGTCGACTTCGCGCTTCGTCAGTTCCTCGACCAAGGGGTCGATCCGGCGAAGTTAGTGATGGGAGTCCCGTTCTATGGCAGAGCCTGGGGCGGCGTGGTGGACTCGGAAAACGGAGGCCTGTTCGCGGCCGCCGGCTCCGTACCTGCCGGTACGTGGGACGACTGGTCGAGCGGCGCCACCGGCGTCAACGACTTCGACGCGGGTACCACGGGGCGGGACGGCATCGTCCAGCTCCTCGCTTCCGGTTCCTACACCCGCTACTGGGATGACGTTGCGAAGGTGCCGTACCTCTACTCGCCGACGGCGTTCGGTGGTCACTTCGTCTCTTACGAAGACGAAGAGTCATTGGCCCACAAGCTGGCCTATCTCCAGAACCTGGGTCTGGGTGGGGTCATGTACTGGGAGATCACCGCCGACCGTGACGAGGCTCTGGTGGATCTCATCGCGGAGTCCGTGATGGTCGAATGACGGTACGGAGTCAAGGGTGATTGAACCCGCGGGCGGAATCGGCATGCCGGAGGCAGTCGGTTCCGCCCGTGTTCGTTCCGGATCGTGGTGATGCCGATGTGATCAGTCGTCGATCGACGACATGACCGTGGCTTCGCGATCCAGAGGCCGGAAGTGAAAACCAAAATCTCCGGTTCCGTTTTCCACGGCGATGATCACTCGGTTGGCGCCCCGACGAAGCGGGACTTCGAGAATCGAGCCGAATGGCGAAGCGCCATGCGTGGTCCGGTCAAGCAAGACCGTTTCGCCGTTCACCAGAACAACCGCGCCGTCATCGGATCCGAAGGCAATGGTCGTCGTGAGATCCCGAGGGCACATAATCCAGCCAGCCGCGATCGCGATCGTATTCTCCGTGTCGGCCTTTTCTGCCGTGATCTCTAGGAATGAGAGCAGGCCGTTGGGTCTGGTTCGTTTCAATTCCCAGCCCACCGTTCCGCCATTGGTTTCCGGCGGCGTCTCGAGGCTGGAGAAGGTCCGCGCGAACATCTCAAGATCGTCGGTCCCCGGATATGGACCCGCCACCATCCAGTGGCGAGGTGCGGGGCCGGCGACCGCATCGAGTCCGCTGGGGCCGAGATTTCGGAGGTTCTCGATTCCGCGGGTCGTGATGAATTCCTGCAGGCGTTCATTGGCCTTTCGCGGCGCGGTGATCGCAAGGCTCTGAAGTACGGCGACCGCGGCTCGATCGCTCATCGATTCATCAATGAGCGCGGCCTCCAGCGCGAGGGCGAATTGAGGATCACCGGCGGCACCGCGGGCTGCACCCAATCTGACCATGGTTCGATGGGCGGAGTCGTCGAGGAGTCCCAAGGTGAGTAACGCGGCCTTGATCGAATCGTCGAGATCTTCGGTGGATCGGGCGGCAGCGATCAGGCGGCGTCGTTCCGCGCCCGACGCGGCCGACCAGATTGCATCGACTGTATCGGCGTCCAGCGTCGTGAGTTGCGTTCGGACGCGATCCAGTGGCGGTGTCCAGATACCGTCTCGATCCGCATCAATTCGAAACGGATTCACGATGGCGACCGGCAAGACCGGCCTTTTCTTGCCATCAATCATCGGGGCCAGAGAATCGTCGCCCTCGACCAGCAAGACGATCCAGCCGTCTTCCTTCATCGGCACCCGGATGCCATCCTCAAAACGAATCCGATCCCGCCCGTCATCCACCGGGATCGTGGCGATTTCCTCGCCGTCCCGGATGACTCGGATCCGGTCGACGTCGATCCAAGGGGCCGCCTGAACTTCGACTTCGATGACCACGTCTCCGTTGGCATCGGCGGTGGCCATTCTCGGATCATCGTGGAGGCCACGATCGGGGATCGAAGCTCGAACGATTGGTCCACTGGAGACCACAACCTCGCCGCGGCGGAGTGCTTCGATCATCTCCCGTGGATCAATCGATCCAGGATCATCGGTGGAAGAGACGAGGTAGTTACGAGGAACGCCGGCGAAATTGGCTTTGACAGAATGACTATCAGAGTTGCCGGTCGCGATGGCCCGATGGCCAGTGTCCAGCAAGGCGTACCAGTCCTGCATCGAGGAATGTGTTTGCGATCCGGTTTCAAGCCCCGGGGAATTCTCGGGATCGGCCCAGCCCCAAAGGCAGTTTTCATTCAGGACCTCGATCGCGTCGAAGTCGGGGCTCCACCGCGGACTGTCGCTGGAGCCGGTGGTTTCGTCCAGTTCAGCCTGTGAAAAATAATCAATCCCTTCCCAGCGGGGATGATTGACCTGAATGATCGGAACCACGCCGAGTTCATTGGTCTCGGCTCGAAGGAGTCGGAAGAGTGGCGGCGCGGCCGAGAGCCGACTGGGCACTGGTGGTCGCGCGGCGTCCAAGGGAAAGGCGTTGAAGTGTCCAGCCGGCGTCGAGACCTCGTTGCCGACCATTGAGGTGATTCCATCGGTAGCGCCGAGCGCTTCGATCGTCGGTCGGTAGTCGATATTTCGATTGTGATCCGTCGCCACGGCGAAGTCGACACCTTCTCCGAGAAGGCTCACGATCCGCTCGGGCATGTTGGAGTCGCCGTGGCCGGAATGCGTCAGCGTATGCAGGTGGAAGTCGCCGCCGACCAGACCCGTGGTGTCGACCGCCGGGGAGATCTCGAGCGTGACTTCGACACGGCCGCCAGCAGGGATTTCGATGGTCTGGCGATCGAGTGTCCACTCGATGCCCCGGCTCGCAAGCACCTCGCACTGACCAGCCGGCAAGACCAGTTCTCCGACGCCATCGAGTGCGTAACAGACGTCCTCGCGAACGGCGTAGCGTTCATCGAAGGGTCCGCCCAACGCCACCAGATCCACGTCTGGTTCGAGAATGGTGATGCGACCGGGGACCAGCCCATCTGGTCCATTGATTCGATAGAGGAGAACGCCGGTCTGGGGCGAGATGGCATCGCCGGCATCTTGGCTCTGGGTGACGGCGGGCGTGCCAAGTGAAGCGTTCAGTCCGACTGGAATGGCGCCGATGCCGACAACGATTGAGAAGAGGATGGTTCGCATGCCTTCACCGTACCACCGTCGGATTCTCAGTCGCGGCGGTTTTTCGATCTCCTCACCCGGGAACCGGCTCAAAAAGACGCCCGCGTGATTTCACACGCGGGCGTCTTGGTTGAATGACGGTCTGGTCGCCGAAGGGCGATACCGGGGGTTGGATCACTCGTTGATGGACCCAGTTCCGTTGTTTGCCCAAGGGTTGAAGTCGCCGGGGGCCCAACTGGAGCCGCCATTGACGTTTCCGCCCTGCCTGCCACTGGTGTAGGGATTGGCGGCGTTTCCGCCATTTGGACTATTGGCGTAGGGGCTCGCGGGATTCTGCATCGCGGCATGGTGAGGGACCATGTAGGCGGGATGAACGTAGCCGTTGGGGCTGGTGGTCATCTGAGGCATTCCAGCAATCGAGTAGGACCCGCCGGGATAGTGATGATTGTGGACGTGGTAGTGGTAGTGAACCTGGGGGGCCGCCATCGCTTTGGCCTCGAGGGACTGTGGATTCACTTCTCCACTCGCCTGAGGGGCTGTGGGGGCGGCCGCCTGGGGCTTACCTTGGATCTCGTAGTCCTGATCCTGCATGGCACCTGCCCAGATGACTGGCTCAGCTTGTTTCGATGTTGAACATCCGGTGGCCGCGAGCATGGTGGATAGGAGGATGGAGTATCTCATCGGAGCTTTCCTTCGCATGGGTTGGGGATTGATTCAGCCGGGAAACGAGGGTTGGCTAAACCAATTCAGTCATCGACCGATCGCCCGAGCCGGGCCACAGTTTCGACGGGTGGGTGCCTTTATTGCTGCCCCGGTACCATTGCAGAACAGGAGGGCCCCAGCGAGGAGCCTCTGGAAGCGGATTGAGTTCGGGTAGGAGAACCACGAATGACCACGACGAGTTCCGATCGACCGTTTGCCGGTACGCCCGGTGATGTGCCGGATATTGATGCGCTTGCCATCAACACCATTCGAACCCTCTCCATGGACGCGGTGCAGGCGGCGAATAGCGGTCATCCGGGTACGCCCATGGCACTCGCGCCGGTTGCCTACACCCTCTGGCAGCACCGACTGAACTATGACCCTGCGGATCCAATCTGGCCCAACCGCGACCGCTTTGTCCTCAGCAACGGACATGCGTCGATGCTCCTCTATTCGATTCTCCATCTTGCCGGTGTCAAAGCGGTGAATCCGAAGTACGAGACCACCGGCGATCCGGCGGTCACGATCAACGACATCGAGCGTTTTAGGCAGATGGACTCGAAGTGTCCCGGTCATCCAGAGTATCGATGGACCAGCGGCATCGAGACCACCACGGGCCCACTCGGCCAAGGCATCGCCACCAGCGTCGGCATGGCGATGGCCTCGCGTTGGACGGCAGCGCGATACAACCGACCAGGATTCGAACTCTTCGACTTCTCCGCCTTCGCCATCTGCGGTGATGGATGTTTGATGGAGGGAGTCTCCAACGAAGCGGCGTCGCTCGCTGGCCACCTCGGCCTCAGCAATCTCTGCTGGATCTACGACAACAACCACATCACCATCGAAGGGCATACCGACCTCGCCTACGGCGATGATGTTGCGACGCGATTCCTCGGCTACGGATGGAATGTGTTGCGGGTTGGTGACGCAAACGATATCGATCGTCTCTCCCAGTGTTTCAAGATCTTCGACGCCACCGACGATCGCCCGACCATCATTATTGTGGACAGTCACATCGGCTGGGGTTCCCCGCATAAGCAGGACACGGCTTCTGCACACGGTGAGCCGCTCGGTGAGGAAGAGATCCGGCTCGCCAAGGAAGCCTACGGTTGGCCGCCAGATGCCAAGTTCCTCGTGCCCGATGGAGTGATGGAGCGATTCCAAGAACTGGTCGGCGCCCGCGGCAAGGCTGGACGCGATGCTTGGTTTGAGCTTTACGATCGCTACAAGGTTGAGTATCCCGAACTCGCCGAAGAACTCCTCCGCATGCAGCGTCGCGAACTCCCCGAAGACTGGGATGCCGACCTCGTCGATTTTCCCGCGGATGAAAAGGGAATGGCGACGCGGTCCTCCAATGGCAAAGTGCTCAATGCGGTTGCAGGGCGAGTGCCTTGGTTGATCGGCGGTGCCGCGGATCTCGCGCCAAGTACCAAGACTTTGATCACCGACCCGGAGGCGGGAAGTTTTCAACGGCCGGACGGTTTCAATTCCGCGGCCGGCGACTACGGCGGTCGAAACCTTCACTTTGGGATTCGCGAATTCGCGATGGCCGCGGCCTGCAACGGCCTCTCGCTCTCGAAAGTCCGAAGTTACGGATCGGGATTCCTGATCTTCAGTGACTATTGCCGCGCGGCGATCCGACTCAGTGCGTTGATGGAGATCCCCGTGATCTACGTATTCACGCACGATTCCATCGGGCTCGGTGAGGATGGCCCGACCCATCAGCCGATCGAGCAGATTCCGTCACTGCGGGCGATGCCGGGAATCTTGGTGTTCCGTCCGTGTGACGCGAACGAAGTCACCGAATGCTGGCGGACGTTCATGCCGATGAAGCATGAACCCGTGCTCTTGGCGTTGTCGCGGCAGAATCTTCCGACGCTTGATCGGACCAAATATGCGTCTGCGAAGGGTGTTGAGCAGGGGGGATACGTCCTGGCGGATTGCGACGGAGAACCCGAAGTGATCCTGATTGCGACGGGCAGCGAAGTTCATCCGTGCCTCGAGGCACATGACACCCTCGCCGCGGACGGCATCCGGAGTCGGGTCGTCAGTCTTCCCTGTTGGACATTATTCGAGCGGCAGAGCGATAAATATCGCGCTTCGGTGCTTCCCCCGACGATTCGGGCGCGAGTCTGCGTCGAGCAGGCCGCGACCTTCGGTTGGGAGCGATATTCAGGGCTCGACGGTGAGATCATCGGTATGACTCGATTCGGAGCCAGTGCACCAATCGCCGAGCTTCAGCGAGAGTTTGGGTTTGAACCTGAGAATATCGTGGCCGCCGCCCGGCGAACCATCGATCGCGTCGCGGGAGCGTCGTCATGAAGATCGCGATTGGATCGGACCACGCGGGCTTCGAGCTCAAGGAGCATCTTCGGACGTTTGTCGAATCGCTCGGCCATGAAGTCGTTGACGTCGGGACGCACTCGACCGCGAGCGTTGATTACCCCGACTTCGCCGAGAAGGTCGCGATCGAGATCATCACCCGTCGGGTGGATCGCGGCATCATGCTTTGCGGTTCAGGCGTTGGCGCGAGCGTCGCGGCGAACAAAGTTCCGGGAATCCGGGCCGCGAATTGCGAAGACTATTACTCAGCGCATCAGGGAGTCGAGCATGATGATATGAACATGCTCGTTCTTGGTGGTCGAATCGTCGGGTCTGCCCTCGCCGAGGACATGGTTCGCGGTTATGTCGCCGCGACGTACACCGGCGAAGAGCGACATGCCCGCCGGTTGGCCAAAGTCATGTCGATTGAGGCTCGGGCCGCGGAGTTCCGGGCCATGCAGGCATCGGCGGACTGAGCTCGCTGCAGGGCTTTCTTGGCCCCGACGGTGGTCTGACGGTCGAGGAGCCGATGGGCGAGGCGTTATTCAAGAGAAACAACGACGGCGTCGGGCTTTGGCCCGACGCCGTCGTCTTGTCGTCATCGAGATTGACCCGATTTCATTCTTCGATGTTGAGCAGTTGCACATCGAAGATGAGCGTGGCTCGAGCCGGAATCGGGCCTCGGCCAGCGGGGCCGTAGGCGAGGTCGAAGGGGATGATCAGTTTTCGCTTGCCGCCGACCTTCATGCCGCCGACACCTTCGGTCCATCCTTTGATCACGCCGTTGAGCGCGAAGACGGCAGGCTGGCCCCGGTCCACCGAGGAGTCAAACTTCGTGCCGTCGACGAGCCAACCGGTGTAATGGACGGAGACTTTCGAGCTGGAATCAGGCGGGATCTCGCCGGCGCCTTCTTCAAGGTCCACGAACATGAGTCCGCTTTCCATCGAGATCATTTCGCGATCACCGATTGCGGCGCCCGGAAAGCGGGGGACGACGGTGTCAGAGACCATCTTGCCACTCACCGCATCGACCACCACGTCGTGACGCTTGCCTTCGTTGTACAAAACGACCGTGATGGTCGGAGGATCGGCATCAGTGTTCTCGAAAACCGCCTTGACCAAACCGTCGTTGGTTTCAATGGCCGTTCGGATCGCGTTCGGAATCGTCACCATCGGTGCGGTCACCGCGCCAGTGGCCCCATCCACGACGACTTTTCGGGACACGCCGTTGTGGACCACGGTGAGTTCATAGTCGAGTTTGTCGCCATCGAATTTGGTGGACAGGCTGATCACCGTCCCGCCCGTCTTTGCTTCAGCTTGCTTCACCGCTTCCTGTGCGTTGATGGGTGCGGCGGAGAGGCGTTGTTCGACCTCGTAGGGGTCAGGAGGAACCGTGGTGTAGTCCGGTGAATCAGCGGGTGGATTGCTCATAAGAAGAGTGGCGCTCGGCAGCAGGGCTGCAAGAAGAGTAAGAATGGACATCGCGGGTCTGCTCCGGGTCCGGCTTGAGTGAAGATCGTCGTCACGTGACGACGGGCGATCATGGTAGGCCCGTCCGAGCCGGTTCGGAAGGTGTGATTGACAAGTTCCGCGGGTATCGTTGCGTGAAATCGCCGGAATTCACCTCCAGGGAAACAAAATGCAGACTCGCCACCCACTCGTACGGATCGCTTCGATGACTACCGTCGCCCTGGCCATGTCGCTGGTCGCCTGCGAAGACACCGAGGTCGTAGAGAACGGTCCGGCGATTGATGATGGCCCGAAGTCAACCCTCGGGAAGGCGAAGGGATTCGCCGAAGACACCATCGCGGACATGGAGGCCAGACAGGCCGCCATCTCTCGACAAGCCGACACCGTCTTCGATGACGAGGCGGCTCGCAAACTCGAAGATTCCGGCGACTTCCCCGACGGTGGCTGAGCACTCAGAAGAGTGGGTCACCCCAAAGCGTGACCTTGGAACAAGAGGATGAGACTTTTTTGACGAGTCGGTGGCCTGAGGGCTAGCCGAGCTGGTCAGGGTTCAGCGCGAGCAGATCGTCGACCACGAAGAGGCCGTCGCGTCGAATGGTCTCGTCGTCGAATCGGATCTCGCCACCGCCATAGTCCGGACGTTGGATGCAGACCAGATCCCAGTGGATCTCGCTTCGGTTTCCGTTGTCCGCCTCCTCGTAGGCCTGGCCTGGCGTGAAGTGAAAACTCCCCGCGATCTTTTCATCGAAAAGAATGTCCTTCATCGGATCGAGGATGTGCGGATGGAAGCCGATGGCGAACTCGCCGATGTACCGGGCGCCCTCATCGGCGTCGAAGATGTCATTGAGACGGTCCCCACCCACCGTCGCGTTGGATTCCACGATCTTCCCGGCCTCGAAGCGCAGTCTGACGTTCTCGAAAGGGACGCCGTGGTAGATCGTGGCGGTGTTGAATGCGATCACGCCGTCCACCGAATCGCGAACCGGTGAGCTGAAGACCTCTCCGTCGGGAATATTCATTTCTCCGGTGCAGGCGACGGCGGGAATATCCTTGATGCTGAAGCGGAGATCGGTCTCTCCAGGGCCGACAATGTGGATCCGGTCGGCGCTTTGCATTCTCGCCTGCAGGCCGGCGGCCGCTTCCGCCATGCGGCGATAGTCGAGACAACACACTCGGAAGTAGAAGTCCTCGAACTCATCGGTGCTCATACCGGCGAGCTGAGCCATCGATGGTGTGGGCCATCGAAGGACGCACCACTTCGTCCGCTTGACTCGTTCTTCGAAGTGGACAGGCTTCTGATACTCCCGGCCGAACAAACTCATCGACGCTTCGCCGACCGATGCCATTTCGCTTGCGTTCTCCGAGCCGCGAACGCCGATGTAGGCGTCCATCTTCTTCATTCGGTGTTCGTCGATCGCCGCCCAGGCTTCGATGCCTGCTTCATCGGCGCCGTCTACCAGTGCTCGAAGGACGCGAGTCGATCGAAGGGCGACGTGGGGATGGGCGCCGCACTCGCGGGCCGCCTTAATCACCGCGCAGATGAACGCTTCGGGAACATCGAAGGCTTCGATCAGAACGTGCTCGCCTTTCTGGAGTCTCGTGGAATGCGAGGTGAGCAGTTCGGCCAGGCGATTGAATCGAAGATCGTTCATGCGGGGTTCAGGCTTTCGTGGAGTGCGGGTGAGTTGGAAGGGATGGGATCAGACAGAACCGGTGAAATCGGACCAGGATGCGAATCAGCGGTTCTCAATCAAGGTGGCGAGGCGTTGGGCGGTCAATTCAGTCAGTTCTTGAATGACCAGATGCGCATGGGCGAGTTCCTCTGGGGTCCGGCCGGTGGAGACGAGCCCGACGGACATCATCCCGGCGGCGCGGGCCGCGTCGATTCCCGGCCCGGCATCCTCGATCACCACGCAGCGAGCCGGTTCCACACCGAGCCGGGCTGCGGCGAGCAAGAAGACCTCGGGATCGGGCTTGCCGTGGACGACCTCATCGCCGCAGACCGTCGCATGGAATCGATCGGCGTTCGGGAGATGCCGCATCGCGGTTTCGAGGTTTCCCCGAGGAGCGCTGGTTCCGATCGCCAGTTGCCAGTCGGCGGCAGCCAGATCGATCAGCAGCTCGGGCGCTCCAGGCATGGTCGGAAACGTGCGTTCGAGTTCGCGACAAAAATCCGCTTCCTTTGCGTCGGCGATTTCTTTCCGCGATGTTTCATTGGGCGCGGGAAGCCCGGCATCGGGCCAGATGCGATCGATGATGGATGGATTGGTTCTCCCAAAACTCCAGGCAAACTGGGCCGGTGTGAGTTCGATCGCGTGGGCGAGACAGACGGCTTTCCAGGCGCGGTGATGCGCGTCGTAGGAGTCGATGAGGGTTCCATCGAGGTCGAAGATGGCGGCCAATGGGGCGGAGGGCAATGGTATTCGGTCCTCTCAACGGAAGTTCATGACGCGGCGTGGGCGAGTTTGGCGACGAGTTCGACGGCCTGATCGACGTCAGTCTCGGCAACGTCCAGATGCGTGATGGCCCGGATCCGATCGGGATCCAGTGCCAGTACTTTGACGCCTTGAGCCGAGAGCCGATCTGCGACAGCGGGGGCGCCGCCCCAGGCGGGGTTCGGTCGAAAGAAGACGATATTCGTACGCAGGCCTTCGAAAGGAGGGTCGACGTCGATGCCCTCAATATTCGCGAGTCCGTCGGCCAATCGCACGGCGTTGGCGTGGTCCTCGGCGAGGCGGTCAACGTGATGTTCTAGGGCGTGATGTCCGGCGGCCGCGAGTAGTCCCGACTGCCGCATGCCGCCGCCGAGCATTTTTCGGAAGCGGCGTGAACGATCAATAAAGGATCGTGGGCCGATCAGGACGCTCCCCACCGGAGCGCCGAGTCCCTTGGAGAAGCAGATCGACATGGTGTCGGTCAGTGCTGCGAAGGCCGACGGTTCGTATCCGGCCGCGGTCGTTGCGTTAAAGAACCGAGCGCCATCGACATGGACATGCAGGTCGTGTTCTCTGGCGGCGTCGGTGACCGAGCGAAATCGATCCATCGACCAGACCGCGCCACCGCCACGATTGTGCGTGTTTTCAACGACGAGCATGCGGGATCGCGGCGCGTGGATGTCGCGATGCCGAATCGCGGCATGGACCGCGTCGGCACTGAAAACGCCGGCATCCCCATCCAGTCCGGCCACCATGCACCCTGAAAGTGCGGCGGGACCACCGGTTTCGTAGTGGATGATGTGGCTTTCACGATGGGCGATGATCTCATCACCAGCTTCGCAGGCGCCGCGAATCGCCAGTTGATTCGCCATGGTTCCGCTGGGTGTAAACAAGGCCGCTTCTTTGCCGACCTTCGCGGCGACGGCTTCTTCAAAGGCTTGCACACTCGGCTCGTCGCCAAGGACGTCATCGCCGAGCGGCGCGGATCGCATGGCATCCCACATGGCATCGGTGGGACGAGTGACGGTATCGCTTCGAAGATCGATCGAGTTGTTGGGTTCGTTGATGTTCATGGTCGGACGGCCGTCGGAGTCGGAAGCACGGTGTTCGGGGCGGTCGTCGTCTCAAGGGTCGAACCGCCGGGAGCGGCGGAATCGGAAGGCGGTGACATCTTCTTTGCCTTCGGTTGGGGGAGATCCATGGAGAGAACCGACTCGGAGCGTCCATCGATGAAGTCGATGAGCATGGCGGTCAGCAGGGCGTCCAGAGTGGTCTGGATCGCGGGCGAACTCCCGACCAGATTCTCACCCGCAAGGGTGCCGCTTCCAGTCGCCTGCCAGACCAGTTGGCCGGTTGGTGCGTGCCAGATTTGCAGTCCGATCTCCACGGTGGTCCAACCGGTCATGATGAAGGTGAATCCCGCAAAGCTGAATCGGGTCGTATTGTCGGTGATGATGTCGGCCAGCCGCGGGAGCATCAGGTACTCGACCCCGAGTGACTTTCCGACCTTTTGAAGTTCGTCCCGACCGAGGAAGTCACCCGGATCGATCGAAGCGAGAAGCTCGTTCAGGAGCGCGGCATCTCCAGTCGTGTTGAGACGATTCACGACATCGGCGTGAGAGAGGATGTTGGCATCCTTGATCTCTCTTCTGGCGACGTAGGCGAAAGAGAGGTTGGCGAATGAGGCCACCCCGGCATTGGAACCGGAGGCGAAGGTGGGGAGCACCGCGCAATTCGGCGGAGTGCTGCTCAGAATGGTCTTTGGCGCCGGCATCGGGAGGTATTGCTCGGAGCGGTTCTGAACGCCGACCTGTATTCCGCTGGCGGCACAGCCGCCCAGCATCAAAAAGAGTGCAGGCAGGATTGGCGAACGGAACGTCATACGGTTATGAATCATGCCACGATCGTATCGAATGCGGTCGTGGTTCAACGGAGTCCGCGGCGGGTCTCTCAGGGCAGCGAACGCTCGGAATTGCCGACGCCGGCGATGACGACGTCGTTGATCGGTACCAGCGTCATGCCGCCAGCGGCTTCGACTCGGAGTTCGTACGTCTCCCCAGGTTCCATTGGCTTGTAGACGGCTTCGCCTTGGGCCACTCGGATCCCCAATTTTCGGGCGGCCTCGGGATCCGAGGCGAGCGTCCAGAATTGAGACCAGATGGCTTGCTCGAATCGAGCCTGGTCGCTCCCGGCATACCCATCCGGGATTCCGCCGGGTGTGTCGATCGGAATGCCCTCACGGGGCGGAATCTCGTCGGAATAGATTCGACGCAGGAGCACGATGGTCTGATCTCGGAACGGATCAGTCGCAGAGGCCACGGACTCCGACGGAAATCGGGCCGTCCAGGCATCCACGTAGATGACCCGGCCGGGAAGCCTCATCTCCCGGGCCGCCAGCTCACGCCCCTCGTCATCGAGCTCGATGAAGCGGAGGTCGGTCCAAGAATTTTCTCCGTCCTCATCCTCGACGCGGTCCAAGACCTCAAGACGAGCGATTCGTCGATCACGTCCGAGTCGGTCGATGGCCGCATCTCGAACCGCGATTTCGGCCGCCATTCGGGCCTCAATGGCCGTTATCTCTTCGCGGAGAGCGTTTTCTCGATTCGTGGTCCACCACGCCATGCCACCGATCAGCAAGCCTCCCGCGAGGACCACCATCCCGGCGACTCGAACGGAAGCGCCGATCAAGGCCGTACTCAGGGAAATGGGGCGGTTCGAAGTACTCATGATTCCCCTTCTATCGGCCGTATGGCTCCAGTCACGCGCGAAAAGTGCCGATATCGGACGCATGGACTTGTCGTTTTCTATGGGGCGATTCCGAGCCCTGATCGGGATCGTGGCGCTGCTCTCGGTTCCGGCCATCGGGTCGGTGCCGGTGATACCAGTCATGCCGGTCATGTCAGTCATGCCAGTCATGTCAGTCATGCCGGCTGAATCGGAGCTCGACGCGCCGCCGGCGACGAGGCGACTGATCCATCGCTTTGACTTCGAAGAGATTCAGAAGGCGGATTGGTCGCACGTCTTCCAGCAGGCGGATGGGCTTCCCCCCCAGGGCCGTTTCTTCACCGCCAATGTCGATGAAGACGAGCGAAGTCGTGGTGACTGGAGTCTCCGAATCCACATTTTCGGCGGATCGGTGTCTTATCGAACTCGACCCGAAGTGCGCCTTCCTGCCAATGTCGATTCCCGTTTTCAACTCGTCGGCTCGGTCCGCACGCTTGATCTCCGCCACGCATCGGCTCGACTCGAAGTTCGGCTGGTCGATGGTGACCTGCTGGATCGATCTCACGCGGCCGGAATGTCTGATGCCATTGACGTCGCGACGGTGGCTTCATTTGTCTCGGAAGCGGTTCGCACCGAAGGTGAGTGGCGTCAGCTGGTCGTCGATGTTGATACCTCGAGCGAAGCATGCCGTGCCGCGTCCTCCGACCTCCGGTTCGTCGTCGCCATGCAGGTGACCCAACCAGGATTCGAGCAAGAAGCAGGGATGCAGCGGACGGTCGCCGGCGATCCCCGAATCGAAGACGTCACCGGAACCATTTGGTTCGACGATCTGGCGATCTGGCAACTTCCTTGGGTCAACTTTAAAACGGTTTCCCCGTCGGGCATCGTGCGCTATCCCGCTCCGGTCGAACTGCGGATCGCGGTCGATGACCCAATCGAGCCGGTCCCCGCGGTGATGCTCGAGATTCGGGATCTTGAAGGCCGACTCGTCGAGCGGCGTCCGATTCGAGCGCTTTCGAGTGGAAGACCGCTCATCGCTGACGTCGAGGTCCCAGTTCCAGGTTGGTATCACGCGCGTCTCTTGGTGAATGGCGCCGGGCCCGAACAGACCGTTCAGGATCTCTCGATCCTCGTCCTACCAGCGCAGGCAAGAAGCCGAGCAAGCGGCGTCCCCAGTCTCGGCCTTCCAATCGGAAATCGAATAGCCGAGACTGGGGACGCCGATCTTGGCGCCATTGCCACCGTCCTCGATCAGCTCGATCCCGGTGCGATCGAGTTCTCAATCTGGCCGGAAGCCAACGACGAGCTCACGAGTACCGACGCGATTCCCTCCCTCAAGAAAGTCTTCGAACGCCAACGGGCGGGATATCGCGAGCCCATGCTGGCGGTCGATCGGCTACACCGAGGACTGGCGCGAGCCGCCCGACTCCGGCCCGCGGAGGTGTATGCCGCCATGTTGGGTGACGATTCGATCAGTCTCGCCTCGCTGGAGTCGTGGATGGATCGATTCGGGACCATTGTCGACCGCTGGCGGATTCCTGGGGGCATTCGCTCGGGGCCCAAGCTCACCAACCTCCGGGATGTGATGAAGAACCTCGTGGCGGATCCGCTGCTGACCATCTCGCAGTCTCCCGACACCATCGCCACGCCATGGGGAGACGAGCTCTTCGTGATGGGGAATTCAGATCTCTCGGCGGTCACCATGGCCGATTTGTTCGCGCCAAAGATCGTCTCGAAGGCAACCATACGAATCGAATCGCCCCCGACCAATTGGATTTCGAAGGACCGAGTGGATGCGGCGGCACGTCGCGTGCTGGTGGCGTGGCGGGCCAATGCAGATCGAATCTTGTTCCCGTGGAATCCAAATTCCGGGCCAGACCCAACGATGCTGGCCTGGACTGGCCTGATGGAGACGCTCTCGGGCCGACGCTTCAAGGGCGAGATACCGGTGTCCGCCTCCGCTCGTTGTTGGGTCGCCGGTGACTCTGATGAATCACATCTCGTCGTCTGGTCGGAGTTGCACGGGTCCGCCGAACTCGTCCGCGTACCGGTCGGCGAGCAGCCGGTAGAGGTCGTGGATCTGGAAGGCCGCCGACGCTGGGTGACCCCTCGTGGCGGCATGCTCGAACTGGTCGTCGGATCAACCCCCATCGTGATTCACGACGTGTCTACGACCGCGGTTGAAATCGCAGCTCGAATGCGATTCGAACCCGAAGTAATGGATCTCGCGACCGGACCGCAGAACGTTCATCTCTTGATTCACAATCCGACTTCGGTCGCCTTGGAGGGAGAAGCGTCGATCGACGTTCCCCGTGGCTGGTCGATTGAACCGGCCCGGCCCCGAGTCCGCATCGCGGCTGGAGAGACGGTTCGAGTCCCCGTTGAAATCCGCTGGACTAATCCACCCGTCGCGGGTGAGATGCGACTTCCGATCACGGTGCGCCTCGAAGCCGATTCGACCATCCGGTTTGATACCGAGATTCAGTTGGAAGTTCGCAATGAGACGCTCGAAGTACGGACCGACTGGGCGCTCACGACGTCGGCGGTTGACGGAAGTCCCGGGATCGTCATCAGCGCGGAGGTGATCAACCACGGTGACCGACCGATGGATCTCCAGATGGAAGCGGTCGCCTGGCACTCCGGTCGCGAACGACGGCCGATTTCGGCGCTGCAACCCGGGGAGCGAGCGGTGCGTCGCTTCCACTTCAAGGGCGGTCTGGCTCGGCTGGCACAAACCGATATTCGAGTGATCATCACCGAGTTCGGTGGGCCACTTGGCGTCACGTCGATCATCCCGATCGCCGGTGGGGCGCGGCCGGTCGATACGGCACTGGTGGAAGAATGAAGTTGGCCCGGCCGAAAAATTCCCGGCGTTCGGAAATCACTTTCGCGGCTCGCACCAGGCGATCGGTATTCAATCTCCCTTCGGGAGCGTTCTTAGGGGAGGACGGTACGTCCGGTGGGCGTTCGACCGGCGATCGAGACCGCCGTGATCGAACGGACCAGCCAGCGTCCGGACCCGCGTTCCCACTCCAGAATCCAGCGAGATGGCACGGTGCCGAGGCTCGACGCCGTCCTGGTCAAGCAGGCGAGTTCGACCAGTGCCGCGTTTGGGCCAGTGCCGATCGAATTGAGCAGGGTGATCGTGTTTTGTTCGATGCGATGCCGGGATCCGAGGCCGTCGATCATTTGCCGGAGTTCTTCGACGGGAAGGCCTGGTCGCTCGATTCGCCCCACATGGAGGGTCGCGTCTGGATCCAGGCGAGCGAGCATCTCGTCAATCCGACCGTCGCTCGCCGCGGTGACGAAATTTCGCGTCTGGTTGGCGGCGGCTTCTCCGGAAGTCTCCACGAGCAGCCCGACGGCGAGAATGATGGCCCCGATGGCGAACGTGATCCCCGCCGGGATGAGAATTCGACGTTCATCACGCTGGACCGCAACCCAGCAAATGGTGGCCGCCACGATGGTGAGGAACACCGCGAGTGGCCAAGGATTTTCCAGTACGAAACTGGTGAAGAAGCCGGAACGAGCGGAATCGGGCATGGCGCTTTTCCAAAACTCGGCGAATCGGCCGGCCGTCAAGCGACGGGATGGGTCCAGACGATTCCACGTCATGGAGCCTATCCCTTCGAGGAGGTGGTATGGGACCGATGACCCCGAAAGGTTCTGAGGCAACCGGGATTCCATCGATTTCAACCTCTCGGTTGGAAGCGAATCTGGAGGCACTCGGGGCGCTGAATGGTGCGGCCGTCGAGGCGATTCGAACCGCAATCGATCTTCCGCTCGAATTGGAGCAGGCGGAAGATGGTCGACTGACCGGCATCTGGAGAGGTCGTCGGCTCGCCAGCGCGAGACGGCCTGGCGAAGAAACCGAACGACTGATTAAAGACATCGACTATGGCGAGTCGGCCTGCATCGTGGTGGCGGGATTTGGCTTGGGCGATCATGTCGAAGCGATTGCTCGACGACTTGGTCGAACTGGTGTTCTTCTGGTGCTCGAAACAGACACCGCGCTCCTGAAGGCGGTTTTCTCCCGACTCGACGTCAGAGACTGGATCGCCAAGAGTCGCCTTCTACTTCGTGTGGATCCGGGCGATGCGGCGGGACTCGCGATGGGACTTCATGGTTTCGAGTCGATCCTGATGCTGGGAACGTTGATCCTCGAGCACCCTCCGAGCCGAACCCGGCTGGGTGATGCCACTTCAGTCTTCACGCGCTCGCTCGTCGATATCACGGCGACCGCTCGAACGTCGATCTACACCGCGCTGACTCGATGCAGTTCCACGATTCAGAACCAACTCGCCAACCTTGATCACTATGCCATGGGATCCGGCATCGAAGATCTGGCCGGAATGGCCGCAGGAAGACTGGGGATTGTGGTCAGCGCGGGGCCGAGTCTGCGGCGGAACATCTCGTTGCTGGCGGCGCCGGGCATTCGTGATCGCTGCGTGATCGTGGCGACCCAGACCACCTTGAAGCCACTTCTGG
Source organism: uncultured Phycisphaerales bacterium (assembly GCA_905480395.1). Taxonomy (GTDB): domain Bacteria; phylum Planctomycetota; class Phycisphaerae; order Phycisphaerales; family SM1A02; genus UBA12014. Next base: position 20,908 of record CAJQQE010000006.1, read on the forward strand.
CGGCTGGGGTGGCACCACACTTCGTCACCGCGCTCGATTACCACGCCATTTCTCAACGCTTCTATGAAGGTCTTGATCCCGCGGCCCTGCAGGATACGGAACTCGTGATCGATTCCAAGGTCAGCCGAGCGGTTCCCGACGCATGGCCTGGTCGTATCCGTTGTATTCCCTCGCCCGAATTGGATCGATTCCTTGGCCCCCTGGCCAAGGGGCAGCCGCCCCTTGAATCCTCGGCGACGGTCGCCCATCTTGCCTACGTCTTTGCTCGACACCTTGGGTGTGATCCGGTGGCGTTGATCGGGCAAGACCTTGGATTCACCGACGGCCTTTACTACGCCCCCGGCACCGCCATCCACGATGTTTGGCTTCCAGAACTCAGTGCGTTCAACACCATCGAGACGATGGAGTGGGAACGGATTGCGCGACATCGCACCCACCTTGCGGCACGTGTTGATGTCAACGGCCGGCGGATCTTCACCGACGCGCAAATGTTGAATTATTTGCAGTCTTTCGAGATTCGCTTCACGGCGGACGTTGCTGCGGGCTTGTCGGTGATCGATGCGACCGAGGGGGGCGTGCGGAAGGTCAACGCGGAGCCTCGAACGCTCGCGGAGACCTTGGCCTCCCATGCCGGTCCTGATCAGGTGGCCACGCGATTTCCACAGGCGGTGGTGATTGATTCAACGAAGCGGCCAGAGGTCGCCGAACGACTGGATCAACTCGAATGCGAAGTGCGGGAGGTCTCGGAGGCCTCCGATGAAACATTAGAAATTCTGGCCGGGATGCTCGACGCGCAACGGAATCCAGCACGGATGAACCGGCTCTTCACGCGGCTGACCGCGATGCAGGAGGTCGTGGCGGAGCGGGAGTCCGCGCGGAAGATCATTGACGTGATCAATCAGGTCGGGGTCTACAAGAGGATGCGTGCGGATCGGCGGATTGAACTCTCGACGGATCTTGAGCCGCTCGACAAGCAGCGGGCCGAGATCGAGCGGGACATCGTCAATGTCGAGTGGACCCGTGATGCTTCAAACCTGCTCGTGGATCTGATCGAACAAACGGCGGCGGCGATTCGAACCGGTGAGGTTGCCAAACCCGCGCATGATCTCGCCGCGATCGAGCGGACCGCAGGTATTCAGGTCGAAGACACTTCGGCAGCCAGGGTGATCGCGGTGGTTCCTCTGGATCCCGATTACGGTGGGACCGGCGTCTCGCGAAGCCTGGAATCAAAGCTGGCTGATCGTACCGTTCTCTGCCGCACGCTTGAACGTCTCGGGACCGCCAAAGCGATCGAGGCAATCGTCTTGCTGGTGCCGGACGATTTCGATGCCGAAGGGGCTTTCGATCCGGCCCGCATCGGACTCCCAATCGAGATTCGTCGCTGCGGTACGAGTGTCTTTGGTCCCGAACAGGAGGCCATTCGAATCGCCCGTGCGGTGTCGCCGACTTCCTGGCGCGGAGGCATCCATGGGCTTACGGCGTTCGACGAGGTGCTCGCGCCCAAGCCAACTGCCGAGGTGCTCAAGGAATTTGACGCCGATGCGGCCCTGCTGGTCGGGCCCGACTGGTCACTCCTTCCCATTGTCGGTGCGGGTGGGGTCGATGAGTTGGTGCAGAGATTCCAAGATCGCCGCAAGGCGCCGTATGTGTTCAGTCAGGGCCCTCCCGGATTGGCGGCGATGGTCGTTGCGCGAAGCACGGTGAACGCCATGGCGGAGCGGCGATCGCGTTTCGCCACCATCGGCCACCTTCTGGGATACCGATCCGAACGGCCTCAAGCTGACCAGATCGTCGGCGAACTCTGCGTTTCGACGCATCCGCAGGTGCGCAGCGCCATTGGTCGCTTCGCGATTGATTCTCCGCGTCAGCTCATGCGGATGGGGAGAGCGATTGAACCGCTGGTGCGGGATCATCGCGCCGTCGAGCCGGACGCCTTGGAACTCGCCATTCGGATGGAGCATCGGATCATGGCGGGGCCATTGCTCTCACCGCAGTTTCTTCGTGTGGAACTCAACACGGGCCGCGTCGGCGTTCGTGCTGGCTCACCGTATGCCGGCGAGATCCAGCGGGCCCCGATGGACGAATCGACTTTTCGGCGGATTGCGGAGCCGCTGGGGAAGACCGGAGATTCCACCCTGTTTCTGGATGGCGTCGGCGATCCGCTTTTGCATCCTCAATTCGACGAGTTCATCAACATTGCGATTGATGCGGGCGTGCGAGTGGTCTCGTTGCGCACGGATCTCGCGGTCTCCGAGGAGACCATCGATCGTCTCCTCGCGACGGGCGTTGGCGTGGTCGAGGTGGATCTCGATGCTGAAACCGCGGAGACGCATCGGCTTCTGCATGGCCCCGGCCATTTTGAGCAGGTAATTTCCAATCTAGAACGACTGATCGCGGGTCGAAGACGATTGTCGCCAGCGACCGAAACGCCATTACCCATCGAACTCGACTTTGCCCTTCCTTGGATCGTCCCTCGCTGCGAACGCCGCGTGGAGAACATCGCCGAGATTCCGGAGTTCTTCGAACGGTGGCGTCGAAGATTAGGGGTGGCGGTCATCGACGGGTCGGTTCGCTGGCCGGATTCCTACGATGTGGAACCGACGCCGCTCAGTGCCACTTGGGCTCCAGCCCGGTACGACGAAGCGGTGAGTGCGACCCGGATGACGATTCTTGCGGATGGTTCGGTTCCTTCCGAAGAGACAGATTTGTTCGGTGCGACCAGCGTCGGCACGGTCGGAGCGCGTTCGCTTCATGAGTTATGGCAGGACGTTGTGCATCAGCGGCGGCGCGGCGCCGACGGTCGGTCTGGAATCAAGACGCCTTCACGCCCCATGCGAGCCTGATCAGAGTCTCCTCTTGATTGGCGATCAAGAAGGTTTTTTTTAGTTCACCTCGAGGTTCTTAGACATGAACGACGACGGAATTCAGAACATTCAAGAACGCATTGCAACCGCCGTGGTACTCGGTCGGGCTGGAAGCAAAGGCTTGCCCGGGAAGCATGTTCGTTTGGTCGCGGGGGTTCCCATGATCGCCCGGAGTGTGGGGCATGCGCTCGCAGCGCGATCGGTTGGGCGAGTCCTCTGCTCGACGGATGGAGAAGCCATTGCGAGCGCCGCCGCGGCGGTCGGGGCGGAGATCGTCGATCGCCCCGATTCCCTTGCCGATGATCTGGCCACCGTCGACTCGGCGGTTCGACAAGCGATCGAAGCCGCCAAAGATACGTCGGACATTGTGGTGATTCTTTACGGGAATATCCCAGTGAGGCCTGCGGGACTCATCGACCGCGCCGTCACCAGGCTCATCGAGACCGACGCGGACAGCGTGCAGAGCTATGCACCGGTGGGCAAGCACCATCCCTTCTGGACGTGTCGTGTCGATGACGATGGGCAGGTCGGCGCGTGGGAGGACAACGACGTCTACCGAAGGCAGGACCTTCCCGCGGCGTACATTCCCGACGGTGGCGTGATCGTGGTGCGGCGGTCATCGTTGTTTCAGGTGGACCCTGCCCGACCGCATGCGTTTCTCGGCGTTGATCGTCGCGGGGTGATCAATGCTCGCGGTGCGGTGATCGACGTGGATGACGAGATTGATTTGCTCGTGGCGGAGGCCCTTCTTCAGCGGCTCCAGGGTGATCGTCGATTCGCTGACGTCCGATCCGGAGTGCATGCGTGACGCCGATCGAGTTCAAGATCAGCAATCGCTCGATTGGCCCGGCGTCGCCGACCTACATCATCGCGGAGATCGGCGTGAACCATGACGGACGCGTTGAGCGAGGTCTGGAACTGATCGCCGCGGCGGCGGAGGCAGGTGTGGATGCCGTGAAGTTTCAATGGTTCGAGGCGGATCGCCTGGTGGGAGATCCAACGGCCGTCGCGGCGTACCAGCGTCGAGCGCAGGTCAAGGATCAGCGGGCGATGTTGCGCAGCTTAGAGATCGATGCCCAGGGGATGGAACGCCTCATCGGGGCGACTCACGGCGTGGGGCTTGATGCAGTGGTGACGGTGTTCAGCGTCGAGCTCGTGAGTCTCGCGAAGTCGCTTCCTTGGGATGCTTGGAAGACGGCCTCTCCGGATCTGGTACACCGGCCGCTTCTTGCGGCGCTCGCGGAAGACGGAAGACCAATGCTGGTTTCCACGGGCGCCGCCGATCTCGACGAGGTACAGCGGACCAATCGCTGGTTCCCGGAAGCGCCCATCGCATTCCTCCACTGCGTCAGCGCCTATCCAACCCCGGAAGCCGAAGCGTCACTCGGGGCGATTCGGTGCCTTGCCGAAGCGACCGGGCGTCCGGTTGGCTATAGCGATCACACCACGCTGGAGACCACCGGCGGCCTCGCGGTCGCGGCGGGCGCGCAGATCCTCGAGAAGCATCTGACTTGGAATCGTGACGCCGAGGGGCCAGATCACGCGGTCAGTCTCGATCCCAGCGGGCTTGCGAGGTTCGTGGACTTCGCCAAGCGATCCCATACCGCGTTAGGGAATGGAGACAAGACGGTCTCGGGGATTGAGTTGGACGTTCGGAGCGTGGCGAGACAGTCGGTCCGAGCGGCTCGCGAACTCCAGCCCGGCGATATTCTCGCGGCGAGTGACCTTGCGGTGAAGCGACCGGCAGACGGACTGGAACCGTGGCGAATCGAGGAAATCGTGGGTCGGACCCTGCGAACCGGTCTGGCGACGGACGCGCCGATTCGCGAGGAGGATCTGGCCTGATGCGCAAGATCGCGGTGATCACTGGCTCTCGGGCGGATTTCGGATTACTCCGCAGCACCATCGATGCCATCGATTCGCATCCCGATCTTGATCTTCAGGTGATCGCCGCAGGGGCCCATGTCTTGCCTCCCGATCACACGATCGAGAACGTTCGAGCTCAGGTCCGAGTCGATGCCGTCGTGGAAATGCAGGAGCCTGGGGTCTTTGGCCGCACGGCCGATGCCGTGGCGGTGGGTCGTGGGATATCAGGCTTCGCGACGGCGTTCGAGCGACTCGATCCACAGGTGGTATTGGTGCTCGGCGATCGAGTCGAGGCGTTTGCGGCGGCAAGCGCGGCGAGCATCGGGGGTCGGATCTTGGCCCATGTGCATGGCGGTGATCGAGCCGAAGGCGTTGCGGACGAGGCGATGCGGCATGCGATCACGAAGCTTGCCCACCTCCATTTCGCAGCGACGAAGGAGAGTGGTGAGCGCATCCTCCGGTTCGGCGAGCCGCCATCGACGGTGTATGTGGTGGGAAGTCCAGCGATCGACGGTTTGGATCTGATGCCCCCGCTGGACGATTCCCAGCATGCCGAGTGGGGGAGGCCGACGACGGTGCTCCTCTTGCACGGGGCGGGACTGCCGCCGGCGACCGAACGTCGGTGGGCAGACGTCGCCATCGAAGGCGTTCGTGGCCATGGACCCGTCGCGGTCATTCGGCCCAATCAGGACCCGGGAAGCGAATTCGTCGACCAGGCCATCACCGCCGCCGCGTCGGAGCCCATGATTCAGGTGCTCGGACATCTCGATCGGCCAACCTTCATCGGTCTGCTCCGACGTGCAGAGGTCCTGGTGGGAAATTCCAGTGCTGGACTCATCGAAGCCGCGGCGCTGGGATGCCCGGCGGTGAATCTGGGGCCCCGTCAGGGGGGTCGCGAGCGTCCGGACTCGGTGATCGAGGTCGAGATCCCGGACATCCAACGCATCACGGAGGCCATCGGGAAGGCAATTGCGGGGAAGTCCTCGGGCGAGCATCCCTACGGGAGTGGAGGCACTGGGCGTAAAATCGCGGCCCTTCTTGCCGAGTCGAGACTCGAAGTCTCGCCCCGCAAGCGGAACGCGTTCTGATCAGCGACGACGCGGGCGAACGCTCAACTCTTGGGGACCATTGCGATGCGTGAGAAAACTGAATCAGTCACTTCCCCAGGGGCCACGGTCGAACTGCCGCTGCTTGTGGACACGCCTGACACTTGGGGAATAGCGGCGCTTCGAGATCCGTGTGCCCTGCTGAATGATCATGCCCATCTCGAAAAGAAGGCGGCGCAAAATGCCTTGGAGCTTCTGCACCGGTGGCCCGAACCCACCCCGCCCGACAACTGGGTCGTCGCGATGACGGCGGTCGCCAGGGACGAGGTCGAACATCTCGCCCTGGTGGTCCGGCTGCTCTCGAGACGCGGCGGGAGGCTGACGAAATCGCATCGCAACGACTACGCCGCAGCCCTTCGCGGGTTACTCCGCCGTGGCGGTGACGAAGAGACCATCGACCGACTCATGATCTCAGCGTTGATTGAAGCCAGGTCTTGCGAACGATTTGAAATTCTCTCGCGTGTGGCGACTGATGATTCACTGGTCAAGATTTACAAAGCACTCTGGGCGAGCGAGAAAGGGCATTACCTTTCTTTCATCGATCTGGCACGGCAAGTCGCCGCACTTCAGGGCGACGATGCTTCCGCGGCGGTGGAGGATCGTTGGCAGAAGATGCTGGTGGCAGAGCGATCGATCATCATGGATCAGAAACCCGGGCCCCGCATGCACTCTTGGCCGGCCTGAGCTTGTTCTCGGGCGTTGGGGCCATGACATCAGGCTCCCAGATGGATCAAGCCGACCCGCTCGGGTGGCTTGGTGGATCTTCGCCCCAAGGTGATGAAGCAATGGTTTTTCTCGTCCGATCCCATCAGGTTGGTCGGTGCGATTTCACTCGCATCCGCGAGATTCATGTTGGATCGTGTTGGATCATGTTGGATCGATTTGGATCATGACGATCGTCGTTTCGACGGGGAGATTGAAATGGACCACGGAATACAGAGCCAACGTCACGGCGTCGCACTCGAGGCGGTGCGCGGCATCAGCCACATTGCAACGCTTCCCGAAGTCACGGTTCGGATCATCGAACTGGTCAACGATCCCGATTCGAGCGCCCGCGATCTGCACTGTTTGATCGCCACAGACCCGGCCCTGACCGCCCGCATGCTCAAGGTTGTCAATTCAGCCTTCTACGGTCTTCCCCGTCAAATTGCGTCGATCAACCGGGCCGTGTCGCTGCTGGGAATCAATGCGGTGAAGAACATCGCGGTGGCCGCGAGTCTGGCCAAGCTTTTTCGTGGTGGCGACCTTGGGCCTCATTTCGACGCCCACGATCTCTGGCGTCATTCCTGTGTGACGGCAAGTACTGCGAGGATCATTGCGAAATCGAATCGGAAGAACGCAATTGACGAAGCGTTTCTGGGGGGGCTCATTCACGATGTTGGCGTGCTTGTCGAACTCCAGCACGATCGAGCAGGATTCGCGGAGGCCGTCGCTCGTGCCGCCGCCGGTCAGGATCTTCGGGCGTGTGAGCGAGCGTGTCTGGGAAACGACCATGAGGGTTTTGGTGCGGCGTTGTGCGAGCACTGGAAGTTCCCGTCGAGTCTGGTTTGGGTTGCCGGGAACCATCATGATCCCGTTTCGGTGCCGATGGCGAATCGTGATCTTCCGATGATCGTTCACGTCGCAGATCGAATCGCGGCCGAGATCGCCGGGGGCTTCACGCTCGATCTTCAGTCGGGGGGCATCGCTCCTGAGGCACTGGACTGCCTGGGGCTTGACGCGGTGAGCTTGGAAGCGATCCGGGCGGAGGCATCCATGGCCGCCCGAGAGGGTGGCGAGTTACTTGCCGCGGCCTGAGATTCTTGGCGTCTGATTGGCGGCGGAGACCGGTCGCGGGCTACCATCCAGTTGATGTCTTCTTACCGCGTCGATTTTGGCAAGCCTATCCCGCTCTTCCCGCTTCCGGGCGTGTCGCTGTTACCCCATGGGGCACAGCCGCTGCACATCTTTGAACCGAGATATCGGCAGATGGTGGAACGCTGTCTTGCCGCGGGCAATGGTGATCTTGAACGGACCGATCCGATCGCCATGGCGGTCATTGACGACCGCAATGGACCTGCCACCGGAGAGGTCTCCTTGTGTGAGGCCGTCTGTGTGGGGCGGATTGCCAGAGTGGAACAACTACCCAGTGGCCGGTTCAACCTTCTGCTCCATGGATTGTGCCGGGCCCGTATCGACGAACTCGATCCGCCAGCGGATGAACGACTCCACCTTCGGGCTTGGCTTCGGCCGATCGAACCAGATTTTCAGTCCGCGCCACCGCTTCCGGACGCCCGCCGGGCAATTCGGAGCCTGCTTGGCAATCCCCGTCTTCGACGACTGACTTCCGCGGGCATGGCGACCGCGTGGCTCGATCGGGATGATTTACCGACCAGCGTGGTACTCGACTTAATCGGGTTCGCCGTCGTGCAGGACGAGGCGATCCGATACCGCCTTCTCGAACAAGGCGATTGCCGCCGCCGGGCCGAAACGGTGACGCGCGAATTACAGATGCTCGATCGGCTCGTCGCGCAAACCGATCTCCAGAACCACGCGGACTGGCCGAAGGGGCTGAGCTGGAACTGAGCCCGCGGGATTCAGTGCCGTGGATCGGGAGAGAGGTCGAGCGCGGCGTTCCACCCCGAGATTCGGTCGGCGTGGACTTCTAGCAAGGGCGTGGGATCACCCTCGATCGTGATTCGACGAAGCATGTCGTCCTCTAACAGTCCAATGACCACGTCCTGCCCCTCCACGACTTCGCCGAAAATTGGGTACTTGAACGTGTAGCGTTCACTCTGTGGT
>CAJQQE010000007.1 GCA_905480395.1 uncultured Phycisphaerales bacterium
AGTGCGGCGTGGAATACCTTGAAGTCGGTCTTCGCGGCGAGGTCGCTGATGTCCGAGATCTCAAGACCGAATCGCAGGTCCGGTCGGTCGATGCCGTAGGTCTCCATCGATTCATGCCAAGTCATTCGAGGGATCTCGCCCACGTCGACGCCCAAGGTTTCTTTCCAGAGTTCGACGGCGAACTCACCCATGGTGTCAAGCACGTCTTCTTGGTCGATGAAACTCATCTCCAAGTCGATCTGGGTGAATTCGGCCTGTCGGTCGGCTCGCGGATCTTCGTCGCGTAGGCACTTGGGGATCTGGATGTACCGGTCGCAGCCGGCGATCATGAGGATTTGCTTGAAGAGCTGCGGGCTCTGCGGCAGCGCGTACCACGCGCCTGCTTCGAGTCGACTGGGAACCACGAAGTCGCGGGCGCCTTCCGGCGTCGACTTGATGAGCAGGGGCGTTTCGATTTCGAGGAAGTCGCGCTGATGAAAATAGGCCCGCGTGAACTGAGCGATTTTCGATCGGGTTTCTAGGATGCCCTGCATCTTTGGTCGGCGGAGATCGATGTACCGATTTCGGAGTCGGACCTCTTCGCCCATCTTTTCCGCTTCGAGATCATCCGGAAGGATCGGCGGCGTCTCAGCCTTGTTCAAGACCTCAAGCTCCATCGCGATCACTTCAATCTCGCCGGTATCCAGTTTCGGGTTGGCCCCGCCACCCCGCACTCGGACGACGCCGCGAATCGCGATGACATCCTCGCGGCGGAGGCCTTGCGCAATCTCCACGATTTCGGCGGGCGAGTCGGCGACGTCGAAGACGATCTGAGTCAGTCCGCGGCGATCTCGCAGATCGATAAAGACCAGCGACTTGGAGTGTTCACGATAGGTGTTGACCCATCCGGCGAGGACGACGGTGGATCCGTCGTGGGTCTTGCGGAGGTCGTTACAGGCGTGGGTTCGCTTGAGCATGGGCGGTAGAGCCTTGATCGGGGCCTTTGGAAACGAGGTGAATCCGAGATGGTACCGGACCACCCACCCGCTCGGTGGGGGTGAGGGGGGGATCTGGGTATCCTTCGTTCGATGACCGATCCCTCCGCGATGCCTGAAGCCTTGGAATCCGGGAAGACGATCCTTTTCACGGCGTTTGAGCCCAGTGCCGACGCGCAGGCTGCCCCGGTGATCCAGGCACTTCGGGCACGGGAGCCCGGCCTCCGAATTGTCGCGTGGGGTGGACCCCGAATGGAGGATGCCGGGGCGGAGATCATCGAGCGAACGAGCGAAGACGGCGTGATGGGACTCGCAAGCTTGCTCAAGGTGTTTGAGATGAAACGGACGATCGATCGGATCGACGCGTGGGTGGTCGCCAACGGCGTCGATCTCCATGTGCCGATCGACAGCCCCTTGGCAAATTTTCCGATTTGCAAACGGCTGCGGCGGCATGGGGTCCGAACCGTCCATCTCATCGCGCCGAAGGTGTGGGCCTGGGGGCACTGGCGAGTGCGGAAGCTGCAACGCTGGAGCGATCATGTCCTCTGCAACCTCCCCTTCGAGGAAGCTTGGTTTCGGAAGAAAGAAGTGGCCGCCACGTTCATTGGGCATTCGGTCATGGCCAGACCGCTGGACGAGGTCGCGCTCGCGGTGGATCGACGAACCCTTCCCCAAGGCTGGCCAAAGATTCTGATCCTGCCGGGCAGCCGGAGTAGTGAGATCAAGGGCAATCTGATCCATCAAATCGAGGCGTTTACGGCGATTCGTCGCCGCTATCCCGAAGCGGTGGCGGTCATTCTGGCCGCCAACGAACGAATCGAGGCCACGATCCGGGCGCGTTTCGATCCACTCCCGGCAGGAGTCTCACTCGAACGGGATCGCCTCGACGCGGCGATCTCTTGGGCCGATCTGGCGTTCGCGACCAGCGGTACGGTCAGTCTTGATCTCACGCGGCATGCCTGCCCGATGATCGGGAGTTATGCGATTTATCGCTGGCAGATGTTGATCACGTGGGCCATGCTGCGGATCCCATTCAAACTGCTGCCCAATATCGTTGCGGGTGAGCAGGTGGTGCCTGAATTCGTGCCGTACGACCAGAAGCGTGGGGCGGCGCCGATCATCGAGACCGCGATGCCGTTGCTGGAAGACCCAGCGGCGCTGGCCGCGATGCGAACGCGACTCGAAGAGGTTCGGGCGATGTTCGATGGCCACGATCCGGCCATCAAGGCGTCCGATGTCATCCTCAAAGTGCTCCATCAAGACGCCTGAGCTGATCAGCCGCCCGAGCGAGGCAACACCCAAACGCGATTCGATCAATCAGACCCGGCCGACGGGGTACACCGCGATCAACGCCGTGTCGTTGCCGTGGCGGTCGCTGATCGGGGCGGTGCGGATCACCACGCCCTGAGTCGGGAGGCCTTCCGCGGCGGCATGATGATCCAACGCGACGGCCTGCGCCACCAGGGTTGGTTCGTCGACGCCGAAGGCGATCAGCAGCACCGCGGCATGATGAACGCCATCGTCATGGGCCAGTCGAGCGAGATCGATTTTGACCCGTTTGGGGAGCGAAGCCAGGTCGCCGGTATCGCCGGCATCGCGGCACGCCGATCCAGTCTTGAGTTCGAGCCAGAAGACCTCCTCTGAATCCAGAGGCGACGGTGGAGGTGGCGCGTCCGGGTCGTCGAAGAGCGACGGAGGTTCCTCGGCGGCGGCCAGCGCCTCGGGGTCGTGGCCGAGGGGCGTGTCGACGGCGCGAAGTACGAAGTCGCACCGGGAACCCGCCGAACGGATCGGCTCATCCGCTCGTTTGGGAAGACGGATCTCCCGCAACGGAAAAAGACCCGCGGCGGTGAATGCGGTCTCCAGCAGACCCTGTAACGCCCGCTCATTGAGGCTATCGATGCCCCGTACCTCTTGGGCGAGGTCGCGTGAATCTGCGTCAGCGCAGACCGCCGCGACCGCGGCGTCGGCCACGGTCGCGGCGGAGATGGACAGGGACGTCGAACGTCCGTCAAACGAATCCGATTGACTCATTCTTCAGACATGTCCGTGAATGATCGTGAGGGGTGCGACTTAAACTCGCCGGAACGAAGACGACGGCCATAGTCGTGGTATGCCTTCATCGCGATTCCGCCGAAGATCAGCATGATCGGGATGTTGGCCCAGAGCATGACGCCGGTGCCGAGCGTGGTGAGATTGTCGAGCTCCTTATCGCTACCAATGATCGGTAGCGTCGAGACGATGATCATGATGCAGTAGAAAAGTTTGTAGGGGAGCACGCTTTTCTTGCCCAGCATGAAGACCATGCCCTGCTCGCCGTAGTAACTCCACGAGATCATGGTGGAGATCGCGAAGAGCCAGGATGCAATCAGGACAAGCCAAGTTCCGAAGCCAGGAATGGCCCGGTCAAAGGCGTGGGCGGTGAGGGTGGCGCCCGGATAGTCCTTGTAGACCTCGATGTCCTCGCTCATGAAGGTCGGGGCAGAATCGCTGGTGATCGGATCTTCGAAGATCGCGACGAATCCCCCTGATTCCAAGGTATCAACGCTGCCGGACAGCTTGGCGAGTTTGGTACCGGTCTGGTCACTGAGCTCAGATGTCCCGACGACGATGAACACGGTGTCATCGGTCGTCCAATCCTTGCCGGTGGTCTTCATCGCTCCCTTGTTCTTGGAAGGAAGGCTGACGTGCCACGCTTCGGTGGAGTCGTCATCACTGGGATCTGGATCGCCGAAGCGACCGATGTGCCAACCTTCGTCTCCCTGGGTAAGGGAGGGCGTTCCCGCCAACTTGGTCTCTCCGACGCCGTCACGATCCCAGGCGCCGGTGGAAAGAATCACCAGGGCGGTCAGCGTACAGACGATGATGGTGTCGATAAAAGGTTCGAGGCCAGCGACCACTGCTTCGCGAACGGGTTCCTTGGTCTTCGCCGCACTATGGGCGATGGGAGAGGATCCTTGGCCAGCTTCACTGGAGAACAGGGCTCGCTTCATACCCCAAAGGAACGCGTACCCGGCGGTACCACCGATGAACGCACCAGCCGCTTCGGTGGGACTGAAGGCGTTGGTGATGATCAGGCTGAACATCGAGGGGATGGCGCCGATGTTCATGATGAGCACCAGCAATCCCGCCACCACGTAGAGGATGCACATGAACGGAACCAGCACGCCCGCGACGTTGCCGATCCGCTTGATGCCGCCGATGATGACCGAACCAACCACCAAGGCAAGAATGATGCCGACGGCCTGCGTCGGAATTCCGAACGCCATCTCGGTGATCTGGCCCACGTTCCATGCTTGGAACATATTGCCACCGGTGATGGCGGAGATCAGCAGGGTGATGCAGAAGATCACTCCGACCGCGGTTCCAAGGGGGGCCAGCCCCCACGAGGCGAATGCCTTCTGAGCGACGTACATCGGGCCGCCCTTGGGATTGTCAGGATCACTGACGTCTCGATACAGCATCGAGAGGGTCACGGACGTCGTCTTGAGTGCCATGCCGGCGAGGCCGACCACCCACATCCAAAAGACCGCACCCGGCCCACCGAGGGCGATTGCCACGGCGACGCCGCCGATGTTTCCGAGCCCCACGGTCGCAGAAAGGGCGGCGGAGAGTGCCTGGAAGTGGTTGATGGCACCGGGGTCATCCTTCTCGTCGTATCGGCCAGCGGTGACCCCGACGCCGTGGGTGATGGCTCGGAACTGACAGAAGCCAGACCAGATCGTGAAGAGGACGCCGACGCCGAGGACGACATAGAGCACCCAGTCGGCCCAGATGACGTCATTGATGGCGCCGATGGCCCCGTTCATGTTGTCGAGAAAATTATCCATGTGTTCCATTCACTCCGTACCGATGAGCCGGTGGGGAAGAGGTCAGTTCCAGATCGAGTAGAGAAGTTCGTTGGCATCGTAAAGGCCGATCTTCTGAGCCAGTACGAGTAAGACCATCGCGGGGGCGACGAAGCGAATGAGCAGAAGCCACGCGCCGATCGAGGCCTTCGAGTGACTTGCGAGTTCTGCATCGCGGAATTTTCGAGGGAGGAACCAGCCGGCGTAGATGGCGATCAGCAGGCCGCCGAGGGGGAGGAGCCAATTGCTGGCGATGAAGTCGAAAGTGTCGAAGAGGTTCATGCCAAATCCTGGCGTCCAGGACGCGAGGAGGAAGCCTTCGGACATACTGAATGCGACCAAGGTGCCGATTCCAAAGATCACGACTCCGATCGAGACGGCGGCTCGCGGCCGTGACCAGTTCCAGCGATCGATGAAGTAACTGGCGGCGACTTCGAGCAGGGAGATGGCGCTGGTGAGTGCGGCGATCGTCAGCAGGAAGAAGAAGACCGCTCCGAGCAGGATGCCGCCGGAACCCATCTCCGCAAACGCGAGGGGCATTGAGATAAAGACCAAGCCAGGGCCGGAGCCTGGATCTTGGCCGAAACTAAACACGATCGGGAACATCATCATGCAGGCCAAAAGCGCGATCCCGGTGTCGAGTCCGGCGATCCAGACGGCCTGCCCGAAGAGGGGCGTGCCTCGCTTCTGATAGGAGCCGTAGGTGATGAGGGCGCCCATACCGAGTGAAAGCGTGAAGAAGGCATGGCCGAGGGCTTCGAGCACGCCCGAAGGCTTGAGTGCCGAGGCGTCCGGCTTGAAGACGAAGGACAGTCCCTCGGCAAAGCCGGGAAGCGTACTTGAGAAGACGACCATCCCGAGGATCATCACGATGAGGAGCGGCATGAGCACCTTGCACGCGGACTCGATGCCTCGGGCGATGCCCGTGGCCACGATCCCGACGGTCAGGAACATAAAGATGCCGGCCCAGAACGTGCTGGTCCACCCGTCCGTGGCAAGGTCTCCGAAGAGTTTGCCCATTCGGGTGCCGATTAATTGGCGACGGAATTGATCGGTCCCTGCTTCGCGCACGGCCGCGTCGTCGAGCCCCTCGAATTCTTTGGAGGCCGTCTCCTGCGCATTTGCTCGAACCAGATCCATGTCGGCGGAGAGCGTTCCGACCTCAGTCACCGCCGCCTGAACCCGAGGATCCCCGAGGAGTCGCGAGCGACGAACGTCGTCCGGCACGTCGGATCCCGCGGTGCTGGCCATCGCGGTTTCGAAATCGTCGTTCAACTTCCAGACACTTGGTGCGATCCGCGCCTCGATCGCATCGATGCGTGGGTTGGCGATTCGATCGGCTCGGGCGGATACCAGCGAGTCTCGCATCGATTTCGTCGAGGTCGTCGCTTCGTAGACGTGGGTCTCAGCGACCGCCTGTTCGCGGATCGGTTTGCCGAAGTCGACGAGATGCTTGACGGTGTAGTCCATCGACCAACCGGCGACGACAATGTAGAAGCTCAGAATCAAGAAGGCGCCGAGCACCCCCATCCATCCGATCAGCGACCAGCCGGTTGGTTTGCCTTTCAGCCGTTCGAAGGCCACGACGGGTTGGGCCTGGGCGGCTCGTCCAATCATGATCTCCGCGGCAAGGATCGGCAGTCCGACCAGCAGAATGCACGCCAGGTAGATCAGGACGAACCAGCCCCCGCCATTGGTTCCGGTGATATAGGGAAACTTCCAGATGTTCCCCAGACCAACCGCGGAGCCTGCGGCGGCCAGGATGAAACCGGTTCTAGAACCCCATTGGGCGCGTTCGCTCATGCGATGCGGACTCCTGTTCTTTGATTCTCGGGAACCTCGTAGATCGCTGCTGCAAAATATACCTTGGATCGACTCGGAGGATCGGGGGGTGATGCCGAGCATTCCGCGGATACAATGTCACCAATGCGGGATTTCAGACTGCGAACGGATCTTGAACGGGTGACGGTGGATGGCTACGGCTTCCCGCTCGGCGTCGAGCGGCTTGATGCGCCACCACCGCTGCAAGGGTATCTCGTGGATTTCGTCGCGAGTGAGGGTGAGGAGCCCGATACCTTCGCTTTTCAGGTGGCCATCAGCCACGAGGGGCTCCGCGGGCTCATGCATGACCTCTTTGAGATGCTCCCCGGGGATGTCATGCCGGCCGTGGAGATTGGATCGGTTGATGCGTACCGATCCATCGATATCTATCTCGCGGGCGAGCCGATCTTCATCGACGACTTCATCAGGACCTGGGACGACTTTGAACCCATACTCCTCGAAGAGGTCTCGCTCGGCGTCGGCGCCACCTCGGAGGAGCCGTACTTCGAGGTTTTTCTCGATGCGTGGAAGACGATTTCCGTTCACTGCCAGACCGATCTCCGAGAAGACGTCGAAGCGAAACTAGAGAAACACGGTCTCAAGCAGGTCTCACGAATCTGGTTGGATGACGTCTTCGACGAAATCGACCCGCCGTATCGCATGCGGGAGATCCTCGTGATGGAGGACGAACATTCGCCGGATCTCGACGAACTCCTCCTGCAACTCCGAGCGGTCTGGGGACTGCAACTGGACGTCGATCCAAGCTCTAACGTCGACGATGGTGGTCGTGAATTGGGGTTCACCCTTTGGCATGCGATCGCGATGGCCGAACCGGCAGAGCCACGCGCCGGTGGTGCCTATATTTCGGTCTGGGTGACCGCGCGAAGTCTTGATGAAGCAGAAGCGTTGATCGAGGCCTCGGTAGAAGGCGGTGGCGAGTGGATCATGTCGGCGATGTATTCCATCGAGCGGGTCGCGCACGATGAACGTCCAGAGGAATTGGCCGATCTGGAGCTCCGGCGGCACCAGACCGAGGTCCACTCGATCATCATCGACGAGTGGGGGGAAGATGATGCCCCCGATGGGCCCGGCAGGCCGCCATCTCCCGGAAGCGACTGGGGCACCCCGGGTGGCCGGCTCTCGAAGTGAGTCGGGTTGATTGAAGATGTGGCGATTTCAGGAGCGTCATCCAATGTCGAGAAAAGTAGGGAAACGTGAACCGGCGTCAGATGGCTCGGCGCCTTGGTTTCAGGAAGGCCTCGAGTTCGAGTGCACCTGTTGCGGAAATTGCTGCACCGGCGGCGAAGGCGCGGTTTGGTTTGATGATGACGAAGGCCTTGCGATGGCAGCCCATGTCGGCATGGAGTACCCCGAGTTTCTGGTTCGGTACACCCGGGTGATTGACGGGCACCGGTCGTTGAATGAGATCGACACCGTGCACGGATTCGATTGTGTCTTCCTCGACCGGGAAAAAGTTCCGGGAAAGGCCGTCTGTGGTCTCTACGAAGTGAGACCGACCCAGTGCCGCACTTGGCCGTTTTGGCCGGAGGTCGTTGAAAGTGAACGGGCCTGGAATCGAACCAAGAAGAACACGCCTTGCCCGGGCATGGGGAACGGCCAGCTCTTCACGGTCGAGCAGATTGTTGGAAGGCTCCAGGAAGAGCAAGACTCGCAAGGAAAGCCTTGGTGAGTGATTCGCCTTCCTCGGTGATCCAGTCGTGGTTCGCGGCGGCCGAACGTCCGGCGATTGCCGCGGCCATTGAAGCCGTCCATCTGGAGATCGCGGAGGCGATTCGGGAGGTCGGTCCGATCTGCCTGGCAAGCGGCAACTGTTGTCGATTTGAGGCGCACGGACATCGGCTCTATGCCAGTGGACTTGAGGTTGCACGATGCGTGGCCATCTGCGCCAGCGAAGGGCGGGGAATCACCGTCGAGGATGTTGCATTCGCAGTCGAGCAGGGGAACTGCCCCTGGCAAGACGGCCGGCTCTGCACCGCCCGCGCGGGCCGACCGACCGGGTGCCGAGTCTACTTTTGTGATCCGCGGGCCGGCGAGGTCGTACCTCAACTCGCCGAGCGGGCCCACCAACGAATCAAGTCAATCCATGACCAGCACGGGATCAAATACGTCTACGGGGAATGGCGGATGATGCTCCGGGACGTCCTCGGGGAGAGTCCGGTCTCGACGAACTCGTGATGTCTCAAGCGACAAAACCTATCTAAAGCCCGCGCTCCGTCTCTCTCGCCAGTCGAGAAGAAAGCATCATCTGTCGACGGTACTGGTCGTTCACAAACGCGAGGCGGAGGTCTGCGACCACGCTTGGAGCCAGGACGCCGAAGCCCCGATCGAGCGGGCGGGGCTCAAGGCGTGCGGCGATATCGAGAACGCGATCGCGGACTTCATTGGGTGCTTATGTGACGGGCGTCACAGGCTACCGGGTGAAAGCCATGCAATCGCGTTTTCAGACGTGACGGAAGACCTCCACGCGTTGGTGAAGGAGACGCCGCGCATCAAGCCGTACCGAATCATGGGACCAGCAGCGCTCGGTGGAAGCGACGCACTGGAACATGGCGTTACCACCACCGACGGCGCGATCCCCGAAGGATCGACGTCTCCGCGATCCAGAAGCAGGCAAACTCGACGTTTCTGGTGAGGTTGGCCGGTCGTCTCAAGGGAAGCGAGGCGACCCTAGCCTCGTCAACGCGATCATCCTGCGGCGGCGAGCGGCGTCAGGATCTTCATGGCAATAAAAAACGCGGGGAACGATCCGATGATCGTTCCCCGCGTGAATTCATCGATTGATCACCGCAAGGATCACTCCTCGCCGATGCCAGTCTCCTGAAGCTTCTCGGGAGTCAGCACTTCGACCACGGCGTCGCGGCGTTCGGCTCCGGCTTCCTCGGCGGCTCTCGCAGCTTCCTGTCGCATCTGCATCTCGGCCGCGAGATTTGCCTCCGGCTCGTCCACCAGTCGCTTGACCCGCATGCGGGTGTACTCGTGGAATCCGGTTCCGGCCGGGATGAGGTGGCCAAGCAGGACGTTCTCCTTGAGGCCTCGGAGCGTATCCACGGCACCCTTGAGTGACGCTTCGGTGAGCACCTTGGTGGTCTCCTGGAAACTCGCTCCCGAAAGGAACGACTCGGCTTGGAGGGACGCCTTGGTGATGCCGAGCAGAAGTGGCTGTGCCTTCACCGGCCGTGGCTTCTTCGTCTTGGCGATCGCCTTCTCGTCTTCCTTGGCCTTGTCATTGGCTTCCTTGATCTCTGACTTGAGGACCATGGCCCCGACCGGAAGGTCGGTGTCGCCCGGATCTTCGATCCGGAGCATCCCAGTGAGCTTGGTGTTCCACTCGCGATGCTGCCACTTGTCAACAACATCGTTCGGAAGCAGATCACTATCACCCGTTTCGGTGATCTTCACCTTGCCGAGCATTTGCCGCAGGATGATTTCGATGTGCTTGTCTGAGATCGGCACGCCCTGTGCTCGATAGACGTTCTGCACTTCGTCAAGCATGTAAAGATGAAGTTCGTCCTCACCCTTGATCTTGAGGATGTCGGCAGGAACCAGCGGGCCGTCGGTGAGACGATCGCCAGCTTCCGCGTGGTCTCCGGTATGCACCAACAGGGCGGTTCCCTGAGGAGCGTAGTGGGGGACCGGATCGAGATCGCCTTCGGGATGGATGAGGATCGCCATCTTGCCCTTGCGCTTGTCGGGATCCAATTCCACTCGACCGGAGATCTCCGCCATGACCGCGGGGTCCTTGGGGATTCGTGCTTCGAAGATCTCGGTGACGCGAGGAAGACCACCGACGATGTCGGCAGAACGACTCGCACCCTTGGGAACACGAGCGAGCATTCGTCCGATGACGATGTCGTCGCCGTCCTCGACTTCAATTCGAGCATTCGCCGGAAGGTGATGGAAGTCAAGCGTGGTATCGCCGGTCTGATCGACGATCTTGATCTGAGGCGTTCGCTCTCCGGTATGGGAGGTGACGATCTTCTCGACCTTGCCGGCCTTGGTTTCCTCGACCTTGTAGGACTGGTCTTCAACCAGATTCTCGAATCGAATGACCCCGCTCTTCTCGGCGAGAATCGGGCTCATATGGGGATTCCACTCAACGATGGTGGCACCCTTCGAGACCTTGGCGCCCTCGGGGTGACGCAGTGTCGCACCGTAGGGGACCTTGAACTTGTCGATCTCACGACCCTTGTCATCAACAAGGTGGACTTCGCCGTTTCGCTTGAGCGCGACGAGCTTGACCACGCCTTCGTCATCAGTCACGTTGACCGCATTGCAGTCTACGAGGGTGATGAATCCGCCCGCGGGCGCGAACCAACTGGTTTCTGCGAGCGACCGAGTCGCCGTACCACCGGTATGGAACGTTCGCATCGTGAGCTGCGTACCAGGCTCACCGATCGACTGAGCGGCGATGATTCCGACCGCGAGTCCTCGTTCGACGGGCTGGCCGGTTGAGAGGTCGCGTCCGTAACAGGTTGCACACACGCCGCGAGGCGTGAAGCAGGTCAGGGGGCTTCGAACGTGGACCGATGGGATGCCGAGTTCGTCGATCCGCTTGGCCGCGGCATCGCCGATGATGTGATTCTTCTTCACGATCAATGTGTCGAGAAGAGGATCTCGGATGTCCATCATGCTCGTTCGACCGATGATCTGGTCTTCGAGCGGAACGTCTACTTCCTCACCCTTGAAGATGGCTCGCTTCGCGATGCCTTGGGTGGTGCCACAGTCGGCTTCGATGACCACCACGGACTGTGCGACGTCGCAGAGTTTCCGGGTCAGGTAGCCGGAGTCCGCGGTCTTGAGCGCGGTATCGGCCAGTCCCTTTCGGGCACCATGGGTGGAGGAGAAATATTCGAGAACATTCAATCCTTCGCGGAAGTTCGCACGGATCGGTGTTTCGATGATCTCGCCACTGGGCTTGGCCATGAGGCCTCGCATCCCAGCGAGCTGCTGCATCTGACTGTTATTGCCTCGAGCACCCGAGTTCATAAAGAGATAAACGGGGTTGAGGTAGCGATTGCCTTCCTTCTTGTCGATCGAGGTTTCCTCATGGGTCATCGGATCGCGGCGATCCTCCTTGAGGGCGTAGATCAACTTGTCGGTCAGTTCTTTTCGGCAGGTTGCCCAGATGTCAAGAAGGGCATTGTGCCGCTCTCGCTCGGTGATCGCACCGCTTTGATACTGCTTCTCGATCCGGTCAACCTTCTTCTGGGCGTTGTCCAGAAGTTCCTTCTTTTCGGTGGGGATCCGAAGGTCATTGACACCGAATGAAAGGCCAGACGTCGTCGAGTGCTTGAAGCCGACTTCCTTCATCCCATCGAGCAGATCGATGGTCGAAGACTTGCCAAGGCGTTCATACGTCTCATCGATGACGCGGGCGCAGCCCTTCTTGCTGAGGAAGCAGTTGTAGTACGGCATCCGCTCCCGTTCGGGGAGGATTTCATTAAAGATGATCCGTCCGACCGTAGTGCGGACCCGGCGGTTGTCGGGCATCGGCTCGACGGAAGACTTCTCACTGTTGGTCAGCGTCAAGAAGTCCTTGAGTCGGACCTGAATGTGATCGTGGATTCGAATCTCGCCGAAGTCGAAGGCGAGCATCGCCTCCATTTCATCCTTGAAGACCCGGAGCTCGTCGAGGGGGCGTTCCGCTTCGTCGTTGTTCTCTTCCGTGAGGAAGGCCACGCCCATGACGATATCTTGCGAGGGACTGACAATCGGGTTGCCATTCGCCGGGCTAAACACGTTGTGGAGCGAGAGCATGAGGACGTGGGCCTCAGCCTGTGCCTCAAGCGAAAGCGGAAGATGGACCGCCATCTGGTCACCGTCGAAGTCGGCGTTGTAGCCGGTGCACACCAGAGGGTGGATCTTGATGGCATTGCCTTCGACCAGCACTGGCTCGAATGCCTGGATACCCATCCGGTGAAGGGTGGGGGCCCGGTTCAGAAGCACGGGGTGGTTACGAATGACCTGCTCGAGAATGTCCCAGACTTCAGGGTCACGCCGTTCGAGCATGCGCTTGGCGCTCTTGATCGTGTCCGCGTAGCCGTGCTGCTTGAGCTTACGGATGATGAAGGGTTGGAAGAGTTCGAGAGCGATCTTCTTTGGAAGGCCGCATTGCCAGAGCTTGAGCTCCGGCCCGACCACGATGACCGAACGCGCGGAATAATCGACCCGCTTGCCGAGTAGGTTCTCGCGGAAACGACCCTGCTTGCCCTTGATCATGTCGGTGATCGACTTGAGGGGGCGGTTGGACGAACCCAAGACGGGGCGACGACAGCGACCGTTATCAAACAGTGCATCGACAGCCTGCTGGAGCATCCGCTTTTCGTTGCGGATGATCACCTCAGGTGCGTTGAGGTCCATCAGCTTCTTGAGACGGTTGTTTCGGTTGATGATCCGGCGATAGAGATCGTTGAGATCGCTGGTGGCGAAGTTTCCGCTCTCGAGGAGGACCAGCGGGCGGAGATCCGGTGGGATGACCGGCACCACGTCGAGGACCATCCATGTTGGATCGTTCTCGGAGCCGCGGATCTGTTCCACAAGCTTCAGTCGCTTGGAGAGGTCCTTCTTCTTCTGCTTGCTGCGGGTCTTGTCGAGGCCATCTCGGAGCTCGAACGCCAACTCGGTGAGGTCGAGCTGGTCGAGCAGTTCCCGAATCGCCTCGGCGCCCATCATGGCGGTGAAAGCGCTGGCTCCGAACTTCTCGCGGGATTCGCGATACTCGTCTTCGGTGAGGACCTGGCGGGTGGTCAGCTCGGTGTCACCGGCGTCCGTGACCACGTAGTCCTGGAAGTAAATGATCTTCTCAAGATCACCGGTCTTCATCTCCAGCAGATTCCCGAGGCGGGAAGGCATGGCTTTGAAGAACCAGATGTGGACGATCGGAGCCGCCAGGTTGATGTGGCCCATTCGCTTCCGACGAACGCGAGAGTGGGTCACCTTCACGCCGCAGCGGTCGCAGATGATGCCCTTGTACTTCGTGCCCTTGTACTTACCGCACGCACATTCGTAGTCCCGCTCGGGACCGAAGATGCGTTCGCAGAACAGGCCGTCCTTTTCGGGGCGGTAGGTTCGGTAGTTGATGGTTTCGGGGCGTTTGACCTCGCCGAAACTCCAACTACGAATATCATTGGGGCTGGCTAGGGTGATCTTCACCGAGCCGTAGTCATTGACGCGATCAAAGACGTTTTCAGACATTTCGGTCGTGCTCCCGCGGGCGGGTTTGCTGCAAATCGAAGAAAGGGACGATCAGAGAGCGGGGGTGGTCAAAGGACCGAGCCCGTCTCCTCCTGTTCCTTCTCCAGAGAGATGTTCATGCCGAGACCCTTGATCTCGTGGCAGAGAACGTCGAACACCACAGGCATACCGGCCTGAAGCGTGTTCGTGCCCTTCACCATCGAATCGTAGATCTTCGTTCGGCCCTCGACGTCGTCGCTCTTGACAGTCAGGAGCTCTTGGAGAACGTAGGCGGCGCCGTACGCTTCCAAGCCCCAGACTTCCATTTCTCCGAACCGCTGCCCGCCGGTACGAGCCTTGCCGCCGAGCGGTTGCTGCGTAATGAGCGAGTAGGGGCCCGTCGAACGAGCGTGGATTTTGTCATCCACCAGATGGTGGAGCTTGAGCATGTACATGTAGCCGACGGTCGTCCGCTCTTTGAACGGCTCACCGCTGCGGCCATCATGAAGCTGAATCTTGCCGTCAACAGGCATGTTGGCGAGGAGTTCCCGAGGATGGCCCGGGTTCTTGCCAGTCTGCTCGAAGGCGTCGATCTTGCTCTTGACGTGGTGGTTGGCTTCGCTGACCGAACCAAAGATCTCGGCTTCGGTCGCACCGTCGAACACCGGGGTGATTGCCTGGAATCCAAGGACCGCCGCCGCCCACCCGAGGTGAGTCTCGAGAATCTGACCCACGTTCATTCGACTCGGCACACCGAGTGGATTGAGCAGGATATCGACGGGCGTCCCGTCTTCGAGGAATGGCATGTCTTCTTCGGCGACGATCCGGGCGATGACGCCCTTGTTGCCGTGGCGACCAGCCATCTTGTCACCAACCGAGAGGTGTCGCTTGGTGGCAACGTAGACCTTGACCATCTCGAGGACGCCGGAGGCAAGCTCATCACCACGCTTCATATGAGCGAGTCGACGTTGCTTTTCCTTCTCGATCCCTTCGATGCGTGGCCAGAATCGGTTCTTCTCGGCAATCGCGGTTTCTCGGGCGTCCTTCGAGCCCTTGATCCACTTGTCGTTGAAGTTCTCCAGCTGTTCCATGATGACTTCGGGAATGTCACTCGCGCCGACCTTCTGACGGGTCGAGGGGTCAATCATCTCCGACTCGGTCATGCCGTTGATCTTGCCGACCATTTCACGGAAGAGGTTGATGGCCTTCTGGTCCATCAACTCTTCGTAAGACTGCATGTCCTTGGAAAGCTGCTTCTTCTGATCGTCGTTGAGGTGCATCCGACGACTGAAGTGGCGAGTGCCGATGACCACGCCGGCGGTTCCGGCGGGGACTTCGAGCGAATCGTTCTTCACGTCCTCACCCGCGCGACCGAAGATCGCATGGAGAAGCTTCTCTTCTGGGCTCAGTTCGGACTTGCTCTTTGGACTGACCTTGCCGACCAAGATGTCGCCAGGTCCGACCCGGGCGCCCATTCGGATGATGCCAACATCATCGAGGTTTCGGAGCATCTTCTCAGAGACGTTCGGGATGTCCGAGGTGAATTCCTCGCGTCCAAGCTTGGTCTCGCGGATCTCGACTTCGAACGAGTCGATGTGGATCGAGGTGAAAGCATCATCCTTGACGAGGCGTTCGTTGATGACGATCGCATCTTCAAAGTTGTAGCCGTCAAAGGTATTGAACGCGACGAGTGCGTTTCGTCCGATGGCGAGCTGACCCATCTCCGTTGAAGCACCATCGGCCACGATCTGGCCTGCTTCGACCTTCTGGCCGATGCGGACCACTGGCTTCTGGTTCTGGCAGGTTCGTTCGTTGAGGCCTCGGAACTTCCGAAGTTCGTACTCGTCTGCGTTGTCGATGACGATCTTCGATGAGTCGACGAAGGTCACTTCGCCGGCCCGACGGGCGGTGACGATCATGCCCGAGTAGGGGCCGATCTCAAGTTCCATGCCGGTCGAGACCAGTGGGGGGTCAACCTTGATCAGCGGCACGGCCTGCCGCTGCATGTTTGAACCCATCAATGCCCGGTTGGCATCGTCATGTTCAAGGAAGGGGATCAGCGACGCGGAGATACCAACGATCTGCTTCGGTGAAATATCGACGTACTCAACCTCGCCAGCATCGACGAGCAGCAGATCGCCGTCCTTGCGGGCCAAGAGATTGCCTTCCATCAGGCGACCGTCGGAATCGATGGCATCACTCGTCGCGAGCACCCGTTGCAATTCTTCGTCGGCTCGGAGCAGATCGACGGTGCTAGTGACCTTGCCAGCCTTGACCTTGCGATACGGCGTCTTGAGGAAGCCGTAGTCGTCGATCTCGGAGTAGATACCCAGCGACGCGATCAAGCCGATGTTCGTGCCTTCTGGCGTTTCGATCGGGCAGATTCGGCCGTAGTGAGAGATGTGGACGTCGCGAACTTCAAAGCCGGCTCGCTTGCGGTTGAGACCACCTGGTCCGAGGGCCGAAAGTCGACGCTCATGCACCAGCATCGAGAGGGGGTTCGTCTGGTCGACGACCTGCGAGAGCTCGGATCGACCAAAGAAGAAGTCGATGGCGCTGGAGATGCTCTTGGAGTTCACCAGATCGCTGACGCGACTGAGTTCGTCCGGATCCTTCACGCTCATCCGCTCTTGGACGGTGCGGCGGAGTTTCAGGAAGCCCTTGCGCATCTCTTCAACCGCGAGTTCATCGAGGGTTCGGAGACGTCGGTTGCCCAAGTGGTCGATATCGTCGACGTGAGCTCGTGATCGTTTGGCACGAAGGTCCATGATGTACCGGACCACCGCGAGGAAATCCTCGGCGTAGAGGTACTGTTCGGACTCATCGCGAACCTTGTAGACCTTGTCGTCCTCGAACTTTCGGTTAATGCGGAATCGACCCACACGGCCGAGCCGGTAGCGGTTGTCATCGGAGAACTTCTCGATGAAGAGCGACTTGGCTTTGTCCAGCTGCGGCGGGTTGCCGGGACGAAGCCGTCCGTAGATTTTCAGCAACGCCGCTTCGTGCTCGGTGACTTCAGCAAGGAAGTCCAAGCGTTCTTCAGCCAGCGTGTTGAGGATCAGGGGGTCCGCCGCATCGGTGATGACGCGGATTGACTTGAGGCCGGATGCCTGAATGTCCTCAAGGGCGTCGCCGATCATCCGTCCGACGGAGCAGATTTCCTCGCCGGTGTCGGTATCAACAATCATCTCCGACGAGTAGTACTCGGGGAGGAGCTTTTCGACCTTGACGCTCTTCACGTCGTAGAAAAGTTGGAGAAGCTGATCGGTCGAAGAAAATTCCTCGCTCAGGGCTCGGAGGAAAGTGGTTGCGGCGAGCTTGGTGGACTGGTCGATTCGCATCGCCAGAACGTCCTTCTTCGTCACTTCCAGCTCGATCCAAGACCCACGTTCCGGGATGATTCGGGCGCTGTGAAGCGGACGGTCACCGAAACTCGAAGCGATGGAGAAGTCCACACCGGGGGAGCGATGCAACTGGCTCACGATGACGCGCTCTGCACCGTTGACGATGAATTCGCCACCGCCGGAGAAGTTGCTGGCTCGGGCCGTCTCCCAGGGGAGTCGAACGCCGGCCATGACCGGGATCTCGCCGAGGTAGATGTCCTCTTCGGGAGTCTCCGCCACGCCGTCGCGATGGAATCGGACCCGCACCCGGAACGGCATGCCGTAGGTCAGCCGCAATTCTCGGCACTCATCAGGGGTGTACCGAGGCTCGTCGATCGAATAGTTGACGTACTCGAGTCGCATCGAGCCGTCGTAACTCTCGATCGGGAATACCTCGCTCAACAGCCCTTGGAGGCCGAATTCCTTCGACCGCTTATCGGGATCGATTTCAAGTTGAAGGAAACGGTCGTAGGCGTCCCTCTGAACTCTCACGAGATCTGGGATACGCAGGCCGTCCTGCCTCTTGCCGAAATCGCGGATGGTTCGGGTGGTCATCCAGTTTTTTCCTCGACCAGCCAGGCTCGCCGAAGTGACTCGGCAAACATGGCGTGTATGTGTCACGAATCCACACGAAGCGTTGGTGGAATCCGCAGGCAATCGGTCCGCGGGGGCGGGGCCGATCGAGTGAAGGCGATCAAGCCGCGTTGGCGGCTGCGTTGGCGTTCGCAGTCTCGACGAGGCCGTCAAAGACTGACGGATCCTCAATCGCGATCTGGCTCAACATCTTCCGGTTCAGGAGGATTCCAGCTCGCTGGAGCCCATTCATGAAGACGCTGTATCTGGTGCCGCGCATCCGGCATGCCGCCGTGATTCGGATAATCCAGAGACGGCGGTAGTCACGCTTTCGAGCACGACGATCGCGGAATGCAAATCGGCCGGCTCGCATGAGCGCGACTTTTGCCTGCTGCTTGTGTCGGCTCTTCGTTCCAAAATAACCGCGGGCTTTCCGCAGTAATCGACGTCTTGCCTTGGTACGGGCCGCACCTTTGCGAACTCGTGGCATGGCTCTCTCCTAAAATGCCTCGGCGGAGGCCTCCGTTTGGAGGCACTTCAGACCCGACGGGCGAATCCTGGCTGGG
Organism: uncultured Phycisphaerales bacterium; assembly: GCA_905480395.1. GTDB lineage: Bacteria > Planctomycetota > Phycisphaerae > Phycisphaerales > SM1A02 > UBA12014. The sequence goes on from CAJQQE010000007.1 coordinate 18,360, forward strand.
GATGAAAATTCCCGCGGTCGATGAACGACAATGGGAACGAGACACGAACGGACAGTCGATCGAAATCAGTCGTCGCTGGCGGTTTTTGCCGATTTCTTGGCATCCGCGACGGACTTCTCCTGCGACCGAAGAGGCCTGAATAGGAGCTTTCCAAGTCGGCCCATGTCGCCGGCTCGAGCGTATCGCGCCTTGCGATAGCCTCGAACCTGCTCACCGGTCTTGTTGCTCTTGAGGTGACGGCTATGGGGACGGCGGAACCGTACCTTGCCCGACTTGGTGATCTTGATCCGCTTCAGCAGACCTTTATGGGACTTGCTCTTGGGCATGCAGCACCGTCTCGATGACGAGGAAATATTGAGGGAACACTGGGCGAATCGAGGATCATAGCGTCGATCCGATGGCCGCGTCTAGTGCCTGAGGGCCGTTGTTTACAGAGTTTTGAGAAAAACCCTCTTTTTCTTAAGAATTTAGACGACACCCAGGGCCTGGTGGTCGGCAGGCTCAGTGGGCCAAGACCGCATCAGACTCCGTCTGGGGCCAGCCAATCCCGTCCTGATCACCATGGCGGTAGCCGTCGGAGACCCAGATGAGATCCATTTGCATTGATGACTCAGACTCAGGCGATTGGTCCGGGTTCATGCCCACTGGCTCAGCGATGAAAGGGGTTGATCCATCGACTCGATAAACCACGAGGCCTTCGCCTTCGTGCGCGGTGGCGCCACTCATCGGATGAGACCGCGGGCCGTTGGCTCGGAAACACTCGAGAACAGGGTTGGGGTCACTGAGTAGCGCGTCATCGGGGCTGAAGTTAGCAGTGCGAAAGGTCTTTCGGGTGACGAACACTCGATATGAGACCAGCGGTACTGGCTGTTCTTCCGTCCCCGCAAAGAGACTGCTCAAGCCGCACCGATTACCGGTGATCAGTTCTGAGAGGTTCTGGGAGTATCGCTGTTGGTGCAATGGGGTTGCTCGTTGATCGTCGGATTCGGCGAGGGGTAGCGCGCCACCTTGATCGAGCGAGAATCCAGCGATGGCCGAACCCACGGTTCCCAAGCGGTGCTGTGACATCGCGATCCGTTCGTTGGATGCGACGCTCTGGAACAATGGCACGCCGATTCCAACCGCGAGAAACAACGCGGCCGCGGTAGCGAAGAAGTCGGGCAAGCGGATTGAGCGGGCCGTGGCTCGGTCATCCGCCGCTACGGAATAGCGGGCTTCGCGTTTCGCTTCGTATCGGTCGATGCCGGCCAAGGTCGCATCGACGAGTCCGTCGGTGCTCGACTCCGCCGGATACTGCTCCAAGTTCGCAAGAACCTGGAGCACCGCGGTTTCGCGATCATCCAGGTTCTTGGTGTTCTCGTGGTCGAGTCCGTCTTGAAAGAGCCGATCAACGGCCTCCCGGTCGGCGTCGGAGAGCGAGGTGATCCGTCGATCCCCGTTTTCGACAAGACGAGGCTCGGAGGAACTGTCACCGACGTTTCCTGTTTCCGAGCCAATGTCGCTGTGATCTTCCATGGGGAGGGATTCCGAAACGCGGCGTGTGAGGTATCGACGGCACGGCGTGCCGACGGAATTCGGTCAGTTCTGAGGGTCTCGAGTTCGCTGATTCTGGCGTTCGAGGGCGGTTTTCCACGCATCGGCGAAATTGGCGACCGAGGCGTGGAGTCGACTTTTGACGGTGCCCAGAGGAATCTGGAGCGAGTCCGCGATCTGGTTGTAACTGAGCTTCTGAAAATAACTGAGCAGGAGAATCTCGCGATAGTGCGCGGGCATGTTGTCGACGACTTGCTTCACGAGTTGCTGTCGTTCCGACTCCAGCAAGCCGGCATCGACTTCTTCCGATGGGCCTTCCATGAGATCAACCAGTGACGTCTGTCGACCATCCGCCGTACCGACCGGTGCCGAAAGACTGGCCGCAGCGCGACGCTTTCGCTTGCGATGGAAGTCCCGAGCCTTGTTGGCCGCGATGGTGTAGAGCCACGGTTTGAAGCGTCGGTCTGCATCGAATGAATCGGCCGCGAGGTGGACTTGAAGGAAGGCATCTTGAAAGACGTCTTCCGCCGCGGCGCGGGAACTCAGGAATCGATGAAGAAACTGGACGAGGTCGGCTCGATACCGCTCAACGAGGGTGGCGAACGCGACTCGGTCGCCTTGTCGGTATGCCACCAAAAGTTCCTCGTCGGTCTTTCCGGCGTGGACGGCGGCGGGGACGGCTTCTTGTTGGCGGACCTGATCTTGCTGCTGCACCGAGTGGCTCCGGCGGGAGACACTACCCGAAAGATGATCTCGAAGGGCCTTTGGGGCCATTCGAGCCACGATTTCAAGAACCTCGGCATTCGTCATGGAGAGGCTTAACTGGAACGGCAACGCAGTCATGGAGTACCGGGTACGGCAGTCGTTCCGCTTGGGATCGTGCAATCTCCAACTTTTTTAATCGCTGATCCGGCCTGCCTCCTCGACGGCGATTGGGCTTTCACGATCGGATCGACCAGGATGGCCCCTCGGTACCGTCGCTCGCTCAATTCAACTTCAGGTCACCCTTTCGATCGTGACGTTCGGATGATCATCAATACAACCCTCTCCGATGGGGCTGGATCTCAACGCGGTTCATGGCTTCTTCGACGAGATGATGGCGGTTGGGGTCAAAGGAATGATGACCAGTCCGGGGGATGCATCCGACCAGGCGATCGACCAATCGGGCTTTCGACATCACGAGCGAGCCAAGGAGCACTTCAACTTGATCCGCTCGAATCACAAGAATGGCTGGCGATTCAACCAGTCGCCCTTCTTTCTTGCGTTTCCGAAGAGCAGGTGTGACTTTGAACGCACGCTTTGGACCGATGGAGCACCTCGTCCAGCGGGGCTTCGGCATCGATGTCAAGCCTGTTGGCAGCAAGGTCGTGATCAGGCGGGAATCGAAGAAAGACGAAGACGCCGCCGGAGATTGACCGCTCGGCCACGTGGCGTCTTGATCTGATCTTGCCCGACCGAAGTGCGGGCGATTTTCGTGCACAACCTGCCGACAACGCAGCCATCACGCCTTCAGGCTGGAGACTATCGACATGCCATTTACCAGAGGATCCGTGACCTATGCCCGTTTCCGTGTCGGCGGCGACGCCCCAGCCCGAGTCGACGAGACGCTGCTCGGTGCGTTGAAGGCCGGACGCTTGACCCCGACCGTCGGCGTGCCCATTGATGTCGAGACCGGCTGGACCGGGGGCGAGCACATTCTTGACCACGATTTCTCATGGGATCGCTGCGTCTTTGATGGTCGCTTGCACGTCGCGATGCGGATGGACTCGGTTCGCGTGCCGAGCGAGATCAAGGCGGCGTATCTCGCGCAAGAGCAGACCGTATTGAAGAAGTCGTTCGCAGACCGCGCCGGAACGGATGCCGACGCTGGTCTGCCAGCCAGACCGCTGGGTCGCAATGCCAAACGAGAAGCGAAGGAAGCGGCGGAGCGACGTTGGTTGGAGGAAGTGGCTGACGGTCGGTATCGCACCAGCAAACTCGTGCCGATGCTTTGGGATCTTGGGAGTGGGACGATCCTCGCGCCGGCGACCAGCGACAAAGTCGTCACGGCGATGCGGGATCTTTTTCAGACGACCTTCGGGGCGAAGATCCAGGCCCCAGGTTCGGGCGGTCTGGCCCTCGATCTGCTTGCGGCCAAAGGTGTGGCCAGCGCCTTCGACGATGCGATGCCGGACGCCTTCACCGCCGCACCCACGCCACGAACCCTCGATCAGTCGGCGGAAGTCGGCGAACGACCAGACATCCCTTGGGCGATGGCGGGTCCGGAGCCGAAGGATTTTCTTGGCAACGTCTTCCTCCTTTGGCTCTGGTGGCACGCAGAAGTCAACGAGGGCGTCTTCGATCTGGCCGACGGCCGAGGCCTTTCGATCATGGTCGACCGCACCATCGACATGGAGTGCGCTTGGGGGGTGACCGGCCGGCAATCGCTCCGTGGAGATGGTCCCGGACGAAGTGCGGAGGTCGCCAAGGCGTTGCAGCAGGGGAAGTGGCCGAGGAAGATCGGATTCACCTTCGCCGATGGCGAGGTCGAGTGGGCTTTCGACCTGCAAGGCGATCTCTTCCGAGTGGGTGGCCTGAAACTGCCCCGACCAGAAGACCGGCCTGGGAGCGAACACGAAGCCATCGCGCAGCGGCTCGAATCGACGACTGATCTCGACGGGATCCTCGTCGAACTCTACGGGCGATTTCTCGACGAACGTTTCAGCGGCATCTGGAATAGTCGACGCGACGAACTCCGCTCGTGGATCGCCGCCAAAGGCGAGGCTCGAGTGATGGCGACGGTCTGACCGCTCGCTCAAGACTTCCCGTACCACGCGTCGGACCATGCGTCGGACCAGCGTCGGACCATGCGTCGGACCATGCGTCGGTCTAGGGGTAGCGCCCTCATCCCCGCGCCGCGGCGACGAACGAGCGGATGAGGTCGTGGTCCTTCATGCCGCGCGTCGATTCGACGCCGCTCGAGACGTCGACCCCGAACGGTTCCAGATTCCGCACCACCTCACCGACGATTTCGGGATCGAGCCCGCCCGCAACCACCACCGGCTTTGTGAGTTTCGGGAGGATCGCGGCGAGGGCTGCGTGGTCGAAGGGTTCGCCACTGCCGCCTCGAGGGCCGTCGATCAGCAGGATCTCGACGTCGGGGTGTTCGTCCCATGCGAGGACGGCATCGGCGTCGAAGGGGATCGCCTTGATGATCCGGTGACCGGTCATCGCGGCGATTGCGGTGACCCGCTCTGGCGTCTCCTCACCGTGAAGCTGAATCCACGCCCCGGGCCACGCATCGACGAGGTCGTTCGCGGGATCGGCGAACAACGCAATCGGTTCGAGCGCGTCAGGCATCTCCACGATGAGATCAACCACCTCGGCAGGGTCGAGTTCCCGTGGAGAGCCGGGTGCGAAGACCAAGCCAACCGCGTTCGCCCCGGCAGCGGCGCAGGCTTCGAGGTCGGCGGGGGTCCGCACGCCGCAGATTTTCACCAACGGGAGCGTGGTGGGCAAGAGAAGATCTTGGTCTCCGTTCATGCGTCGTTCATTTCTGCTTTCAAGGCATCCCGAAGGGCGATTCCCTCCGGCGAGAGTGGTCGATCATCCAGCGCCTCAAGATGAGGCCGGGCATCCTTGGGTCTGGCGAGTCGTCTGATCAGCATCGACGCGAGAAGGAGTCTGATCTCGTCGCTCGAACCGCCAGGCCCCGTGTTTCGCTCGCCCCGTCGTTCGAGCAGGGCGACATAGGCTTTGACGGCCGTCTCGGCATCACCGGCCGCGACCGCGCGGTTGCCCAGCTCGGCCTGATCGGCATCCGACAGGACGAATCCGGGGGGCGTCGTTTGGTAGGCGGCGAGCGCCGCATCGGTGTCCGATTGGCGGAGCGCGCTGGTGATGGTGCGGCGAACTTCGGCATGTTCATCAAGCAGCGGTGGGGGCGGTGCGGTTGTTGAGTCGACGTCCGAACGCGAAATCGAGGAGGGGATTGGAGTGCTCGACGTCGTTCCGTCGAAACCGCTCCCAAACTCCCGAGTCGCGGCCCGCATTTCGGCGCGTCTCCGGTACTGCTTGAAGAGGAACAACGCATCGAGATCGGTCCGCGCGAGAATACCGATGGCCAAGAGGGCGATCGCGGTGGAGAAGCCGAAGAGATAGCCGCCGAGATGAGCGGCATTGGCGACGTCGTTGCTGCGGCCAAAGAAGCCGGCAAACTGGCTGAAGATGTCGATGGCGATGTAGAACGCGATGAACCACAAGGCCGGAATGTGATAAATGCCGATCAGGAAGAAGAAGAGGAGGACTCGGACCGTGGCTCTCGGGAAGAGGGCGAGAAAGGCACCGCTCACCGCGGCGACTGATCCCGAGGCGCCGATCGCCGGGGCCGGCGAAGCCGCCATGTGCGCGAGGGCCGCGGCGATGCCACCAACGAGGTAGAAGGCGGCGAAGCCCCAGTGGCCCAGTCGTGATTCCACGGCTTGGCCGAACACCCAGAGGAAAAGCATGTTGAAGCCGATGTGCCCCAGCCCGCCGGGATCATGGAGGAACTGGTAGGTGATGAGCGTCCAGGGTCGGAAGGCCGATCTGGAGACGGCACCCGTGTTCAGGGTCTCTTCGAGCGAGGAGAAGCCGGATTTCGAGGCGACCATCATGCCGACGAAGGCCAGCAGGTTGAGCGCGATCAGAACGCTGGTGGTGATCGCTCGCCGAGGAGGCAGGCGATCGGTGCCGAGGGGGATGAGCATGACGGGAGTCTACGGTGGTCGACGGGGGCCTCGCATTTTAGGCCATTGAGTCGGGCGACTGAAACCCCTACAATGTCGAACCACCCGAAAATTCGGGTGGGTTTCCTTGGGCTCCCGAGAAGCTCGGACGGATTGGTTCAGGATTCCTTCGAGAGGGCATCCGAACCGCCGGTGGGAACGAAAGCAACAAACGTCAGAATCCCCTTCTGGGGCCTTGGTCGATCATTCGGCCGAGAACACATTCCGAAGACCAAGTGTTCGCAGAACACGCGAATGCAGACCACGCGACCAAGGGAGTCCCCGTGCCATGAGCACCGCCACCGAAAAGCAGTTCGATCAGGGCCTCGTCAACACCATTGCGGCTGAGACGCAGATGTCCTTCATTGACGGTGAGAAAGGCGTGCTTGAGTACGTCGGCATCGACATTGATTCACTCGCTCGCCACTCGACCTTTGAGGAATCAACTTTCCTGCTCTGGAATGGACGACTCCCCGACGCCGCCGAACTCGCGGGCTTCGAAACGGAGCTCCGGGCCGAGTACGCCCTCCCCGAGGGCTTGATCGCGATGATCCGTGAGACGCCCGCCGACGCCTCGACCATGCATGTGGTCCAGACGCTGGTCTCGGCCCTGTCGCTCTTTGATCCGGAATGTGACGACGACAGCCCCGAGGCGAACATTCGAAAAGCGGTTCGTTTGGTCGCGAAGACGCCGACCCTGATCGCCGCCTTTGATCGACACCGCAAGGGCAAGGAAATCATCCCCGCCGACTCGAACCGGTCGATCGCGAGCAATTTTCTTTGGATGCTCCGCGGTGAGGAACCCACTGAGACCATGGTGCGGGCACTCGACGTCTGCCTCGTGCTGCATGCGGATCATGGTTTCAACGCCTCGACCTTCACATCCTTGGTGGTGATCTCGACCCTCAGTGATCTCTACTCGGCATGTTCCGCCGCGGTGGGCGCCCTTCGCGGGCCGCTGCATGGCGGGGCCAACGAAGGCGTGATGGTGATGCTCAACGAGATCGGCGACCTCGACAAGGTCGACGAATTCATGAAGGGCAAGCTGGAACGCAAAGAGAAGATCATGGGATTCGGCCACCGGGTCTACAAGGCGTACGACCCGCGAGCGACGTATCTCAAGACGTTCTCCGAGGGACTCGCCCGTGATACCGGCAACCTGCCGCTTTACGAGATGAGCACTCGGATCGAAGGGATCATGCACGATGCCGTGGCGTCGAAGGGCATCTTCCCCAACGTCGATTTCTACTCTGCGACAACCTATTGGTCGCTCGGGTTGGAACTCGATTTGTTCACGCCGATGTTCGCACTCAGTCGCATGAGCGGTTGGACCGGCCACTGCATCGAGTACCTCAAGGACAACAAGCTCATCCGACCCGGTGCGGCGTATGTCGGCCCGCATGAAGTGCCCTACGTCGATCTGGCCGATCGCTGAATATCCATGAGAAACGGTAGGGATGGTTGGGATGGTGGTATGGGAGGTTTGAGCTCCCGGCGGAATCAAAATCGACCGAACGCCCCGACCGCGTGAAGACGCGGGTGGGGCGTTTTTCTGCGCGGGTGAATCAGACTTTCCACGGACCGTCGATCGCGACCGTGAGACCTTGATGTTGGATGTTCACGAAGAGGGTGCGACCGTCGGGGCTGAAGCAGGCGCCGGCGAGCTCGCTGCCACTCACGCGATTCATCGCAAACCGAGAGATGGTTCCGTCCGGTGAGATTCGGACGAGTCCATTCCCGGGAGGGCCATCTTCGCACACGAAAAGGTCGCCCCAAGGCGCGATCGTGAGGTTGTCCGCGTTCTCGATGATGCCGCCCTCGGTCGCTTCGATCGAGAGTTCGAGGGTTCCCGGTGCGTCGTCCTCGCCGTCGAGGCCCTCGGAGGGCGAAGGACGATACTTCCAGATCTGCCCGATGCGGGCGACGCCTCCGGTCGTGCAGGCGAAGAGGATCTCGTCGCGTCCGGTCCACATGCCCTCGCCCCGCGCGAAACGGGCGGCTCCGGCCTCGAAGCCTCGGAACCGAAGATCGTCCTTCGGACTGTCCGTCTCGTCGAGATCGATCCACGCGACCGGGAGCCGCGCCGCCGGGCGCACGACCGGCGTCTCGGTGGCCGGGTCGATCCAGTTTCGTAAGTCGATAGAAGGACGTCCCTGCACCGCGAGGGCCTGCAATCGTCCACCCTCGGCGAGTCGGCCCGGATGGTCGGGCACGAATCGGTAGAGAAGGCCGTCGTTCCGATCCTCGGTGAGGTAGACGCATCGGCCGTCCGGGGCGACCGCGATCGCCTCGTGATGGAATCGACCGAGTCCTCGAAGCGGGCGTGGTTCCGCGAGTCCGATCTGATCCGTGGCGGGTACTTCGAAGCACCAACCATGATCCATCGCACACGACTCGTCGGCCAGCTGCGTCCACTCCTCGCAGGTGATCCAGCTCTTCCAAGGCGTCGGACCACCGGCACAGTTCCGTCCCGTCCCGGCGAGGCTCAGAAAGTGTCGCTCGACGGCGCCGGATTTCTGGTTGTAGACGATCGTGGTGGTACCACCCAGGACGGGTCGGTCGCCACTCCCCGGGTCGAAAAACTTCGACCGATCCACGAGCCCGAGGCGTTCGAGGTTCGGTCCGAAGGCGCCGTAACCGAGGTCGGCGTCGACGCCGATTTCGTGATTCCGGACGAGGATGGTTCGACCCGGTCCGCCATCGAATGCGGCCATGCCGTCGTGCTCGTGGGGGACGAGTAGGCCGTCGTCCATTTCTTCACCCCATCGCGAGATGATGCGATGGGTGAAGCCTTCGGGCAGATCCAGGATCCCGGCCGGGTCGGGGATGAGTGTGCCGTAGCCCTCTTTCGCGGCGGAGAAACCCAAACGGTCAGATCCGGCAGCTCGGTGCAGGCCCATGAATCCGCCGGTGGTCGCGGCGGCGAGCAAGAGAAAGGAGCGTCGGTCGACTGGGTTCACGTGGGAAGCATTGTCTCAAGAAGTCGAGATTTCAAGTCGGGCGGGATAGAAGATTGCAACTTCTCCATACGAATTCACTCGTCGATCACGCTCTGGGGGTAGACGAGGATGCGATCGTGGGCCACGAGAACGAGGTCCGAAGCGCCGTCTCCCGTCACATCTTCGATCAGCACCTGACGAGGCTCAAACTCCCGCGCATCGCCGCCGCTGAACATCTTCGTCTCGAACACCGTGAAGCCGGTCATGGGATGAAGGCGGCCTTGATCACTGAAACTCAGGATGTCCGCCATTTGCAGTCCGGCGTCCAGTGAGACCAGGTCGAGATGCCCATCACCGTTGAGGTCGCCGACCCCGACTTCGTGGGGGACCTTCCGGTTGTCGTCGGGTCGCCAGGAGCCCATTTCCACCAGCCGCGGTCGATTGCCGTCCAGACGAACCACGGCGAACGCGTCGTTTCCGACCAGTAGGAGGTCCTCGGTCTCGTTGCTTCCGCCGAACCCGCCGCGTTCGATGCGGATGGGATCGATGCCGCGAATCTCGATTTCATCGGCGACGATCCAGCCGTCGCCGGCCCGTTCGAAGACCAGGAGGCGTCGTCCTTCTCGATCCGCGGCGACGATGCGATCGCCAAGAATCGCGACCGAGACCAGTTTGGCATCTCCGTCGGCATTGAGCTGTGCCACGACGGTCCAACCTTTTTCGTCGTCGTATCTCAGTGCTCGGATGAAATTACGGTCTGCCACCAGCAACTCTTCGATACCGTCACCGTCCACGTCAAAACGGCCGGTGTTTTCGGCCCCGGCGGCACTGACCAGCCCGAACTGCGGCATGTCGTCCTTCTCGACAACTTGGTAGCCCGATTCCTTACCGAGGATCATGATCATCGGCTTGTCCTCGGTGAAGACCAAGAGATCCTTTCGACCGTCGTGGTCGGCGTCGACGTCGAGGATCGTGTCCGGTCCGCGGGTCGCCCGTCCAAGGTCGATGGATTCTGGTTCGCCGCCATCAAAGTCGAGTAGATCGAGGAAAAATCGTTTCTCGTTCGATGCGATCACGGCGAGTCTCGGGCCGTCTTCAGTGTCCACCAGTTTCATCGCGACCGGCACATTGCCGGGTGGCAATCGCATGGCCTCGGGGAAACCGATCCCATTGGGGCCGGCGGACGCCCGGCCGACCACGCCTTCTTCGGTACTGAGGACAAAGACCTCTGCAACCCCGTCGCCATCAACGTCGCCGGCTTCAACGGCATCTGGTGCCGCGAAACTGGGCGAGGTGCTGCTCCCGACCAAACCTCGCCCCGGGATCTGCATCCAGGTCGCGACCGCATTGGTCTTTCGGTCCGTGGCGACGACGTCGAGGAGCTGATCACCGTCGAGATCGGCGATCACGACATCGCGCTTCCGTTCGCCGGGATCAGTAAAGCCATGAACCTCGAACGACGGTTCGCCTCCTTCGGCATCGTCGGTCCGAAACTCGTGGATCACCAACCGCTTGGTGGGACGTTCAATGACCGCGAGTTGTGCGGTTTCTCGACCGGGCACGATTAAACCGGCGGCTTCAGCGATGGGGGGCATTTCAAATCGAAGTTGTGGGCCGAAGGTTTTTTCGCCGTTCTCGCGGGCGGCGAGCCAGATCCGAACCGGGGCCTCATCGTCGGCGGCGATCCCCGCAAGATCTTGGAGTCCGTCGCCATCAAAGTCTTCCGCGAAGATCGCGATAATCCGGGCGTCGCCGGCGTTGAGCTCCTGCGGTGGGGCAAGTCGACCGTTTCGCTCGAGGGGCCAGATCTTGATGCGTCCGCCGGTCAACGCCACCAGTTCGAGCGGACCGTCAGAACCGATGAGATCACCGATGACCATGCCGTCTCGGGAGACCCCGAGCCCGCGGATGCGATTCCGCCGCAGCATCTCGAATTCGCCCGTTTCGGTCTGTCGATAGATCTGGATCGCGTCGGGCCGGCCAGCCGCGACGATGTCGAGGCGTCCGTCGCCGTCGACGTCAACGGTCTCGATCGCGGCGACTTCGAAGTTCACCGGGATCTCGACGCGATCAAAACGCCAGTGCTCTGGAAGTTCGTTGGCACGACGAGGTGCTTTGGGTTCGCCCGGCACGGCATCGCTCTTCTGACGCAGGAATTCAATTCGACTCTTGTGATTATTCACGACCACCAGATCTTTGAAGCCATCGGCGTCGAGGTCGACCGCGACCAGGGGTCCTGCGTTGGGACCGACCGGGACCACTTCCAATGGATCGAACCCGAAGTGGGCGGCGGTTTCAGCATCTTGTGCCAAGGCCGTGGTCGCGGGCAAGACGACCGAAAAAGTCGCCAGAAGAACGAGCAAGCGGGCAGGATGGAGCGGGGTCATAGTGCGTGGTATTCCAAGGAGAAGAGCGGCGACGGGGGGGTGAGGTCGCCGGGCGGGCGAATTCTAGGAACGGGCCTTTGCCGGGTATAGTACCGATCCCGACTTGGAGGTTTCTTATGCCCGTTCAGAAGATACGACGTCTTGGTGTGGCCCTGATCCTTGTTCTTGCCCCAATCTCGATCCCCGCCGTCCAGGCGGCGGTGAATTCACATCAGTCACCATCCTCCAACGACATCGTCCGGCTCAAGGATGGTGGCGAGGTCCGGGGGGTCATCGTCAAACGCGATGATCGCTCGGTTTGGGTCGACGTTGGCCCCACGGTGGTCAGCTTCGATCTCGATCAGGTTGAGGAGATTGTCGCGGCGACCGGCCCCGCGGTGACGGCGGTGGACTCTGGCACCTTGTTCTCGGTGGCGGTGGATCCCATCGAGTTAAGCCCCGAGGAGCATGCCAAAGTGCTTGGCCCGTCGGTCATCAAGGTTTCAACGCCAGGCGGCCTCGGCTCGGGCGTCATCATCTCGCCTGACGGCTACGCCATCACCAATGCCCATGTGGTGCAGGGCGAGACGGCGCTGCGGGCGACGGTGTGGTTTCTGCAACCCGACGGGATGCTGAAGCGCACGGACATCGACGACGTCGAACTGGTCGCAGTCAACAACCATCTTGATTTGGCCTTGATTCGAATCACCAATCCCACTGGGGCCAAGTTTCTTTTCGCGCCGGTGCAGGGTGCCGAGAAGCTCGACATCGGTCAGCCGGTATTCGCGATCGGAAATCCACTCGGCTTGGAAAGAACCCTCACTCAGGGCGTCATTTCGACCACCCAACGAAACTTCAGCGGTCTGACCTATGTACAGACCGACACGCCGATCAACCCCGGTAACAGCGGGGGCCCGCTTTTCAACACGCGGGGCGAGGTGATCGGTATCACCAACATGGGGATCCTCGGCGGCGAGGCCCTCGGATTCGCCATTCCCGCCCGGTATGTGAAGGATTTCGTACGAAACCGCGAAGCCTTCACCTACGATCGATCGAATCCAAACAGCGGTCACATCTACCACCAACCGCCAACTCGAAGCCTCTCCGGTGGCCCGTCGATCCTGGACGACGGTACGTCGAGTGAGTGAGTGTTCCTGAAAACGATCTGCGAAGATTCCGAGTGAATCCTCGGTCCCCCGTCCTGAACCTGTTCCGCCTCTCCCTTTTTCGGAATTTACAAATGAGTCGCCGACCCTTGCGTGATCTCCTCTTCAGCACTGTCTTCGTGGTCAGCGGTTTTTCCGCCACGGCCAATGCCGCCGATACCTACACGATTGCGGACATCGCCCCAACCGGAACCTTCTTCATCATGGGGGCGGATGCCACCCAGACGATGTGTGACCGGTTCAACGGCAATCCACTGGGCGGCCTGTGGCAGACCGAAGCCGTTCAGAAGACGCTCGGAAAAGCACTGGAGAGCGCCCGAGAGAACATGATGAAGGAACTGGCCGCTTCCGGCATGGACCTGGAGACGATGTCGCTTCCGGCGAATATGGGGCTCGCGATCTACAGCGATCTCGATGAGGAGACTGGTCAGTCCAAATCATTCATGCTTGGCTACGGCGACTGGGAAGCCAAAGCTGAGGACGCCGACAAGATGATGTCCGCGTTGATGGAAGCTTGGAAGAAGGATGAGGGGATTGACGTCGGTTCGAAAGAAATCCGCGGACGAGACGTCTTGGTCCTGACGCGGATCGAGCAGCCAGACGACCAGGACGCGGCCCAACAGTTCGATGAGATGGACGACATGATGATGATGTTGGGGGATCCGTCAGAAATGGCTCCCGATCTCTCCAAGATGTACATGATTCAGGACGGATCACGCTTCATCATGGCCAACGATCTGCTGGCGGTGGACGACGCGCTGGCGATCTTCGATGGTGACGATGCCAAGGTGGTTGCGTCGACTGACGACTGGAAGAAGACCCTGCAGCAACTTGATGGCGCCGAGGCGTACGCGGTGCTGTTGACCGAACCATTGCAAGATCTTCTCGCGCCAATCTTCATGGGTCCCGCAGGCATGGTGAAGCCGATGATCGGCGAGTTGTTCGGCGACATCCGCGGTTACGGCTTCGGGCTTGCAATGCCAGAAGATCCTTCAACCGCATCGATGGTCTTGACCGCCTCCATCCTCGCACCCGACGACAAGTCAGGGATCATGGGTTTGCTCCTCGAGCAGGATGAGGTTGGCCAGGCGCCTCCGAAGATCGTCGGTGACGAAGCGATTGGCTACGGTCGCATGAACTTCGATTTCAAGGGACTGATGCCATTGGTCAGCAAGATGTCCGCGGCGATGCCCATGGGCGGCGAAGAAGTGGACGGCATGGTCGATCAGTTCGGACCGATGGTCACGCCGGCGATGGAATCACTCGGGCCAGCGATTCACGTGCTGAGTACGGCCGGTGGAACCACCATGATTATTCCGACCAGCGATCCCCAGAAGGTTCAGCCGCTCCTGGCGATGATGGGCCCGGGGATGAGTCTTCAGCCTCGCGACTTCCTTGGTGAGACCATGTGGACCGGCGAGGGCATGGGTGCCTGCGTGGCCGGCAACTGGTTGGTGATCGGCAATGACAAGGGCACCGAGCAGGTGATTCGGGGTCTGAATGCTGGAGCCGTCGACCATCCCATCTCCGAGTTGCGGGTCTTTACCGACTCCGTGGGTCGGATGCCGGGCGGCGATGCGGTTGGATGGGGTTACGTCAATGTGGTCGAGCAGTTCGCGGCGAGCCGCGGAATGGCCGAGCAGATGATGGAGATGATCAACGCCCAGGGCGAGTTCGGACCCGAAGAAGCTTCTGGTGCTGACGAAATGACTGAAGCGGTGGTCGATCTCATGAAAGAACTCTCTCCGAAGCAGTTGGGGCGATATGTGGGCCCGACGGTTTGGAAGTTCAGCAGCGACGATCTCGGCTGGGTGTACCGGCAGTGGTTCTTGGCCCCGGTCAACGTCGGCGGCTGATTCCGGGTTCAACGCGTTGTTGATTCAACAACGGTAGACGCATCGACGAACAAAAACGACGCCCCACCGCTCGGTGGGGCGTCGTTCTTTTTGCTTGGGGGGTTCTGGTCACGATTCGACGGTTGGATGCGACGTGCCGCCGCTCAAGAGACGTCCGCGCCGGAGCCAGCGTGCGATGTCGAGGCGTCGTGGATCAACTGGTCGACCGCCGCATCGAGTCGATCGCCGGCAAGATCCCAGTGATTCCCGTGGCCAGCGCCCGCCACCACCTCGCAGCGTCCCTTGGGGGCCGCATCCGCGATGGCCATCGCATCGCCAGGTGGGCTGATGGGATCCGCATCACCCAGAACCACCAGGATCGGTACGTCGGTTCGAACCGCCGCGGCAATGGTGGAACGAGGGCGGCGTCCGATGACCCGAAGCCCTTGGATCGCGAGCCAAGAGATATACCCCGAAGGAAGCCCCCGGAGGCGGAGCCGCTGGCGAAGTGGCACCCGAAGCGTTTCGTAGGGCGCGACGGCGACGACCCCGTCGATTCGATCGGTCTCGGCGGCGGCGAGAATCGCCACGGTGGCGCCGAGGCTTCGTCCGATCACGATGACTGCCGTCTCTGCGGGCGCGTCGAGACGCTCCAGCAGACTGATCAGGTCCTCGACATCGGTATCACCAAGACCCGCCCCGTCAGGCTCGGCATCACCGTGTCCCCGTAGATCGAGCATGATCACTCGCGACCCACGACGCCGCCAGTCTTCAAGATGCGGAATCCAGGTCAGTCGTGACCGGCCCCATCCATGAACCAGCACCAGAATCGGACCGGAATCGAGATGACCGGGAACGTCCCAGACCGGAAGTCGGACGCCACCCGGACGATCGATTTCCCACGACTCGAAGGGGACGTCGACGTCCCCTGGATCCGTCGGCATTCCTCGGCCCAGCGCCCACCCCATGGTTCGCCGCATTGGCCGGGTCGCTTCGCGCATGGTGGCGAGGACCATGAGGACCACCATGGTCGTGGCGGCGATGCTGAAAAGGAAGAGGAGTTCCATCTGGAGACACCCTACCCGAGTCAGCCTCGATTCGGATGTCGTGGAATGGTGGTCAACGCGCCTCGAAGATCCGCCGCGTCGAGCCGCCGGGGCCGATCCCTGCGGAGACGTTGCCGCCGCATTTGGGACACCGACCCTCGTACCGGGTTTCCGTCCGGTTCCGACTCAATCGGCCGTACTGATGGCAGCAACGAAACCACACCATGATGAAACGCCGATCGGCTTCGCCGGCGTGCCGACGCGTGATCTCTGCAGACTGTTCGAGACCATCGATTTCGATTCTGTCACTTGATTCGGCCATGAGTGCAGTTCTCAAGCTCGAGTGATGAAGGTTGATTCGTGAAGAGCATATCGATCCATTTTAGGACCGATCCATTTTAGGACGAGATGGTGTCTCGACCACCGGCTCTGCAGGCAGCATCGATCGCGGTCGCCCCGGCGATCGCGGTGCGAATCGCTTGGTGCGTTTCGGTTTCCATCGCCATGGCGAGTGGGGCGCCGTCGTCCAGTCCACGGAGTGACTGGAGATTCACATCGACATTCCAGCCAGCCGCTTCCGCCGAGAAACCGGCCAGCCGACCGGCGATGGCGAGATCGCTGCGGAGGAGTGTGCTCGATCGTCCGACCAGTTTCATGATGATCTCGACGGTTTCTGCGGCTCGGAGGACGAGTTGCTGTGGTGCGGCGATCGCACCATGAACCGCCGCGGGCCAGGCTCGAAGGCGTACGGGATCGTCCTCGGCCAAAGGCCAGAGATCGGCCAACGTCTTGAAGCCGTGCGCGTCGAGATCAGCAAGCTCTAGGCTCTCTTCGCGAATCTGTTGGAGACGACCGGCCGCGTCAGCGAGATCCGATTCAAAGTCGACGAACTTCTTCTTCCCATGGCTAAACGCGATGACCATTTCGGCGAGGCCAGCGGCATGGGCCAGCATCGAACCGGCCGCGGCGCCGCCACCCGGGACAGAGGTTTTCGCGGCAAGATCTGCGGTGAATTCGTCGAGGGTCCGGTTTGCAAAATGGCTTTTTGCGTCACTCATTGTCGGATCTCACCGCCGACCGCCTCGATCAGGTTGGCGGTGATGGTTGTCATTTGGGGGTCGACCTCGTCGTGCCGAAGCGTCCGGTCCGGAGCACGGAACCGGAGGCGGAGGGTGATTGCCTTGCGGCCTTTGGGAAGTTTCGCGCCGCGGAATACGGTGACAAACTCGGTGCAATCCAGAAGTTCTGGGGTTCCCGAGTGAATCGCGCGTTCGATCTCGGCCCAGGTGACTGGCTCGTCGACCAGAACGGTCAGGTCGCGGTCGATCGCAGGGAACGCGGCGAGGGCGGCTGCGGAACTTTCCGGCGGCCACGTCGAGAGTGCGTTGGCGACGCCCTCGGGTGCGAGTTCGATTTCTGCGGCCACCAGAGGACGATCGTGGCCGTGTTGTTGGGCGAAGCCCGGATCGACCAGGCCAAGGGTGCCGATTAGACGGCCATCCACTCGAATGGCGCCGGAAGCGGTGAATCCCTGAATGTCGACGGATCCGTCGATCTCCACGTGACCGCCGCCGATGATGGTCACGATGCGATCGACCGTGGTTCGGAGCACGCCAAACGCTGCTTGCCCGTGCGAGGCATGGTCTCGAGCCCCGCTGCCCTCGGGCGGGTCGACAAGTAATCCCAGCAATCGCCGCTCGCGATGCACGCCGTCACATTGGTCGAACACCGATGCGGTTTCAAAGAGCCGCACGTTGCTCGTCCCGAGATCATGATTGTGTTGAGCGACTCGAATGAGGCTTGGAATGAGGCTCGGACGGAGGATCGGCTCGGCCGCGGCCCGATCATCATCAACTTTGAGGACCCCATGCCCGGGCTCAAGGAACGCCGCCGCCGCGTCGGGGCCGATCAGCGTGTGCGTCACGGTCTCGTTGAATCCGGCACCGACGAGCATCTCGCGAACCGCGTTGAGTCCTTCGTCGACGGGCTGTGGCGCGACGGCACGAATCCGGATGGTCTCATTGATCGGAAGGGCGTCAAGGCCGTGCGTCCTTGCGATCTCCTCGATCAGATCGGCCTCGCGGCTGATGTCGAGGCGTCGCGGCGGGATGGTGCATTGGATGTCATCGTCGACGGCGGTCGGTGCAAAGCCGAGTCCGTCGAGGAGTCGAATGATTTCTTCGTCGGCAATGTCGATGCCGAGTACGGCGCGACAACGGGCGGGCCGCATCGAGACCGAACGAGCGTTTGGAATCGGCTGGCCGTCTGCCACGGTTCCATCGCAGAGTTCGCCGCCGGCAAGTTCAAGAATAAGGGCGGCCAGACGGTCCGTCGCCACCGAAATGTCCGCGGGATGAACACCCCGTTCGAATCGGTAGGAAGAATCGCTGGCGATGCGATGCCGTCGAGCGGTATTGCGAACCGCGACCGGATCGAACGTCGCCGCCTCCAGCAGAATATTCGTCGTACCGTCGGTCACCGATGTCTCGGCGCCACCCTTGACGCCCGCCATCGCGATGGCCCGCTCGGCATCAGCGATCACGAGATCTTCCGGAACCAGTTTGATTTTTTCCGCGCCCTCGCCGATGGGCAGGAAGGACTCTCCGGCGCGAGCGGCCCGAATCTCGATCCGTCCGCCTCGCAAGGTGTCGAGATCAAAGACGTGGGTGGGCTGGCCGTACTCAAAGAGAACAAAGTTGGTGGCGTCCACCAGGTTGTTTCGAGGTACGAGGCCGATCGCGATCAGTCGTCGCTGAAGCCAATCCGGGCTGGGCCCAACCTTGACCCCGCGGATCACCCTTCCCGTATAGAGGGGGCAGCGTTCGGGCTCGGTATTCCGAATTTCGATCGATGCCGAGGTTGGGGGGCCTCCCGCCGGAAGCGAGACTTCTGGCGTCTTCAGGCGGGATCCACCAAGTAAAGCGGCCTCTCTGGCCAACCCAAAGTGGCAGAGACAGTCACCACGATTGCTCGTGGTCTCAATCTCTTGCCAGGCTTCGCCGTTCTCCGCCACATCTTCGCCGTCGTACGGGAATCCGGCGGCGGTGAGGAGGTCAGCCTGGGTGA
This sequence comes from uncultured Phycisphaerales bacterium, assembly GCA_905480395.1. GTDB lineage: Bacteria > Planctomycetota > Phycisphaerae > Phycisphaerales > SM1A02 > UBA12014. Next base: position 37,056 of record CAJQQE010000007.1, read on the forward strand.
GGGCGTCGAGGGGGGGATCGAGATAGTCGTTTAGCCAAGTGATGCTCGTTCGCATGATTCGAGAAGAGTACCCCGTCAGGCGGTCGGGCGGGCGGCCCGCAGGCGTGCTAGTTTTCACGCATGACACCTTGCATTCGACGAATCATCACGCTCATTTTGGCCGGTGGCCTTCCGATCTTCGCGTTGGGGGGTTGCTCGGGTACCCCGTCGCCGGTCGATTCCGACGGCCTGGCGGAGGATTCGTGTATCGATGCCACCGTGATTGTTGGAACTGACCTTGGGCGTCGCATCAAGAACGATCCGGGGGCTTGGCCGGTACAACTTCGGCCCGCGCGGGCCATCATCCTGCCCGATGGCGTGCTTCGAGCCGACGTCGGTGCGAATCTGGGCGTGGACGATCGCCCCGGCGAGACACGGTCGCTCTACCGAACTCAGTTGATCGAACTCTGGAAGGAGATGGACATGCTGGACTTCGGCTCGCCTTCCGCGGGGAACTACTCGGGCAATCTTGGATTGCTCGAGCCTGGCGACGATGAAGTCATCCAGATCCTGCATTTTCAACGTGGAGGTCATGACTGGACCATTGTTCAGCGATTCGAGATTCCCGAAGATGCCAGCCCGGAAAATGCTTCGACCTTTGATGTCGAAGAGCCTCGGATGCGGACCGCGATGCGGCGGATGGCGGCGTTGGCGTGGGCGTGGGACGTTCCTCCGGACGATTCCATTCGGTTTCCCGAACGCTACGACTTCGGGCCTGATCCTTGGAGCCGCTATCGCGATGAGAAATCCTCCAAGGAGTCCTCATGAACCATTCTCGAATCGTTGGTATCAACCGCGGGCGGAGGTGTCATCCCCGCGCCGCCGCGATTGCCGTCTCGTCGAGGGCGCTGGCGATCGTGATGTGCGCCATGTCGCTGGTTGGATGTATTGGGCCGGGTCCGGTGCCCGGAGCCTCGAACGAACCAAATCAACCGGCGATCAACATGTGGCTGTTGGACGCGGACGGTACCGCGAAGCGATATGCACTCTACAAGTGGGATTCGGACGGGACGTTCCGATTCGGCGGTGGGCAGGCCGCGCTTGAGTATGAGACGCCGGTTCGATTGACCTTCACGTCCGAAGCCCAGTCGGCGCTGACTGCGGCAATGAAAAAAGCTGGATGGTTGGAGAAGTCATTCGTGCCGGCGCACGGCCCCGGCCCCCGTGAACTGGAAGTTGATATCCGACTAGACGGGACGCATCGAAAATTCACGCTGATGGCGGACGGCCGAGCTTTCGATGCGAAGACCGACGCGGTCCTGGAAGTCCTCCAATCGATCTCCGCCCAGCAGTTCCGTGGCGTGCTCGAGAGTCTCCCCACGGCGGATCGCCCGGCACCGTGAGTCCGTGCGTCGCTTGGTCGGGCGAGGGGTCCGCAGAGAGAGATCAGACGACGCAAAAAAGAGGAGCCCCCCTCGGAGGCAGCGAGGGAAACTCCTCAGGAGAGAATGCGCTCCTGCTGAACTTGATCGTGGACCAGTCCATGCTGCACGGGCCATCTACCGGTACGACAAGTCTTTCTCCCGGCGAGTGTTTCCGATCAATGGTTGGATTTGGCGAATCCCTGACCAATCAATCGATTCTCGGACCGTTGACGACGTCCGACGCCCGGCTGAGGAGGTGGCTCGGGTGTGGATCACAACCCTCTCTCACGCACTGGGGGTGGATCTGGCAGGTCTAGAAGGTCTGGGAGGCTTGGAAGGCGAGAATCAGCATCAGTTCAACGTGAAAAACCGCCCGCATCGGCGTGGCCCTGATTCTGACGCGTACAGTCGCCGTCCATCAACGGGTGTACACGTCCGCAGCGGCGGAGGGCGGCACCCACATTCCACCCGGATTTAGGGTCTCACGGCGTTCCAGAGAGAAAGGAACGAGTCAATGGTGAAATCGAATCCCAAGCCCAGCGGACTGTCCACCACAGACGTGTCACATCCGCGGCCCAACGCGTCGGATACCCCGCCAATGCCTCAACGAACCTCTCCGCCGGCAGCACGGACGCTCTTGGTGAGAACGCTGTACGAAGCTCATCACTTGAAGCTCACGGCGTTCCTGACTCGCCTGGTTGGACCAGATCGGGCATCAGATGTCATGCAGGAAGTCTTCTTTTCTTTGCTTCGGGTCGATAATCTCGAAAGAAGAGACATCACGGTGAGTTATCTCTATCGAGTGGGTGAGAATCTCGTTCGCAAGGGATATCACCGAGATCGTCGATTTCGCGAGGTCCTGGAGGATCTTCGGAGTACGACGACAGACGAGGAGGACCGTGGTTCGAAGGGCGTGCGGGGTGCGGTACAGACGGTCTGTATTCGCGCCGAGTCGCTTGGAGCGGCCATGGGCACTCTGACGAACAAAGAGCAATCGGCCATCAAGTTGATTGTGTGTCGGGGATTGAGTCATCAACAAGCGGCTCACTCGCTTGGAGTGAGTGTCACAACCATCACCAATTGGAAACACCGTGGCGTCAAGAAACTCAAAGAACATCTTCAAATTGACCAACGCCTCAGCGCTGAGCGATCCGCCGCATCAGACGGAGGGTCCCGTCGGAGCAGAAGTCATGGCCGAGGCAACGGCCAGCAAGGCGAGAATCCGCGCCCGCCTCAAAGAGCTGGCAAGTCGATTCGCCGGCCCGATCTCGACGCCACCCGCCCAATCCTCGGAAGAGTCGGTTGACGATCAAGATCGCCTTCAGTTGATCCCCGCGGATCACGGTTGACTCGAGCCGAGCGGAAGCCTTCGACCAGACGGTTCGAATCTCTTGGCGAGGCCGCGGTGTCCCGTCTCTGGGAAGCCGATGGGGTGTCGGAAGTGAAGGTCCCGTGATCTGAAGGGCCTTCTCGTGCCGATGGCGCTTCTTGGGCGCTCGTGAATCCTCATGGGTGCGTAAACTGTTCGGAATGTCAGGCTCCGAACAAGACAACTTCGACCAAGCGTCCCCGTCCTCGCCGAGCGGTCCGGGGACGTTCCCGAGCGATCCGATCGTTGGAATCGATCTTGGAACCACAAACTCCTTGGTGGCATTTGCCGACGCCCGCGGGCCCCGCATCCTCGGGCCTGGGGAGACCCCCTCCGAAAAAGTTCGGCAGCACGATCAGGATCATCAGGATCATCCAGATCTGGTGCCGTCGGTGATTCGGTACGCGGGCGACGCGGTTGAGGCCGTCGGTACTGATGCTGCCGCAGATCTGAAGACTCATCCAGCCAGGACCGTGTTCAGCGTCAAGCGATTCATGGGTCGAAGTTTTTCCGATCGAAGCGAGGAAGCCTCGATGGTTCCCTATGCCGTCGTGGAAGGGCCTCGGGGTCTGGCAAGCGTCGAGATCGATGGTCGGATTCGGACGCCACAGGAGATCTCTGCGGATCTCCTCGTGCATCTCCGCGATCGCGCGTCGACGGCGTTGGGACAAACCGTTAAACGCGCGGTGATCACGGTACCGGCGTACTTCGATGATTCGCAACGACAGGCCACTCGCGATGCGGGGCGTCTCGCCGGGCTGGAGGTGGTTCGTATTCTGAACGAGCCGACGGCGGCGGCCTTGGCCTATGGAATCGGAACGCGAGGGGCCACCGAGACCATCATCGTCTACGACCTTGGTGGCGGTACCTTCGACGTCACCGTGCTCCAAGTGATGCCGCCGGAGTCTGACGATGCCGAGGGCGAATCAATCTTCCGAGTACTTGCCACGGCCGGTGATTCCCGCCTCGGTGGTGACGATTTCGATCGTGTCCTGATTCAGGACCTCATCGAAGAAGCGATCGCCGGAGGGGATGACGTCGATCGGAGTCATCGTCTGGCGCTCCTCCGAGAAGTCGGCGCTCGGGCGAAGATCGCGTTGAGCGAGGCCGATGCGACTCAACTGATTCTCGACGGTGGCGGCGTGCTTCCCGACGTTGATCGCCTCTTGACGCGGGCCGCATTCGAGGAGGCGGCGCAGCCGCTGGTCGAGCGCACCCTAGAGGCGTGCCGTCGTGCCGTGAAGGATGCCGGGCTCAAGATCACGGAGATCGATCGAGTCGTCCTGGTGGGCGGATCGACGCGAATGCCCATGATCCGGGAGGCGGTGGAGAAGTGGTTCGGAAGCCCCGGTTATGTCGCGTTGGATCCAGATCGGGTGATCGCCATGGGAGCGGCGGTTCAAGCGTCGGTCCTCGCAGGTATCCGGAGGGATGCGTTACTTCTCGACGTCATCCCGTTGAGTCTGGGTTTAGAAACCGCCGGAGGTGCGGTTGCCAAACTGGTGGTCCGAAACACCATGGTGCCGACGCGGGCGGTCGAAATGTTCTCGACCAGCGTCGACGGGCAAGTCAACGTCGCCCTGCACGTGGTGCAAGGCGAGCGGGAGATGGTGGCGGATTGTCGCAGTCTGTCGCGATTTGAACTTCGTGGCCTGCCGCCGATGCCCGCGGGCATTCCCCAGATCGAGGTCACCTTCAACGTGGATGCCAACGGGGTACTGGGAGTCGAGGCGGTGGAGCGCCGGAGCGGCCGCCGAGCCCGAGTCCAAGTCCTTCCGAGTCATGGACTGACCCGCGAAGAAGTGGCGCAGATCGAAGCTGATTCTTACACACATGCCCGTGAGGACATGTTGGTTCATCGAGTGGTCGACCTCGCCGTCAACGCGGCGCTGGATGTGAAATGGATTCAGGAAGCCCTGTCACGGGTTCGTGACGTTCTTCCCGGCTCGACGACCGACGCGGTGGAGTCGCACCTCGTGATTGTGGAAGGGTTGATTGCCAGTGCCCGAGAGAATCCACGAGCCGTGGACGCCGATGCATTCCAGGCCGCCAAGGAGTCATTGGATCGGGCGAGTATGCCGGTCCATGAGGCCGCGATCACCCGAAGCCTTCGGGACGACGGCATCGAATCCGACTGAACCCGGTGGTGGGGCGTTTCACAGATCCAGTTTGTCGGTCGATCGACTTCCTCGAATACCGGCACAACGCCCAGTACTTGCCCGGGGAAGCATGGATTCTCGTCTCGCTCGGAGACCGGTTTCGCCCGAACACTGTCCCGAACTCGAACAAATCTTCTGGAGGCGGCGCTTCGCGACGGCGCTCGCTGCGGTCGCTTGGCATTCTCGTCACTGTTCGATGAATGCTGATTCACCGGCTCCAAGAGATGCGGCCCCGTCGAGGACCGCTGATGAATTTCATCCACGCTTTGGATGGCAAGGTTGGGCAGGCCCCCCGGACACGTGTCTTCGGAGTGAGCCCGATTCATCCGTCGTGTCGACGCGGATCGAGACTTCGATTTTTCAATCGGTCAACGTGAAGGATCAGGTTGTATCCGGGGCGGTCTTGGCGAGGTGCTTCACGCCTTTGGCTTCGAGGAACGACTCAGCCAGCGCCTCGTAGATCGAGGGCTCACAGAATCGTCGCGCCACGATGGCGCCGATCATCGAAGCGAACATCATCGGGAGCACCATGCCGTAGGCGCCGGTCATCTCGAAGAGGATGGCAAACACGGTGATCGGACTCTGCACCACGCCGGCGAAGTAGGCGGCCATGAAGAGCAGCATCAGTTCGGGCAGGCCGATTCCTGGAGCGATGTTGGCTTCGAAGAAGCCGTGGGTGATCTGGCCGAGTCCGGCACCGACGGCCAAGCTCGGGTCGAACAATCCTCCCGGAATGCCGCTCACCAGACTGACGAAACTGGCGGCCGCCTTGGCGACCGGATCGCCCCAACCGGCGATGGGTACCCCGGTACTGGCCGCGGTCTCGAGCATCTCCTGAGCCTGGCCGTGGCCGCCGCCGTAGCTTGATCCGCCCGAGGTGATTCCGATGATCGCGAGTGCCAGCCCGAGGATGATGCCGGTTCGGAGCGGTCGATTCACCAGCGAGGATGCCAATCGTCGACTTCCGACGACCACGCCCTTGCCGAAGCACCCGCCAAGAACGCCGCCGATCAGTCCGACCAGTGGCACCGCGAACCACTGGCGCATATCGAGCAGCCAAGCGCCCAGGTCGCCATTGATCGCGAGCGGGAGGGTGGCTCCGGAGTTACTCGATCCGTAGAACTCATAGTCGCCGAGCACGACGACGCCGATGACACAGGCGATCGCGACGGTTCGAATGATGGTTGGGACGCTGCTCTTGTCGAAGACCCGTCCGACCTCTTCGAAACAGAAGACCACGCCGGCGATCGGGGCATTGAACGCGGCCGCGATGCCTGCGGCACTCCCCGCCAAAATGAGGCCGCGTTGGAGAAGCCAAGGGTGAAATCGGCAGAACCGTCCGCTGAGGTGCATGCAGCACGCGGCGACATGGACCGATGGACCTTCGCGGCCGACCGTGATACCGGAGATCAGGGCGAGGCTCAGCAGAAGAATCTTGCCGAACGCGATGCGGACGGAAAGCATGAGCCTTCGTTCCGGCCGATCGCCGATCTCAATCGCCGCGATCGCCTGGGGAATCCCAGTGCCTTCCGTGCCGGGGAAGAAACGGCGCTGTAGCCAGATGATCAGCGGCATGGTGACCGCGACACCCATCGCCGGAAGAAGGATCTTCCAGATTCCAGTGAATTCAACTCCCAGAAGCGATCGTCCGCCGGAAAACCACTTCACGACCTGCTCGCCGCCACGATCGGCATAGACGAAGTAAAGCGCCGCGATCCCCGCGAGGGCGGCCGCAATGCTGGTCGCCAAGATCATCCGAGAGGTCTGGGCGATCGTCGGTCGACTGGAGGGTTCCGAGGTCATGCTTGGAATCTAACCGACATCGACGACTTCGGTAGGGAGTGGACGTCTTGAATGGTTTGGTGGCACGATCTCCTCGCCTGAATGACTCGACATTGATCGGACAGCCTTTACTTTGACGGGTTGCGATACGGTCGACGGCCCTGGCCACGTCGGTGCGTCTTGTTTCATACGACGAAAGCAGATCGTGTCAGATACTGGTGGCCGCGGACCTCGAGCGATCTTGGAGGCCAGTGCCGACGTCGGACTCTCTGACCGGCAGATCATCCAGTGCATTTGGCCGGCGCGTTTCTCGGGGCTACTCTGGTGCATCCGACCCTCGTGGTCCGGTCGGACCAGCGTCGAGCACCGCATCGAGCACCGCGTCGAGCACCGGCACCGGGCACGGATCGATCCGGGACGATGATCAAGGAGACGCGTGACATGGAACGAGCCAAACTACGAAATCATGTCCGACGTCTGGCGAATGACGCTCGGGAACGGGGGAGGCCTTGCGACTGGTTCGAAGCGCTCTATCGCGATTCCGACGGAAGCAACGATCTCGTCCCGTGGGCGGGCCCAACTCCGAATCCACACTTCCTGGCCGGGATGGTTCGGCCCGAGATTCCCCGTGAGGGTCGCGCCCTGGTTCCGGGGTGCGGTTTTGGAAACGACGCGGAGGAACTCGCGACGCGTGGATTTAACGTGACGGCGTTTGACATCTCGCGTTCCGCGATCGAGTGGTGCGGGAGAAAGCACCCCGAGACCTCGGTCCACTACGAGGTTCGGGATCTGTTCCGGCTTCCCGACGCGTATCGGAAGGCATTCGACCTGGTGGTCGAGGTGTACACGCTGCAGGCGATCCCGTTGCCCGACCGATCAGCGGGATTCGCTCCGCTTGCCGATTGCGTCGCACCGGGCGGGGTGCTGCTCGCCGTGGTTCGAGGTCGCGACGACGGCGATGATGTCGGTGACGTCGACGAGGCCGGCCCGCCTTGGGCGATCAGCCAGGCCGAATGCGCGGCCTTCGAAACGCGTGGGCTCGTGCTGGAGTCCTGGGAGGACTTTCGCGACGACGAGGATCCCCCGAATCGAAGATTCCGCATGCGATATCGCAGGCCGTCGGTCTAACCGGGCCGCCAGTGCGCGATTCGCGAGATCAGGAATCGCGGCGGACGCTCGTGGTCGAATCACTGATCTGGCAGAAGGACGGCCAGAGGAGTGGACGTGCGCGGAGGGATGTGGTTCAGGCCCGGCGGCCCACGCGGCGGAGTTCGCAGCCACCGCGGAGCATCATGCCGCCGAGGAAGAGAAGTTGAACCCCCGTGAAGATCGCAAACACCAGAATGGCAACGCCCGGCATCATGAACACCAGAATCCCGAGGATCACGGTCACGATGCCGCCGGCAAGGACGAGTGTCCATTGGTCGCGACCTCGCATACCGCACGCGGCCGCAATTTGCATGGCACCGGTAATCAGCAGGATCGCCCCGAGAACCTTGGTGATGAACGCCGCGGAGAGCGAGGGGTCGAGCAAGAGGATGAACCCCGCCAAGGCCGCGATGATGGGGCCGAGGATCCCAGCGCCGCTGCCGTGCTCGCCCCGGGGAGAACTGGAGGCGCGGATCGTTCCGATGATTCCAGCCAGCAGGAGCAGGGCGCCGGTGAACTGGGTGAGCAGGACGATGGATGCGAATGGGGCGATGACCAGCATCACGCCGCCAAGGATTAAGAAGATTCCTTCGGCGACGGCGAATGTCCCGGAGGCACGCATCATGTCGGCGGTTCGGATGTCGGTCATGGTTGATCTCTCCGGGGGCTGAGAAGTGTGGTCGGTGACTTTGGGCGGACCCTTGCCGGAGCGCCGTGGAACGAATGCTACCTTGACGGGGCTCAAGTCACCGCGTGAGGGGAATTCGAGTCGGTATCGAATCCGGCTGGTAGCATCGACGCGTGCCTGATCGACGCTTGGATGCCTGGAAGAGTTTGGACCGACCCGAGGCCGCGCCGCTGCTCCACGCCGCGGCGGCCGTCGCGGGTGGGATCACGCCGGCATCGGTGGAGCAGCTCCGGAGGTCCTTCCCGGAGGCACCGGCGACCGAGGCGATCGAATTGGCTACCGCCCGTGGGCGGGCCTCGGGCAAGTTTGCTGACCCGAGCGGGTTGATGCTCGATCGAGCAGGCCTAGAACAGGCGACGAGTGAGGTCGTTGCGGCGTGGAAGGCCGCCCGTTTCGGCGCCGCCCCGGTGCTGGATCTGTGCTGTGGAATCGGCGGGGACGCCATGGCGTTGGCCCGCCGCGGCCCCTGCACCGTGGTCGATCGCGATCCGGTTCGGGCTTGGATGGCTGGGGTGAATGCGGGCGCATCGGTCCGGACCGAGTCGGTCGAGACCACGCTCATCGATCACCCCCTCGTGCATCTCGATCCGGCAAGACGTGACGAAGCCTCCGGGCGAAAATCATGGCGACTCGAGGATCTTGTTCCAGATCTTGACTCGATTCGGCGGATCCTTAACGAGGCAGAAGGGGGCGCCGTCAAACTTGGCCCGGGACTCCCGCGACCAACGCCGGAACTTCATGCGAATCAATCGCTTTCCATCATCGCCGAGCGTGGCCGTCTGGTTCAGGCGGTGGTGTGGACCGGGACGCTGGCCCGCACCAAACCATGTGAGGCCGTCGATCTTCCCTCCGGCCGCACGCTCTCTGGCTCGCCGGAGCAATTCACCGTCGCCGGAGCGCTCGAGGGTGCGATCCTGACCTTTCATCCGTCGATCGAACGACTCGAACTGGGCGTGGCGGCGTTGGAGTCGGCGATCGGCATGGACGCCTCGCTTGCCGGGGAGCCGGCGGTGGGTCTCGGATTGGTAGCGATCCCTCTGGAATGCATCGAGTCCGTGTCATCCGATTGGTTTCGGGCGGTCCGAATTCTCGAGGTCTTGTCGCCGCGGACGAGGGTGGTCTCCTCGGCCTTGCGAGCTCGATTTGGCGACCAACTTGGTGAGGTGGTCGTTCGAACTCGCGCCGCGGCGATCGATGTCGATGCGTGGAGCCGGGAATTCAGACGGATTCCGCGAACCGCGGGCGGCCCGACGGTCGAGGTGCTCGGTCTTCGTCTGGGCCGGAAAACCGTTGCGGTCATCGCGGCGCCCATCGAGCCTCAGTCGCCATCGACCCCGTAAACGCGACGAAGTTCCACGCCATTGGTATCGAAGGTCGTGAGTAGATCGCCGGTCTCCGGTCGGTTTCCGCACGGCGCGAACACGATGCTCTGCAATCCTCGATCCTGGAGGGCGGCGATGGCTTCGGGCGTGGGTGGCGCTTCCCAGATGAACCACGCTGCCGGATGGTCGGACCGAAGGGCATCCAATTCTTCCAGCTGTGCGCTGGTTGGCGTCTCACCGGCGTCCCAATCGAGGGGTACGCCATTCATGCGAAATCGATTCGACAGATACTGGTAGACCGGACGATTGAAGAAAACCGGGGTCTCGGGCGCGGCATTGACGGCTTGTTCGATGGGGGCGCTTCGTTCTTGGAGTTCGCGAATCAGAAGTCCGAGATTGGAGCGAAACTGCTCCTGGTAGGCGGGCAGAATCCGCACCAGCGAATCATGAATCATGGTGGCTTGGGCGATCGCGATCTCCGGATCGAGCCACGTCGTCGAAGCGGTGCCGACATGGGAGTGCGAGCCCTCTGGACCGTGAGCGTGAACGGATCCATCGCCGTCGGGGAGGAGACGATCCTTCACCCCGGCCGTGGTATCCACAACGCGGCTCACCGGCAGGCTCGCGGTTGGGCGCCACCGCTCATAGGTCGCTCCATTGAGGAAGATCAGGTCGGCGGCTTGAAGCGCCGCGAGATCCTCGCCGTCCGGGTTCCAGTAACTCGGGTCGATGCCCGAAGGAATCCGCCAGTCGACGCGGACTTGATCACCGCCGATCCGCTCGCTGAAATATGCCAGTGGATAGTTGGAAACCGCGATGGTCCGCGGCTCGCTCGCGCCGCGACCGGGGGTCTCGGGGCGGTCGCAGGCTGAGCAGGCCACGAGAATACTGAGGCCGATGAATCTTCGGAGAGTAGGGATGAATCGCATCATGCGGGTATGGTACGCCCCCGTGCTTCATCTGACTGATCTTCAATTCGACTATCCGGCCCCCGCAGGGGCCGTCGATGGGTTCCGGCTCGCGGTGCCTTCGCTCGCGGTTCGGGGCGGAGAATCGGTCGCGGTGATCGGGCCAAGCGGATGCGGGAAGACGACGCTGCTGCGACTCGCGGCGGGAATCATCACCCCACGGGCGGGGCGAGTGATGATCGACGAGACCGATCTGTCGACGCTGGGAGAATCCGCGCGGCGGAGCCTCCGGCTCGCCCGCATCGGATTCGTCTTCCAAGACTTCCGGTTGCTGGATCATCTTGACGTCGAAGAGAATATTCTTCTTCCGTTCCGTCTCGGCGGGCTGCGACTCGATCCGGCGGCTCGCGACCGGGCGGCTGGCCTTCTGGATCGGTTGGGAATCGCCCACCTTCGCCGACGGAGTATCACGCGATTGAGTCATGGCGAGCGGCAACGGACGGCGATCTGTCGAGCCTTGGTGACGGAGCCAAGCATGGTGCTCGCCGACGAACCGACCGGCAACCTCGACCCGGCCAACAAGCGAGTCATTCTGGAAGCCTTGCTTGACGCGGCTCGAGCGCGGAACGCCGCGGTGCTGGCGGTCACCCATGACCACGATCTGCTTGACGCCTTTGATCGGGTGGTGGATCTCGGCGAAGGTCTGCAACGCACCGACGGCGCGGGCCGAGTGACGGAGGCTCCATCATGACCGGGCTTCGGCACGCCTTCTTTCTCGCCCGAAAACATCTCGGCCATCATCGCGGCCGCACCACGCTGCTCTGTATCGCGCTGTTCCTGGTCGCCTTCCTTCCGATTGCGATTGATCGCTTGGTCGACGCCGGTGAACAAGCCTTACGGGCTCGAGCTGATTCCACGCCCTTGGTCGCCGGCGCTGCCGGATCGCCGATTGACCTCGTGCTCTCGGCGATCTACTTTCGAGAACCTCCCGCAGCAACGATCAGCCAAGCCGAGGTCGACGCGCTTCGCGCCGACGATTT
>CAJQQE010000008.1 GCA_905480395.1 uncultured Phycisphaerales bacterium
CGGGGCTGTCGTCACGAACCGTGCGCGCCTCTGGTCGCCGTGCAGGTGTGAAGAGGCTTTGATCGTGATCACGCGTCTTCGGCTTCGAGGCGAATCGACGCGTGCGGTCCATCTCCGATCGGACCCCGGCGAGAATCCGGCGCCCCTCGTTGGCTGATCTCGATCAAGGCCCTGGCTTGCGAGTCGGTTGCTCCACCACTTGAGACCAACCTGTTCGATCTTCCCATAAGCCCGATCGATCGCGTTTTCACCTGATGGAGAAAGCGATCGGCGATAGAATACGCCGCCCTATCCCGAGAACCGCCCACCATGACCGACGAAACCTCGCATCACGCCACCTCCGCCCAGCCGAATCGACTCTGGTATGCCAACCTGATTGGCCTCATCGTCCTCGGCCTCTTGGTGCTTGCCCCACTCGTGGTTGATCTCCACGGAGAGAACCCGGCCACGCCGGTGGAATTGGAAGCGGCAGCCGCTCCCGACGGATCCATGTCAACCGAATTGGCTGACGCCGTGGCCGAAGTTGAAGAGACTCATGACGACCACCATGACGTCCCTCCCTACTGGCAAATCGGCACGATTCCATTTGTGTTGCTGCTCCTCTCGATCGCAGTTCTCCCCCTTCTCCGCAAAACCATGCACTGGTGGGAGGACAACACGAATCGATTGGCGGTCGCGTTGGGCGCGGGATTGCTCACCATGCTCTTCTACATGGTGGTCGATGGTCCGACCGCGGCACTCCTTGCGATCGAACACGCGATCCCGGGCGAGTACATCCCGTTCATCATGCTGCTGTTCTCGCTGTACGTGATCTCAGGCGGCATCTCGATCACCGGCGATCTCAAAGCAACCCCAACGGTGAATGCGACCTTTATTCTTGTGGGCACCTTGATCGCGAGCTTCATCGGGACGACCGGGGCGAGCATGCTGTTGATCCGACCCCTGTTGGAGACCAATCGAGAACGGAAGCACGTTGTCCACACGGTCGTTTTCTTCATTTTCCTAGTCAGCAACATCGGCGGCACCCTCCTGCCCATCGGTGATCCCCCGCTCTTCCTTGGCTATCTCCGCGGGGTCCCCTTCGACTGGACACTCATCCTCTGGAAGGAATGGGCGCTCCTCGGCGGCCTCCTCATCTCGGTCTACTGGATCTGGGATCAGATCATGGTCAAGCGGGAAACCACCCTTGACATCCTTCGCGACGATGCCATCCGTCGCCCGCTTCGGATGAGTGGAAGCATCAACATCCTCCTACTGCTTGGAGTGGTGTTTGCCGTCGCACTTCTCGACCCGTCGAAGCCGATTCCGGGGACGGATATTCATGCGTTTCCGTTCTGCCGTGAACTAGTCATGCTCGGACTCGCCGGGGCCAGTTTAGCGCTCACCCCGAAGGGCATCCGGGAGTCGAATCGCTTCAACTATCACGCGATCATCGAGGTCTCCGCGCTATTCATCGGAATCTTCCTGAGTATGCAGGTGCCGCTCGCAGTACTCAAAGCCAACGGGGCCGATCTGGGGCTCGAGAGCCCGTCGCAATTCTTCTGGCTCACCGGAATTCTCTCGAGTTTCCTAGATAACGCCCCAACGTACTTGGTCTTTTTCCAGACCGCCGAATCGATGACCCTGGAAGGTGGCGAGGGAATTCTTCAGCTCCAGGACGGTGGGTTCATCCGTGAGGATCTGCTCACCGGAATCAGCCTCGGTGCGGTGTTCATGGGCGCCAATACCTATATCGGCAACGGACCGAACTTCATGGTCAAGTCGATCGCCGAACAATCCGGCGTTCGGATGCCCAGCTTCTTTGGTTACATGATCTACAGCGTGCTGGTATTGCTACCGGCGATGGTCCTTGTGGACTGGCTCTTCCTTTGAGCCAGACAGGGTCAAGTCACGATCGATTGGGACCCCGGAGATAACGATGGCACTAAAACGAGTAATCGTGGCACTGGGCGGATCCGAGTACATGGACGCCGCGGTGACCGAGGCCTGTCAGATCGCCGCCCGCAACGGGGCCGAGATCCTCGGTATCGCCGTCTTGGACGAAACCCTGGTCGATCCCGCCGAACCATCTCCGATGGGTGCGGGGTCCGCGGCGGCAGACCTCCGCGCCGAGCGACGCAAGAAGGTCGAGACCGGCATGAGCGAATCGATTGCTCGATTCGAATCAATGGTCGGCAGCGCGGGCGTTCCGCATCGCACCCAACGACTCACCGGAGACGCCCAAGAGGCGCTCACCGACGCCCTTCGCCTCGCCGATCTCGCGATTGTCGGAATTCGACACGCCTTCGATTACGGAACCATTGCGCACCCGGATGATTTCCTCGGCCGGGTCGCCCGCGCCTCGGGCCGCCCAATCCTGGCGATGACCTCACCCGCGAGAAGGATCAATCGCGTTCTGGTCGCGTACGACGGCTCGGCGGCTTCCGCTGACGCGCTTCGAGCATTCGCGGTACTGAATGCCTTCGCACCAGCCGTTGTCCGCGTCGCCCACTGCGCCGAGTCGGGGACGGATTCGGAGCATTTGCTCGAAGACGGCATGTCCTACCTGCGACTGCACGGACACACCGTTGAAGGCTGCGTTCTCGACGGCGATCCGCCAACCGCCCTTTTGGAAAATGCGGAGAGTTGGAATGCAGACATGCTGGTCATGGGCGCCGTCGGCAGACGCGGACTCTCCCGACTCCTGCTCGGCGATACGGCTTCGTCGATGCTGCAACGAAGCGAAATCCCGCTATTGATTCGTAGCTGACCGCCGTTGTCATGCATTTTGATCGTCGATCAAAGGCTGGCGTCATCGCCGAGGCAATGTGGGCTCAATCGTTGAATTTGCCGACCTCGATCTACTCGTCTTCGTCCGCGTCACGCTTCATCATGGCGTAAATAACGCCCTGAACCACAACCGATTCACCAACGATCCTCCCCGCCCGTTCCGCCGCTCGGGAGAGGCTTTTGAATCGACCGCCTCGGACCTCACGTTCAAAATCTTCGAGCGAGTTCTCAATCCCCAGCAACATCGAGGCCACGACCGACCATTCATATCGAGTCTGTGGCCAGTACTCAGAGTCCTGTACTAATTCGATCGGGATACCCACTTTCCAACCATCATCGGTTTCGAGCATCGCCACGAATCCGCCAAAAGCTGGCTCATCATCCCAGAGCACGGCTGCCGTTCCGTCTCCAAGATCGAGTATCTCGACCCGGTCCTCCTGAACCTCAAGAAACCTGAATGGATCGGCAAGAAAGCCGCCGATCACGTCCGTCCAGTCTCCTTCAGTCGCGTCGTTGACCATTCCAACCGCCTCGTCCAGCGAGTCGACCGTTTCCTCCGGAAACTGTCGCTGCAACTCCTCCCCGACGACCCAAAGTCGACCGAGGAGTTCCGAGAGTTTCCCCTTCACCTCCTCGATTGCACTCGCTTCGGTGACACCGTCCTCGAAGGCGATGTCCCGCGGGGTGATGTCGATGAGTTCGGGGAGTCGATCGGCTTCACCGTTCTCAACCATTTCCTTCGCCACCACCAACACCGACTCGGGAGTTGAAGTGTCGTAGTCCGCACCACCGCACCCCACGAGGAGGAGGCCGGACGCACCAAAAATCGCGAGAACCCGCCCAATGCCTCTGGGGCTTCGGGTTCGGGTGTTGGACTGATCGAGCTTTGGATCGTTCGACTGGGGATTCATCGTCGTCTCCGAGCAGGCGAATGGAATCGTGGGCTTCGAACCCTATCATGACCGGATGCAGATCACCGTCAATGGCATCCCGCGGGATGCACCCGTGGAATCCACCGTCTCGACCCTCTTGGACCTTCTCGAACTCACCGGCCGCCCTTGCGCGGTCGAGGTCAATCGCGAGATCGTCCGAAAAGCCGATCACCAAGACCATCGCCTCGCCGAAAATGACGTGATCGAAGTCGTCTCGCTCGTGGGCGGCGGCTGAGCCTCCCCCGTTCAGCATCATCGCGCTCGCTTCTGCCAGGCCTCGCCTGAATTCCGGACCGCCACCCACCATGACCATCACCGCCGACCTCGCCATCCCCAGTCTTCGCATTGGCCGCTTTCACCTTCGCAGCAGGCTGGTCACTGGCACCGGCAAGTACCCAGATGCTCAGACCATGCAGTCCGCACTGCTCGAGAGCGGTTGCGATGCAGTGACCGTCGCGGTCCGACGCGAACGCCTCGTGAATGCTGAAGGCCGTTCACTGCTTGATGATCTTGATCTTGATCGACTCACCATCCTCCCGAACACCGCCGGCTGCTTTACCGCCGAAGACGCGGTTCGGGTCGCTCGGCTCGGCCGCGAACTGCTCGACCAACTCGACAACCCCGGAAAGCATTGGGTGAAGCTCGAAGTCCTTGGTGACCAGACAACCCTTCTGCCTGACCCCGTTGGAACCCTCGAAGCGTGCCGCGAATTGGTCGCCGACGGTTTCGACGTGTTGTGCTACTCGAGCGACGATCCGATCATGGCGGCTCGGCTTCGCGATGCTGGCGCCACCAGCGTGATGCCCGCCGGTAGTCCGATCGGCAGCGGCCGGGGCATTTCTAATCCCGCCGCGATCCGCATCATCCTCGAACTGCTCAAGGACCCCGCCCACGGCGGCGATCCCGACTATCCGGTCATCGTGGACGCCGGCGTTGGCACGCCCAGTGACATTACCATCGCCATGGAACTCGGCGCCGATGGCGTGCTTCTCAACACCGGCATCGCGCACGCGAAGAACCCGGTCGCCATGGCCCGAGCGATGCGCCTCGCGTGCGACGCTGGATGGCTTGGATTCCGCGCGGGCCGAATCCCCAAACGGCTCTATGCGACCGCTTCCAGCCCTTGGGAAGGCGTTATCTCCCATATTCCTGGCGAATGACCATCGAGTGGTTCGCGACGAGCCACGGACCGTGCTTGGCGAACCAACCGGAATACGTCGGCAGAACCGATCCTCCCGGCTTACCCCGCGCGAAGCCCGCGGATCACCTCTTCGCGCCGCTCCACGTGCCGCTTTCGAACCAAATCGAGCGTCGGCCGAGCGATGCCCGGATCCTCATCGGCCTCGACCAAATTTGAGCAGTGCTCTTGAACCAGACCATACAGAAACTTGAAGGCGTCTCGAGGCTGCTGCATCTGATCGAGCGCATCCACGACCTCACGGCGATCGACGTCTGCGTGAAAGAAATCCATCAGAGTCGGCGATGCTTCCGCAGTGGCACACGCGTTCAGCCGAGCGTTGCACAGATCAAACAGCGTCGCCCCACTCCACGAGAGTTTCTCGACCAGATTCTGTTTGTCGAGTCGAGCTTCTCGAAAGAAATCGGCGCTCTCTCGGCTGAGAAACTCACGGAGTTCTAAGGGAAGCAGAAACTTCAACCCCACACCGGGCATCTGCAGAATCTTGTTTCGCAAGAGCGGCCAGACCAACGATTTCATCCGGCTCGGGTCACCCCGAACCATGACCGGTTCGTCGACCCGATCGACGAGTACGACGAGCCCATTGACGCCGAGAATGCCAAGAATCTGCACGAATTCTTCCATCCTCGCGATCCGCCACTCTTCTCCAGCGGGCGATTCCGGCGGGATCACATCGCTGAGGGTCGCCGGAGGAATCTGCCGGAGCGAGGCCACGAATCCTGCGACGTCTCGGTCGAGCGACCGAAGTCGACGGCCGGCGTCCACAGCGGTGCGACGCAGCCGGTGGGCAGACCGAATCCCGGCACCGGCCGAGATCAGTGCGGCCAAGAGCAGCAAACCCGCCGGGGACCAGCCGATCCAGTCGCTTTGAACCCGACCGAGTAACACGACGACCGACCATGCCGTCGCGAGGACCAACATCGCGGCCGTTGCCGACGACGCGATTCCGACCCTTGATCTTCCTCGAAGGCGAAGCGCTCTGCGAAGCTTCTTAGATCGGTCACCGACCAGTCTGCTGGAGGACAATCGGTCGTAGAGAACTTGGAGACGAAGAAGGTTGTTCCGGTCATCCCGACTGGCGGTCCGTATCTTTCGACGAGCCACCGCGGTCGACTCAAAGACCGCGTCGTTCGCTCCGGCACCGCCGATGATCACGTCCACGAGATGCGGAACCGATCTCGCCAGGATTGCATCGAGGTGATCAGAGACCGCCACGGATTCGAACACCGCATTGTCGTCTCCGCCACCCATCCGTTTTCGAATGGCGGCCAGCATCGGATTGAATTCATCATGGGCCACGACCAGTACCCGCGATCCGCCGGCTTCGCGATTCGACGCGGAAAGCACCGAGTCGAACTGCATCCGAAGCGCGGTCTTGCCGCTTCCTCGCTCGCCGAACACCACCGCGGACGCCGGAGAGTCGAGATCACCAAGAATCTTGGAGAAATCAGGATGTCGAAAACCAGCCGCCACCCGATCGAAGATCGCATCCTGCCTCGCTTCCTCACCCCGAAAGGGGTTTCCATCAAGGCCATGTCGCTGCAAGAAAAGATCGGTGTTCATGGAGCCCCCTCGTACCGGGCCCGGCGGCTCATCCGACCGGCTTGCCCAAAATTTCCTTGATCCGATCAAACGCCGCATCACGAGCGGCCGCATCCACCCCCTCGACGTTCAAGCGGAGTAGCGGCTCGGTGTTACTCGATCGCACGTTGAACCAAGCCTCGCCGAGATCATAACTCACACCATCCAGCCGAGTCGTTTCGGAATCGCTGAAGATGGCGTCAATGGCAGCCAGTGCCTCGTCAACGTCCTCGACCTTGAAATTGACCTCGCCCGTGGAGACGTACCGTTCGAATGCCGCAAGGCATTCCGATGGTTTTTTCGTCGCGGACGCCACGAGATTACAAATCTCGATCAAGGTACGCGGGCCGCTGTCGGTACCAAAGTGGTCACGGAAGTAGAAGTGGCCGGAGAGTTCGCCCCCCAGTAAGGCTTGGTGGTCGCGGAGCGCCGACTTCATGAAGACGTGCCCCACTCGACTCTCGACCGGCGTGCCACCACGGGCTTTGATCACTTCGCGAACCACCCGACTTGACCGGAGGTCGTAGACAAACGCCCCGCCTCGCTTCGCACGAAGCGCCGTATCGACCATCCACGCAAAGAGTAGATCACAACCGATGCTCCGCCCCGTGTCGTCGATCATCATGCAGCGATCGGCGTCTCCATCGAAGTAGACCCCAAAATCCGCCTGATGCTCCCGGACCGCGGCACGGGCGAGGTCGAGATTCGAATCAATCAGCGGGTTGGGCTCGTGCGTGAAGTCGCCGGTGGTCTTGAAGCCGAGCGGAATGATCTCCAGCCCGGCAATCTCACCGAACACTTTTGGCACCATGACGCCACCCATGCCTGAAGCCGCATCCACGACCACTCGCAGTCGCCGTTCGCCAGAAACGATCTTCGGATCGAGTGACTTCAACAGGAATGCTCGATACGCCGCCCAGAGATCTCTCGACTCCAGACCGCCGCCTTCAGGTTTCACCCGCTGCCGATCCGCGATCGCCGCGAGGCGCTTCACTTCGTCGAGCCCAGACCCAGTGCCAACCGGCCGAGCGTTGAGGCCGGAGATCTTGAATCCGTTGTACTTCGCCGGGTTATGACTCGCCGTGACCTGCACGCCTCCCGCCGCATCAAGATGGTTAATCGCGAAGTAGACGAACGCCGTGTCGACCATCCCGACGTCAATCACCCGAGCTCCGGCATCACGAATTCCCTGCACCAGGGCGTCGCGCAGATCCGGGGAACTCTTCCGCATGTCCCGACCGACCACGATCGATCGGGCCATCGGATCGAGGCGTCCCGAGGCGCCCGCCTCTTGGAGGAGATAGGCGGCACTTGCATGTCCAACCTGCCAGGCAATCTTCTCATTCAGAGGCTTGGGGTACACCGCCCGAACGTCGTAGGCCTTGAAGACTTTGCCGATCATGGGGAGCGCACTTCCAGAAAAAACCAAGAAACCAATTCAGACGAAAATCGGTAGATCCTCCGCGGAGACGGAGGAGACACCACCCCAACGGCCACAAAAAGGCGTATTGAGCCATCATCGCCGATATCGGCTTCGATCGATCGCCCCGCAGGATTCCACATTCTAACGCCGGCCTTCGGACCGGGTTCAACCCCCAATAAACCGGCTTCACATTGCCTGTAGAGCCCGTTCAAGGTATGCTCATCGTTTCCCCAAAGGTCGGCGAAACGTCGATTGGCGAGGAAGAGACCAAACACCTGTGGCGGGTGCGCGGTCGGCCCCTTGGGGCCATTTCAAGACCCGATCGATATCGGGTTGTATGACTGACTCGGATCAAGCGCCCTCACACGGCCATCTGATCCGCGGAAACGCGGATTCGCCATCGGAAGTTGCCGTCGGTACCGCTGCAGAAAACGACCGCCTCGACGCGGCTCGGAAGGACCATTTTTCACATGTCAATCGTCAAAGAACTCATCGAAGCCGGCATCCACTTCGGCCAGCGTCGAAGTAACTGGAATCCGAAGATGCGACCGTACATCTTCGCCACCCGGAACCAGATCCACATCATCGACATCAAGGAGACCATTAAGGGTCTTCTCCTCGCCCGCAAGTTGATCCAAAAGGTCACCGCGGAAGGCAAGGACGTCGTCTTCGTGGGAACCAAGCGCCAGTCTCAGGCTTGCATCGAGAAGTACTGCACCGACATTGGCATGCCCTACGTGACGGAACGATGGCTCGGCGGCACCCTGACCAACTTCAGAACCATCCGCGAACGCCTGAAGCGGCTCGTAGAGTTGGAGAAGTTGATTGAGTCGGGCGAGATCCGCAGCTACTCGAAGAAGATGGAATCCCAACTTCTCCGAGAGCAGAAGAAGATCTTCCGAAACCTGAATGGCATTCGGACCATGAACAATCTTCCCGGCGCCATGGTTGTGGTCGACGTGAACCGAGAGAAGAACGCCCTCTTCGAAGCTCGGAACCTCGGCATCCCGACCATCTGTCTCATCGATACCGATGGCGACCCCGATCTCGCGGACATTCCAATCCCCGGAAATGACGACTCGATGCGATCGATCGACGTCATGGTTCGCGAACTCTGTGCCGCGATTGCCGAAGGCAAGGCCAAGCGAGCCCAAGAAGCTCAGGAACGCGCCGAAGGCGGCAATAATGACGAGGAGGACGGCGAAAACCAAGGCCGACGTCGTTCGAGTCGGAGCCAGTTCCGAGCTGAGGATGCCACCCCAGCAGCCGACGGCGATTCCGCCGGTCATGCGACCCCAGAACCAGCCGCAGCGACGGCCGCAGCACCGGCCGCAGCCCCGACCACGGAGCCGACCGCAGGAGCGAGCGTCCCGAGCGAGACTCCCGGAACCTGAGACCAGCCGCGGATCAATCGTCGATTCGTGACTTCATGTGAACTCAATCTCCCGGTCTTCGACCTTGATCGTCGATCACCGGATTTCCAAGGTCGGGTCTCCCCCGGCCCGACCACGCAAGGAAACGGAACTACCGATGTCCACGACCGACGTCAGCGCCAAAGACGTGATGGCCCTCCGCAAGAAGACGGGCCTGGGCATGATGGATTGCAAAAAAGCCCTCATCGCTGCTGGCGGCGATGCCGCGACCGCCGAAGAAGCGCTTCGCGAGAAGCTCAAGGGCAAGATGGACACTCGTGCGGATCGAGTGGCCGGCGAAGGCTGTATCTCCCTCGTCATCGAGGCCGGCAATGCTGCCATCCTTGAGATGCGAGCAGAGACCGACTTCACCGCCCGAAACGAGAATTTCCGCGCTCTGGCGGCCTCCATCGCCAAGGCTTCTCTCATGGGTGCCGATGGCGAGATCACCATGAATGACGAACTCACCAAGGAATTGGATGAGGTTCGGATCACGACTGGCGAGAACATCTCGATGGCCCGCGGAACGAAACTCAGCGGTGGCAGTTTCGCTTCCTACATTCACCACGATTCGAAGCTGGGCGTGCTTCTCCAGTTTGACGGCACGCTGCCCGAGGACATCGCGACTGGCATCTGCCAGCATATCGCGGCCAATGTTCCAACCCCCATGGCCGTTGACGAGACCGACCTCCCCGGCGATCTCGTGGCCCTCAAGGCTGGCGAAGCCAAGGCCGATGCTGAAAACAGCGGAAAGCCCCCGGAGATCGCCGCCAAGATCGCCGAAGGCAAGATGCGGAAGTTCTTCGAAGAAGTGACTTTGCTCGGCCAGAAGTACGTTCGGGACGAGACCAAGCAGATTTCCTCACTGATTCCCGCTGGCACCACCTTGAAGGCCTTTGTCCGCCTTCAAGTCGGCAGCGAGTGACCTCGCCGCTGACGTCATAGAAAAGCCAATCGAAAGGCCCCGACTCGCAAGAGTCGGGGCCTTTTTTCGGTGCCACCGTATTGGTCATTCCACGCATCCAGTTCGGTGATTTCTTCCAGCCCGCTTCCGCTCAGGATCCGGTCGGGCTCGCGGCCTCTTCAAAGACGGGTAACGGCAACTCCTCGTCGTCGGAGTCGAGCCGCCACCAAGCCTCGAACGCCGGTGAAGGCCCGAACGCATCAACCTCAATCTGAAAATCGCTCGCGCCCGCGGGAAAGACCATCGCGCCGGTCTCGATCTCGGCCCCATCCTCTGCCGTCGTACTTCGTATCTCTTCGTCTTCACGGAGAAACCGCACTCGGCAATCACGGGTGTTGGCTCCCAAACTTGCAAAGGTCACGTCAGGAAGGTCCATCTCGACCCGATAAAGGAGCTTGAAAGGCCCTGCGGGAAGGTCCGGCGCGAACGCCTCACCGGCGGCAAGATCGAACTCGAAACCAGACACCGGTCGAATCACGGTCCGCCCTTCAATGGCAATCTCCACCGTCGCCCGTGGGGTTCGAACAAACGCCGCGCCTGGCTCCAGGGTGAGCGGCGAAAACCGAGGCGGATCCGGAAGATTCCGCACCCAGAACCAGACCCCGCACGCGGTGATGATGATCCCGATCGAGACCACCAACCACTGCAAGGTCGAACCGGCCCGTAGATTGACACCTCGCGTGGTCATCTCTTGCACTCCCAACCCCCCCAAAAAAACTGAGCGAACCGCCTATGAGTCTAGTCCCCGACGGAGCGGGTCGATCAATTTGCTTCGATCAGTTGCCTCGCGATTTCTAACCCGATCAATAACAACGCCAAGGCCGCCATCCAAACCAGGGCCACCGGCATCCCGACTTTCTCCAGAGCCGGTTTCGGCTCCAAGACCGAGGGCTCGAACGAATCGACCATCGCCCGCAGCGCCGCGGCGTCTTCAGTCGAGTAGCGGTCCTGAGCGACGAGTAAATGTCCGCGTAAGGCGGTTCGAGAGCAATCAAGCGCCAATGCCGATTCTCGTTCCTCCCAGCCAAGCACGGAAGCCAAAATCCACGCTTCCCGAACCCGATCACCGCCCTCCGGTTCCGACTCCCGATATGCAAAGACGGCGAGCCGATCGCCCCGAGCGGCGAACGAAGGATGACGCCGAAGGATCATCGCCCGGTGTTCCGCGACCGCGCGGTCCATTCCAAGGGCAAGGAGCAAACGACAGATTCGAATTTGCTCGGGATCCGAAAGGGGCTTCTTCATTGCACGAATCCTACCCGGCAACTCGAACCGTCCCGCTCGGCACCGCTACACTTTGAGAACGTTGTCTCGCAAGGATGCGGAGGTTCCCCGATCGTGAGCAGATTTCAACCTCGATCAGCTTGTGTCTTGGCCGTGACCACCATGGCCAGCCTAGCCCTCGCGATGCTCTGGTGGTCCAACCTCAGAACCGAAGCCGCCGCCGACCAAATCGTGCGCCCGACGCTTGGATCGCTTCCGGCGAGTATCGCGTCGTCGGAATTCGGCGGTCTGGCAACGGCACCCCGCCTCTCCTTGGTCGCACCCCCCCCGAAGGCGACTGCGGCGCAGGAGAAGACACTTGCCGCGAAGGTGCAACGTCTGATCTCTCAAGCCCGGAGTGGCTCCGGCTCGCTCAAGGACGCCGAGATCGCCGTGAGTATTCGCGCGTGCGATGACGGCCCCGGTCCCGGACGGGAGATCATCGCCATCAACGCTGATCGCCCGCTCCTGCCCGCGAGCAATATGAAGCTCATCGCGACCGGCGCCGCCCTCCACGTTCTCGGGCCCGATTTTGTCTTTGAAACTCGAATCCGCGGGGTTCAAGACACTTTTGTTGTGATCGGCGATGGCGATCCTTCTCTCGCGGACCCCGCGTTTTTCTCGGCGTTGAAGTATCGAGATGAGCATGGTGAGCGTCAGGAGCTCGACGAAGAGGCCATCCTTGGATTCTGGGCCGATGCGATCGTCGCCGCCGCACCACCCGATGGCCGGGTTTCTATCCTCGTCGACGATTCTGTCTTCGAAGCCCGGCTCTGGAACGACGGCACGAATGGCCGCGACGGATGGAATCCCAACGATCGACTCCGAGCCTTCTCCGCCGAAGTGGCGGGCCTGAATTTTCATCGAAACACGATCCACTTCCGTCCCACCACCTCCAGCTCGACTCGCCCAAACTGGAACAACATGAGGCCTCGGTTGGATTCAATGCTAAAGACCGCGAAGAATGACTCTGAAATCAGCCGAAAAGAACAAACGGCCTGGATTCTCCGCAGTCCCGAATCTGACCGACTCACGTTTAAGGGCAAAGTGAAGCCTCCAAAGAATGGCCGGCCGATCGCACCATTGGAAGTCACCGTCCATGATCCTGCGATGCAATTTCTCAAACTGCTGGCGGATCGCGTCACATCGAAGGGAATCACCGTCGAGCGGATCGGGCGTACCACCGATGGGCGGAACACCGAAGGCACGGACATCGGCCCAGTGGTTCGAATGCCGATCGGTCCGATCATTGAACACTGCAACGAAACAAGTCAGAATCTCTACGCCGAATCGCTTCTCAAAAGAAGCGTTCATACCTTGACTGGCCAACCTGGATCTTGGGCGGAGGCCGATGCCGCCATCGAGAAGATCGCCACATCTCGGCTCGAGCAGAACGCGCCCGAATTGATGGAGGACATCCACATCGATGACGGCTCGGGGCTCTCCCGTCGCAATCTGGTGACCACTGAATTTCTCACGGCGTGGCTGGACTCGTTCCACGACGACCCTCAACTCTCCGAAATCTTCATCGAGAGCCTCGCTCGCGGTGGCGAAGAAGGAACCTTGAAATCGAGATTTAGTGGCCTCCGTGGATCGTCAACCCGAGTGGACGCCAAATCGGGGTTCATGACTGGCGTCAGTTGCCTCAGTGGGTTCGTCACCGCGGAAGACGGGCGTCGATGGTCATTTAGTATCTTCTGCAACGGATTCAAGGGGAGTTCTCTTCCTTCGAAGAACCTTCAGGAGGCGATCGTGATGGCGATTGCAGATCACATCAAATGATGGCCACGATCGATCTCCAGATTCCGACCGACACCGACCCGATCGATCGGGCCGAGACCCTGCTTCGCGAGATCTGGGGGCATGACGAACTTCGAACGCTTCAGCGTGAGGCGGTCCAGTCAGTACTGGATGGACGTGACACGTTGTTGGTTCTTCCCACTGGCGGCGGCAAGTCTGTCTGTTACCAACTTCCCCCCCTCGTTCGAGAGCGTCCGGCAATCGTCCTGAGCCCACTGGTAAGCCTGATGAAGGATCAGGTTGACAGTCTTCGTGCCAGCGGGGTTCCCGCGGCCGCCTTGCACGGGTTGCTCAGCGAAGAAGAGAAACGCCAGGTCCTTCGCGAATTCGTCCACGGTCGCATCCCGGTCCTGTACCTGGCCCCCGAGCGTCTGGCGCTCGGTTCCCTGGTCTCGATCCTCTCCGCCGCCGAGCCGTGCCTGATCGCCATTGACGAAGCACACTGCATCAGCCAGTGGGGTCACGATTTTCGGCCCGACTACCGTCGTCTCGCCAGCCTTCGCGCCCAACTCCCGGGGGTCCCGATGCTCGCCTGCACCGCGACCGCCACGCCTCGGGTGCGTGAGGACATCGTGCAGCAACTCCAACTCGACAACCCGGTCCGCGTGGTCGGATCCGTCGATCGGCCAAACCTCATCTTTCGCGTCAGACCACGCACCGATGCGGTGGCACAAGTACTCGAAGTACTTGAACGCCATCCCAATGAGGCCTCGATCATCTACGTACAGACCCGTGCAGAATCCGAACGAATTGCCAAAAAACTCGTCGACCGCGGCGTCAAGGCGTCGTGCTATCACGCTGGTCTCCCCGCGGCCAAACGCACCAAAGTCCACGAGGCGTTTCAGGCCGACCGGCTTCCGGTGGTGGTCGCGACGGTCGCGTTCGGTATGGGCATCGACCGCAGTGACGTCCGATGCGTGATTCACGCGAATATGCCCAAGTCGTTAGAGCACTACCAGCAGGAGGCGGGGCGAGCGGGACGAGACGGTCTCGCCGCGGAATGCGTCCTGCTCCATGCCGCCTCTGATGCGGCCCGATGGCAAGGTCTGATCGAACGATCTGCAGACGAAGCCGTGGCCGAAGGTGGTGATCGGGAGACCGTGAATCGGAATACGCGAGCCCAGCTCGACCTGCTCGCAGAAACCTCCGCGTGGTGCCGTGGCCTGGGTTGTCGCCATCGCGCCGTGGTCGAGTACTTCGGACACGATTGGCATGGGGCCGACGAACGTGAAGGCGGTTGTGGCGCCTGCGACGCCTGCCTTGGAGAGATTGAACGTTTAGACGACGCGACGACCGTGGCCCGCAAAATCCTCTCGTGCGTGGCACGACTGGGAACCCTTGGACAACAGTTCGGGGCCGGGCACATCGCGGACATCATGGTTGGCGGCAATACCGAACGAATCCGTTCGATGCGTCATGACCAACTCTCCACTTTCGGCCTCCTTCGTGAATTGACCAAGAGCCAGGTGACGGATCTCATCGGGCAACTGGTGGCGACGGGCTGCCTCGGGCGGATCGGCGGCGATCGCCCCGTACTCACCCTGGTCGCCGATGGTGTCACGGTGCTTCGCGGAGATCGCGAGATCGAATTGGCCAAGCCCGCCCGGGGCAAAGTACCACGCGATCAGCGAGCCCCCAAAGGCCGCGATGCCACGGACTGGTCAGGCATCGATCGGCCACTCTTCGAAGGACTTCGCGAGTTGCGACGCGGCATGGCCGCCGCGCGGAAGGTTCCCGCCTACGTGGTCGCCAATGACGCCGTCCTCCGGGATCTCGCCCGATTCCGCCCCTCCACATTGGAGGCCATGTCTTCAATTCGAGGGATCGGCCGCAAGAAACTCGTCGAGCAAGGGCCGGAGCTGCTCGCGTTTCTCGATGCGTGGTGTCCGGAGAATGGCCTGGCTCGCGACATGGTGGATTGACGCCACTTCGCCGAGGTCCCGCCGTACTCAGGACTCGTTCTCGTCGAACTGCGTCAGGCCTTCGTCCACGTCGCCGTTCAGTTCGAGATGGATCAAGCCGGTGTCCTCCTGCCGAACCAGCACTCTTCGTTGCCGGGCAAGTTCGAGAACCGCGAGAAACAGGCCGATCATCGCCCCGCGGCTGCGCCCTTCAAAGGCGTCCTGCAATGACAGACGACCGCCCGGTGCATGCGACATGCGATCAAGCAGATCCTCCGAGTGCAGACTGATTGGCGTGTCGTCGTACTCGACCGCGTGTTCCCCCAGTCGCGTGGGGTCGATCGCGGCCATGATCCGTTCGAATGCGGAGAAGAGATCTCCAGCGTGAACGTCGTCGAGTTCGAGCGCGGGCGTCTCCTCGTCGTCTTCTTGCGAGGAAGCCTCGCCGATCCGGATGCGGACCGGCCAGCGGGCCGCAAACTCTTCTCGACGATCTTCGAGCCGTCCCGCCGCCGAGCGGTAACGCTGGTAGGCCAGAAGCTGGCGGACCAGCTCATGACGCGGATCGTCTGCTTCTTCCTCGGCGTCGTCCGAGTCCGCGTCAGTCTCAGCCCGCTTGGGCGAAAGGGTCCGCGACTTCAACTCGACCAGTGTGGCCGCCATCACGAGGAACTCGCCTGCCGCGTCAATGTCCAGACGAGCGTCGCTGCCGAGGCTCGCAATGGCGGTCAGGAACTGATCCGTGATCTCCACGATCGGAATGTCGTGGATATCCACTTCCGCCCGACGGATCAGGTAAAGAAGAAGATCGAGCGGCCCCTCGAAGGTGCTCAATCGGACCGTGTAATCGTCCTGAATGGCCATCAGCCCACTGTACCGACCCGGACGCCGGGTGGCGTCGATTCGTGAGATTCCCGGGCCAGCCCCGTACAATCTTCCACATGTCCTCTGATCCTCGAACCCGTACCGAAACGACCGAAACTCAGGCTGTCGAAGGCTCGTTCATTGAGTCCGTCCTGAGCGCGGAAAGCGACGCGATCCAACGGGTCGCCGCCATGGTCGCCACCGCCTCGGCAGACTGGTCCGCCGCGATCGACCTGGTCGCCACCTGCGAAGGTCATGTGGTCGTCTCGGGAATGGGTAAATCAGGGCTGATCGGCGCGAAAATTTCTGCGACGCTCTCCAGCCTCGGACGACCATCTCACCCCCTGCACCCAGCCGAAGCCGTCCACGGCGACCTTGGCCGAATTCGCCGAGGGGACATTGCCTTGCTGCTCTCCTACAGCGGTGAGACGGAAGAAATCGTCGCCCTCGCATCGATTCTTCGAGCCGATCAGGTTCCCTGCATCGGGATTAGCCGTGACGGAGACAGTTCGCTCGGCCGACTCTGCCAGGCTCACTTAGCCTTGGGCGACGTGACCGAGGCTTGCCCGCTGCAACTCGCGCCCACCGCCAGTACAACCGCGATGCTCGCGGTCGGTGATGCCCTGTCGCTCGCCGCATCCCGCCGTCGCGACTTCGATGCCGACGCGTTTCATCGCCACCATCCCGGTGGCATGCTCGGCGCCGGGCTCCGACCGATCATCGAAATCCTGCGGTTCAAGGTCGGTGAGAATGTCGCCGTAGCACCAGACTCCCTCACCGTCGAGCAGGCCCTCGCCGCCGCCGGCAGCGGCCGACGAACCGGCGCGATCCTCCTGGTCGACGCCTCGGGCCTGCTGAGCGGGATCTTTACTGACGGGGATCTCCGCCGGCTGGTGAATGCCAATGGCGCCAAGGGGCTCGCACAGCCCATCCGAGACGTCATGACCGCCGATCCCGGCCGCCTGGATGCTGGCTCACTGGTCCAAGATGCGGTCCGGTTGGTTCGGGAGCGTCGCGTCGATGAGATTCCGGTGATCGATGCCGAGGGTCATCCGGTAGGAATTCTCGATGTTCAGGACCTCATCGCAATGAAAGCCGTCCAGGAGTAATCCTCCCGTGACGACGAATCGGCGAGGCCGAATCATGATCCCTCGCTGGCGTCAGCCTGACGAGCAGAGGCCGGGTAGGGCTGAAATCGCCCATTCCCGAACTCATCTCGGACCATGAATCAAAGTTTTTTTCGGACGAACCCCACCACTACCCCCTGTGGTCGAGTGATCAGCCCCACCACCATCGGGTGGGCTGGTCACGCCAACGTCCGAAAATATGGCGTTTCCACCCCGAGCCCCTGAGTTATCCGGTCGACTCACTCCCGATGAGATGCCGAGAACTCTTTCGCCAAGGTTGGGCGGAACCAAACTCGAGCCCTCACTTCCCCCCGACTAGAGCAGCATCTTGATCGCCACGATTTCAGCCCTCAGAGAGATTAGAACATGCCTTCCAAGGACCACCTGATCGAGGCCATTCGCGAATTCAACGGGACCGCTCGCCGAGACTGGTTGAATCAGTTTGATGACGCTTCGCTTCGACGCTACCTCGATCACCTTCTGCATGGACAGGAGCCCAGAGGTGGCGAAAGTCGCTGGATGCGACCGGCAGATTCTCCGGTGATGCTCACTCGCAATGCGACCTGATCTACATCTACCCGATCGACTGAACATGCAAAAAACAACCAACGCCCCGCCTCGATCACTGATCGAGGCGGGGCGTTGGTTGTCTTGATCTGTTGATCGTCGCGAGCCGTCGTCAACTCGTTTCAGCGTCGCCCGTATCTCGCATGATCTCGTCGAGTTTTCGTCGAAGCAGCGAGACCCGAAGCAGGCTTCGAACCCGAGTGATCAGTTCAAGTTTATTCACCGGCTTCGAGAGAAAATCATCGGTTCCGCTCTCGACTGCCCGCTCGTAGTCCGGGACTTCGTTGAGTGCGGTGACCATGATGATCGCGGTCCCTCGGGTCTCAGGATTCGCCTTGATCTTCTGACAGACTTCAAATCCCGACATGCGAGGCATCATGACGTCGAGCAGGACGAGATCGGGACGGTCCTGGGCGATTCTTTCCATCGCCTCAATTCCATCCATTGCCGTCTCAGTCCGGCACGGCAGATCATCAAGATACGCCTGCATCAACTCAAGATTTTGCTGATTGTCATCGACCAGAAGCACCATCGCGTCATCGAGTGACACTTCGATGTCGAGGGAAGCCGCATCCGGTGAGTTGGAATTCTCGTGCGTCATGCTTTGATGGTATCCGACCTGTCGATCAAAGGAGATCCGCGCCACGCGCTGCTGGCGCGGGATCGCCGCCTTCGAAGAGATCCAGAATGTCTTCCCGGAGCCGTTTTTCGGAGCCGGGACCAAACCCGGAGCGAACCGAGACCACCCGGCCCTCGGCGTCAATGACCACGGTGGTGGGCAGCCCTCGAACCCGATAGGCGCCCGCCGCTTTCCCGTCCAGGTCCAAGACCACCCGAAGCCCGTCCACTCGGGGGCCCTGTTCCTTCAAAAAGGCGGCGATTCGTTTTCGCCGAGTCGCCAGATCCTTGCTCTGCTCGCTGGTATTCACCGCGACCACTTCAAGGGGAAGATTATTCTCGACCCCCCACTTCGAGAGTTCGGCGAGCGCGGGCAAGGCCGCTCGACATGGTCCGCACCACGTGGCCCAGAAGTCGAGGACGACCACCTTTCCTTTGAGGTCGGCGAGCTTGAAACCATCGGGCCCGAGACCCGCAAGGTCGAGCTCCGGTGCAGTTCGCCCGGGTGCCAGGCCTTCGCCCCGTGGACGATCTCCAGCGGCCAGCGGCGCGGGACGGGCCAGTGCCGCCACACTGTCCACACGCTGACGATCTCGAACCGGGACCCGAAACGCCTGCTCCACATCCGGTACCGGTCCGAATTCGTAGGTATAGGCGTATTCGAGTTCAATTCCATCCTTGACGAAGAGACCATCGTGAATTCTCACGGACGCCGTGATGGGAAGATCGGTCACCGGATTCACGTCGAGCTGCATCCGCTCGTAGTCGCTCGAGAGACCAATTCGACGTCGGGGGGTCCCATCGACCTCGACCATCTCGACCGAGGTGGGCTGCAGCCATGGTGCCCGCGAGTGCAACTGCATGGCGCATTCAGCAGGAATCGGCTCGCCCAGCCCAAGCGCCAACGCCGGCCAAGGAAGATCTGAGAAGGCATTCAGCAGCGCGTAGTATCGGGAGCCACCGTCGGGGTTCTCGAAGAACAAGCCCTCGGATGAATCGTGGATGGTGAGAATCCGGTCATCGGAGAGCACAATCTGAAATCCGTCGAAGGCCCCCGCCATGCCACGGTCTGGCACAAACGTCCAGGCCGCCTTCCGGGCGGGCGCCGTCGCGACCTCATCACCATCGATGGTTGAGACGATCACGGTCTCTCGAATCAGCCGTGGCTCGGCACGAACCGCCTTGATGACCGCAGCCAAGGCCTGGGAAGCCGCGGGATCTTCGTCCCGCATCTGTGCATTCGCGTGAACACTGCCGCTGAGGAACAGGCCGATGGTGATCATGGCCCGGAAGATGGCCAAAGAAAATTGCGGCCGACGGTCCAGCATACGCGTCGCGTTGAAAGGGATATCCGACATGCAGGCTCCAATACCGAAGTCGCTTGGGCGACGCCAACCGGCGACAACCACCAGGAATGAATGGTACGTCGGAGCCGGGCGGCGGATGCGAAAAGAGAACGCCGGACCGCGATCCTCTGATCGCGGCCCGGCGGAATTGAGCTCTTTTCGGACTTCTCTGCACCGTGGTACGGCGTTGGACTGATCAGCCCTTGTCATTGCCAGCAGCGGTCTTGAGCTCCGTCTTCATGGTTTCGACCATGCCGGGATCGAAGCCCTGATGGACCACTTCAACCTTGCCATCTCGACCGATGATGAAACTCGTGGGAATCCCGGTGACGCCGTACTTGGCGACGACCGAGTCATCCGAGTCGATCAGGCTTGCGAAACTGAACTTCTGGCCGTCCCAGAAATCCTTGGCAAGCTTGAGCTTCGCCGCGACATCGCCTTGTTCCCAGACGTTGACGCCGAAGAACTTGACCGGCATGTCGGCTTCTGCGGCCCATTGGACGACCTGATTGAGGACCGGGAGGCCTCGCTTGCAGGGACCACACCACGTCGCCCAGAAATCAAGCACCACAACCTGGCCGCGAAGGCTCGAGAGCTTCACGGTCTCTCCGTCGAGTGTCTTCAACTCGAAATCGGGGGCCATGGCGCCGGTTTCGAGTGGCTGCGGGCCGAGACCATCGGGTCCGTCAACCGGGGTCTTCCCCGTCGTATCAAAAGTGATCGGCGTCTTCAGCGATTTCAGAAGTTCATTCTTGATCGTGAATGCCACATCGATCTTGAATTCGGGCGGTGCACCGGGAGGGGTGACCATCAGATCAATTCGATCGATGAGGTTCGTCTTGGCGTTCATCGAAACGACCGCCTTGCCGCCTTCGCCTTCGAGCAATGCCTGTGGCCCGTTCGCGGCCGATCGGAAGCCGGCGAGCTTGGGATTCGTCATCGCACCGAGGCCGAGCATCGCGGGAATATCTTCGGGCTTGACGTCGGCCTTACCGAGTCGAAAAGGAATCGCGGGGTCGGGCAGGCCACCACCACCGGTCGCCCCGGCGATGATCCCCATGACGTCCCCATCGACGATTTCCTTGGTGACGTATCGCGATTCGTCGGCGGGCATCACCATGTAGAAGTTGCTGCCGACCGCGAGCATCCGCATTTGGCCGTCTACCGTGATATCAAAGGCACCGTTGGCACCCCACTGGGAATCGACCATGGTCTTCTGTTCACCCATGGGCGACTTGACCGCGATCACGATGCCCTCGGTCAACGCCGGCGCGTTGCGATACACGGCTCTGGTTTTCACCAGTTGCGCGAGTCCGGCCTTGATTGCTTCGGGACTTCGATCGGCGGTCGTAAAGGCCGCCGGATCACCCTTGGCTGCCATGGGTGCGGCCGTCTTGGCGTCCCCTGCAGGGGCGTCCTGGACGGTGGCGTTGGCGAAGCCGGTCAGAAAGACACCGGCGGCAAGTGCGGCGGTCAACTGTCGCATAAGAACGAACTCCGAGAAAATGACGCCAAGCGCGTCTGGCTGATCGACGCCTGAATTGGCGTCCGGACCGGTTAAGTCCCTGAACTGCATGCCGGGACACGTGCCTCAGCAGGAGGAGAATCCTACCGGCAAGATGCACCAAGGGTTTCGCCTGAATGCGGGCTGGTGAGCAAAAACCGTTCACGAGCCAGCAACGGCGGGTCTCAAGACTCCCCACGGGCGGAATGGATCGAACCCCTGCTGCCTTGGGCCGCCGTTCGACGGAGTTCCGGCATCAACGCCAAGAGAGGCTCACGGACGAAGTCCCTCGACCACATTCGGGGATGGGGGATTTCCAATCCGGGCTCGTTGAGACAAAGTTCCCCGACCAGCAGAAGATCGAGATCGAGAGTTCGAGGCTGGCAGCCCGAGCCACGTCGTCGACCGAAACCTGCTTCGATGGCGAGCAGCCGCGAGAGCAGCTCGCGAGGCGTTCGGTTTGTTTCGCCTGCCAAGACCGTATTGAGATAATCGGGGTGCCCTGAGTTCTCGCCGGGCGGAAGGACTGGTGCCGATTCGATGATCGGCGCCATCCGGACGCCGCGAACGCCAGCGGTCTTTGCAACCAGAACCTGAGCCCGGGCAATTTGTCCACGTCGATCACCAAGATTGGCACCGACCCCCACCGCGAAAGGCCGCCACGACCGGACCAGTTCAGCGCTCATGACCGGGCATCCCGCTGCCAAAGCAGATCGGATTCATCACCTCGAAGTCGAAGGCGAGTCAATTGCAGGGCCGTCTTCGCGGCTCGATCCCGCACCACCGATCGACCGCCCGAGAATCGGAAGCATCGAGCATCGATCCCTGCGTCATCTGCGACCGCGACCCAGACGGTTCCAACCGGCTTGTCCACCGAACCACCACCCGGCCCCGCCACGCCAGAGATGGCGACTCCGTAATCCGCGCCCGCGCGGTGTCGAGCTCCATTGGCCATGGCGGCGACCACCGACTCACTCACCGCGCCATCCAGTTCGATCAACTTGGCCCCGACCCCAAGATCCTCGATCTTCCGGTTGTTCTCATAAGTCACCCAACCACCGGGGTACCACTGGCTCGAACCCGGTACCTCGGTAAGCATCGCACCCACCATCCCGCCGGTACAACTTTCCGCCGTCGCCAAGGTCCGGCCGCATTTCGCAAGCTCGCCCCCCAGCACCGATGCCAGCGTGTCCTCATCGCGGCCAAACACAAAGGGATGCCATGCCTGCTCGACCTGCGCCGCAAGCAACTCAATCGAATCGCGGTCATCCGGTCCATTCCCACGAAGTCGTGCCGAGAGAAGCGACTGCGAAACCGTCGTCGACACCGGAAAACTGACGTCACGACGCATGAGCGACTCAATCCGCTCGGCGGCGTCGGATTCACCGATACCAAACGCCCGGATCACGATCGCCGGCCTCGGTGCATCGGGAAGTTCGACTTCCAGCACGCCCTCGAGCATCGGCCGCATCTCGCTGGGCGGACCGGGAAGAATCACGACCAGTGCACGCCCAATTCTGGCCTGCAATCCTGGCGCCGTTCCGTGCGGGTTTTCAAGGCACGTCGCCGACTCCGGCCGCATCGCTTGTCGAATGTTGCCCGCCGGCATCACCCGACCTCGGCCGGCGTACCAGGTCGCGAGATGCGCCTCCGCGGCGACATCCAAGACCAACGGCTCATTCATCGCTTTGGCGAGCGATTCTCGTGAGACATCGTCAAGCGTCGGCCCCAGCCCCCCCGTGATCACCACCAGATCCGCGAACGCCGTCACGGCCACGATGGCCGCCGCAATGTCCGCGACATCGTCGCCGAGAACCCGATGCTGAAGTACCCGGCACCCGCGAGCTGCCAGTGCCGTCGAGATGGTGCGACCGTGCGTATCAAGCGTCTCGCCGGCGAGGAGTTCATCCCCAACCGAAATCGTCACGGCGTTAGAGATCGTCAAGACAAACGCTCCGACTCATCACCGATTCGAAGCACGCCAATAGCATCGGTTGGCCTTTCGCTATTCCGTCCTGAACCATGAACGAAAACGCACGCCTCACCGATTCGGGCGACACCATCGGCCACCGCGATCGCCGCGGCGGTGCGAAGAAACTCAGCGCGCGTGGTGATCGTGGACGTGACCACTGGCCAAACCCCGCGCAGAAGACGCATTCGACGCGCCAGTCGCACGTCGTCGGTGAACATGATGATCGGAACCTTGAACCGTTCACGGCTGAGGAGACAGGCGGTGTGTTCATCTCTCGACCAAGCCAGCACTGCGACCGCACCGAGATCGGCCGCAATCCGGCAAGCCCCGCGGGCAATCGCCGGCATCCAAGGATCGGCAATCTCGACCAGAGTTCGAGCCGTCAACTCTGGCGCCTCCCGTTCGTCCATCCAGGCTTCCGTGGAGACCGCGATTCGCTGCAACATTTCCACCGCCAACGGCGGATGTCGGCCAATCGCCGTCTCACCACTCAGCATCAAGGCATCGGTTCCGTCGAGGATGGCATTCGCAACATCCGTCGCCTCGGCCCGGGTCGGCGATGCTGCTTCGATCATGCTCTGGAGCATTTGCGTCGCGACGATCACCGGTCGTCCGGCTGATACCGCGGCCGAAACGATGCGCTTCTGCACCACCGGCACCTCTGCGATATCCATCTCCACACCCAGGTCACCCCGCGCCACCAAGACCGCGTCACTGGCTGCAACCACGTCCGTCAAGTTCGCCACCGCCGCGGGGCGTTCCACTTTGGCCACGATCCCGGGGGGGATTCCATCCGGATCGATGTCGTCAATGACTTTTGATCGGAGTCGCCGGAGATCGTCTCCATCGCGACAGAAACTGACCGCCAGAAAGTCGACGCCGGCCTTGGTCATGGCGTGCGCCAATTCGAGATCTCGATCGGTGACGGCTGGTAGATCAGGATCACTGTCTGGAACATTCACGCCATTTCGAGCCCGGAGTCCACCACCGGAAGTCACCACGCCGCGAACCCGCGTTTGATCACCAGCGCCTTCGATCGCGATGACGAGAAGTCGAATGTTGCCGTCATCGATCAAGATCCGATGCCCGACCTTGACCGCCGACAGAACGCCCCTGACGTCGATACTCAAGGCATCGGGATGAGCGTTACTGATGAGCTCATCAGGCCCGACGATGGTCACTTCGGCACCGGTCTCGACCCGCTCCGGAACCGCACCGGCCAGCCGAATTTTCGGCCCCGGTAAATCCGCCATGATCGCGATCGGCACGCCGCATTCCGATTCGACTTGGCGAATGGTCGCCACCGTCTTCTGATGCGTCTCAAGTGAACCATGGCTCATGTTGAGCCGCAGCACACCCGCGCCGGCCTCAATGAGCTGGTGAATTTGCGCTGCGGAGTCGCAGGCGGGCCCGATGGTCACCACGATACGGGTCCGAGGGCCGCCTTTCGGGGCGTTGCTACTCATGCTGCCGGCCTCTGGGCCGCCACGATCGCCTGGTAGACCGCACGGAAGTGCCGTCGAGCGATTCGCCGGAGCACTTCGGTTGGATCGGCCTCAACCGGCCAGAGGCCTTCATCCGCCCATCCACGTCGAAGCCAACCCGCTTTGACCGCGGCGAGTTGATCGACGTCCCCGAGATTGAAAGACGAATCCCCTTGGCCAGCGATCACGGGGCCAATAATTACCGGGAACGAATCGAATTCGGTCAACAGGCGTGATAACTCGGGATCACTCACCGAGGACGCGGTCACCAAGCCCTCAGCATCTTGCGGATATGCCGGATGCGCGGTGATCGTCCGCCAGGCATCTTGGAGTGCCTCGGCTTGATCAAGCGCCATCGCCCGAAACAGCGGTGCAATAAAGGCTCGCATCGCCCGATTGGGCGCCGCGACCGGCGTGGCGATCGTCCATGGGTCGACCTTGTCGACGAATCGAACAAAGTCATCGCGGTACATCGACCGCCGAATGGGGAGCCGTCGAAGTTCGAAATCTGTTGGTCCAAGACCACTGGAGGTCACTGGGAATTGCCACAGGGCTTGACCTTCCCGACTCAGTACGAAATCGATGAATCGACGAGCGAGTTCCGGATTCGGGGCGCCCGTGAGCTGGCCAATGGGATCCGGATCGATCACCGTCTCGCCCGGGGGATCCACGTAGCCGACCCGCCCAATCGCATCCGCCCCCGCAAGCCCAGCCTTGACGGCGGCATCGCGGGTTCGTTGTGCCTCGTAACGCCCGTAGAAGTCAATGCAGACCGCGGCCGCCGTTTCACCGGCGGCAACCTCGATGGGTCCCTTCGTGCTGCTGCCCGCGAACGACCGAGCATTCGCGGCCAGCCGACGGAGGATCCGCCAACCATCAACCCAGCCACGCCGCTGGAGGATCGCTTCAAACGCGGTGGTCACCGATCCGCTCATCCCGGGATCGACCATGGTGATCCAGCCGTCGTATTCCGGAACCGCAAGATCCTGCCAGGTCCCCGGGGTGGAGACCCCCAACCCCACCAAGGCGTCTCGATTGAAAACAATTCCGAAACTTGAGAGCGCGGTTCCAAACCAGCGATGCCCCGCATCGAAAAGCGCTTGATCCGCGATCATGCCATCGCCGTAAATCGACTCCAACCAGGCTGGAGTCACTTCGATCGGTGCCAGTACGGAGACGGAACGTGGTTCATTGTCCACCGTGATTTCAATTGGTCTCGACAACTGGCTGAATTCGTAACTCCCGCCGCCCCAAAGTAAATCCGCGTTGCCGCCGGGGGGAATCCCCGCCTCCAGCGCTGCGGTGTACTCGGAGATGAGGAGCTTTCGGATCTCACTGGTCCCGCCGGGGGTGCTCCACATCACTTGGACCCGCTCACCAAATTTCGCGTCATACCAGCGCTCGAAGGCCCGTTTAAATTCCCAGCGAATCTGTTCGTTATGCGGCGTCACGATGACCAATTGCGGCGCATCGGGATCGACGGGTTCACCCTTTTGTTCCAGAACGAACGGGCTCGCCAGCAGAATGATCAGGAGTCCGATTGGGAGATAACGCATGTCAATGGCCCTCATCGGCGACAAGGCCGCTGATCTCTTCGGCGAACGCCACTGCGGCGTCCTTCACGTGCTGTTGCCAGTCTCCCGTCCGGCCAACGAACGCGTGGATGATCGACCGACTGGCGGTGACCAGAACGCCTCCACCTCGACGATCGAGCGCCGCCCGCACGCCATCGACCCCGCCACCTTGGGCCCCGTATCCCGGCAGTAGAAAAGGTGCGTCAGGCATCAGGGTCCGAAGTGCTGCGGCGGCTTCCGGCTTCGTCGCACCGACCACGGCGCCAACGGAGGAGAGGCCGTTCGCGCCAAGTCTGGATGCACCCAATCGCCCAACCATGGAGCCCACCAGGCCGGCCACGGTTCCATGGGTGGATGGCGGGGACTGGATCTCATCTCCCGAAGGATTCGAAGTACGGACCAGCACAAAGACGCCCAGCCCCGCCTCCAGAAACGGGATGATCCCGTCCTCTCCGAGATATCCATTGAGCGTGATCCATTGGGCGCCGGTGGCCGCCGCGCCGGCCGCGTAATGCGCTGCTGAGATACCGATATCGCCGCGCTTCGCATCGAGGATCACCAGAAACCCGGAGTCCACGGCCGCGGTGATGACCCGTTCCATCGCGGCGACCCCGCGGCTCCCGTACCGCTCGAAGCACGCTGCCTGGACCTTCACGCAGGGGGTAATGCCAACGACCGAATCCAGCACACCTCGCGAGAATCGCTCGATCGCGGCCACTTCGTCGGCACCATCGATCGAATCGGGGAGCCGGCTGATGACCGGATCAAGGCCCACACAGATCGGAGCATGGGCTTCCAGCCGCATCGAAAGACACTGGCCCGGCGCGAGGTTCGAAGCGGAGGTAATCATGCCGAGATTCTACGGGGGTCGACCGCCTTTCACCGCGTGATCGCTTCCGGCCGTACCATTTCCCCCATGGCAGTCGATTCGCCGCCCCGCCACCTTCACCTCGATCGCGATCAAGGCCTCACCGTCGAGTGGCCCGATGGCCGCTCAGTGTTCTATCCCACGGCATGGCTCCGACGGATGAGCCCCTCTGCGGATGCCCGAGAACTCCGAAAGGAGATCGATCGGAATCCGCTCACCGTCCTTCCCGCTGGGGGCGCGACGGGTGTACTCCGTGCGGAGCAAATCGAGCCAGTCGGCAATTATGCGATTCGGATCCATTTCAACGATGGACATCGGACGGGCCTCTACTCGTGGAAGTATCTCCGGGAAATCGAACCGGAGATCGCCCCTGGAGATGCGACATGACCACCACCCGGTTTGAAGCGCGGCCAACGCCGCCGACGCTTCATCCCAACTGGCCCGTACCCGCAGACATCTCCTTCTGGGCAACCGCGAGGGTCGGCGATGAAGGCATGAGCCACGCGGTGCCCCACGTCAACAATGCCGAATACGTTCGCTGGATCGACCGACTCGCCGAATTGGCGACCGACGCCGCGGGGTTCACCCGCGAATGGCATCTTGAGCAAGGCAGCATGTGGTTTGTGGTTCGACACGAGATCGACTACCGAGGCGAGGCGTTCGCCAACGACGAACTTCTCGCAGCGACCTGGTTGCACACCTTCACCCGGACCTCGGTTCGAAGAGACACCTTCTTTGTTCGGCCCTCGGATGATCGTGTGATCTGTGTGGCCAACACCCGCTGGGCCCTGGTTAACCTGAAGACCCGCAGGCCGATTCGAATCCCCGCCACCATCAAAGCGTCGTTTCCGCCCCCGCATTCTGTCACGGTCGAGAGGGCCGGGGCGTGACCCTCCGCGCCGCTTTTATTCTCGACCGGACCCGGGTTCAACAGGAACGTTCCGCCTTTGCAAGACTCGCCGTCGGCCTCGCGACCGAGGGCGTTCGTGCGCTTCTGGCCCTGGACGGTGATCCCCAAGACGATCTCGACGATCGGGACGCGCCGACGCCGATGATCACCATTCCCACCCAAGTCCCCTTCTGGATTCGGGCGCGGGCCGTCCATTCGGTCCTAGACACGTTGACTGAAGTCGGGATGGATGAACTCGACGTCGTCGTCTCAGTCGGCCCAGGAAGCGCTGCGTTCGCTGATCGACTGGCCAACCATCTCGATGTCCCGTTGGTGGTCGAGGCTCGAAGTCGAGCGGAAGTTGCGGTCATCGAGCGGCATCCGCGGGTCACGGTGGTGGCCGCCACCGAGGGACTGCGGAACCTCGCGGCCATCCGAGTCGGCGAGGACCAATGCACGCACCTCCCGATTCCGGTCCCGCGGACATTTCGACCGTCGCCAGAGTCGCGGGGGCTCGGGGTCATCCTCGGCCCCGTCGGCCATGCCGCGACCTGGACCGCCCTCATCGACGGCCTGTCAAGCCACGAAGAGTTCCCCGGGCGACTTCAACATCTCGCGATCGAGCTTTCGGGGCGATCCGTCGACGGCAAGATCTGGTCACATCTCCGTCGGCGAAAACTACTTTCTCGGATCACCACCTTCGACGATGCCGATCGGCTCCGGGGGATTTTGGCGGAAGCCGCGGTCGTGATCACACCGGATTCTGATCGACCAATTCGAAGTATCGAGCGACAGGCCATGTATGGAGGTGCGGTGCCAATCAGCGTGGCCGATCCGCACCGCACCGATCTCCAATCTGGAATCGATGCGGTCCTCCTCGACGCCGGGGAGGCCCGGCTCGCCACGGCTTGGCACGAAGCCGTGGAGGCCGCTCGTCGGCCAGGTTTCTCGGACGCATGCCGCTTGACCGCCGAGGAATCGCTGGTCTCGAGGGTGGCCCCGCGTTGGGCACGGTTCCTCGAGACCATTGTCTACGGTGATGCCACGCCGATTGACGGAAAAAATTAGTGGCCGTTTTGGGACCAAGACGGGCATCAAGGTTGTTTTTTCAAAATCAAGCACTTTCTCGTGAACCAATTCCGCATGATTGGGTACATAGTTTGTAGGTCCTCAGCTTGGCTCCATGCCCGCTTGGACCCTTTTCTTCTGTCTTTCTCCCCTCTGCAACGTCGTTCCTTTGATCGCTTGCGATCGTAAGGAACGACGTCGTTTTTGGCCCGTACCGTTTTTTGCTGACATTCTTTTTTGCGGAGAAGTGACGGCCGGGACCCCCACAAGGAAGACCGGAAGAATCACAATGGCGGGTTGGAGCTCCGCATGTTCATCCCTTTGAGTCTGGTTCTGATTCTTCCCCTTCTTCTGCCACGCATCGGTCCACCTGACGACTCGGGACCGCTGTCCAAAACTCGGGTCATGGAGACCGATCGATTCCAGTTGGACGCGAGGGGATTGGCTGAGGACGGCCAGATCGTGATTGGTTCACCCCGTCTCGATCGGAGCGTGCTCGCGATCCTCCCAGATCGAACGACTGGTGATGACCGGGGTCTTGTTCATCTCGAAAGAGCCATTCTGGATCTCGGCCTGCTCCGACCGGACGCGGTCTTCTGCGTGGGCGATCTGGTGCAGGGGTACACGCGAGATCTCGAAGACTACGATCGCGAAGTCGATGACTTTCTTCGAATCATCGCAGACCTTGACACGGACTTCTGGCCGACGGCGGGCAATCACGACGTGATCTCGGGGGCTCGAAATGCCGACGACGATCGGTTCGCCGAACGATATCGACAGCGTTTCGGTCCGCTGCATTACGCCGTCCAACTCGAGCACGGAACCATGGTCGTTCTCTTTAGTGATGAGTCGCTGGACGGCGGGAAGGTCAATATTTCCGACGAGCAGATTGACTGGCTCCGGGGCGTCCTAGAACACGCTGATTCGGACAAGCCCATTGTCCTCCTGATGCATCGGCCACTCTGGCGAACCAGACGAGCCGGATGGGAGACTCGCGTGCATCCGCTCCTCGTGGAACACGGCGTCGACGCCGTGATTGCAGGCCATTTTCATGCGCTGCAGCGAGATGAGGATCGAGACGGTATCGAATACCACCTGCTGGGCGTCTGCGGCGGCGCGATCGACCAGCATCCACTCACCGGCCAATTCAACCACCTCACCCTGCTGGATCTTGGACCTGGCGACACTGTTCATCTTCGGCACCTCCCGGTCGGCGTGATGCTTCCAGATGATTTCATCCTCCGAGCAGATCAAGATCTCGCGTATCGATTGAAGTCGAGGCGAAACGTCGCGACGGTGCAGGGAGTGCTCCCAGATCCCTTTGATGGCCCCGTGGCGAAGACCATTTCGATCCAGGTTCGAAATCCGCTTGACCGTCCGATCTCCATCTCCATCGAAGAAGCGTTGCCCGCTCGGCCTTGGCTCGTGGAGGGACATGAGTTCGTTTCCCGGACGCCCCGCCACATTGAGAACCCCGCCACCACCGACCTGCAAAGTCCGTTTCGCATCGACGCCCCCGCGCCCGTACAGATTCAAGCGGGGGAACGAGCGACCATCGAACTCGACGTGACGGCCCCACAGACGCGAGTGCCGCCACCGCCGCCGGAAATCAGGGTGACCGCTTCGTTCCAAGACAATCAAAATCGAATCGTTCCGATCGTGCTCCCCCGACGGATTCCGGTATCGCGCCGAGACCCCGTGGTCGCCGATGGAAGCCCCCGCTGGCCCATCGCGGGGTGGATCTACTCCGTGTACGAAGAGCGTGAGCCACTTGGATCTGTGGCCACGTCAGCAGACCCGGTGTCTGGAGATCTGATGATCGACCTCCAGATCCAAGATGATCGTCTTGCCGAGGACGAGGTTTCGGTGGAGGAGACGATCCAGGCTCGGCGGAACCCTCACGGTGATCTGGCCGTCATTACGCTGCGAACCGAGAAAAAAGTTACTCGATCATTTCTGATCGAACTCGGCCTCACTCCAATCGACGGTGCCATCCCGCTGATCGAGTTCGACGCCGACGGAAAAACCCTCAATTCTTGGCCGAAGGCCGTGTTTTATGGCCCGCCGAGCGAGATCACCCCTCCGGTACATCGCTTCCAGATACGGATACCAGGCCTCGCCCCAGACGCCCTCAAGGCCATGCAATTGGAACTGGCAGACAACGATCGCACGTATCACACCCAGTGGCGTCGGGTAGCACCACCGGGGTCCATGCTAGAATTCGGATCGTCCGAACCAAATTCGCCACCTTGACCATCAAGGGGCGGATCGGATTCAATGCATCGACCCGTCGGGATTCACCGACGGATCTCGGACCGATCCAAGGGTCCATTCATGTTCGTCCATCTCGGAGCCGCCAACGGTTCCTGCAAACCTCAGAGGGATTTTCAAATGAACACCATGCTCCGCTGCTCACTGGTTCTCGCGGCTTCCACAATGGTCATCGGCCTTGCCGGTTGCGACAACGGTGATGAAATCGTTGACGTGCCGCCCCGAAAGATCGATCCCGACCAGCCCAAGATCGACCCCGACGCCATGCCCGGCCAAGACGGTGGCAGCGGGATGAGCGACATCGAAGGTGATGACGCCAAGAAAGCAGAGTAGTTCGACGCCGCACGAACATCGACGTGAACAAAACAACTGGGGTCGGAGACATCGTCTCCGGCCCCAGTTTTTTCATTTCAACCGATTCGATTCCCGCGAGAAGGACGCGGCGAGAAAAACTTCACTCCGGCGCTCGATGCCTCTCCGACTTCAGCCGCCTTGGAGCATGTCGACCAGGACGTCGAGACCTTCCTGAAGGGTCGACTCAGGGACCGCGAAACTCAATCGAACGTGCGTATCTCGGGCCGAGAACACACCACCGGGAACCAGAAGCACTCGCCGTTCCACAGCTCGTTCCATGAACTCCGTGCCCGTCATGCCGAGCTTGGAAGGTACCTCGACGAAGGCGTAGAACGCACCGCCCGGCCGAATCACGTTGGCATGCGGCGACAATGCGTCTAAGACCATTTCTCGCCGGCGAGCATACGTTTCCACCTGCGTCGTGTTGTCGATATCGAAGGCCTCGATCACCCCCCACTGAAGGGGGCTCGGCGCGCACACGAAGGTGAACTGCTGCAACTTGCGCATTTGCTCGATCAGCCACGTGGGGCCCGCGGCGTATCCGAGTCGCCAGCCGGTGCAACCGTAGGTCTTTCCAAAGCCCCTGATCACCAAGGCACTGTGGTCGAATCGTGCCGGGGAGGGACAGGTTCCATCGGGCCGGGCCGCATCGGCGAAGACGAATTCATCGTAGATTTCGTCGGTGATGAGTTGTACGCCACGACTGCGACAGAGATCCGCCAGATCCCGAACCTCGTCTTCCGTCAGGACCACGCCCGAGGGATTTCCCGGGCTATTCACCAAGACGAACTTTGTTCGATCGGTGATCAGTGGCTCGACTCTCGCGGCCGTCATGCGGAAGTCTGGATAGGTATCGCATGCCACCATCGTCGCGCCGGTCAGATGTCCGAGCTGCGGATAGAGGACGAACCAAGGGTCCGGCATGATGGCCTCGTCACCTTCCTCCAGAAGTGCCAAGCTCGCGAGCAAGAGACCACCACTCGTGCCGCTGGTCACCACCGTGGAGAAGTCGTCCGTATCGTTCCAGCCAAGGTCATGCGAGAGGTGACGGCGAATCGAATCATGGAGCGGGGCAATCCCCTGCGTCACGGTGTATCCGTTTCGGTCCGCTCGAATGGCATCAACCGCCGCATCTTTCATGGCCGTTGGGACTGGGAAATCCGGTTGGCCGATCGAGAGATTGATCGGCCGCTCAAGCGACCCTCCAAGTTCAAAGGCGCGGCGAATGCCGGAGGCGTCCATCGCCTGCACCCGACGAGTCAGGCGGTGGTCGTTCGTCATCGATGAATCGGTGGACACGGTTTTC
Source organism: uncultured Phycisphaerales bacterium (assembly GCA_905480395.1). Classification (GTDB taxonomy): domain Bacteria; phylum Planctomycetota; class Phycisphaerae; order Phycisphaerales; family SM1A02; genus UBA12014. The sequence continues at coordinate 33,056 of CAJQQE010000008.1, forward strand.
TCTTTCCAGACGACCGGTCACCGCCCGGCCGGAGTCGTCAAATGAAGATCCCCACGGCACTGGTCCGCGGGGATCGAATGAACGGTGTTTGGGTTCACAAGGCACACGACGCACGGAACTCGTCAGCCTTCCGACTCACCCTCACTTGGTTGCGTCGTCACCCTCGGCATCTGGGCCCTTGGTTGGCTTCTTCTTACCAACCGTGACCATGATGCTTCGGACCTTGGGGATACCCAGCGGGGAAGAGGTTCCGACCACGAATTTATTCTTGTCCTGAAGTTGGGTGATTCGTTCCGCCCGGGTCAGGACGTTGCGGTGCTGGCTCAGGGCGCCGGCGTTGGTCTTCAGGCTGCTGTGGAGGCTCATGTTGGATCTCGAAGAAGGGACGTGATGATGATCATTCGATGAGACGTCAGTCCGATTTCGACTGAAACGTCTCTGGGTAGAGATCGGCGAACGGCTCGCCTTTTCCACCCGTCTGTTTCCCAAACGCCCGCCCGATCCTCAGGATCTCATCCTTCATGGACTCGATCCGCGAAGTCGAACGATCCTCGGACCGGAAGCCGGGGAGGACGATGACTTTGGGGAGCCCCCCAGTGTCGCTCGGGATGACCGCGGCGTCAAGACCCTGCCCGTTCTCTCGGATGAATGTGGCCACTTCGTCAGCCCGATCCGGCCGAGGCCGCATCACCACCCAGTAGCTCAGCCCAGGCACCCTCGGATCGGCCATTTTCCCGTTTTTCGGTGGGTTGGAGGGGGCGACCGCCGCCGCCGTCTGGGGCTGAGATTCAGTATCAGAGCCCACCGACCAAGCAGGCTCTCGGACTCGCCCAGCTTCGCTGGCGGCTTCCAATTTCGCCGATAAAGTTGCGGCCTGTCGGGTTCCGGCCGCACGATCTCCACGGCTAAAACCAAAGAGATAGGCCCCAACCGCCAAGCCGATCACTCCGGCGAGTCCCATCCAGACGAATCCCACCGGAATTCGGATCACGCGTCCAGGCGTCAGCAAGGCTGCCGCGGCCGGCCGATCGGATTCCGCGGATCGGTCCCCGCGCGAACCCGAAGACGGCGCCGCCGACGCCGACTGGGACATTGCTTCGTACAGGGTTGGACCTGTTCGTCTGGCCATAGGAATCATGCTACCCAGGGTGAGCGGGTGCGCGTTCCGATCCGACCGCGATCACGCTTGCCATGGCCAGATCAGCGGTATGGGTGAGAGAAATTCGCCATTCGGTGATCCCCAGCTGCGCCGCGAAGACGGCCGCCTCGCCCCCCAACCGAATCGAGGGCGCCCCGAGGTCGTTGCGAGTCACCTCCATGTCGGTCCAAGAGATCCCGTCGCGCAGCCCCGTTCCGAAGGCTTTGAGGATCGCCTCCTTGGCGGCGAATCGTGCGGCATAACGCTCCGCCCGAACTCGCGGCGCGGATTCCGCGTATGCCTGCTCGCCGCTGGTAAAACAGCGGTCGAGGAAGGCCTGTCCGTGCTCCTCCCGCATCCGTTCAATGCGGACGATCTCTACGAGGTCGATGCCATGTCCAATGATGTTCATAAGGTCGTGAGTCACGCTACCGTGATCGGGACGGTTCTGCACGTGAATCGACCTCAAACCGACCCACCCAACACCGGAACTCGCCATTGTGAGTGCACAGGAACACGAAGAAGCCGCGGCTCGCCACCAACGCAACACGCCCATTGAAATCATGCTGGTGACCGTCAGCGACTCTCGGACGCTGGCGACCGACCGGGGCGGGGATCGGCTCGAAGCGCTGATGAGCGAAGCGGGCCATCTCATCCGAATCCGTCAACTGGTTCCCGATGATCCGGATTTGATCAGACGAAGCATCGCTCAGGGGGTCGAGGATACTTCGATTCAAGCCATCCTGCTCACCGGTGGTACCGGCATTTCACCACGAGACGGGACCGTCGAAGTCGTGAGATCGATGATCAGCGTCGAACTCGAAGGGTACGGCGAGCGACTCCGCGCGATCAGTTTCGAGTCGATCGGAATCGCCGGCTTATTGAGCCGAGCCTGCGCCGGGGTCATTCGTCGCGCCGATGGTTCTGGAGTGCTGGTGTTCTCGATGCCAGGATCCGTGAACGCCGTCGAAACCGCGACCAGCGAACTCATCGTTCCGCTGCTCGCACATGCCGTCTGGGAAATCGGCCGTCAATGAACCGACGAGTCGGCCCAACCCGGACCTTCAACCCATCGCGTCAATTGTCACCTTGGCCATCCCAAACGGATCGACCCAACGTCGAGCGTCGATCACGGGGAGTCCTTCGAATCGAGCGGTTCGAGCGGTCATCAACAACACCTCTCCGTCGAGGCGGCCATCGACATCACCGATCGGGACCCGCATCCCATCACGGGAAAGATCCGCCAGCCGGAGCGCCGAAATCCCCCTCCCCACCGCATCAAGACAATCCAGACCCGCGACGAGCCAGGCGGGCGGATCAATGCCAATTCCCAGGCCTTCGATCGAAGGACCGAGCGGCGGCTGAGCGGCGGTCACGGATTCATCCGTCTCGCCAGGGACAATCAAACCGCCCGGGGTTCGGGCATTCAAAGCCATCACCGCAACGCCCCTCGGTGGCACTCCATGGTCAATCAACTGAACGCCGACTCGACTCGCCGCCGCGAGGACCGCTTCGATCACGCTCTCATCGCCCACTCCCGGAAAGCGCGTGGAAACCGGTACGCGGCCGAGGTCGTCCGCCAGATCAATCGCCCCGAGCAGGGCGGAGACGGCATCATCAACCCGGGCGGAATCGGAGAGGCAGTCGGGATCGAGCCACGCATCCACACCTGTGATTTCCAATTCAAGTCGTCGAGCCGAGACGACAAGATCGCGCCGCCCCGATTGCCCGAGGTCGCCGGGTCGAGTCCCCTTCTGCCCCGCAGACACTTGGACGCCTGGAATACCCAGCCGACGAATCGCCTGCAGACCCTTGCGGGGATCTGAAGCCAGTGGGGCCAAGGTGATTCCGAGGCGAGGTCGGGGATCGGAGGAATCGGACATCGTTCGTACCTTAGTCGCGAAGGTCGTCGCGGGTGATTGACTCCTTCCCGGTTCGCAATGCCGGGGCCAGTCGACCTACGATGCCCGGATGCCCCGCAACGTCGACGAATATGATCAAGATCCCCAGACCTCGAAGATCCACGTGATCCACGTGAGCTTCGAGGATGGGCCACTGTCGCCCCGTGAGGATGTGGACCGGTCTAGCGCCGGTGGGGAGTGCCGGTTTCTCGGGCGAACGCGGCCGGAGGAACATCCCGACCATGGCCCATTGCAGTCGTTGGATTATGAAGTGCATCCAACCCTGGCGATGGCCATCCTGAAGAAGATCGCTGGCCAACTCGTCAGGAGTCATGATCTTGAGCATCTTTCAATCCGACATTCCACCGGTCAGGTTCCCGTGGGGTCAACGTGCGTCGAAATCATCGCCTCGGCACGGCATCGCGATGCGGCATTCGTGGCCTGCCGGGAAGCGATTGATCGTTTGAAAGTGGAGGCTCCGATCTGGAAGCGGGAATGTTGGTCCGACGGACGAACTTGGTCCCCATCTTCGAGCCCAGTCAAGCCACCGGAGACCTCGAGATAATGCAGCTACGACCACTGCTCGCCGCCGCTTGGTGGCTGGTGCTCACCGGCTGGGTCGCCGCCCTGATCGCCCCTGGTGCGGCCGCCATCAGCGCGTTCACCGCCCTCCCGGCGTTGGGCGTCGAGGTTCCGGCCTACGCGGCGTTCTTCGCCGATGATCCAGACGGCGCTGGACGACTGGCGGCAGGATTCGTGACCCACCCGATCTTTCTCGCCGCAGATCGAATTCAACTTGTGCTCGCCGGACTTGCCATCCTTGTGGTCTTCATCGGACGAGGTATCCCCGGCAGCGATGGAGGTACCGGCCGACGCCTGGCGAGCGGGTTGCCGCTGTTTTCCGCCCTCGGATGCCTTGCCTGTTACCTCGTATTCGTCGCACCGCCGCTGGCCATCAGCCTTGACGATTGGCGGGCGGCCGCGCTTGCCGACGACGCCGCGGCCGCCTCGACGGCCTACCAGATCTTCGATCCATTACATCGAAGCGCCGAACGACTCATGACCGGCACCCTCGCATCGCTTCTGGTGCTGATCGCCGTCTGTGGTTTTCAATCCACGGCCAAATCGAAAAAGGCGCCACGATGAAGATGCCTCCACCCGTGGGAGGTCCACGAAGCAAACGCGAATTTAGTCTTCCGAACCGATCCGAAGACGACGTCCGCCGAGCCTCCAAAATTCTTTCCGCGCTTCGAAAACGCTATCCAGACGCCCACTGCGAATTAGACGCGTCGACCCCTCATGAGCTTCTGGTGGCGACGATTCTGAGCGCCCAAGCAACCGATGTTGGGGTCAACAAGGCGACGCCCGGTCTCTTCAAAGCGTTTCCGACGCCGGCGGACTATGCGCGAGCAACCCCCGCCGATATTGAGCCGCACGTGAAGACGCTCAATTTCTGGCGAAACAAGTCCAAGAGTGTCCACGGCTCGATGAGCCTTCTCGTCGAGCAACATGGCGGCGAGGTCCCGGACACCATGCCCGATCTGCTCGCGCTCCCAGGCGTCGCCCGGAAGACGGCCAACGTCGTCTTGGGCAATGCTTTCGCCATCAATGTTGGCGTGGTCGTCGACACCCATGTCAGTCGGATCTCGCAACGATTCGGGCTCACCCAAGAGACCGATCCGAAGAAGATCGAACCGGATCTCATGGCCTTGTTTCCCCGTCCGGCGTGGTGCTTGTTGAGCCACCTGCTGATCTTCCATGGACGTCGCGCTTGCAAAGCCCGAGGCGCGACGTGTCGGGAAGATTCGATCTGCCGACGGTATTGCGGCAACGCCCGATCAGATTGAGCCCGCACCACTGGGCTCAGGCGAGTCGTTCATCACCGCTCGGGCAATGGCGGTAGACCCCCGGCCTCCCGCATCGCTCCTTCGGTATCGGCGGCATCTTCGGGACGCACTCGTTGCACCAGGGCCTCATCGGCATCCGGATCTGGAATGACTTCCGCGGTTCCGATCCCCCCAAAAGCGCTGACGAAGGCGACCTGATCCCCCACCCGTGGTCGGAACAGCCATGCAACCGGCCCTTCCATGACGATGGAGCCGGTGGCCACCACTTGGCCTTCCTTGAACTCAAAGACATCCACGCCCTCGTCATGCCCCACCCAGACTCGATCCGCCGCAGACTCGAGGGTGTAGATTCGTCCACCGTTGGCGGGCGACCAGACGAACTCCGGAGCCCCGAGCGGGAGAATGGTGAGCACTTTTCCGTCATCGTCGATGGACACTTCTCCCCAACCCAGCGTGAGACTCCGGGTGCCACGCGTCGTGGTCTGCAGGTCTTTATCGGAGAGTTTCATCGAACCACCGATTCGATAGAGCCAATTCCCCTCTTCGCTTCCGGCCAGTACGCGACGACCATCGGTGATCGCCTGCACGACCCGACCGGGACTGCGCTCGACGGCTAAGAATTCATCGGCAGCGCCACCAGTATCTGACTTGTATCGATAGATCGCGCGCCCAAACGTTCCCGCGACCGCATAGTAATTCTCACGCAACATGGCGATATCTCGAGCACCCTTGATCGGTACGAACTGCGGCTCTACGAGATGTCCGTCGTCATCGATCTTCCAGGTGACGAGTTCATCCTCGCCGACCGCCCACAACCGATCACCCAGTACCCGGGCCGCCCAGATCGCATACGGAAAAGTGCGGGCGTCGAGTTGCCGAACGTCCGGCCCCATCAGACCAACCGTGGTCGCCTTCTCGCCGCGAAGGATGAAGACGTAGGCGTCCTTCCACCCGATCCGATCAGCGAGTTCGAGGGGAATCCGTTGTAAGTCACTCGCGGCGCCGAGATAGCGGCCATCTTCCATCGCAATCACTTGCCGGCCGTTGGTGATCAGCAAGCCCTCTGGCGCCTCGACCACCCGACCAAGTGCGGCATCGTCAGGGAGCTCCGAAAGCCACCCGCGATCCGGATCGTTCAGTGAGACCACACCCCCGCGGCCCGAAACCCAGATTTCACCAGCAGCTTCAGAAACAAGGACCGGCCGAATACCAAGCTCTTTCGCGGTCCAAGTCCGATCCGCGACCGGTCGTCGTGCATTCTGAAGGTTGAAACGAACCACCCGATCGTGGGAATAAACGGCGTACAGGAACCCGTCACCCGCCACCCGCATATCGCTGATCGAAGGAACCGTGCCAAAGACTCCAACGTCGATGCTGCTGATCCGAAGCCCGTCGTCTGGATCGAGAATCTCAATCGCCGGACCGAAGGATTGGTACCACTCATCCTGATGAGTGAGCGCGATCCGCCGAGTACCGCCATGGTGATCCTGAATCTCCACGATCCGGGGCCGGAGATCAATGGTCTGGCGAGCGGAATATCCCGAGTCGCAGCCAATCTGAAGCCCACAAACCAACAGGAGACCCAAGACGCCATTCATCAGGCGCCTCGATCGAGCTCGAAAGGCCCAATCCAGGGCGGAGGCATCTCGTTGCCGATCGACGGGAATAGAGCAATCTTCACGGAGTGGAGGCATGTTGGGAGCCTAGCGGGTCTTTCGGCTCGGCGACGTGAGCCTCGCCCCGAGTTGTATCCATCGCTATTCCGACCGAGAATGCCCGCATGACCCAACCCGACCGACTCACCCGACTCCTCGCCATGCTGGACGACGAGCCCGACGATCCGTTTTGCCTCTACGGCATCGCTCAAGAACATGCCAATGCCGGGGATCACGAAACCGCGGTGTCGTGGTACGACAGAGCGATCGCCGTCGACCCTGACGATGGCTATCACTATTTCCACAAAGCTCGCTCCCTGGAGTCGCTCCAACGCCTCGACGTCGCGATCGCGACCATCGATGCGGGGCTCGCCGCCGCTCGCCGAGGCGGAGACGCCCACGCACTGGCCGAACTTGACGAGCTTCGTTCGGAACTCTCCGAATGACCCGGCCCCGCCCTCACGGCACGGAACCCCTGCCGTCAGACCCGAGCGACCCTGATTCGACGAACGTCTCTCGCGTGACCGCGATCCGCGCGGCGGGGGATCAGCCGGGCCTCGTCGAGCTCGAAATTGACGGCGTCGTGGCCGGGGTTCTTCCCAAGGCGGATGTCGATCTCAACGAGATCACCGCCGGTCTGCCGTCCGATGATCCGCGGGTGGTCGAAGCCCGACAGGCGATCGAGATCAGAGCCACTCGCATGCTGGCACTCGATCTGCTCGCCAGACGCGGCCATGCCGCCGCCGAGTTACTCGCCAAACTCCGAAAGCGCGAGGTTTCCGTGCTGGTGGCAAGCCTGGTCATCGAGGAAATGATCGAAGATGGATGGCTCGACGATGCCGCCTTTGCCCGAAGCCGAATCAGCAACTGGCGGGCAGAAGGAAAGAGCGAGGCACATTGCCGCCAACAACTGACCAAGGCGGGAGTCTCCGACGCGTTGATTACCACTTCGCTGCTCGAACCAGCGCTGATCGAGCAGGTGTCCTCCCCAGAGCAGGATGCTGCCAACGAATCACTGGTCCGCATTCGACGGTCGATTCAAGGGTCCGACGCGGCCTCCATCCGAAAGATCGCCGCCCGAATGGCTCGCCGTGGCTTCGAACTCGACACGATTCGGGTCGCCCTGCGACAATGCGAGCTTGATGATTCGATGCTCGACGAAGACTTTGATCCGGAGCCAGATGCATGAAGCCGAACCTCTCTTATTCCCGTGACTCCTTGATGGCGATGGCCATCGCCATCCCTGCGTGGTCAACCGGTTGCGTTCCAGTCACCAACGGATTGCTTGGCGGACCTCCGCTTTCGGCACTCTCCGGAATCTCGCCTGAGAATGCGGCACCACAATCCTGGAGCCCCTCGCTCACCGGCGGCTTCGATCGATCAGCCTGGACCCGCTCGGAGGTTCAAATCCCCGTCGCCGAAGTTCAGCACAACCCCACGTATGCCGGTGATCCCATTGGCGGTGATCAGATGGTTGGACGAGTCGATGAAAACGGTGCCTTCCCCACCGTTGAAACCGCAACCAGCGTCGAGGTTGACGAACGTTTCGTCATCAAGTCTGCTTTGATCGCCCCCTTCATCGCCCTCGGCGACCTGGTCGCGTCGCCGATCCGGATGTGCATCGTGCCGCCATGGGCGATTCAGGCTGGCCCCGATGCCGAATGGTCGCTGTTGCCGCTCGATTCGAGTCAGGCAACCGCAACCCCAGAGGCCGCCGTCGCGCCAGCGTCGAAGACGCCACTGCCAAAGGCTGCCGCAACATCAAGTTCGGCAGTCGACGAGCCGAACAACCCGCACCCTTTCGAACGATCTGCGGATGCCGCCGACGAGACGGGGGCCGATCGATGAGTACAGACCATCCCTGGGAAATCTCACCTCGATCGCTTCAGGAAGCGATGCAATCGGAGCGTCCGCCCACGGTCATCGACTGTCGTGAATCGTCGGAGGTCGCGGTGGCGGCCATCGCCGGCACGATCCACGTTCCGATGGGTGACACCAAATCGAGACTGCCCGAACTCGAGGAGTACGCAGACGACTTGGTCGTCGTGCACTGTCACCATGGCGTTCGGAGTCTTCAGGTCGTTTCATTCCTTCGCGAGTCTGGATTCGAATCTGCGGTCTCGCTCGCGGGAGGCATCGACCGCTGGTCTGAAGAGATCGATCCAAACGTTCCGCGATATTGACCCACCGATGCCGCGGGAGTGCCGTGGCCGATCTTCAGGAAACGCCCATGCTTCGACAGCGATTGATCACCGGACCGATTCTCATCGGTTCACTCTTCGCACTCGTTTGGCTCGATGATCGATGCACCTTCCAAGATGGCGGCGGTGTGATTTTCGCCGGGCTCTTCATGATCTTGATTCCGCTGGCCGCGGCAGAGGCCGCCCGACTCAGCCGAGATTGCGGCGTCCGCGCTCCGACTCCTCTGACCATCATCGTCGCGTTGACGATGTTTCTCACTGGCGTGGCATCGCTCCTCGTTTCCGACCCGACGCTTGCGGCGGGAATCGCGATGTTCGGTCCGGCCATCGGCTTCGCCATCGCCGCGATCGGCCTTGCCAGTAGTCGGCGGATCGAGGGGGGATTCACGGGGGCGGCCACCATCGCAGGCATCGCCATCTGGACTGGCCTGCTCCCGGTTTTCTGGCTCTTCGCGTTCCGAGACCACGGGGCGTGGCTGGCAGCAGGCCTCGTTCTGGTGGTGAAATCCGGAGATATCGGCGCCTATTTCACGGGATTGGCCGTGGGACGGCACAAACTCATTCCATGGCTCAGCCCCAAAAAGACCATCGAAGGCGGCATCGGAGGGCTTGTCTTCGGTGGACTGGCCGGCGGCGGCCTGGCGCTCCTGACCGCCGAGCAGCCGCCGAATATGTCCTTGTCGATGACCGCGGGCGTACTCGGCGGGGTTTCGCTCGCCTTGGTGGGCGGTCTCGGCGACCTTCTGGAGAGCCTGCTGAAGCGAGCCGCGGGTGCCAAGGACAGCGGGTCGGTACTGCCCGGCATGGGCGGGATCCTCGATGTCCTCGATTCCCCCTTGGTGGCCGGACCAGTCGCCTGGTTGATCCTCCGGCTCGGAACCAGTGGCTAATTCTGATCGAAGCAAGCCGTTTGGCCATCACCTCTGGAATTCGCCGGGAATGTTCGGGCGAGGGCTGCTACCATCGTCGAGATGACCATTACCGAAGACCTGATGTCGTTGTATCGAGTGGACAGTCAATTGCGTGGCCTGCGAACGCGGGTCGAAAACGCACGCGAACTCGTGGCCATTCGGAAGCGAAAGTTACAGAAGCTGACTGCGGACCACGACGAAACCGCGGCCCGGCTTCGGCAACTCCAGGCCCAACTCGCCAATCTCGAAGGCGAATCGACCGACTTCAAGATTCGAATCGAGAAGCTTCGCATTGAGTTGAACGCCTCGACCAACGATAAGCAATATCGCGCCGTTCTCACCGAGATGAAATCACTCGAGTCGCTTCGCGACGAGATTGAGACGACGCAGCTGGGCGAAATGGAACGCATCGAGACCACGCGAGCCGAGACCACCTCGAAGGAGGAAGCGGTCGCCAACCAAACACGGATGTGCGAGGTCGCGGGTACCGAATACACCGAGTGCGAGACCGCGGTCGGTGAACGACTCGAAGAACTCGAGCAAGAACGTGTCACGGCGGCGGGACGCGTTCCCGACAAAATTCTGGTGGTGTTTGAGGAAGTCGCCGAGCTCACCGATGGCGAAACGCTCGCATCGGTCATCGAACTCAGCAAGAAAGATCGCGACTACACCTGCGGATCCTGTCACGTCACGCTCCCCTACCACCTTGTCGTGAATCTGCACTCGAGTGGCACGGGCGTCCAGCAGTGCCCCAACTGCAACCGCATTCTCCATCTCGAGGTTGAAGGCGCGGAAGCTGAGGTCTGAACCCACGGTTTCTACCGGCTCGGTCATCGAGAACGGTCAACAAAAAGATTGACGACGTGAGCGACCGATCATGAATAATGAGTTGGCGATCGTGCTTGCGTGGGATTGCGAGCCTTCGTGATCAGGCATATCCAAGTTGATCAAGATCATCTTCGTCGAGGCCGAAGTGATGGCCAAGCTCATGCAGCAAGGTGATGCGGATCTCCTCACGAATGAGATCGACGCCGCCACCCTCCAGATCTTCGCCATCCGGTGCGGCCGCCCGCCACGGCGTCCATCCTCCGGCACACGCGACAATCCCCTCGCGAAAAATGTGAATCATCGGCAGATCCACTTCTCCAGGTTCGACGGTCCGCTCGGTCATCATTGGCCCCGAGTGCAGACCACAGATTTCGTCCGACAATTCGGACGGGACACCGAGTTCCATGAGCATCTCCGGCGAAGGTTGATCGTCCACGACCACCGGTTTTTCATCGAGCAGCTGCATCAATCGCGGCGGAAGTTCGGCGACGATTTCATCGACGAGATCATCGAATCGCTGACGATCCTCCGGACTCATCGAATGATCCTTCATGCTTCAAACGCTCCAATGAGTTCCGCGATGTTCGTCGCACCCTGCCGCCCGACCCAAGCGTCGAGTCCCCGCTCGATTTTTCGTGGTGCCCGCGGATCGATAAAGAGGGCCGTGCCCAGTCCGATCCCCGTGGCCCCGACCAACGTGAATTCTGCGGCATCCGCCCAAGAGAGCACGCCTCCAAGTCCCACCAGCGGAACCTGGCATTGCGCCTCGCCCAATCGAGCGTGAATCTCATGCAGGATCTTGACCGCGACGGGATGAATGGCCGGTCCCGAAAGGCCACCGGACGCTCGGCCGATCTTGCTTCGCCTGGTCTCAGGATCAATGGCCATCGCTGGCACGGTGTTCGAGATGGTGAGCCCGTCCGCACCCGCCCGAACCGCGGCCAACGCGAGCTCTGGAAGATTCGCCGCTCCCGGCGATAACTTGACCAGCATTGGCTTGGAACCCAACGCGGCCCGGCACGCCGACACCACGTCGGCAAGGAGCCGAGGGTCATCGCCGAACTGTTGCCCACTGGCGGTATTCGGGCAAGAGACGTTGAGCTCTACGAGTTTGAGTACCGCCGCGACCGGATCGCCGAAGGCCGTTGCCACCTCGACGTAGTCTTCGATGGTGTGGCCAGCGATCGACCCGATCATCACGGTGTCGAGATCTTCAAGTTCGGGGAGGGTCTTGCGGAGAAATCGATCGAGGCCGACATTCGCCAGTCCGATGGCATTCAACATGCCTCCCGGCAAGTCGGTGACCCGCCAGGGCGTGTTTCCGACCCGGGATTCTCGTGTAATCGATTTGGTGGTGATGGCGCCGAATCTCGAAGCGGCAATGACCTCGGCGATTTCTGGCCCGTAGCCAGCAGTTCCGGCGGCAGCGATCAACGGGTTCCGTAAAGAGACCCCGCAGAGAGTGGTGGCGAGTCGCGACATCGTGGGCAAGAGCGTACCGGAGGGCGGAACGTCACGCCCTCGTTGCCCCCATCGAATCAGCTTGTTTCCGACCTCGTGGCCCACTCGTTGATCCGTTGCCGAAGCCCCGCGGCCTCCGTGGTGCTAAAACACCGCCTCCCTGACTCCTCGATCTCAACCAGACAACTGGCATGGAGATGCCCGGTGACCTCCAAGTAGTCAGACGCGTGATCACATCTCACCCCACCACAAGGGACGACTTCCACGACGGGATCAGCGATCTGACCGGCCGAGGCCGTCTTCCGGAGGGCGTGCAGGCGGTTCTCCAGCAAGACCGTACTGGTTCCGAACCCTTGGACGCCCGCACTGAGCGTTCGGCGGATGCCCAATTCAGAGAGTTGCCCGATGGCAACCACGGCATCAGGGGTGAAATCAAAGGCCCGATGGAACGCCGTCTGCAATCCAGCCTGGCGATTGATCGCCACCGCCGAACGACAAGCCTCCCGGTCAATACACCCTTGAGCATCCAAGAACCCGATCACGATGCTCGTTGCCCCCGCTTGCGCGAACTCGATTGAAAGCTTTTCAAGCGTCGCGAGTTGGGAATCACCCCCCCGGAAAATTCCGTATCCGGTCGTCGATCGATTGGCGGGTAACGCCATCCCTTGGAATAGCACCGCGAGTTCCGGCGGATCGCACCGGTCGGCCACGTGCTGCCGGACCTGCTCAACCATCTCGGGCGAAGGCGTCAATCCGTCACGAGCGAGATCTCGACAGATCTCAAGACGATCGGCATACCCGGCCGCAGCCATGGCGGCCTCCACATCCTCCACTGGAATCTCGAGACATGCGACACTCATCGCCTCATTGTGACGACCCGTGCACCGATCGCAACGCGCTGTCTTGCTCGCTCGCACGGGACGGGATCAGCCTGACGATCCCAATGGGGTTGGAGTCCAGTAGCCGAGGGCCGTCCGAATCTCATCGACGAGTTCGGAGACGTGAAACGGTTTATGGACGATCGCGGCCGCGCCGCGTCGCATCGCATCACGATCCACTTTCTCGCCAACCTCACCAGTGATAAAGATGATCGGCGTCTGAGCGATTTCCGGAATCTCTGCGATTCGCTCTTGAACTGAAAAACCACTCCCGGCCGGCATGTTGATGTCCAAGACCATGACGTCGGGTTTCGTACTTCTCGCGAGCGAAAGTGCTTGATAAGAATCTTGCGCGGTGGTCACGGTGAACCCACCGGCCTCGAGTCGAATCCGAATGACATCGAGCACTCCCGGGTCATCATCAGAAACCAAAATATGACGTTGCTTCATGACGCTATCTCCAGGTGAAAATCAGGCTGCGGAATGGGATTGGCGAAGGCGCCGACGAGGATGCCGAAGCGCGATCTCGGCATCGACGACATCGATCAATTCATTCGTGTCGAAAGGCTTTTCAAGGAGCGTCACGCCGGGCACCGCCCGGACTCTGCTCCGAAAGGCATCCCGAAAACCTGTGATCATGACGATGGGAACATCACTCTCTTTGCGAATCGACCTCGCAAGAGAAACCCCGTCACCAGCCGGCATGTTCAGATCCGTAATGACGAGATCAATGGCTTGGTCATCAAAAGCCGCCAATCCCTGGGCCCCCGAAACAGCCGTGACGCAATCGAAACCGATGCTCCTCAACCTGATTTCCAAGGCGTTCACCAGCGCTTCGTCGTTATCGATGATCAGTATCCGCTGCAAGTCTTGAATCTTCATCAGGCTCACTCTCCACTTCGATATTGTTCGGCGTGGAATGCCGCGATGCCCCCGTTGGCCCGCTTGCGCGTCGAACTGTCATTTGGATTCATCGGCCGTGGAGACGGCCCAATCAACCGAAATCTGCGGCCAGCCCGGTCTCAGTGCGCTCTACAACGTTTGCGAGGGTCGCCCGTTTTGGCGACTCGAAGCGCGTTTCGCTCAATATTCTTGCGAATCAAACCTCGCTATCGAAAGTCATTTTTCACTTGCCCCGACCCATCGCCAGGCGGTATCAAGGAACTGACCCAAGGGGCATTGTGGTCAAAAAATGACGAAAAGCGTGTCCTATCACGTCCTGAGATCCGTTGCCAACGCTGCCACTCGCCGAGGGCTCGGTGTTTTTCCTCACCACCGAAAAAAAGCACCGATCCGAAAAAGACCCATTTCGGCTGCTATTCCATATCTGTCTTTCCCGTTTTCTTCATCGTGCTCGACGACTCGAAGTGGCTGTCGTGATGGGTGAAGCAGGTGGCGAGGCACGTTTTTTCAAGGGGCAGTTATCGAGAAAGGAAATCGAAGATGCAGAAATCCGATTCGCAAAAATCGAAGCTGAGTTGCTTCGTGGATCTGGCCCGGGTCTATCGGGGATGGTCGAGAACGGAGTTGTCCCGTGTCCTGGGACGAGACCCTTCGAAGATCATCCCCGAGAGCGGCAATCCGAAACTCGATCTTCTGGTCGGTTTGGCGGAAGCCCTTGATTGGAGCGTGGGCGACGTGGCGGAAAGCGTCTGGTGCGATCGCGAGGCGCCTGGTTCCAACGAGACCTGCCAGTTCAAAGAACTCAGCATGGAAGCACTCTCGGCGCACAAAACGGGACGGTATCAAGACATGCTTGGCGTCGCGCGACGAATGCGAATGGTCGCGTCCACGCCGAGGGAGCATGCCATCACCTGCAACCGAGAAGTCGGTGCATGGGACGGTCTCGGCCGTTACCCACGAGCCCTCGAAGCATCACAGGAAGGCCTTTCCATCGGATGCAACGACACGGACGTCCAAGCGATGCTGCAGGCAAACCTCGCGAATGCGCATTACACCCTTTGGCATTTAGTCGAAGCCAAGACCGTCGCGCGAGATCTCATCGAGCGACTTGAAGCCGCTTCCAATCGGAGCGAATCCATGCGAGTGGCCCTCGGTATGGCCCATTATGTTCGAGGGAACGTTGCCAGACGACAACTGGATTCTGAACCGGCACTCTGGGAGCGGCTCGCTACCGAATCTGGAGAGCACCTCCGCCGTTCCGTGGAAATCCATCTCGACCTGGCCGCGGAGTTCTCGAATGCCAGTTACGAAGGGATTGCCAACACCTCTAAAGGGGGCTTGCTCGAGGTTGACGTCGCGCTCGGACGGTCTGACCCGTTCTCGACCATCGAGACAATCACCCGCGAACTGGAACAAGTCGTCGATCCAAACGACGAGTCGATTCGAGGTGACATGCTCGAATCCTGGGGATGGTGGTCGATCTTCGGTTGCAACATCGCCCTTCGGCATCTCGGGCAAACCGAGGTGCATCGACCCATGGCCATTCTCACCAATAAGGCTGGCGAAATCGCCGATGCCCTTGGTAACTGGTCGCTCCGGGAGCGTGCGTTCACCTTGGAGAACTTCCGTCGACAACGCATCGCTGATCTCACCGGAGTGGAGCCAGATTGGTTCCTCGACGAAGAGGAGATCCGGACAATCAGCGGCACCATGGGGCGGTTTCCGGGCTTCCGCGACATCGGTTGGCGAATTCTCAATGCCGCCCATATTTTTGACACCCACTCTTGAGGAAAGGAGGATTCCAATGACTAAAATTCAATTGACCACGAGTCGATCACGAACTGATCACCGACTCAAGGCACCATCTCGACTGATGATCATCCTGATCGGGATCATGATTGTCTTCACCGGTGCATCCTCCGATGCTGCCCAGAAGCACCGCAAGTATTGGCTCCCAGGATTCCACACTGGCCAAGGTGGCTTAGTCGCACACCAGGCGTCCCGTTGGCGAAATGACAAAACGTTCATTCGAGAAATCGAGTCGATGCCGATTCGGCTCGATCTCGTGATTCCGCTGCCGATTCTGAGAATGATGCCGTCGCACCACCGCCCGCCATCCCGCCGTTGACCGAATTCACGACTGGTTCAATATCACCATCACCGCGACCGCCTCATCTCTAAGGGATGAGGCGGTCTTTTTACCTCCCCTCAGACGGGCCCGAGTGGCCAAAAACGACCTGGGATCGAACTAATTTTTCGAAAAAACAACTCTTTTCGCGTCACGAGACTGGGGCCTCCGCATGAGTGTGCATCAACTGGCATTTTCAACTGGGAAGAGCCCATCAAGTCCTCTTGAAGAAAAAGAAAAAGAAGAAGAAATTGGACCAAGACCTACTAACACTCGACGAGGCGGCGGCCAGATATGGCGTCTCGCGAAGGACGCTTGAGCGTCTTCGCGCCAAAGGACTGCTCCCGGGTATCCGCATCGGTCGATTTCTCCGGGTCCGCATCGAGGACATCGAACGGGCACTGTCCACCCAAAGCCCCGAACAGATCTATCGAATCCAGATCAACCCGAACCACTCGACCGGGCTCGCCCAGTGGATGCGCGGCTGGGAACAACTGGCCATCAATAATTTCTCCAAGCCAAAGAACCTCGCCGCAGCGACTCAATGGATCTCGGAGATTGAAAGGGCCTTCTCACATGTCCCGATCAAGGAACTTCGAGTCCGTGAAGTGCTCGAATCGTCTGCGAAGATCAGAAAACCAGCTGATCTCAAGCTGTTGATCGATGCCCTGGGGGGGATTGATCCGGAGGCATCGATGCTCAAAGTCCTGCGCCAATTGCTGCCTCTGATCGTCCCTAAATTGTGAAGTCGGCGATCGAAGGGACATCTAGGTAGGCCGCGTGAAGGCCGCGTGAAGGCCGCGGGGATCGCCCCGCCTCCGCGAATGTCATCAAATTCGATCGTCTGCGGCCCGGATCATGGCTGGGTTCGCTAGCATCCCTCCACCATGACAAACGCCTCTACCCCCGCCTCCGACGATCCACAACTGACCCAGCGGATCGCACAATTCGAGAACATGACTTCGGCCGATCCCGAAAATGAGATGGCTCATTTTTCGCTGGGAAACTCGTACCTGAAGGCTGGCCGTCACGCTGAAGCTGCGGGAAGCCTAGAACGCGTCACCGAATTGAATCCAGACATGAGTAAGGCGTTCCAATTGGCCGGTGAATCGATGATTCAAGCCGGCTGGGAGGATAAGGCAGTGGTCATGCTGGAGAAGGGCTATGAAATCGCAGCCTCCAAGGGTGATCTCATGGTTCGGGATGCAATTTCCAAAGCACTCGAAGACCTCGGGCGAACTCCCCCGCTCCTTTCCGCCGAAATCGAAGCGGAGGCAGCCCGTTCGGCCGAGGGTGGGTCCTTCACCTGCCGTCGAACCGGCAAGAATGGAACCGCACTCGAGCAGCCCCCTTTCAAGGGCGCCATCGGTGCGTGGATTCAGGAAAACATCTCCAACGAGACTTGGAACGATTGGATCGGCCAAGGGACGAAGGTCATCAATGAACTTCGGCTCGACTTTAGCCGCGACGAAGATCAGGAAACCTACGAACGCCAGATGTACGAATTCCTCGGGATCGATGACGATCTGCTCGCAAGCCTCGGCGTGGAAACAAGCAAAGCCTGAGGCATTCCCGCGTTTCGACCACCATCTCAAATCAATCCGGTTGGCGAACTCGACAATTCGTCGAGTCAACCCGCTGCCGATTGACGCTGCCAGATCCACCATTCGAGAATCATCAGCGCCAGTGCGACGCCGAGAATCCAGGGCCAAAAGTCCTGCCATCGGGTCCCACCAGCCTTGGCGGCTGAACCCCCAATCACATCCACGCTGAAATCGATCGACTCCGCCGCGTCGATCCTCCGCTCAGTGGCGTCCAGTTGATTCACCGCGAAGACTCGCTGCCTGCGGTCCGAGGTTCCCGGCTCTTCCCATGACAACTCATATAACCCCGTCCGTCGAACGGGCCCCCATGCCAGATTAGACGGATCACCGGTCTCCACTGACTCTTCCGATCCGTCGGGAAGACGGATTCGAATCTCTTTGGCCTGATCCGGCAATCTCGTGACAATCGGCTCGCCTGGCGCGATTCCCGTGGTCGCGAGCGCCTCGCCGAGGCCACCAAGGTACTCGACGGCATTGGGGACGAAATTCACGAAGGACCGAAGATAGGGCCAGTTGCTATCGAGCGGATCGAAGGTCACGTGGATCATCTGCACCGGACCACGGTCAATCGCTACCACCAATGCGCCATCGCCCGATTCCACCAGCGTGGTGACTCCAGGCCCAGTGGTCACCTTGTGCATCGAAGAGATATAGAGCTCATCCAGATTCACATACCGAAGGATCGGATGGTCCTCGCTGCTTCGTCGAACGATGACCCCGGTCGCCATATTCCCAAATTCCGTCACTCCTTCGATCGGCGGCGTGCGGCCGAACGAGAGATATCGACCTGGGGGCATCGCCTTCACCGCGGCATCATCCAAGACGATGACGTCGTAGGCATCCAACCCACCGCGCTCGGCAAGTTGCTCGTACTCCGCGAGATCGAGTAGATCCAGGGATTTCAAGTTCATGCCTTCGAGAATCGAGCGAAGGACAAAGGACTCCGCATCCACCACCGCCACCCGGAGACGCTTGGCCGGCGGCACGATCAGGGCGGCAACGTTGTCAATCGGCTGGCCGTCCTCGCCAAGTACCAGGACCTCAATGATCGCATCTCTTTCTTGATCGAATGGGGCGAAGGAAAACTGCTTCCGACCCGCCACCTGACCCAACCCAGGTTTCTCTTGAGATGCGGGGATCTCGACTTTCCGCGCGGTGATCGAACGAACAGCGCCATTGACGCTCAACTGCAGATCGACGGAACGCCGCGCCGCCGTCGGATTCTCGATCGCGACGAACACCTGGATCTGCCCCAACGCGTCGTACGGGCGTTGTGCGGCAATGGATGCGATGCCGATATTCTCTGTCTCCATCGAACCGACCCGGTGATAATCGATCGTCTCTCCTGCTCTGAGAACCTGGTCACCTAGATCTGTGATGCGGCCGTCCGACCACAATTCCAGTGCCGCGGGCGCCGCGACGGGCCCCGTCTGACTGTCCGGATCGATCACGGTGAGGAACGCCCGTGCCAATTGGAGTCCTCCGCCAATGACGCTTCGTCCATCGGTCGGTTCGATGCCTTCGACCGCGGCGATCGCCGCCTGTCGGGAGTCGGTAAAAGGTGTCCGAATCTCGGCGACGTCGTTGAAGGCGACCACCATGATCTCCGCCGCACTTCCGCTGAAGACCCCTCCTCCGTGGAGGGCTTCGATCCGTTCGATCGCTGATGCTTTGGCAAATTGAAGCCTCGACTGGGTACCAGCGTCGTCCCCATCCAGCACGTTCATCGACGCGGAGTTATCGATTAACAGGACGGTCCGACCATCACGTCGTTCACCCCCATCAAAACGGGGTTGCATCAATGCGACGGCCAGCAACGCGAGGAGCAATAGCTGCAGCAAGAGCAGAAGCGTCGGACGGAGCCGTTGGAACGGCGCATTCGCTCGAAGATCCTCCACGGATCTCTTCCAAAGCAGCGTGCTCGGAATGACTCGCCGGGTCCGCCGGAGCCGGAGAAAATACAACGCCAGCAAGGGTGGTACCACTGCTGCCAGCACGATGCCACCGAATAACGGGGTCAGCCAGGTCATCGAAGAAGACCTCGCTTCCGAAGGTAGTCCAGAAGAAGCGCGTCGAGGTCAGTCGAGGTATCCACCAGAGTATGCATGATGCTGCGTCGAATGCAGTGATCTCGAAGGGCGCCGCAATAGGCATCAAGGCGCTCGCGGTACCCGCGAAGCACCGCCGCATTCACCGTCACCTCGGCTTGGTCATCGTCTTCGAGATCGACCAGTCGCAGATCACCGCTCATGCCGTGCCGACCAGGATCGATCTCTTGCGGCGCGAGAATCTGCATCGCATGAACGTCGTAACCTCGACCGGAGACGTAGCGAAGTCCGCGCTCGAACCCGTCCTTCTGAAGAAAATCACTCAAGACGATCATCACGCCTCGCCCCTGACGAGTGAGCGCGATTCGGCGCATCGCATCTTCGAATCCGCCCGCACCGCCTGGTTCGATATCTAACAACCAACGTCCCATCTCATGGGTACGCCGCCGGCCTCGCAAGTTTGAGATTCGCTGCAGCCCCGCCGGTTCGCCTTCGGCATCGAGCCCTCCAAATGCCGCGAGTGAAACCCGGTTCTGGTTGACCAGCCCGATGTACCCCAACGCCATCGCCAGCCTTCGAGCGTAGTCGAACTTGGCTGGATCGCCCCAGTGCATACTTGAACTCGCATCCACGACGACGATCATTGAAAGGTCCTCCTCTTCGAGGAAGATCTTCAGAAAAAGCCGGTCGAGCCGCCCATAGATGTTCCAGTCGACGAACCGGAGATCGTCCCCGTGGACGTAGGGACGAAAATCAGCAAACTCAACGCTCTGACCACGCCGCTTGCTTCGCCGCTCACCTTGCACTCGGCCATTGAAAATCTTGCGACTCACCACGTCGAGATGATCAAGCCGTGCCATCAGACGACCATCAATAAGATCGTCAATCTTGGTCGGTCGCGATGCTGCGGGCGGCGGCCCCTCAGGAAAACGTGTCATCGACGAACCTCCGCCAGATTGTCGCCACGGGCGCCAAATTGATCCGGATATTCGGAATCTGCAGGGGTCCCCTCGAGGACGCCTTGAACCAATTCATCGGTATTGATTCCGTCGGCTTCCGCTTCGAAGGTCCGGATGATGCGATGACGCAATGCCGGTAACGCCACTCGTCGAACATCGGCAAGACTCACCGCAAATCGCCCGTCCATCAGCGCGAAGACTTTCGCGGCGGTGACCAACGCCTGAGCCGCTCGGGGGCTTGCACCCACGCGAATGTAATTTCGGAACGCCGCGATCTCGAATTCGCCACCGGGGTGAGTCGCAAGCACCAGTCGAATGGCGTAATCCTTCACGGTGGGTGCAATCACAATTCGCTGAGCGAGTTGGCGTGCCGCGAGAACGTCTGCGGCATCCAGGACCGGCTTGATGGTCGCTTCGCCGGGAACCGTGGTCCGGCGAATGATCTCCGTCAACTCGCCACGATCTGCATAGGGAACGGTGATCTTCAGAAGGAACCGGTCAAGTTGTGCCTCCGGCAATGGGAAGGTGCCTTCCTGTTCAATTGGATTCTGCGTGGCCAGGACCAAGAACGGATCGGGCAAAATCCGAGTCTCCGCACCAACTGACACCGACCGTTCCTGCATGGCTTCCAGCATCGCCGATTGGCTCTTGGGAGTGGCCCGGTTGATTTCGTCCGCCAGCACCACGTTCGCAAAGATCGGACCTTCCCGAAAACGGAACGCCCGACCCCCACGACCATCTTCGACCACGATGGACGTGCCGGTCACGTCCGCGGGCATCAGGTCCGGCGTGAACTGGATTCGATTGAATTCGAGACCCAGGGAGTCTGCCAGAGATCGCACCAGGAGGGTTTTTCCAAGCCCTGGCACTCCTTCCAGCAGGACATGACCACCCGCAAAGAGTGCGACTAAGGTCTGTTCGACCACGGCCTCTTGCCCGACGATTCGGACAGCCACCTGGGCTCGCAGGGCCTCGAACGAATCTCGGAATCGTTCACACGCCGCCCGAACCGAATCCACATCGTCAAGCCGAGTGTTCATTCCATCTGCGAATTCACCCATCAGATCGCTCGCCTTCGTCTCCACGTCGGTCACCCGCAGCTCTTCGTTTGGCTCGAAGAAGTCGACTGGTCATGTCTTCGGCATCCTTCTCTGATTCGATGGCTTCCGCTGAAGAGACTTCCCGCTTCACCGGCCCCGGCATGCCGGGCGATCGTTGGCCGTCATCGGCGCCAGCGGCATCGGTCGAGACGGAGAAGTCAGCCCCTTGACCCTCTTCCACATCGAATCGCGTCGTTGCCGCACTCGATTCAGCTGATTCATCACCCGATTTCGCGTTCTTCCGTCCCGCACGACGACGAGCCGTCTTCCAAGCCTCCACCGTCGACTCCGTATCCGCTTCACGCCTGGACATGGCCTTCGCCGCGGCGTCGCGAGCGGCCCGCGTATCGAACGTGAGACGCCGGACCGCGACGTCGAGCACGAAGAGTCCGGCGGCCACGACGACCAGCAGATCCCAGATTCTGGTTGGAGAGGAAGGCATCTCCAAGCCCTGACGATCAAACGGATCAACCAGTTCGAAATCCGTATCCGCCGAAAATACCGTGCCGCCAGTCCTTGCCGCGATCGACTCAAGCAGGGCTCGGTTGTCGCGAACCGTCGAGAATTCCCGTCGATATGGCACGCTCACCGCCGCCTGAATGCTCGCCGCGGCATTTCCATCGGCGCCCGGAAAAAGCACGTTGACCAGATAGGCCCCTTGCTTCTCCAACGCGAATTCCGTTCGATACCGACCGGGGCCGATTTGCTGAAGCGCCGCGGGAAGAGACTTTCCGGTTGGATCGAGAATTCTCGCCTGCCCCTGAAGGAAGTCAGCCAGCCCTCCGTCCGCACTCAATGCCTCAACTTCGACCACCGCCATGCCATCGTCACCCGCGGTCGCGCGGATCATCAGGTTCGGCGGTGAGGAAGGTCGCATTGACCATCTCACGACCTGTTCCCAGAACGGCTGGAATCCACTCCACTCAGGCCAGTTCGTTCCCCAGCGACTTCCGACATCACTCGTGAACGCGACGGATTTTCCGAGGCCATAATTCCAGTAGGCCAGAATCGGATCCTCTCCCTCTTCGGTGACCACCGAAATCGGCACCTTGACCAATCCTTCTTTCGGAACCGTGAGAACGAAACCGCCGACCGCGGGAACGCTCGAGATTCCACGGGTGGGACCGTCTAGAGACGGTGTGACGCCGGGATTGAAATCACCCTCGACAATCAACGTTCTGGTGACCAGCGTTGCTTCCTTAATAAAGATCTTCGGAAGCATCTTCGGATTGGTGACGTTGTAAAACGTTCCGCCGGTGTACTCGGCCACACCTTGCATGTTGTTACGGTCGTTCACCGTTCCGTGCCCGCCAACCATCACGGTCGTGACCGTAATGCCATCCGCGAGATAGTTATCCAAGAGCTGCTTGGACGGTGGCGTCGCATCACCGTCCGAGATGATGATGACATGCTTTTGCCCCGCGTTCACGCCATTGAGGCCTTGTCGTGACAGCGTCATCGCCGATCCAAAGTCCGGCATGTCGCCGATTTGCATCGCCTTCGCCGCCGCGACCGCCTGGCTCTTGTCTCCAGCCGCTTGCATGGGAAACGTCCACGTACATCCGTTGACGTTCCCGACGCCCGGCTGTCCCCAAGAGAACGTCACGATTCCCACGTAGTCAAGACTGCTCAACGCATCGATTGCCGCGATGGCCGTTTGCTGCCCCCAGTAATTCCCCTTCGCCATTTCGCAGGAATGCATGATGAGGGCCAACGCCCCGCGAACCATCTGCCGCTCCTGGGGTGGATCCATTCGGACCGGCAAGGCCTTGGCCGTCTCCGATTCGATCCAACCACCCGCACCGAATCCCTGATCGCCGCCGAGCATGATGAGGCCGCCGCCCAGATCGTGCACGTACGATCGGAGGCTCCGATCCGCTTCCTGATCGATTGCCCAGCGGGGAATGTTGGCCAGCACCACGGCATCAAAACCGTTCAGGAATGCCATGCCCGCGATGAGGCTTGAGGGCGGTTCGACCACGACTTCGACGCCACCGCCACGGAGTGCCGCCACCAACGCACCAGACTCCAACCCACCGTCATCCACCACCAAGACCCGGCCATCACTCGCGACAAACGTCACGGCTTCATAAACATTGTTCTCGAGGATGGCATCCGCGGCGGGATCCTCGGGTGAGAACTCCGCCCGAAACCGTTGCGCGCCACCAGAATTCAAAGTCACCGGAATCGAGAGCGAATTCGTGCCCGGTTCGAGCTGAATGCGAATCCCATCGGACGGAGACGAGGGATCGAGATCGACGACGGCATCGTTCTGAAAGACTCGCAGCACACCGGCGGTAGTGGCCGACGAACGAATGAACGCCCGCAGATCGGCCGACTGACCGATCCTCGCTCGATTCGGTGCTCTCAGCTGCTCGAAAACGATCTCGCTTCCGTATTCGTATTCGATCGGCAACACGTCGACGGGAATATTGCTGGCCCGGGCCAGTTCGATCGCTTCTAAGAGATTCGATTCTGTTTCGTTCCCATCGGAGACGAGCAGCACTCGATTGGCGGTATCGGTGGGAAGCAACGAAATCGCGGTCCGCATGGCCCCGGCAAGATCCGTCGCGGCAAGGTCGCCGGCATGATCAAGTTGGATCACCGAATTGGAATCGGGGGTCTGGCGGATCTCGGATTCTTCCGCCACCGTCACCACGCCGATCCGATCATCCTCGTCGCGCTTCGCCGCGGCGACCCGCTCGAGGAAACGACCGCTCTCTCGTTGCAACTCACGAGGAATGGAACGGCTCACGTCGGCGACGATCATCAGCGTCACGTTCTCACCACGATCGACGATGGAGGGTCGCGCGAGGGAAATCGCCAAAATCACGATCAGGATCGAGCGAATGATCACCGAGAAAACGAGTTTCCCGCGGCCCTGACCAGCCGCTCCCAACCGGGCTAGAAATAGCACGGGAACGATCAGACACACGATGAGCAACAACCATGGATGTTCGAATCGAATCGGGAGATCAGCGAACATGTACATCGACCTCCGTGATCATCAATCGGCGGGAGAAAATCCCGAGACCAACGCCGTCCGGCCACCAAACCAAAGGCCGTGAAACACGCATACCACTCATGGCCGACCCCCGAGCTGCACTCGATTGTTCCCGGTATCAAGAACCGCCATCACGCCACCCGCGGAGTCGATCGCCCAAGGATAGCGAAGTCGCCCGGGCTCGACGCCAGCACCTCCCCAGAGACCGAGGCAGGCGCCGGTGTTTCGGTCGAGGCGCTGGACTCGATTATTGCCGTACTCGACGACGAGAATTGACCCGTCATCCTCTAAGGCGAGGTCGTATGGGTAGGCGAGTCGACCCGGCCCAGGCCCCGCGCCGCCCAGAATCCGCCTGATCAGACCGTCTCGCCCGGTGACCACAATCCGGTGATTCACGGCATCGGCGATAAAAAGCTCCTGAGCCTGATCATCCCACGCCAGCGCCTGCGGTCGAAGGAGTCCCGGCCGGCCATCGACATCGGCGTGCCCTTGGAATCCGATCGAACCGATCACTTGACGATCTGCATTGAAGATCTGGACCCGATCGTTCCCGCCATACTCCGAGACGAACCAAGTCCCGTCGGAGGCCATGGCCACATCCGTGGGGTAGACGAACTGACCATCCTCCTCCCCGTAACTCCCAAAAGTCTCCTCCAACTCGCCGTCAGCGTTGAAAATGGCGATGCGATGCTCATGAGTGTCAGCCACTACCACTCGACCGGCGGGATCGATGGCCAGACCGGTCGGTTTTCCATTGGCGAAGCGAGGCATGGTCCAACCGGTTTCAAAAGTGCCATCCAGACCAAAACGCTGGACCCTCGCCGTCTTATCGATCACGTAGATCCTCGCTCGTTCGACATCGAGCGCGATCGCTCGCGGGTAGTCAAAACGACCGTCGATATTCCCCGGCCGGCCAAAGACCACGTCGTGCGGGACGGGCTCGGTGGAACCCGGCTCACCTGAATCGACGCATCCGAAGAGCAGCGGCAACGCTGCCAATGCCGAGGCACCCAACCGAGCAACCCCATTTCCGCTCACTGACTTGGCGATCAACAGACCCGCGACCGCCGCAACGAGAACCAGCCCGAGTAAGGCCGGAAGTACCGAATCAACGTACTGGTAGTGCATGGCATTTAGGAGTGCAGAAGTGATGGTTGGAAACCCCGGAGGCTGAATCCGCGCGGTCACGGGAATCTCGCCCACCGCCAACGCCCCGGATGCCACGCCTCCGATCAAGAATGCCCGAAGCAAACCGGGTCGCATCGCTCGAAGCGCGTCCCCGATTCGACGAGGCTGGTCCTGGCTCAGGAGCCGAGGCATCGAGTTTGCCGCCAACGTTCCGATCAAACAAGCGGCAATTCCTACGCGAGCCGAAACGGCAAGCAACAAGGCGAGGGGGCCGTCGTAGATGGCACTGGTCGCGCTCTGGTTCCAAGTCGACTCCACCCCCACCGCCACCAGCGTTGCCGGGAGCAGGGCCACCATGGCAAAGCAACCAAGGACCACCGCGGCAAGCCCGCGTCCGTGCCGTGTGCCGACCGTCAACGCCGAGAGCCCCGCGGCGAGAAATCCACCGAGGATCGCGGCGACGAGCAGGATCAATCCAGAATTGAGAATGGCCTCACCATGGACCTGCAGCATCGCCGGGATGTCCGCCCCCCACGCACGTCTGGCCAACAGCCCGAGCGGCACCACCAGAAGCAGAAAGACCAAGACCGTCGACCACCATCCATCATGACGAGGGCCCAATCGGCGAGGTTGCTTTCGGCGCCTGGCTACGACGGCCGCGGCCAGCACGCCAATGGTCACCGCCAGCAACATCGAAGGGAGGCCCGCCGAGAGAACGGTCGCCGCCGAAGCGCCCTGCGCATCGAGCGTGCGAAGCTCGAATCCCCAGGTACGTACTTGGGCGAGATCAAAGGGCACGGTCAGGGTGGACAACAACCCGAACGTCACCAACCAACCCAGGAGCAGCGGGCGTCGATCACTGGACAACGCCATCTTGAATCGACGCCATCGAGGCGGTGCATCCATCGCGACCAGATCAGCCGAAGCGTCCGCACCCCACGCGGCAATGACCCACGCGGCGAGTGGCCAGGCGTAGCACACAAGACCCATCCCCAGAATCAACCGACGCAACTGGGGAACCAGTTCCGCCCTCAGCGCGGCGGCACCGATCATGCTGTCAGGACCAACTTCCAGCCACCATGCATCGAAGAGAAGCGCGGGTGGAAGCATCAGCGGAAGCAGACATGCCGCCTGTAAGACGACCGATGACCCTTGCGCCATTCTCCGCCCTGGGCCCCAACCGATCAACGTGGAAATCGTGGCGACACTCCCGGCCCAAACCATGGTCGTCCATGCGACCTGATTTCCCCGAAAGCCGAGTTCCGCCGGATCGACCGCTTCGCCACTCAACATGGCAGGCAGAATCGCCATCAGTACGGGCCCGAGCATGAGGCTGACCAGCACGACCCAAGCGATAACGCACCACCGAAGGCCGGGAATCATTCAATCTTCTCCTCGATCATCTCGACGCCATCCGAGACTCGGCCTGGCCCGGGCCGCCGGAGACGACGGATCCGTTCGGGATCAAGTTGTGACATGGCCTGTGCGACGGCCGCATCCATCGCGGCGGCAGTCTCGGCGATTCCGACGTTGAGTGGTTCAAGGATTTGATCCGAAGGATCAATCTCAATTTTGGGATGGGCCACGGGAATGTTGCGTGATGGCGAGGCATAGAGCCGCGCCTCGACATCCGCAGACGCGAGGAACGCCAGTAACTCAACCGCACCAAGGGGATTTGGTCCGCCAGCAACCACGCCGGCTGCATTCGGAATCAACATCGTTCCACCACCAGCCTCACCTTCGAGGCCATGGCGAGGCGCGATGGCACTGACCCGAAGTCCTTTCGCGCGGGCGGCGGTGACATCATCCGTGTCCGTGAGACCGAGGATGGCCTCACCACGGACGACGGCGTCGACCGTCGCGGCGTTTCCACCGGGGAGCATTCGGACTCCGTTCTCCGCAAGCCCCTCCAGCCACGCCGTGTAATAACCGGGCATCGCGGTCCGATTCCAATAGACCGACATCGCGCCGAGGTGGCCGCGCGTCGTCCCGAATCTCGGATCAGCCATCACGATGGCATCTCGGAATCGGGGGTCAGTTAACGCCGTCCAGCGGTCCGGCGCTTCCTCAGGATCCAGGACGTCCGGGTCGTAGACGATCACTCGTCCCCGCCCGGCGAACGCGAACCAACGGTCATCTGATCGACGCCAAATTCGTGGATGCCCATCCAGCGCCGAGTGAACCGCCGGGGCAAGCAGTCCCTCCGCCGCAAGTCGTTCAACTTCGAAGGGCTCAGAACTCCAGAAGAGATCAGCTCGTGGCCGTGCAGTCTCACGTCGAAGACGATTCGCCAACCCCGTCGTCTTGGTTGCTTCGGTATCGAAGAGCGGACTGACTGGAATGCCGGTTCGTTCTGTAAACGCCTGCAAGATCGGTCTGGCGACTTGTTCGTCGGCGGAAACGTACACCACGACCGGCTCGATCCCGCGCTGATCGCATCCGTGCAAAGAAATCAGTAGACAGCATGCCATCCAGATTGTTTGGATCGATCGATTCAAGACACACCCAAGTGGCGCTGCAATGTCATCTCGTCTTGCGGCGATCATGCACCCGAGGGTACCGGGTCGGCCGGCTTGGACGCCGGGCTGGACGCCGGGCTAGACGCCGGAACGGCGGCAGGTTCCGCCGCAGACGGTGATTCCTCGGTGGCCGGCGGGGCCGCGGCACCTCGGGGAACCGCATCGATGCGCTTCTTCAACTCGCCGAAGTAATGTTGATGGACATCCCTCAGATGTGGCGGGATCGGATCCTCATTGAGCCCTTCTTCATGGCCACGAGCGATTCGCTCGGAGATCCGTTGCAAACGGGCGCGAGCTTCGCCGACAACCTGCTCGCCTTCCACCATCTCCCTGGCGATCACGTCACCCTTTCGGCTCTCCACCTTCTCCCTTTGAACCGTCGTGCCCGTTGGCGTCGGCGCGATGGGTGCTTGACCACCTTGACCCTGGCCTCGACCACCCATGCCACCCTGACCTTGGCCCTGACCTTGACCCTGACCTTGGCTCTGGCCTTGACCCTGGCCTTGACCCTGACCTTGACCTTGGCCCTGAAGCCCGGCGGCCCATTGCGAGAGGCCTTGTCCCATTTTCTTGCAAGCACCCTGCGCCTGCTTTGAGGCGGCTTGGGCTTGCTGAAGCATCTGCTGCATCTGTTCCAACTCACTCAATGTCTGTTGACCCGATTCACCCTTCTCACCATCCTGACCTTGCGGTCCCTGTTGGGCCATCTGCTGCATCGCCTGACTCAACCCCTCAAGCGATTGCGACGCGTTTTTCTGGGCCTCGGCGGCCTGCTGTAAGGCCTGCTTCTGCGATTCGTTGAGATTGCCCGCATTCTCAATGGCTTGTTTCATCGCTTCGGGGTTCTGAGCGAGTTCGGGATCCAGCCCCGCATTCTGCAACGCCTCTTCCATGGCCGCCTGCTTTTCCGCGAGACCTTCTAACTGGTCCGCGATGTCCTGCAACTGATCTTTCACGGCGGCGGCTTGCTCGGGATCAAGCTCTCCAGCCTTGAGCCGATCAGCCAATCGCTCGAATGCTTCATTGGCAGCCTTGAAGTCACCCTTCGCGAGACTCTCCGAAAGTTCCTTCGCGTCCTCATCACCTTCTTTAGGAACCTGAAGGTTCGCCAGCGCGTCCCGCAAGGCGGCGTCCATTTTCGCTTTATCGCCGTCGAGAATCTCGTCAAGCTGATCTTGAAGTCCAGAGACTTTTCGAATCGCTTCCCGACGAATCTCCTCCGGCGTCTCCTCGGCGTTCACATCCTCCGAAACATCCTCCGGGGACATCAACTCATCGATGGCGCCTTCCATTTCCGCGGAAAGCATCTCGTTCTCTTCGATCATCGCAACGAGGTCCTCGACCTCGTCATTGGCCTGCTGATCAGCGTTGGCCAACATCACACCATTGTCTGAGGTTCCCGACGCAAGCAGGTCTCCCTGTGGAACCAACGTCCAAATGCCGACCGCCACCAATAGGAGCAACGGTGACACCCACCATCCGGCAGGGGCTTGTGGCTGGAAGGCCGTCTTGACCGATTTTCGGATACCGGGTCGAGCCGCCACCGCCGCCGCATCGGCGACCGCCGCCACCGCGAAGGGATCATCCCGGCGAACAATCTGGACGGCGGTACTGAGCCGGTCACGAAGACCGAGCCGCTCGTCGATGGCAACCGCGATTGAGACGGCATCGCGTCCCGAACCAAAGCTCCGGATCACCGCCGCCGCGAGCACAAAGCCTGCGACCAAAGCGGCCGGAATCCACCATGCGATCGCCATCACGGGGAAGGCCTTGGACAGGAGGACCCAGAGAAGCAACGTCGCAAGACCGATCACGGCCCCATTGGCCAGCGTCTCAAAGAATCGAGCGAGCATGAGCCGCCTGGTGGCAAGACGGATGAGGTTCTGAATCTCGGTCACGACGGAAGCCCTTCGATTCGGGAAGCGGAAGCCAAAGGAAGTATCGTTATTAGGATAGCACTCCCTTCGTCGGCTGAGCGAGATCGTTCTCGCCCATAAGTCACCGAAGCGGCTGAAGATGTGGCATATTTTGGACCGATCTGCAAACCGGGGGGCCCCGATATCGGTATCAAAATCCCACCCATGGACCGTTTTCCTCTCCTGGAGCCTGCCAATGCTGATTCCACACCGCCCAACGTCGTACATTCTGGTTGCCATCCTGGCGGTCGCCGCCCTGTCGACGGCAAGTCAGGCCCAAGCCCCCGAGAATGACCTCGGCCGTGAGAACCAACGCCTACTGACGCAAGTTCGAGACCTCGAGGCAACGCTCAAGGCCGCCCTGACGCGAATCGCCGAACTGGAAAAATCACTGGCGTCGGTCAACGTGATTCCCGGGTCGTCCCCCGGAACCACCGCCACACCACCGCCCATCGGACCATCCAATCTCAGCCCCGCCGGTCTGACGGCGGCGATTCGCGCCGATTTCAAGGTTGATCTCGAAGCGTCAGGACTTTCGGAACTCAGTGAGTCGACCACGGCGGAGGAGCAGGTTCGATACACGCGATGGCTCAAGAAATGGGTGGCGGCCAGTAACCGTCAGTTCCGCGAACGAGTCTCATGGCCGGTGCTGATCAAAGGCGGAATCCCCATCTCCACCAACGACATGCGAGTGACCTTCCAACCCTGGGATGTGAAGAGATCCATCGAGCTTGGGAAGTCCTTCGAGCTGACCATTTCGACGCGAGCCTTCAATCGGGCGACCCGAACTCGCGTGGGTGTGAGTGATGGCGGGGTCGCCAGACTGGATGGAGTCTTCATCCCGGAAATCCGATTCAACGACGAACGGCTGGAGGTTGGCCCATTCGATAATCCGCCATTCCTTGGCTCGATGGCGGAACTCACGTGGCGTTTCGATTTTCAAGGCCTCGCACCCGGTATGGCGACGGTCGAAAAAACACCAAAGGCCAAACCCGGCACCAGCCCGTGAGCCGACTTTCGAGAAGGTGAGGGGACGGTCCACATCGTTGAACCTCCCACGGACTGCCCCGGAGAATCTCCCATGGATCCTGACGACCACGTGTGCCTGTGTTTCCGAGTGAGCCTCCGCAAGGTGCGAACGTTCCTCAATCGAGAGGACCCGCCCGTCGCCAGCCGACTCGCAGACTGCCTTGGTGCGGGTACGGGTTGTCAGTGGTGCGTCCCGTTCCTGAAGAAACTCCACGCGCAGAAACAGGCCGGCGAGCCCATTGATCTACCGGTCTCACCGACAGAGTATGCCTCCCGCCGGGCCAACTATCGCCAGACGGGCGAGCGAATCCCCGGCGAAGAAACGGTGGATGACGCCGCCAGCGATGATCTCACCAAGTAAGCGATGGGCACTCGTCTGGGCATCAGGCCGCCGTCACGTTCTTTCGCTGCAGAACACATCGAGACGAAGGCTGATTATGAATGATCGACGACCACCTCGTCCGCGCGTGAACGAGCGCCCACGCGACCAATCATGCGTTGCACCCTATAAATGGGATGCGTGAATGCCATGATCCGTCGCTCCAGAAACCAGCCTTGACCTCCCCACGGAATGTCAGGTCTTCGACCTCTCCTCGCCAACCACGACGACGCCAGTGACCTTTCCGCGGCGACCAACGTTGATCGCCTCGAGTCTGGAGCCTGCGGCCATTCCACGACCATCTCACAATCAGGGGACGGCTCGAAGATGACATCCCATAGGGCCGAACAAATCGATATCGTGGCCCTCTCAGGACTGACCGTTTTGGAATTGTCATCGAAGGATCTGAACTATGAACGTCGGAATCAATGGGTTCGGACGGATCGGCCGACTCGCCGTCCGTGCGCTGCGCGAGCATCCCGAACTTCATCTCACCCACGTCAACGAAATCAAGGGCGGCCTCGAATGCGCCGCGCATCTGCTCGACTTTGACACCGTCCATGGCCGATTCCCGGGGGAGGTCGCGGTCGAGGGCGAGGGCATTCGCGTCGATGATCGCGTTGCCAGTTTCTCAGCGCACCAAGAACCTCGCGACATCCCTTGGGCTGAACTCGACGTCGACATCGTGCTTGAATGCAGTGGACAGTGGCGGACCATCGAGACCCTGACGCCACACCTCAAGGCCGGTGCCCAACGAGTCATCGTGGCCGCGCCCGTCAAAGGTGGCGTCCCGAACATCGTGATGGGATGCAATGAAGATTCCTACGATCCCGCGGTCGATCAAATCCTCACCGCGGCCTCTTGCACCACCAACTGCCTCGCGCCAGTGGTCAAGGTGATCCATGAATCCTTCGGGATCGAACATGGCGTCATTACGACGATTCACAATGCGACCAATACCCAAGTGGTCGTTGATGCCCCGCATCGAGATCTGCGGCGGGCCCGGAGCGCCCTGAATGCGCTGATTCCGACCAGTACTGGATCCGCCACCGCGATCACCATGATCTACCCGGAACTTCAAGGCCGCCTTGATGGCATCGCCGTCAGGGTTCCACTACTCAATGCATCGCTGGTGGACGCGGTTTTTACCGTGGAGAAATCCGTGACCGTGGATGAGGTCAACGATGCCTTGCTCGCCGCGAGCGAGGGCTCCCTCGAGGGAATTCTCGGCTTCGAGACTCGCCCGTTGGTCTCCACAGACTTCATCAACGACCCCCGATCTGGAATCATCGATGCGCCCAGCACGATGGTCATCGGAAACCGCATGGTGAAGATCCTCGCGTGGTACGACAACGAGTACGGATATGCGTTCCGGCTGGTTGATCTTGCGTCGCGGCTTGCGGCACAAATGGGGCGTCTCGTCGGATGAACCTCCGCGGCTACGCTTTGGTCACGATGTCTTATTGGGCATTAACGATCACCGACGGTGCGATGCGGATGCTCGTCCTGCTGCACTTCCACGAGCTCGGTTACGGCCCCGTCACGCTCGGGTTTCTCTTCGTCGTGTACGAAGCCTTTGGCATTGCCACCAATCTGCTGGGGGGAAGACTCGGCCAGCGGTTCGGCCTGGACCGTACTTTACACCTCGGTCTCTGGCTCCAGGTTCTGGCGCTCTTCGCGCTCTCGATGACCGAGCCAGCCTGGGCGGCGCCGCTTTCGATCGCCTGGGTCATGGGCTGTCAAGGCGTCTCCGGAATCGCCAAGGATCTCACCAAGATGAGTTCCAAGAGCGCCGTGAAGATGCTCGTGAAGGAAGAACGGGACGGCAGTCATCAATCGGTGCTGCTCCGCCTGGTCGCCCTGCTGACGGGGTCAAAGAACGCCTTGAAGGGCGGCGGCTTCTTCGTCGGCGGCGTCCTTCTGGCCTGGATCGGATTCACACCAGCGCTTTTGGGTTTGGCCGGAATGCTCGCCGCGGTGTCGATCGCCACCCTCTTCGGACTTCGAACGGCGCTGCCGTTTCCCAAGACCAAACCGAGTGGAGACACTTCTTGGTCGAGGTCCCCCGCCGTCAATCGACTCTCGGTGGCTCGCGTCTTCCTCTTTGGAGCCAGAGATCTTTGGTTTGTGGTCGGACTTCCACTCTTCTTAGCCGAAGACGCTGGATGGACGGTCGAAGGCATCGGGACTTTTATGGCAATTTGGGTCATTGGCTATGGTTTGGTTCAGGCAGGCGGTCCGTGGCTCCAGTCAAGGCTGGCGCTGGGCGATCGTGACCCCGACGAGGTGGTCCTCGCTCGTCGCTGGATGGTCATGTTGATCATCATCACCCTCGGAATCGCCATGGCCCTTCTCTTCGGTGGTGACCAACTCGCCGTTCCGGTGGTCGTGGTCGGTCTTCTGGTCTTCGGGGTGGCCTTCGCGGTGGAATCATCGCTGCATTCCTATCTCATCCTCGCCTTTGCGACGACCGACGATATCGCACAGGATGTCGGTTTTTATTACGCCGCCAATGCGACTGGAAGGCTGTTCGGAACGCTCCTGTCGGGAGTCTGTTTTTTCTTCGGCGGGCTCTCGACCTGCCTCTTGGTGTCTGCAGGGTTTCTTTTGATCTCTACGCTGGCCTCGTGGAGACTTCCCCCAAGCCGGACGTCGTTCCCACCCCCAACTTCCTAACGAGTCGTGCGCGACGGTCGATCAACCATCGAATCCGAATTTCGCGGTCCCCAGAATGACCCCGAGCCGACAATCCCAGAGGCCTCGACCTCTTGGAGTCTCCCGCATCGATCTTCCTTCAGCCAACAGCAAAGCATTCTCGATCCTGGTCCGCGAGCACACTCCGATGGTGCTCGCGATGCTCCGTTCCATGGTCTTCGATAAAACCGCCGTCGATGATCTCTTCCAAGAGACGATGATCACTGCCTGGCGAACCCTCGACCGCTACGAGGAGGATCGTCCCTTCGGCCCGTGGCTCAGAGGCATCGCGCGATTTCAGGTCCTCGCCTATTACCGAAAAGTAAAACGCCTGCCCACCGTGGATCACGCGAAAGTCGTTGAACACATCGAGGGTCGACTGGACGAGATTGCCTCGAGGCCTGGAGACACCTGGGAGGAGAAGATCGAAGCACTCGATGACTGCCTCCAGCGACTCCCGGACGACGCCCGAAACATTGTGGCCCTTCACTATGAACAGAACCTCACCACTGAGGTGATCGCCATTCGGCTTCGCACCAGTCGAGAGGCAATCAAAAAACGGCTTCAGCGTGCAAGAGCCCGACTCACTGACTGTTTCGAACGGAAGGGCCTTTTCCTTCGCGTGGAGACCGACGCGTGAGTATTCCTCCAGGCTCCGAAACCAACGATTCGCATCAAGAATTGGCTGATGACCTCGTGATGGATGCCATTCTTCAGGGCCACCATCTCGACCGAAAGATCACTCTTGAATCACGGATTCAACGGGTGATGGACGACGTCAACACCTCGATCCACTGCCGGGAAGACTCGCCGAGCAGTGGCAAGACACGCTCCCATCGACTGGCCAGACAAGGCGTGGGCGCTGCGATCGCCGCCGCGGTACTTCTCGCTGCTGGCCTCACCATGATGTTGGTGATGACAAAGACTCCAACCGCCACCGCGAGTCTTGATCAGACGCTCCGTCTGATCGAACGCGAAGATCTCACCTTCCGCCTCGAACTCACCAAGGAACATCTGGATAATCCAACCAAGATCGATCTCCGATCACCTCGGTATCGCAAGTCACCGCGACGGTCCGGACGATCCGCGCCGCCGATCGAACACTTCGACGGCGCGGCGCTCCACGTCCGCGGGCCCAAGTACGTGCTCCTCGGTGACCGCGATCGCGCCAGAGGACTTGCGAAAGGGTTCGATGGCGACGCCCTGTGGACCAACGGCCCGAAGCCGCCACGTTCCAACGACAATCCTGAAGGCGGTGATTCAATACTTGGCGACTTTTTTGAGCTCATCACGCTCGATCTTCACGAACTCATTCGCGATCTTCGCGAGGGATATGAGGTCGAGATCATGGGGCTCGAATCGGTCATGACCGATGATGGCGTCGAACAACAATTCGTACATCGTCGCGCCGATCGTCTTGATGGAGGCATCAATCGACTCCCCCTTCAGATCCATCTCTGGACGGATTCCGAAACTGGACGGCTTGAGGCGTTGGATTGCCGTGGCGTGCGTCTTCGCGGCCTCAACGAGACCTACGAAATCTCCCTCACCCTCGAGAGCGATGCCCAACTGCCGGACACATGGTTTGACCGGCAGAGCCATCTCCCGGACCCTAAGCGGGGCAACCAAAGACCACGCGAGCACGACGGGCCCCGAATCGGCGACCCATTCCCACCGCCTTTTCCGCCGTTCGCCCCGCCCCATCCGCCGCAGAAGAACGGCCATCGCGGTCGCGGTCCGATCGGTCAGAGTCGCTGATCGATCTCTCGATCCGGTTACCGGGACCGCCGGAGTCGGTGAACACCCCATTCGAACGATGCAACGACTCGACCTCCTTCATTTCACAAGGACGGGGACCGATGGCACCCTCGTGGAGCCGGGTTTTCCGGTGAGCATTGGCGAATCCACATCCTTCGAACACTCGGTGCGGTGAAACCCCACTGCCGATGATTCGAGCGGTCCTTCCGCGAGGGGGTCTTCGGTGCCAAACTTCGTAAGCGATCAGAATCTGACCATCGGATCCAAAATGCAATCGCGATCTGTCGAAGAAGTCCGACGGCTTGCCATCGTCGCGGAACTCACGACGAATGCCGTGATCATCACGGATCAACACAAGAAGATCCTCTGGGTCAATGACGGTTTCACTCGAATCACTGGCTTCGAGCATGACGAGGTCCTCGGTCTTAATCCCGGCCGGTTCCTTCAGTGCCCCGAGTCCGATCCCGAGACGACACGGCGAATGAGCAACGCGATAAACAACGGCGAAGGATGCCGGGTTGAATTGCTCAATCAAGGTAAGGACGGCCGTCGATACTGGCTCGATATCGACATCCAGCCGCTCCTCGACGAATCGGGACAGATCACGGGATTCGTCGCGGTTGAAAGCGAAATCACGGCATTGGTCGAAGCTCGACTGCGAGCCGAGGCCGCGGAACGACGACAGAGATTGGTGGTCGACGGTGCCGATCTTGGCACCTGGGACTGGCACATCCCCAGTGGAGAAGTCACCTTCAACAAGCGATGGTGCGAGATGCTCGGGTACAAGCATGAAGAAGTCGAGAGCGACGTGGGATCATGGGAGATGGTGATTCATCCAGAGGATCACGAACCGGCAATGAACGCCCTCACCGAACACTTCGAGGGACGTTCGGACATCTACCGATTCGAACATCGTTTGAAGCACCGAGACGGATCCATTGTTTGGGTGCTTGATTCCGGCCGAGTTTACGAATGGGACGCCGAGAACAACCCAATTCGAATGGCGGGGATTCACCTTGACGTGACCGAAAGACGCCTCGCCGAAGAACGCTTCGAACTTGCGGCCACTGGATCAAGCGTTGGCATCTGGGACTGGAACATTGATAGCGGCAGTAAATATCTTTCGCCGCGATGGAAGTCAATGCTCGGATACGAGGACCACGAGCTCAAAAACTGCTTCGATACCTGGACGAGGCTTCTTCACCCCGACGACCGTGAACGATGTGAGACCGTGGCCGAAGCGCACTTCAAGCAACGAATCCCCTACGAACTCGACTATCGGCTTCGCCACAAACATGGCGAGTATCGCTGGTTTCATGTTCGTGGCCAGGCCGTCTGGAATGCCGACGGCACACCCCTGCGAATGGCTGGATCGCTCGAAGACATTCACGAGCGAAAGTCGCTCGAACTTTCCCGCGGGAGACTCGCTTCGATCGTGGAGGCTTCCGAAGATGCCATTCTCAGTATCTCCTTGGAAGGCGTCATCAGAATCGCCAATCCCTCCGCGGCCGCCATGTTCGGATTCGAACCCGGCCAGTTAGCCGGAAAATATGAATCGATCCTGATTCCTGAGGACTGCCGACAATCAGAACTGAATGCCGTGAATCGAATCGGTGAGTCGACCAGATCGCCACAGTACGAAACTCGCCGAGTTCGCCGCGATGGAAAAGAAGTTGAAGTTTCCATCGTCGCGTCGCACATCTTCGATGAGAACGGAAAAATCTCCGGGCTTGCCAAGATCATTCGAGATATCACGGACCGACGCGAAAAGACCGCCTTGCAGGAATCACATCGGGAACTGGCTCAGTTAAACGGCCTTCTCGCCAATCAGAACCAAAAACTTGAGGAGATGTCAGACCGTGCCCACCGATTCGTGGATGACGTTTCGCACGAATTCCGAACGCCGCTGACGGTTATCAAGGAATACACATCGATCATCATGGACGGTCTGGGCGGCGACGTTTCTGAACAGCAGCAAGACTGGCTCCGAACCATCGATGTCGCCACCGTCGATCTCAACACGATGGTGGAAGATTTTCTTGATTCAAGCAAACTTCGAGCCGGCCGTCTTCGAGTCGATCGCCGTCCCGTCAACATCCGAAAAGTGTTCGACGGTGTCCGTCTGATGCTCGAAAGGAAGGCCCAAGCAAGACAGATCCGACTGGTGGAGAGGATCGCCCTCGGACTCCCGACGGTGTTTGCCGATGAGGAAAAAGTCCGTCGAATCATCATGAATTTGGCGACCAACGCGATTAAATTCTCGCCGACCGGAAGCGAGATCTGCATCTCCGCTGACCGGGCCAACACCGGCGATGTCGAAATCACCATCACTGATCAGGGTCAGGGACTTTCCGCATCTGATCTCGGCCTCCTCTTCGAGCGATTCAAACAACTACCCAACGCCATGTCACCAAGCGTCAAGGGATTCGGGCTCGGGTTGAACATCGCCCGCCAACTGGTCTGGTTGAACCTCGGAAAAATCTCCGTGGAAAGCACGCTCGGCGAGGGTTCCGCGTTTCGCTTCACTCTTCCACCGAGCGAACCCGAAATCATCGTCGATCGCTTCCTCGATCGACTGCATGAGTGCGAGGATTGCCCGGGGCGCATCGGAGCGCTTCATATTGGTCTCGCCAACGCCAATTCAAATCCGAGTCTGCTGCAGCATCTCCTTGGGGTGAGTACACGCCCCTCCGACATCAGTCTTCTCGATCGAGATGGACGAGCCTGCTTACTCTTCGGACCGACCGGTTCGATCGAGAAGTGGGTCAAACGTCTTGAATCGGAATTCCACGAGTCCGACTCCCTGAGTTCGGAGCCTCTCCATCATGACCTTGAGATAAAAATCATCGGTAGCTGGTCGTTCATCGATGAACGAGACATCGCTCGGTCATCGCTTCTCGCTCATATCCACCGAGACCGTCATCATGGCTGATCGAATCCTCATCATTGACGACGAAGCGACGCTTTCCGCCGTTCTCTCGATCCGGCTCCAAGCGACCGGATTCGAGACCGAAGTGGCCAACCATGGCAGTGCCGGACTCGCCGCCGCCAGTCTTCTCCCCGTGCCGGACGCCATCGTGCTTGATGTCCGAATGCCCGACCTGGACGGCTTCGAAGTCAATCTTCATCTCAAATCGAACCCTCGAACCGCGCAGATTCCGGTGATTTTTCTCTCCGCCAATGTGCAAGATTCCGCTCGGCGAACTGCGATTGCGGCGGGCGCTTATGCGTACCTCAAGAAACCTTACGACCCCATCGAGGTCATCCAAACCCTTCGAGACGCCATCCAGGCTCGTCAACCATCGAGATAAGGACCAACACGATGTTTCGAAACAACGAGTCGATGATATTGGTGGTCGACGACGATGCGACCCTCGCTCGACTGATGGCCGCCCGACTGGAATGGGAAGGACTACGGACCATCACCGCGGAGAGCGGCCGCACCGCCCTTCAGATCTTCGAGACAGAACGAATCGATGTGGTACTCACTGACCTCGAAATGCCCAACGGCGATGGAATCTGGCTCACTCGGGAAATTCGCAAGATCGCGGACACGCCCGTGATCCTGCTCACTGGCCATCGAGAAGATCATCGCCGTGAGATTCGCAACCTCCACGACGTCACCGTCATTCGAAAACCCGTCGCTTCAATTGATGTGGCGCTCGCGGTCGAGGCCGACCTGGAGCGCCGCAGGGCGTGCTGATCTGACTCGGTTCAATCCCCTGCGGGCATCGCCCTGAGGAACTGATTGGCTTCGACGTCCCGGTATCGACGAACTGATCCATTCGGCCAGATGACCTCGATTTCTGGAACGACTTTCAGTTCACCCAATCCGGCATGCACTCGATGATCCTGCGCCGTCAGATAGCTGGAATCGGTGTGGACCCAACGAGTGAGCGTTCGATCACCGAGGTCAAACCGAACCTTGGCGCCGATCGCCGGCGCCCCCGATCGATTCCGGACGTCGACGGTCATCCAGTTTCCACGGTCCCGGACCACGTTGAGCAGAAGACGTACCGGTGCGCCAAGATCCTGGACCACGACGTCTTGGCCTCCATCGTTGTCGAAGTCCGCGAAGATGGCTCCCCGACTGGTTCGAGCGGGTGCTGAAGCAACTCCTCCAGCCGGCGCGACGACCCGAAAGCGATCGCCGTCGCCTTGGAGCAGAAGGTCCGGCTCGGCATAGGGATCCGATGCCTCCGAATCATCACTGGCTCCGACTCGACCGTTCGCGGCATAGAGATCAAGTCGCCCATCGTTATCAAAGTCGATGAAACCAAGGCCAAAGCGGGTGAAATGTCGGCTCGCGGAACCCAGACCGGCTCGATTGGTTGCATCAAGAAATCGCGACCCGTCGTTCAGATAGAACGAATCAGACTCGCCCCCGAGATTGCAGACAATCAGATCGGGATCGCCATCATCATCAACATCCTCCGAAGAAACCCCCATTCCGGCCTTCGCCACACCGCTCAAGTCGCGGTCGCAGCCGAGCCGCATGGCTTGTTCTTCGAATCGGAGATTCCCCTGATTCATCCACAGATGATCGGG
Source organism: uncultured Phycisphaerales bacterium (assembly GCA_905480395.1). Lineage (GTDB taxonomy): Bacteria > Planctomycetota > Phycisphaerae > Phycisphaerales > SM1A02 > UBA12014. Next base: position 73,593 of record CAJQQE010000008.1, read on the forward strand.
CATCCCATCGTTGGCAACAAAAACATCAAGCATGCCATCACCGTTGAAATCTCGCGCGACGACTCCAAGCCCGGTGCCTTGGCTTGCGGCGATTCCGCTCTCGACAGAAACGTCCGTAAAAGTCCCATCTCCGTTATTGCGATGGAGTACATCGGAAGTCGGCGCCTCATAGCGTGCCGGCGGGCAATAATCGAGGCGGCCAGTTCGATTCCGACATTCGAGTTCCGTCGACTCGGACCAGTCGACGTAGTTGGTCACGAATAGATCGAGATCCCCATCGCCATCACCATCAAAGAAAGTGGCACTGGCACCGAAGCCTGGATGACCGACCTGAGCGATCGATGTCACGTCGGTAAAGAGTCCCCCACCTTCGTTCCGGAAGAGCCGATCGGAACCAAATTGGCTCACAAAGAGATCCACATCACCGTCTTGATCGTAGTCACCCGTCGCGGCGCCCATCCCGAAGCCAATTCCCTCCAACCCGCTTCCGTCCGTGACGTCTTGGAATCGACCCTCTCCGAGGTTGCGAAAGAGCCTGCGGCCTCCTTCACCCGTCGCTTGCAAAAGGATGACATCCATCCATCCGTCATCATCAAAATCAAGGGCGGCCCCACCCCCGGCAACGATCTCTGGCAATCGCGGCGTG
>CAJQQE010000009.1 GCA_905480395.1 uncultured Phycisphaerales bacterium
GTACGAACTGGTTCGGCTTGCTTCGAAGTCCCAAGTCTCCATCTCCGGAAAGAGTGCCGAGCCCGATTCTCGAAGATGAGGTTCACTTCCGGGGATCAGGTCGCGTTCGAACTTCTTGCGCGTTCGTTGCAGCATCTCGAGTTTGCGCTTGAGTCGTTCCGCGTCACGATCATCCCGAACGAAGTCGGCGCGGCTCTGTTTGCACTCGATCACGATGGTCCGTGGTCGGGCCGGTCCACGGCGGACAGTCCCGCGGGCCGAGCCTCCAAAGAGGGTCGCATCCACGCGGCGTTTTCGGCCTTCAAGGCCCCCGGCATCGAGCAGGCTGCCATCGGCGTGATCGAGCCAACCGGCGGCATCAACCCGATACTTGGCGATCGGACAACGGACTTCGGTGGCGATCGCTCGGCATCCAAGGCGAGCGAGCCAGGCGACCGCGAGGCGTTTGAGTTCTAGGTGTTCGATCGATTCCATTCGATCCTCCGAATCTTTAGGAGTCATCCGATGAACGGTGACGCGCGACGATTCCTCCGGGCGATTTCCTCGTCCGGAGGCCAGCGATGCCGGTGTGATTCCCACGTCGGCAGCGTTGATTCAAGGTTGACGGCGATCCTCGCCGTGGTCAGTCGATACTCTCGACCCGGGCAACATACTCGACGCCGCGCGACTTCAGTTCCTTGAGCATCCGATCCAAGAGACTCTTGTCGTTGGCGATCTGCTCGGGGGCGAAGAGGCCGCGTCGCTTGAAGGATCCGTCTGCGATCATTCGGGCCATCGCCGCGGCGGGGAATGCCGTGCATCGGGCCATGCTTGAGAATCCCGTTTTTTCATCGAGGTCGTCAACCACATCCCAGGTGAGTCGGGTGGCCACTTTGCCCAGTTGGCCCTCCGCGGTGATTCGCATCACCGTGCAGTCAGGCTCGCCCTTCTTGAACTTCCATTGCGGGAAGAGGAGGTGGCTGGTCAGATCGAGCGGGCGGACCGTCGTGCCGTCGGGGAGGGTGACCGGCTCGGGGCTGAAGAGCCCGGCATGTCGCAGGACCCGCATCAGTTCGATGTGGCCTGGATACCGCATCGTCTTCTCAACCATATCGGGGACGTCAAGGGTATCGGCGAGTGATCGGAGCCCGTCGGTGAGGAACGTCTCGAGCGTACCCACGCCTTCGAAGTCGGCGAGCTCGGGTTCGGCCAACGCTTCCTTCCAGACGATCTTTCCGCCTTCGACGACTCGGACCGGCCGGACGTACTCTTCGAGTACATCGCTGGGCGACCAGCTCGCCTTGTATTCCCAGGGCCAGTGCCGATGCCGCGGCAAGCCGCCGACCAGAATTTCGAGTCGGTCGCAGCGATCGAGCTTCTTCGCACCGTAGCCGCAGAGCATGTTGCTCATGCCGGGCGCGACGCCCATGTCGACGACGGCGGTGATTCGCTTCTTCCGGGCGAGTTCCGAGAGATGGAGATTGCCCTCGGTCATGAAGGAGATGTCGACGTAGTGTCGGCCGACGTCAAGGACGGTCTCGAGGGCATTGAATCCGAGCCCACTGGGCAGGGCGCCGATGACCAGGTCTGCCTCGGCCACCACGCGTGCAATGTCGTTGGCATCAGAAAGATCCGCTTCTACGGTGTCGATCTTCTTGCCCGCTCGTTGGATGCAATTCTTCAACGACGCCGCGCTGGAATCTGCCACGGTGACTTTGATCCCGCGACTGGATGCGAGGTCGCTGGCGATGACGGAGCCAATAAGGCCGCCGCCAAGCACCACGACTTTCGTACCGGCGGAGGGCTGACGAGTCGACTTCTTCGCTGCGGGCATGATTCTTCGCTCCTCGCGGATTGTCTCCGAGGGCGGGTCGCACCCTTCCGGAACCAAATGCGTTTTTCTGGTGACGGGCGGGCGACGTCGTCAAGGTGATCGGGCTGAGGAGTCAGCGGGCGTCGCGGTCGAGGACCGGATAGAACTCGCGTTCGCCGCGGCCTCGAAGCGGATAGTCCTTGCGGAGCGGATGTGCCGGATAGTCCTTCCACAGCAGGATCCGCCGGAGATCCGGATGGTTGCGGAAACGGATGCCGAACATGTCGAACACCTCGCGTTCCATCCATTCGGCACCAGCCCAGATGTCGCAGACGCTGTCGACGAAGAGCCCTGGGTCTTCCACGATGCCCTCGGTGTCGATGGTCGGGTCGATCCAGGTCTTCACGGTGAGTCGTCGATTGTTGGACTGGCTGAGAATGTTCCAAACCACCCCGAATCGGGCGGGTGTCTTGACGACGTAGTCCAGATAGTCGACGGCGGTCACGTCGGAGAGGAATTCATAACTGCAATCCGGGTCATCGCGGAGGAACCGAAGAACATCATGCACTCGATCGACGGGAGCGATGAGCGTGGTGGTTCCACGGAACTCGGTGGCTTGAAATCGGATGTCGCTCAAGGCGGCCTTGACCCGGGGAAGGTCGGGGTGGTCAAGCGTCGGTTGCGGAGAATTCGTCACGAAAGAGGCTCCAGGATCAGGCCTGAGTTCAGGGGCTGCGGTTGAACATGGTAGCACCCCGGCCCCCGGCCACGATCAGGTTATCAGTGTCGGAAGTGTCGAATGCCGGTGAGTAGGCAGGTGATCCCTTGTTCCTCGCAAAGCGCGAAGGTCTCGTCGTCCCGCTTCGAGCCACCGGGGTGGATCAGGCAGTTCACGCCGGCGTCGATGAGGATCTGTGGCCCATCCGGGAATGGAAAAAATGCGTCGCTGGCGGCGATGACTGGCCCACGTGATCGGGCTTCGGAAAGATCGCCGGCCTTGGCGACGGCGAGCTTGCAGGCCGCCACCCGATCCATCTGGCCGGCCCCGGCACCCAGCAGTCGTTCCGGGGTCGCGATGCAGATGGCATTGGACTTCAGCAGCTTGACGACCGCCCAAGCCAAGCCGGCGGCCTGTCGAAGTTCATCATCGGCGTCTGGTCCGGCCGCCTGTCGAAGATCGGACGCGGAGAATGGATGGGTATCTCGTTCCTGGGCGAGGAGTCCGCCAGGAATCGAGCGAAGCGAGAGTCCTTCCTGTCCACGATCGTCCAGGGCACCGATCGCGAGGAGTCGGCAGTTCTTCCATCGTTCCGCGAGGAGTGCGGCGGCGTCCTCGTCAAAGGACGGGGCTAGGACGACTTCGAGGAACCGTCCTCCAGCGACGATCGACTCCGCGGTCGAGCGGTCCACGTTGCTACTCAACGCGACGATGCCTCCGTATGCGGCGAGCGGATCACCCGAGTAGGCGAGATCGAAGGCGCCGGACAACGTGTCGCTGACCCCGGCACCGCATGGGTTGGTGTGCTTGATGACTGCTGAAGCGAAACGTCCGGAGTCGATGTCATGCAGATCCTGCACGATCTCCAAGGCGCTGGCGGCGTCAAGCAGGTTGTTATATGAAAGCGGCTTTCCCGAGATCATCTTGGCAGAGGTGACACTTGGGCCTTGGAAGTCTGGATCGCGATACACGGCCCCAGCCTGATGCGGGTTCTCCCCGTATCGGAGTTGTTGCTGGCCGACAAAGTTGAGCCGCAGCACGCTCGGGAATCGAGCGGCGGTGGTGCCGCTCATCCAGGCCGCGATCGTCGCGTCGTATTCGGCAGTTCGGGCGAAAGCTGCGGTCGCGAGATCTCGCCGGAGTTCAAACGTCGTGCAGCCGTCGTTGTTGTCCAGTTCTCCGATGACTCGGTCGTACTGTGATGGATCCGTGACCACGGTCACGAAGTCATGGTTCTTCGCAGCGGAACGGACCATCGAGGGGCCACCGATGTCGATCTGCTCGATGGCTTCATCCGTGGTCACCTCGTCCTGTCGAATCGTTTGTTCGAAGGGGTAGAGGTTGACGCAGACGAGGTCGATGGGCTGAATGTCGTGCTTGGCCATCGAATCGACGTGTGATTCGACGTCCCGGCGGGCGAGAATTCCGCCATGAATGGTGGGGTGGAGGGTCTTGACCCGTCCGTCCATCATTTCGGGGAATCCGGTGAGGGTGTCCACCGCAATGGGCGAGAGGCCTGCTTCGGTCAGGGCGCGGTGGGTGCCGCCGGTCGAGATGATCTCGATGCCACGTTCCACAAGCCCGCGGGCGAAGGGGATCAGGTCGTTCTTGTCGCTCACGGAGATGAGCGCGCGGCGGATAGGTACGAGATCAGTCATGAGAGTTCAGGCGAATGCGTGACGCTGGAATGATCGTCCGCTTCGGTCACGTGGGTGGTCAAAATCGCTTCGCCCGGTCGGTGGCGGTCCGGTTCATTCCGGGAGAGGAGATCACTTGATCGGATCGAGGCGGACCACTCGGCCATCTGCGGCGACCGCGAAGATCGAGTCACCCTCCATGGAGAGATGGCTGACTTGCGGGAGTTCGAGGGTCTTGGTGATGGCGCCCTGAGAGGCGTTGACAAGGCGGAGGGTGTGGGCATCAGCGTCCCAGATGGCGACGTCGCCATGAATCATTCCGATCGCCTTTCCTCGGGCCTTTTCGATGGTCCAGACTTTTCGGCCTTCAATCGCGTTGGCGGGATTTGCTTCCAAGCAGACGAGACCTTCGGTCTCGACCCATTGCATCACGCGTCCGCCATCGTCATCGATGTAGATCGGGGAGTCGACGAGCGGGCTCTCGGTGAAGTATCGCCATGCCACGTCGCCGGTCCGGGCATTGAACGCCCAGAGATACTGATCGGTGCTGGCCGCGAAGATTTTCCCGCCGCCAGCGGTGACCGCGGCCGTGACGCCGTCGAAGAGATTGTCGCCCCAGAGCTTTTTGGCGGACTTACCGTCCAGCAGCAGGAGGGTGCCGCCTTCGCTGGCGCAGGCAATGTCGCGGGTTCCGACCAGCGTGGGGTCGGCGACCACGGGCCCTTTCAACTGGTTCGCCCGCCAGGCCTGCCCGACGACGAACTGGTGCCAGACGATCTGACCGCTCCGAGTGCCGAAGACCAAGTGGTTCCCGAAGGCAAGAACTTCGGTGGAGGGGATTCGTTCCAGATCCTGTCGGCCGACGACGGCGCCGGAGTTGTAGTCAAGCTCGAAGATGCAAGGATCTGAAGTGATGTAGATCTTGTCGTTGTCGTTCTGGCCGAACGGTCGACCACCCGGAGGTGCGACGCCTGGGGTCACGCCCCAAACGGTGTCGACGGCATCTGCACCGGTCACGCTCCAAATTCTCGAGCCGGAATTACGATCGAAGCGGGTGAGGTTGTTTCGCATGCTCAACGCGAATACGTCGTTGTCGAAGACGTCGAGCCGTTTGATCTCGCCGTTGATCGAGCTCTGCCAGCGGATTCGGTAGTTGATCTCGCGGGCGGGTGACGGGCCGAAGGCGTATCGGCGATCCATCTCCGCGGTGCGGGCCGCGAGATCGGCGTCCCGATCCTGCGCGGACGCGACGGACGCCCCGAGACCGGCTGGAAGGCAGCCGATGAGGAGGGCGAGGGCGAGGAATCGACGGTTGGGACGCGCTGCGGACATCGGTATCTCCAGTTGGCCGGACGCGCCTGGCCGGTGCCGAGCGCGAAGCGAACAGTGTATCGGGGCGGCCGGCTTTGTTCATTCCCGGGGTCGCACCTCCGGGATTGACCGCCCCAAGGAATGGCCCCGGTGGCACCGCCAGAGGGTCCGATTCAGGCCTCTGGGCGGTTCCGGATCTGGGTGCGGAGGCATTCAGCCCGGTCGGCGCTGATTCAGGGCTCTGGATGGTCAATTGGGCGGCAACTCGGGGAGGCCGCTAGTCTCCGAGCATGTTCACAGGACTGATCGAAACCAAAGGTCGGATCGCCGCCATCGAGCCCTCCGCGACGGGCCGGCGATTGATCGTCGAGGCCTCCGATTGGGCATACCGCCCGGAGGCCGGGGCTTCAATCGCGGTGAATGGATGCTGCCTCACGGTGGTGGAATCGAAGGATGGCCGCCATCAATTCGACGTGATCCATCGATCACTGGAAATGACCACCCTCGGAAGGCTCACCGTGGGTGACTCGGCCAATCTCGAACGCGCTGCGACGCTCGACACGCTGCTCGGTGGTCATCTGGTCCAAGGGCATGTCGACGGAACCGGCGAGATCCTAGAAATTGACGATGGAAACGACTGGCGAGTGCGGATTGCAGCGCCGGCGGGCGTTCGGGAGCACCTCGTGGATCGAGGCTCGATCACGGTGGACGGGGTTTCGTTAACCGTGGCTCGAGTGCTTCGTGACGTCGACGTCTCGGGTTCGAGCGTCATCGGCTTCGAGATCGCGCTGATTCCCGAGACCCTTGAACGCACCACGCTTGAAGCGTTACAGGTTGGTTCACGAGTCAATCTCGAGGCCGACGCGATGGCGAAGATGGTCGCTGCGCACGTGGAACGGCTGCTCTCCGCTCGTGACGAACGACCACAGGTCTGATCCATTCGCTGGAGGGCCGTCTCAGGAGACGACGCGGGCGTCGCGGTCGAGATTCATCGGAATGCGCGGGCATCCTCGGCTTCAACTTCCGAACACTCCCCGAGAATTTTGAGGCGGGTTGCCGGGATGTTGATTCGATCACCAACTTCAATACCGAGCGTCTCGAACATCCCGGGGACGAGTTCGATGACGAATTGGGCGGGGTATCGACTCGGATATCCCGGGAGCCGATTCTGGTAGTCGATTTCGAGTTCGTCGACGCCATGAGGTGCTTCTTTGGGCATCGTATGGATGGCGGTGACGTAGCCGATCGGATCGAGATAGGCGATATCGATGTCCATGAGGCAGCCATACATCCAGAATCGCTGCTGCGCCGCCCGCGGAAAGACGAAGAGCATGCCCTCGTCCTCGGCGAGGGTCTCACGGCCGCCAAGCCCTTGGCGGCGTCGATCCGTGGAAAGTGCAAGCTCGAGCTTGAAAGTTCGATCGCCGATTTGAACCTCTTCCACGCCGCCATCGACGGGAATGGAGGGCTCAGCGCAGCCCGCGAGGGCACTGGCCATCAGAAGGGATGCGATGAGAAATCGTCGCGAGCCTCGATCTAATCGAACGGCGGCGTCCATCACTTTTTGCGAAGCCATCGATCATCCTCCTCGGTGAAGCAGCACGGTATGCGGGATTCCCGATCAATCAGTCTACGCATCGCGGGCTCGTTGGCCAGATCAGGAATCGCCGAGGCCGGAAGGTCTCGCGGTTCCGGGATGAGTCCAGACCACGCCGCGATCAGGCCGATCACCCGATCTGCAGAGACGCCCGCGTCTCGGAGGGCAAGAATGCCGGCGTCACCGTCTCGTTTGGCCAGTCGCCGGCCGTGCTCGTCGTGCACCAGAGGGAGATGCCACCATCGGAGGTCCCCTTTCATGTGGAGGGTCCGACGGAGTCGTTGCTGTCGAGCAGCGCTCGAGAGGAGATCGTCTCCACGAATGACGTCCGTCACTCCTTGGCGGTCATCGTCGACGACGACGGCGAGTTGATACGAGGGGTGGCCGGTCTTTGTCCAGACGATCATGTCGCCGACCTCTTTGGAGGGGTCGAAACTTCGCTCGCCCCGAAGTTCGTCCTTGATGGTCTCAAATCCGGGCTCGACGAGAAGGCGGTAATTGCTTTCCTGATCGTCGAAGTGAAAGGCAGCCGGGTCATTCGGGCGAAGGGACGGGGGGAAGACCACGGTGCCACCGCCTTGGGGGGCGCCGACGGCCTCTCGGATCTCGCGGCGACTGAGGCTGGATGAAAAGACCAGTCGCTGTTCAGCGAGGCGAGCCATGGCCTTTCGATATGGCTCGAGATCGTCCGATTGTCTCAAGGCGGGACCATCCCAGTCGATCCCCAGCCACTTGAGCGACGTCTCGACGGCCTCGCATCCCACTTCGTCGGATCGCTCCTGATCGAGATCTTCGTGGCGAAGCACGGTCCGCCAGCCCGCTCGACGAGCGATCGCCCAGCCGAGCAGCAACGATCGAACGTTGCCGAGATGAAGATCACCGGTCGGACTCGGGGCGAGTCGCGTGGTTCGCGGGCGATCTTCTGGGTGGATCTCGGAGGAATTTGATTTCATGACAAGCGGTATAGTGACGTCATACTCGCATCACGACGTGCGGGATCCGTTCTGGGGCATTCCGGCCGATACTCGGCCGACGTCGCCGGCTTTCCGGCAATGGAAATGACATGGTCGAAAAACTCACAGAAGACGCGATCTCGAGCGGTTTGGCGGATCGGCCCGACTGGTCGAGGAGCGGGGAATCCATCCAACGGACCTTCGCATTCGGCGATTTTCTCGGTTCGATGGACTTTGTCGCGAGGGTTGCGGCGCGTGCGGAGGAGGCTCAGCATCATCCTGACATCCTTATCCGCTACTCCAAGGTGACGATGACGCTCTCGACGCATGATGCCGGTGGGCTCTCCGCCAAGGACATGGCCTTCGCCGCGGACTGCGACCACCTTTACACCGACTAGATTTTCGTGCCAGCAGCCGGCATGAAGGCGGGCCCCGAACGGTTCGGTCGAACCGCGGCCCCCCCCGATCATCCTGACAATGCCGATCGAACCAGATCTGCACGGCGTCGACGCGTCCGCTCGTCATCGAGCAGCCGGTCTTCAGTCACCGGTTCGAGTGCGGTGTCATCGGTGCTGTCCGGTTGGACGCGTCGGAGGTGCGCGGGTTGGACTTGGAGGAACAGTCGCTGCACGGTTCCCAGTGGGATGTCCGTGAGCAGGCCCAGCGCGATGCCGAGTCGGACTCGGCTGAGGTGTTTCATCGACTCTTCGATCGCCAGGAGTCTCGCCGATCGCAACGTGCCCAGCGCGCGATGGACACGGTCCTCAAGCAGCGTCGCGTTTCGTTCGACCAAGATGTCTCTGGCCATGCGTTCGTAGGCCACGATCCGCGGCACGATTTCGCCGACGAACGTCGCGAGGAGATCGGTCTCTGAGACGCCGAGCGTGAGCTGGTTGCTGACTTGATAAAAATCACCGCTGCTGTCGGAGCCCTCGCCGTAGAAGCCACGGACCGCAAGGTCGAGATCGTTTGACGCCCGTCGCAGTCGTTCGAGTTCGTTGGTGAGGCGGAGACCGGGGAGATGGAGCATCACCGAGAATCGGATGGCCGTGCCGACGTTGGTGGGGCATGCGGTCAGATAGCCCCAGCGGGGATGAACCGCGATGTCGGCGTTCTTCTCGAGACGGCGATCAAACTCGACGACCCGCCGCCAGGCTTCCTCAAGTTCGAGGCCCGGAAGAAGCACCTGCATTCGAAGGTGGTCCTCCTCATTGACCATGACGCTCAACTGTTCGTCATCCGCAATGGCGACGGCGCGAGGCGAGGCAGACTCCAGGAATTGGCGGGAGACCAGATGCCGTTCGAAGAGCAGCCGGCGATCCTCTGGCGTGGACTGTTGTAAATCGATCCAGAGGAGTGCCTCGCTCCGGTCCCCAGCGAGTGGGAGGGTCTGCACGAGTTGAAGAACTTCTCGCTTCTCGCTGTCCGTTGCCTGATTGACGAATGGAAGGCCGCTGAGATTCCGGGCGAGGCGGGCCCGACTCGAGACCACCACGTCGGCGTCGGGGCCGGAGTGTTCGATCCAGGGTCCGGTCTGCTTCAACTTCACGGTGCGGTTTCCGGTTCGGGGCAGCCCGAGGAGGGGTGGGTCTAGAGGAGTTCGATGGTTGGACGAGTCAAGCCATCGGGTCCGAGTCATCCAAGCACGCGGGGCTGGCGTCACTCGGCGGTATCGCTCGCGAGGGTGTGGATTCGATCTCGCAAACTGGCGGCTTTTTCGTATTGCTCACTCGCGACTGCTCGATCGAGTTCTTCGATCAAACTTCGTCGGAGTGCCTGAAGATCGATGATCGCCGAGGAGCGGTCTGGAACGCGACCCGTATGGTTGGATGCACCGTTCTGGGATCGTGCGATGACGCCGTCCAACTGCTTCGCAAAGGCCTCATAGCAGTCGGGGCAGCCGAGCAAGCCGGTCTTGCGAAATCGGGCGAAGGCCGAGCCGCAGGTTCCGCATGCCGTGGGTTTTTCTGCTCGTTTCGGCGACTGGGTGGGCGCTTGCATGGTCGCGAACTGGGTGAGTAGATCGGTCACCGGCGCGCCTTGAGGCACCTGGAATCCGGCTTCGACCGCGTGCTCGCGGCAGAGGTGCACGTGGACTCCCTTGATGGCGTCGATCTCATGGACTTCCGCCGGTTTGTCGCAGTGGTCGCACTTGGTATTCATGCTGCCTCAACGATAGCGGCTCGATCGCTTCGATGGCGAAACTAGTTCCAAACTTCTGGTGGTTCGCTCGATTGACGGAGCGGGGTCAACCGCCAAGAACGCCACGAATGCGGGAAAGCGAGGCGATGAGGGAGGCTGCCTCGCTGAGGGGGAGGACGGTTGCTCGGTCGCTTCTGGCCTTGGGGGGATCGGGGTGCGTCTCGAGAAAGACCGATTCAACGCCGGCGGCGACCGCCGCCCTGCCCAGCATGGCGGCTCGATCGGGTCGGCCGCCACTCATGTTTCCTTCGCCTCCGGGCAACTGGGTCGAATGGGTGACATCGAAGCAAAGGGGGGCCTTGAACTCCGCGGCGATCTCCTGCAGGTCGCCGAGCCCAACGAAATCGTTCACCAGACGGTGGTAGCCAAAGAAGGTCCCTCGTTCGGTCGCCATCATTCGAGTGCACCCGGATTCGCGAAGCTTCTCGAGGACGTTTCGCATCTCCGCGGGCGAGAGAAACTGCCCCTTCTTGACGGCAATGGGCGTCCCAGTCGCGCCGCACGCGGCCAAGAGATCCGTTTGGCGGCAGAGGAATGCGGGCACCTGAATGATGTCAACGACTCTTGAGACCGGCATCGCTTGGGCGGCTTCGTGGACATCGGTCAAGACCGGAACATCGAAGGATGCTCGGATCTCAGCGAGCTGGCGGAGCCCTGCTTCTAGCCCGGGCCCTCGGTCGGAGGCGATGCTCGAACGATTGGCCTTGTCGAAGCTCGCCTTGAAGACGAAGGTCGCGCCGGCCGCCTCACAGGCGGCTTTGAGGGTTTCGGCGATCTGGTGATTCAGTTCGTCGGACTCAAGAACGCACGGGCCACCGATGACCAGAAGCGGCCGCGCCGGGACCACGGGGCCTTGGTCCCACCAATGATGGAGTCGGCGGGCGGTGTCGTCGAAGGCGTCGGTCATCAGAAGAGGCATCCGAGTGAGATCGATAAAACGAGCGCTACATCCGATAACAAATTGCTTATGCGGCTTCAGGTCGCGAGCGCAAACCAAACGACCGGAACGAGCGTACCTGACCACAGACGATGACGCATCAATCCGATGCAACAAGGACTAGGACCGTCCCCGACTCACGTCGGGTCAGACTAATTAGGAGGCTCCTATGGCTGCTCTTCCTCGAGAACCCGAAGCATTCGGCGAACAGGTCTTCGCGATTTTGCGCCGGAATTGGCCCGATCACGATGTGATCCTGACCGGGCCGTTTGATCTGGTGGTCAACGGGCGGCATCTCGGGCTGGAGAACCTCTATCGGATGGTCTTGGGCTCTCCGGATCGAGGCACCGAAATCGTCGAGGACTACCTTGAGAAAATCTTCGATGGTGATGAGCTTGGTACCACGCCCATCCCATGGGAGCTTGCAAAGTTGCGAGTCATGCCTCGGATCCAGCCCGAATCGATCTTCAAGCAACTGGATCAGGCGCAGGTTGCCCACGTTCCGTGGGTGAACGGTACGGTCATTGTCTTCGTACTGGACATGCCGCAGGTCACGGTTTCGATCACCGTCGAGCAGGTTATTCACTGGGGAACCAGCATGGATGAACTGGACGAGATCGCCAGAACCAATCTCGAGCGGTATTCCCCCGACCTCCAGATCCAAGTGATCGAGAGCGAGGATGGCGGGCGAGCGGCGATACTTGGCGAGCACGACGGTTACGACGCCTCGCGGGTCTTGCTCGGAAAATTACATGCTCGGTTGGCGCCGGAGCTCGATGGTGACTTCTTCGTCGCCACGCCCTCTCGCGACATGTTTGTCGCCATGACCGCCAATCCTGATCACTTCGTGGATCGGCTGCGCACGAGGGTTGATCAAGATTACAAGCGTCTTCCGTATCCGATTACTCGGGAACTCTTCCTGGTCACCCGCGATGGCATTGCCGGAACCGCGGCCTGATGGCGCGGGCGCATCAGGCGAGGGCTAGGAAATTCTTCAGCAGTTTCGGACCTTCGAGCGTGAGGAAACTCTCCGGATGGAACTGGACGCCTTCGATGGGTGGTCCAGATCCTTGGTGACGGAGGCCCATCACCATGCCGTCCTCGAGCCATGCGGAGATCGTCCAGTCGGTGGGAACCGTCTCACGCTCGATGATCAGCGAGTGATATCGCGTCGCCTGAAACGGATTCGGCAGCCCCTGGAAGACGCCTTGATTGTCGTGATGCACAGGCGATGTCTTGCCATGAACCGGAATTTTGCTCCGGTTGACGACCATGCCATGAAGATCACCGATGGTTTGATGGCCCAAGCAGACGCCAAGAATTGGGATGCGACCTCGGAGTCGATCAATCACCGCAGCGCTCACGCCCGCCTCTTTGGGCGTGCAGGGTCCGGGTGAAATTACGAGGTGGGTGGGATCGAGTGCGGCGGCTTCGTCCGGGGTGATGCGGTCGTTGCGAACCACGTGAACGTCGAGATTCGGATCGATCTCGCCAATCCTCTGGACCAGATTGAAGGTGAACGAATCGTAGTTATCGATAAGGAGCAGCATCGGTGGCGAAGACTTCAGGCTTCAGCCGGCTCCGGGGTGAACGTCGCGCCAGGGTGCATGTAGAAGTTCACCATCTCGCCGGTCGAGAATTCGCTCGCTGACTGGCCTTCGAACATCTCCAGCCGGATCGGCACCACGAGATCCATGAGGACTTCGTCGGCGGCCAGATCGATGGCCAGCACCGTGCCTTGCACGATCCGAGGTCGCCCATCGAGCGGCTCGATGAAATTCCCGCCCGCGCCAGTTCGGTGCATCCGCAACGCGCGGCCCCGCACTCGGCCTCGGATTCGCCGGCCGATCGGGGCGTTGAAACCTTCCGGAACCTGCAGGGTGAGTCGGTATCCGGTTCCCGGCACGGCGAAGACGCCGGAATCGGCATCCATCGAGACGAGTTTGAATTCGGCGATTTCGGGCAAGATCATGCTAGTCAAGGAAACGACTCCTCAGATGGTCGATCGGGCGAAGGTGGTCGGCGAAGCGGGCCCAGACCCGACAGATCATACCTCGGGCCCGCGACAACCGATCGGGTCGATTCCGACGATCGTTCATTCCCCGCCCGACTTCCGTTGTTCGGTGAAGTCGACTTTGTCCGAATCGGTCTCCGCTTCTTTCGCGGCTTCGGCGGCGATTTCCGCAGAGTTTCGTTCGGCCAGCCGGGTCTCGAGGGTCGCGGCGCGCTCCTTGTTGGTCATGTCGTCGAGTCGCTTTGTTTCGTCCGCGGAGAGGAAGTTGTAGGGGGGCGGTTTCTCGGCCAACCACGCATCGCCGGCCACCACTTCCCGGGTGGTGACTCGGCCAGCTCGCCGGGCGTCGGCGGGGTCAGCGGCATCGAGTTCGGCATCATTCGGTTCGGTATTCGGATCCGCTCGCCGGACATGGAGCGTGCGGGTCGGGAAGGCGAAGTCGATACCGAGCTCGTCCGCGATCCTCATGATGTCGAGCATCAGCCGATGCCGTTCGCGCAGCTCAGTCTGCCAGTCTGGGGCTTCCCAGAAGACATAGACCAAGACTTCAAGCGAGCTTTCCGCGAATCCGTTCAACCAGACTTGGTAGTAGTCCTTGCGGGTGTAGGGATGTTGCCGAACCAGTTCGCGAATTCCCTCACAGAAGGCATCGATCCGTGCCGGTGGTGTCCCGTACAAGATGCCGACCTTCGTCGACCATCGGCGATACTTCCGGCGGCCGTAGTTGTCGACGGATTTCGTGATCAGGTTTGAATTCGGGATCGAGACCAGTGAGTTGTAAAACGTTCGGACCTTGGTCGAGCGAAGGCCGACGTCTTCGACGGTGCCTTCGATGCCGTCGATGACCACCCAGTCGCCAACCAGAAAGGGGCGATCAAGAATGACGGTGACGCTTCCAAAGACGTTCTCCAGCGAATTCTTGAACGCGAACGCCAGGCCGAATGAGCCGATGCCGATCGCGGCGAGCAACGGGCCGAGATCGAGACCGAGGATGGGGGCGAGGTTGAGCAAGCCGAAGATGACCAGGAGGGCCTTGGCGGTCTTTCGGGCCATCGGGACGATGACGTCGTCAATCCGTGTTTCGCTTCGGCTCGCGTGTTGTCCGATGAGGTCCGCGAAGAGATCAATCAGTCGCCAACCCGCGATCAAGATGGCCAAGACGAAGGCAAACTTCGCGGCGGGTTGGATGATCGAAAATCCGGCCAGTGGGAGCTCGAGGAAAGTGAGCAACGTGAGCCAGGTCAAGGTGGCCACGACGACGCCGACGCCTCGGGCCGATCGACGAATCAGGTGTGCATCGGTTGGCTTGTAATACCGCTTCAGGACCGATCGAAGGACGCGTCCCATGAACAGCCGGACCAACAGGTCAGCGATGAGACCGATGAACACGATCGCCGCGAGGCCGATCCACTGCCAGACGGTCAGGAAGACGACTCGACCCAGCATCCATTCGGGCGCGTTGAGGTTCATCCATTCAGCGAGGTCGCGGACAGTTCCTGGTTGGTCGCCGGCCGCACGCCGCATTCGCGTGATCGCATCGGTGATCCCGTCCAGGGTGCTGGCCGTGATTGCCGCCATGGGGAATCGATACGTTGCATCGTCGCTGCGGACCAGTTCGACTTTCCATTCGTCGCCACGACTCTCTGCGAGGAGTTGCGAACTCTTCGCTTGGATCTGGGGAGAGAATTTCGAACTGGCGGGGAAGAGCTGTACTTGGTCACCCTTAAAAGAACCAGCGGGAAGTTCCTTCGCGGTCGTGATATCCCAGCCCAGCCACCGAATGGCATTGGCAAAATCGCGCATCACGCGATTCCGAACCGTGGTATCGGTGGGCAGCGACTTCGAATCAAAGCATGTCGCCGCCGCCGCCAAACCAGTCGTATCACCCTTCGCCATCGACTCTAGAAAAGTCGTCAGGGTGATTTGAGGCGACGCGAGCGTCGGCGGAACCTGTGGTATCGCTTGATCCGTCTTCGGTGCCGCGCTGGCGGGCATCGGAGGGATGGCAGACGCGTGGTCCGTCGCAAAGGCCGCGATGAAAAGAATGGCGGCGACGATTTTCGCCGAGCCCCGTTGAGATATTCGTTTGAAATTCATGGTGAGGAGATCTTGCGTTTTCGGGTGGCCGCGGCGTCGTAGACTTCGATCTCGCCTTCGCCACGAGCGTTCACGCCGACGCGAATCACTCTCGCGCCTTTCTCGTTCTGGATCGCCATGACGCCGCCGGGTCCATCCGTTGCCGCACCAGCGGCGAATGCCACGTTGCCGCCGAGGCCAAGGAGATTGATGAGGCCGCCGCTTGGCGATGCGGCGATGGCGACGGATCGTCCACCGGGACCGAAGATGGAAAGAGCCGCGGGGCCGTCGCCCCGTGCTTCGATCGATCCGCCGATGCCCTTGCTCTGGACGCCCACCGCGATTCGACCGCCTTCGCCGAGCCCTTGGATCGTCGCGGCAACTTCTGAGTTTCGATCGTAGACCTGGATCAGGCCGCCCTCGCTGTCGCCGCCCGCTTCGATGAATGATTCGCCCTCGTTGTTTCCGAGGAAGAGCTTTCCGCCGGATTCGCCGACCACGAGCGAACCGCACCGATCACCGGAGAGACTTGAAATCTCGATCGCCCCGTGACCATCGCGGTCGACGCCGACCGCGGCCACGCTGATCGCATCACCGTTACGAACGCGAACGCCGCTTCCACCATCTCCCGATCCGATCGCAACTACGGGAACGTCATTTCGATCGTGGGTTTGCAGAAGTCCGCCAGCCGCGGAGGCGTCGGCGGTCACGCGGACTTGGCCATTGGGTGCGGCCAGTCGCAGTCCGCCGCCGCTTCGGGTGGCGATCAATGATGTCTGGATCTGGCGGTCGCGGAGGAGGTCAAGTCGTCCAGTGCCCATGAGCTTGGCGGACTCGCGGCCGTCCACATCGAGCAGGGTGAGCCGTCCGCCATCGTTTCGAGCGGCAAGGAGCGCGGTGTCTTGTCCGGAGGCCACGGCCGCGAATTCTCCGCCGTCCGTGCCGCAACGCACTTCGGCGGCCGATTCACCATTGCCGTCGGACACGGTCAGGAGGCCACCGCGTTCGTTCGCGGAGAGTGCGACGCCGACCGCGCCGCCTTTGGTGTTGACTTCCAATCGGCCCGCGGTCCCATCGGCATAGGCGGCGAACACCTGTTCGCCCGCTCGATTCCAAAGGGCGAGATCACCGCCAGTTCCGTTTCCACCCAGGCGAGCAGAGTTCGTACCGGCATCATCCCACAGATCGATTTGGCCACCGTGTTTCGCCGCGGAGGCGAGTGCCACAATGCGACCGCTCTGGTCAACGATTTCGAGGCGTTTGGTTCGCACGACCTCAGAGGCCGTTTGCAGCGATGACGCCGCGATCGAGCCAGCCCCGACCGCGATCAGCGCTAGTACGAGCACGCCTCTCTCTAATCGGCCTCGCCGTCGACGTTCGTTGGCCAGCTCAAGGCTCAACTGGTCAAGGCGGGATTCAAAGTCTGGCGTTTGGGAGGAGAACGAATCAGTGGGCATGTTGAAAGTCCTTGCTTCGACGTGGCCGCAGAGCGAGGCCGGATCGGTCAGTAGGATAACCTTCGCGAGGACGCCCACCCGCTACCCCGGAGATTCACAGAGATGGCCAAGAAGAAGACGACGCGAAGACGCCAGACCGCCACGACCGCATCGACCGCACCGAGCTCAAAGAAGAATTCGCCACTCCGCGTCGCGATGCTCGGAACCGGTTTCATGGGTCGAGCCCACTCCAATGCATGGCGATCGGCGGGGACCTTCTTTGATCTTCCAAGGCCGCTGGTGATGCACTCGGCCTGCGGAAGTAATCTCGTAGAAACCGGAAAATTCGCACGGCAGTGGGGTTGGGGGTCAGGTTCGGACGACTGGGCGTCCCTGGTTCGTGATCCTGAGGTTGATCTGGTCGACATCTGCACCCCGAATCATCTTCATGCAGAGATGTCCATCGCCGCCCTCGAAGCGGGGAAACACGCGGCCTGCGAGAAGCCGATGGCGGGCACCTTGGACGATGCCCGGTTGATGCGCGACGCGGCGAAGAAGGCCGCTCGAAAGGGCGTTCAGAGCTTCGTGTGGTTCAATTACCGCCGGGTGCCGGCGATTGCCTTTGCCCACCAGCTGGTGAAGTCTGGTCGCCTTGGTCGGATCTTCCATGTTCGGGCGTCGTACCTTCAAGACTGGGGTCATCCCGACACCCCGCTGGTCTGGCGATTTGATTCTAAGAAGGCCGGTTCTGGTGCTCATGGCGACCTCAACGCCCACATCATCGACTTGGCTCGATTTCTGACCGGGGATGAAGTGAGTGAGGTGGTGGGGTCGGTTCAGGAGACGTTCGTGAAACAGCGTGAACTGGTCGATCAGGCCGGCGGCGCGATCAAGGGGACCAAAGGGCCCAGCGGTGGCCGCACACGCACCGGGAAATCCACCGTGGACGACGCGCTGCTCTTTCTCGCCCGGTTCAAGGGTGGGGCGATCGGGAGTTTCGAGGCGACGCGGGTCGCCACCGGCAATCTGAATCGCAACACCATCGAGATCAACGGCGAGTTTGGGTCGTTTAAGTTCGATTTCGAACGAATGAACGAGCTTCAGTGGTGGGATCACACCCTCGAGCCCGGTCTTCGTGGCTGGAGCCGGATCATGTGCACGGAGGCGGGCGAGCATCCCTATGTCCATGCCTACTGGCCGGCGGCCCACGGTCTGGGCTACGAGCATGCGTTCGTTTCCCAGGCGGCGGACATCGATCGGATGCTCGCGGGTGGCAATCCGGAGGTTCCGATGCCAGACTTTGTGGATGCCTTCGAGACCCAGCGAGTGCTGGAGGCCGCGGTCATCTCGGCCCGCGACCGGACGCCAGTTCCGATGTCCCAGGTCAAGTGAGCATGGGCGGCAAAGAGAGCGCAAGAATTGCCGAATTGAACCTGATCGAGCCTGGTCGAGCCTGATCGGGCGGATCGAATGCGATCTACAGGCGGTTGAAGCGTGTTTCTTTTCTCAGGGAGATTGGATGCGTGTCTGCCTCGGTGGAGGGGGCGGTCGCCGCCGCGGCACGTCGCACCTCGTCCGATGGCCGTTGGCGCCGGGAAGACCGGGAATACGCGCTGAATCGGTCAGGAACTGTGGGGAATGCCTTGGTTGCTGACCGATGAACCAGCGACGGCGTGCCGGATTTTCCGGTGGCTCGTCACGTTCATTCGTTTTCGAAAAGCGGAAGAAGCCTTCGTTCCAGCCCCCCTTAGGGAATGCCAGCATGCTGTCCAGCGTTACGTCGATCGAATCCACCGGCCTCGCCTCCAACCGAGGTGTCAGCCGTTTCCCAGGACTCCGAGCCGCCGCGGTACTCGCCGCGATCGGGAGC
>CAJQQE010000010.1 GCA_905480395.1 uncultured Phycisphaerales bacterium
CTGGTGCGCGACGTCACGATGTATTCGAAGGCGGCGCTCTACGACGACGTCCTTCGTTGGCGAAAAGGTGGTCCCGCGCCGAGTGGTGCATTCAAGCCGACCGGCGCGATGACGCCGTCGGTCGGAACCGGCGAGGTGACGTACCGGCAAGACAAAAAGAAGATCACGGGCGTCAATGGTCTGGCGACCCCGACGGTGTTTCCCGGCAACGTCTTTGGTCTGCAGTGGACTGACACCAGTGTGATCAAGGACGGAATCGCGCGGTTCCCGACCTACTTTCGCGATGAAGGCGAGACCCGAGCAAGCATCGCGGTGACGGACGTTCCCGCCGAGACGGCCTTGGTCGAGCAGGTGTTTCCCGGCCCGAACCCGACGCCAGAGCCGTATTCCGCGGAGCCATTAAAAGGTTCGTGGGCGACGCCTGGCCCGAAGGCGGGGCCGTTCGAGACCGTGCTCGCCGACGGTTCGACGGTGCGCTACTCCTGGTACCGGTTCATCGACCAGCCGTGTTTCCAGCAGTTCGACTGGACCCAGACCCAGCGGAATGCATTGCAGCGAATGATCGTGAAGATGCACCGCCACTGGAAGATCGACGACGAGTATCTCCCAGGCCGGAGCGGCGGCGAACTCGCAAGCTTCGATCCGGCCCTCTTCGTGACGCCGCCCATGGGCCTTGAACTCGGCTACGTCCCAATCGTGACCTGGCAGGGCATGAAGTGATTCTTGTGACACCGCGTTGACGGCATCCGATCTATGAAACCGGCATCGGTCGCTGGCTCCTCGTTCGCGATCGCCATCGCGCGGCGAAGGTTCAATGAACTCGAATACCGGACCTTGCGGCGTGGGGACGCCCGTGAAATCTGCCACGAGATGTGAGTTTCGTCTGGTCCCCCGAGACCTAGGTGCTATTTTTATGAACGCTGACTTCCAACCATCACTCATGGGTTTCCGCATGCATCTCAGTCTCCGCTTGATCCTCGCCGCGGTCGCCTTGCTTTCGGTCGTTGCCCCGAATCATGCCGAGGCGAGCGACGCACGGCGGCGAGTCTTGTTCTGCACCGACATCGCGATGGGCCTCGACTGCACCAATGTGTTCGGGAGCCCGCCGTCGGCGGCCGACCCCGACGATGCGTGGGCGATCGCGTGGGCACTAAACAATCCGGACTGGGAAGTGGTGGGCGTGGTCGTCTCGTTTGGGAACTGTGCCTGCGAGACACCGCCGCCGACCTGCGACGCGCCGGCACCGGATCCGGGACAGATCGCCTGCGAGGTGCTCTACGAGCAGATCGAGATCGCCCGCTGGGTGGTTCAGGCGTGCGGCCGCGAGACGCCGGTCTATCGCGGCGCCTCGCGGCGGTTCGCGCTCGATGGTCCAGCCCCGGACGGCACGACCGAAGCGCTCGAGGCTGTCCTCGCGGATCCCGAACCAGTGACCATCATCGGAATCGGTCCCGCGACCGATCCGGCGTATCTCGTCCGCGATCTCGCCGCATTGGGCCGCCTCGATCGCGTGGAGCGTCTCATGCTCGAGATGGGGCAGATCGGCCCGTGGGCCGGGCAGGCGGGGTTCACAATCAATGGCATGCCCGTCTCCGATTACAACTTTCGTAGCGACCCCGATGCGGCCAAGTGGTTGTTTGACACCGCCGACCTCTTGCCCGAGACGACGCTGGTGCCCTTCAATTCGATTCGCTTCGGCTACGTCACCGAGCCCGGACTCGATCTGCTCGCGGCGGTCGATCGCGCGACGACCGATCGAGTCTCCGCCGACTCGCGAGCGTGGCTCGAAAAGTGGGTCGGAATCTTCGGCGAGCCGGGCTTCCACCTTTGGGACCTCGTCTGCACGTTGGCCGCCGCGGACGGGGCCGAATTCGACACCGTGCCGGTGCGGGCCACCGTCGAGTGCATCGACGGTACACCATCGCTTCAGTTGACCGAGGCGCCTCGGGGGAGCCGCATCACCTGTGCTCGGCACCTGGCGAGCATGGGACCGCCGCTGGTGTCTCAGCCGGTCACCTTCGCGTCCGCCGACGCAACCACGGGCACCAGCGATCAAAACATGATCGCGCAGCTCGCCCTCAAGGCGTGGCTCGACTGTCCGGTGACGCCGGCGACGTGTGCCGTCGACCTCAACGGCGATGGTCGGGTCGACGCGGCCGACCTCGGTTTGTTGATTTCGATGTGGGGCATCTGTCCCTGATCGCTCGTTCGTCGCGCTTCATCTTGGACGGGCCTCCATCATCTCTCGGGGCGACGCGGGTTTCTTTCCAGCCTAGGTCGACCGCTTCGGGCTGATCTGGCGGACGTGGTCGGCGTTGAACCTCGTCCCGGACCGCCGAGGGAAGGACAGTTCCCCGCGTTCGGGTCGGGGTGTCAAAAAATTCCCAATGAGCGTGGTCAGTTCTGGCGAGTCGCCCTGTCTTAACGGGGAAGCCGTCCGCCGTTCTTCAATTCGAAACACCGACTCTGGCAGTTCATGGCAGTTCATGGCATTTCATGGCATTTCATGGCATTTCATGAGTGCCGTCAACGCCTTCAGCCGCCAACGACCACCGGAACCAGCCCTCTCATGGCGAGGGCGGTCTCGTCTTGTCATCGCAAGGCCGGTCATTCGCCCGACCGTCGCCGCTCACCAGTTGATTCACGCCACCCCGAAAGGACCTGCCCTTGACCAAAACCCTCCCCGCCGACGACCTGGCCCCCAACCTTTGGATCACCCTCCGCGAGCGTCTCAATCCTGAGGGATGTCCGATCGATCCCGAGCGATTCGAGCGAATCGAGCGATTCGAGGGTGGTGATGGCAGCCCGGATGCTGAGGGCGAGTCTGATTCGGATCCGATCGATGAGAATCCGAGGCTGGTGAGGCGGCGGCGGAGGTTCCCGGTGGCCCCGGGCACGCCGCTCAAGATCCTCGCCTCGAGCGTTCCCTACATCTATGTGTCGGTTCTGGCTCCGAATGGTGACGAAGCCGGTCCAGTGATCCTCGACGTGCGAAAGCACCCGGTGGTTCGGCTGGACGATTCGGTCCCGGAGGCGATTCAGCGATTTGCCAGGGCGCAGTCGAGGAAGGCTCGCCGACAGGCGGCGAGGGAAGTCGAGGAGAAGGCGATGCAGCGGGCGTATCTGTCGCAGGCGTTCAAGGACGTCGGCCACTCGGGTTCGGCGGTCGAACACGATGACCGTGAATCCAACGGCGACGATCAGAGTCGTGTCACGGATCGGCGTCGTGGTCCACGGGGAACGGATCAACCCGAGCAGAATGATGAACCTGACCTTTACTGACCGACGCTGACCCAACCTC
>CAJQQE010000011.1 GCA_905480395.1 uncultured Phycisphaerales bacterium
TCGCGTACGGGGTATCGCTGACTCACCCCAGCCATGGTGTCCTCTCGATCGGCGGCGCGAATTCAACCTCGCATCTCGCCTCCTGCTTCTCCCTTTCCATCAAAGATGGCGAGCTGGTCCGGGTCGAACTTCCCGATCTTCCAGTTCCACTTGCCTATGCCGCCGGCACCCTTGATGGTGACACCGTGGTCATCATGGGCGGACAGTCGGCGCCGGGCAGCGCCGCCAGCGATGCGGTGTTCTTGCTCGATCTGGCGGCCGAGGAACCCACCTGGCAACGTGGCCCCCCGATTCCCTCCGGAGGTCGAATTCTCCCGGTCGCCGCCACGCACCGGGGCGAGGTGATGCTGTTCTCCGGCGTGGCGTTGGAGCCCGACGGCGACGGTGGTCATCGACGAGTCTCGCCCTACTTGGTCGAGGCGTGGAAGTTCGATCGAACCTCGGATTCGAAACCTTGGATTCAGTTGACGGATCTCCCCCGACCGACGGCCGCGGCGGCCAGCCCGGCCATCGAGGTGGGCTTCGATCTTCTCGCCATCGTGGGTGGTGACGATGGCGCCAATCTCCAGAAGATCAACGAACTCAAGGATGATCATCCGGGATTCCCCGAAGACATCTTGGTGTATCACTCCATCACTGATCGTTGGACGACCCGCGGGTCCTTTCCTGGGCAACGCGACACCGGCGTTCAGGTTCCAGTGACCGCCGCAACGATTCCGATCGTGGGCACCGGCACGGAGTTTGATGGGAGCACCCTGATCGCCAGTGGTGAGATTCGCCCGCGGACCCGCACGCCGAAACTCGCCCTCGTCACGCCGATCATTCCGGTGCAGTCGCTCGCGATGATCGATTGGATCGCGATCGCGATCTACGGCATCGTGCTGATCTGGATGGGGGTTCATTTCTCGCGTCGCGAGAAAGGGACGGACGACTTCTTCCTCGCGGGCCGTCGAATTCCTTGGTGGGCGGCGGGCATCTCGATCTTTGCGACTTCGCTGAGTGCCATCACGTTCATGTCGATTCCCGCCAAGAGCTGGGATACCGACTGGATCTACTTCCTTCAGAACCTCGGCATTCTCATCGTCGCTCCGTTCGCGGCGTTCCTACTGGTCCCCTACTTCCGACGTCTCAACGTGGTGACTGCCTACCAGTACCTTGAGTACCGTTTCCACTGGTCGCTGCGGCTCGCGGCCAGCGCGTTGTACATGCTCTTTCAAGTCGGTCGTGTCGCCATCGTCACCCTTCTACCGTCCCTCGCCCTCACTGCCATCACGGGCCTCGACGTCAGCGTCTGCATCCTCATCATGGGCGCGATCTGCATCGCCTACACCGTGCTGGGCGGAATCGAAGCGGTGATCTGGTCCGACGTCTTGCAAGCAGTGATCCTGCTCGGAGGCGCGGTCTGGGCCTTAGTGATTCTCGTCGGCGGTACCGATGGCGGACTCTCCGGACTCATCGAGGATGCCACTGCCTCTGGAAAACTTGAATTCGCAGACCCCTCTTGGGATCTCACTCGATCATCGCTCTTCGTCATTATTCTCGGCGCGATCTTCAGCAACCTCATTCCTTATGCCAGTGACCAGTCGGTGGTTCAGCGGTACCTCACGGTGCGTGACGAACGAGAGGCGAAGCGGGCGATCATCGGAGGCGCGATCCTCGCGGTTCCAGCATCGATCATCTTCTTCGGACTGGGCACCGCACTCTGGGGTTTCTATCGCTCGAATCCCGAGCTGCTCCATCCGACCGAGAAACTGGACCAGATTCTTCCGATGTTCTTGGTCGCTCAACTCCCCGCGGGCGTTTCCGGACTCGTCGTCGCAGCGCTCTTCGCGGCGGCCATGAGCAGTCTGGACTCCGCGATGAACTCCGTCGCCACGGCATTTACCACCGACTGGTATCAGCGTTTTTTCCCGGGCCGCGATGACCACCGACTGCTCCGGGTCGCGCGGATCGCGACGATCGGGATCGGGGTGATCGGCACCGGCGCTGCCTTGTTGATGGTCCGAGCGAACGATCCGAGCCTCCTTGACCTCTGGTTCAAGGTGCTCGGTCTCTTCGGATCGGGCGTCGCTGGCGTGTTCCTACTCGGCGCGATCACCAAGCGAACCGGACCGATCGCCGGTTGGGCGGGTCTGGTGGCTGGCGCGATCTCCGTTTGGACCGTCGGTTACTTCACCGAGATCAGTGGGCTGGCGTATGCGGCGGTTGGAGTGCTGTCCTGCCTCTTCGTCGGCGTGGTGGTCGGATTCATTGACCGACGAGCAACGCCGTTCGAGCTTCCACCCCGCGCGTCGTAATCATGCAGAACCCCCGTGACTTCGAGCGTCACGGGGGTCCACCGGAAAAGAAAGAAGATCCAAAGTTGATCACGGATTCTGGTTGGCAAGTCGGTCGAGCATCAAGCCGATATCGGCGCCATCTGTCTGGCCGTCCTGGTTGAGATCTCCCTCTTCGGTGCCGAACCAACGGATCAGCTGAATAAAGTCCCTGAATTCGACGACCCCGTTTTGGTCCAGGTCCATCGGATCGTGAAGTGGCTCGAGGAGTCCTGGGGCCGCGTCCCTTCCGTCCTGGTTCGTTGAGTCAGAAGCCGCACCTGGGTCAAGACCGAAGAAGGCATTAATCGCCTTGATCTGCTCACCAGCGGAGGGAAGATCATCATTCTTCCGACCGGTCGATACCTCGTCATCGACGGCCCAGTCGTACGGGCTCGTCCCAATGGTCGAGATGCCGCGAGCTGAGAATCTGATCGGCCCGGCCTCGGTGGCCACCATCACCTGGTCCGATGTGGTTCTCGCTGATGCGGCATCCGCTCGCCCGGCGTCAGAGTCCCCCAAGGTGGTGGATACCACGGCAAGGGGCATCAGACAGGCAAGAATTCGGTTTTGAGTCGTCGTTTTCATGGCATGATCCTTCGAAGAAGTGGTGTGAGATGATTGGAGACATCACCTCGTAGCGCGAGGACCAATCCGCGTGACATCTGCGGCCAAAGAAACTCCGGAATTCACATCCAACGTCGTGTGAAGACCCCCGAGGTTCTACGATGGTTGGCTCCCCGTCGCGGACCCACCACGAACCCAACCTTGCCCCACGCCTCGTCGATCCCCCCGTCCTCCTCAACCTCGCTCACCATGCGGATGGTCTTGGCCACCTGGTGGCCGCTCGCGGCGAGTTGGGTGCTCATGGGCGTGGAGATGCCCATGATCACGGCCGTTCTTGGCCGCCTCCCCGACGAGACGGTGCAACTGGCGGCCTACGGTGGTGTCTTCTTCCCGATCAGCCTGGCCATCGAAGCGCCGGTCATTATGTTGCTGGCGGCAAGCACCCGTCTCTGTGACTCCCCGGTGAACTACCGGTATCTCCAGCGGTTTTCTCGGGTTCTCGGTATTGGACTGACCGCCGTCCACGGCTTGATTGCGTTCACGCCGCTCTTCGATCTCATCGTCATCCCGCTTCTTGATACGCCCGAGGCGGTTGTCGAGCCAGCGAGGCTTGGCTTCCAATTCATGCTGCCCTTCACCATCGCGGTGGCGGAGCGACGATTCCACCAAGGGGTGCTGATTCGGTTTGGCCGCCAACGGAAGGTTGGTATCGGAACGCTCATCCGACTCGTCGGAACCACCACGCCACTGCTGATCGCTTTGGCGATCGATGCGAAGAACGGCGCTGCGATCGCCGGCATCGCGATCTCGTGCGGCGTGGTCAGCGAAGCCATTTACGCCCGAATCTGCGTCTTCAGCGTCGAGCGAGGGCCGATGCTCACCGCGGTTTCTGAACGAGTTCTCGATCTCGCCACCACGATTCGCTTCTATTTTCCCCTGGCTCTGACTTCGATTCTCTCGCTCGCGTCCTATCCCGTCTGCAGCGCGGGCATGAACCGAATGCCGGAGGCGTTGACCTCGCTCGCGATCTGGTCCGCGGTCTCCGGACTCGGGTTTTTCACGAGATCAAGCGGCATGGCGTTCAACGAGGTCGTGATCCGGCATGCCGGCGATCCCGGTGGACGCCGGATACTCCGCCGCTTCATGCTCATCGCAGGAACCCTGATGTCCGGCATCGTGGCCCTGATCGCGATGACCCCACTCGGGGAGGCCTGGTACATCGGCCTCGAACGAATTCCCTCCGATGGAATGGACCTCGCCCGCGTGGCGACGTGGTTGCTGATTCCGATGCCATTCCTGACCTTCCTCATCAGCTATTGGCAAGGCCTGCTGGTCGACGCACACCAGACCAGACCGATTTCCGAAGGGGTTGCCATCGGGCTTGCCACGATCGGCATCGTCCTCGCCGCATTCGTCGGACTGGGCAACCTCGGAGGCGCTGTGGCCGCGACACTCGCGCTCACCGTCGCCAGTGTCCTTCAAGCCATCTGGCTTGGCTGGAGATGGCGAAACATCCACAACCGCGCTGAGTCCCGTTGACCGCCCCTTGGCGACCGCATTCAGACTGACTGGCCCTTGGATGCTCCGAATGCCGCGACTTCCCGCCTCGGCTGAGAATCTCTCCGCGCCCGGAGCTCATTCATCTGGCTGTTGATCGCATCAAACCGGTCGGAATGCCCGAGCCCGGCATCGAAGAGCCGTTCCTGCTGCTCTCGAAGAACCAGGAGTCCATCGTCGTGCAGGCCCAGCCGCGACATGATTGAAGCAAGGATCCGCATGGCATCCAGAACAGATTCGTCCACACGGCCGAAAATCGACTCCGCCAACAGCGCGACGCGACTCCACGAGGCCATCGCAGATTTATAGCGGCCTTGATCCGTCAACTGCGCTGCACGTTCCGTTTGTAATTCCAATTCCATCAAGCGAGTCACAAATTCTGAGGTCATCGGAATTTCAATATCTCTGCCATCGGCCTCTGATTGAAAACGATCCGCACGCTCTCTCGGCGGCGAACTGAATCTTTGATCGATCATGTTTTATAACTTTCTGAAGGTCCTACTCGATGCCGAAATACCCACCGCATTCCGGATCTCCTTCTAGAATAGAAAAAATAAACGAGGGTTCAATAGGGGATCTCCCCCAGTTCTCGGATCGCGAGATCTGGAATAAGGCGAATACCCCATTCGGCGTCATCGGTTTCGGCGCTGACGCAGTCCATCGATCGTGACCGCCGCGACAATGATTCCACCGATGATGATTTCCTGAATGGAGTTGTCGATTCCCGCCAGCGTGCAGCCAGCACTCAAGCAGCTGAGCATGAATGCGCCAATCATCGTGCCGAGGATTCCACCTTCGCCGCCAGAGAGGCTCGCGCCACCGATCACCACCGCAGCGATGATCTGCAGTTCAAGGCCAACCGCGGTCGTTGGATCGCCGACCCCGAGCCGGCCAAGCGTGACGGCGCCCGCGAGTCCGGCGCCCAGACCGCATAAGACGTACACGAGGATCTTGGTTCTCGCGACGGGAACTCCGCACAACCGGGCGGTCGGTTCGCTCGATCCGATCGCAACCACTTGGACTCCGAATGCCGTGCGGCGAAGTACGAAGCCCGCGAGAATCGCCGTGACGAGCAGGCACCATGCCGCTGGTGCCACCTGAAGCCACGTGATTGCGGGAGTCTTGTCGACGAAACCTTCCAGCCAACCCAATGACTCCGGGGGCGGGGCAATTCGCTGGTTTCCTGCGAGGAGTTTCGCCAGGCCTCGAGCGATGCCGAGCATTCCGAGCGTCACGATGAATGGAGGAATTCGAAGCGCTGTCACCATCCCACCATTGATCAGGCCACAGAAGGCACCCGTGCCGCCCGCCATCGCCATCGCGGCGGTTGGTCCGTATCCCGCATCCAGCGTCATCGCGCCTGCGACACTCGCCAACGCGATCACCGATCCAATCGAGAGATCAATCCCGCCACAGACGATGACGAAGCACATCCCGAGGGCGCCGATCCCAACCACCACGGTCTGTACCGCGATCGTCTGCCCGTTTCGAACCGTCGGAAAGGACCCCGGCTCGATGGCGGTGAAAATCACGAGTACCAGAAAGAGCCCAATGAAAGGCGCTGCAAGTCTGCCCACTCGTCGGAGCCAGCCTTGTGAAGCGCTGCGGTCGACTTTTTTCACGATGGGGCTCATTTCCGCCATCATGCCGCCTCCTCCGCGTCCGAACCGAGCACCGCTTCGGACATCAACGACGCCTCGGTACATTCCGCGACGGCGCGAGCCGGGCCGAGTACGCCACGGTGCATCACCGCGATCCGATCACAGAGGCCAAGAAGCTCCGGGAGGTGACCACTGGATACCACCACCCCTCGACCTGACCGTGCGAGACCATTGAGCAGTTCGTAAACCTGAACCTTGCTGCCGATATCGATCCCCCGGGTCGGTTCGTCGAGCAGAAGCACGGTGGAATCCTGATGCAGCAACCGCGCGATTGCGATCTTCTGTTGATTGCCACCGGAGAGAGTTTGCGCAGCCCGGGCTGGATCACCGGATCGAATCGCCAGTCGATCGATCCACTCGTTCGCCGCCGTTTGCATCCGCTGACTCGAAAGTAGACCCCGTTTCGATACCGCTTTGAAATTCGACAACAGAAGATTTTCAGCAATCGACATCGAGAGCGCGAGGCCTTCTCCCTTGCGATCCTCACTCAGGAATCCCAGTCCCCGCCGCATCCTCGCGCGGATCGATGCTTTCAAATCCACTTGGCGACCATGGATCGTGATCGCACCCGCGGCAGTCGGGTCGAGCCCCGCGAGACATCGAAGAAACTCTGTCCGCCCCGCTCCCACCAGACCAGCGATCCCGACGATCTCACCTGATCGGACTTCGAGCGAAGCGCGGCTCGGTGTCGGGCAACCCACGAGTTGGTCGATTCCCAGAACCACCTCGCCGGGTTGGCGGTCCCGCGCCGGGAAGACCGCGCCCACCGAACGCCCAGTCATCAGTTCGATCAGGCTTTGATCCGTCGAGCTCGCGATGGCCGCGGTGGCGACGGTTCTTCCGTCTCGAAGTACCGTGAATCGATCGGCGATCCGCCTGATTTCTTCGAGGAAATGGCTGATATAGACAATCGAAAGCCCTTCGTCCCGCAATTTCTTCACGACTTCAAGAAGGCGATCCGCATCGTGGCGGCCGAGTGAACTTGTTGGTTCGTCCATGATCATCACCGTGGCCTGGCTGGCGAGCGCTCGACCAATCTCGATCAACTGGCGGGTGGCCGCCGGAAGATCTCCAGTTCGGCGAGCCGGATCCAAACCGCCATGTCCGAGTCTCGCGAGCACTCGCGAAGCGGTTGAATGCATGAGGCGGCGATCGAGTGGCGCCAGCGGTCCCAGGCCCCGGAACTTCCTCGGTTCGACCCCGAGCGCGATGTTCTCGGCGATCGAAAGATGCGGCGCTAACGCCAATTCTTGATGGATCATCGCCACACCGGCGCGACGTGCCTGAACTGGTCCGGCTGGTTTCCAGGCGCGGCCCGCAAATTCCATGGTTCCGGCGTCCGGACGCTCGACGCCTGAGAGGACTTTCATCAGCGTGCTCTTGCCCGCGCCGTTCTCTCCGACCAACGCGTGGACTTCGCCCGGCGCTACCGCGAGATCAACGCCACGCAACGCTTCAACGCCCCCGTACCGTTTGCAGACCCCGCGCATGGCGAGCAACGAAGCGGAATGCGAAGGAATGGCGTCAGGCAAGTCAGTTCTCATACGGGGACCGCGGTCGGGGACAAAGACCATCCGGTCATTTGAGGTACTGGTCGATCGGCGGATCCAGAACAACCTGTGCTTCGGGCGTCTCCATGTTTTCACGAGTGACGACCACGCAGCCGGTATCGACCCGCTTGGCGACGTCGCGGCCTTCAATCGAATCGACGAGCAGCGCGACTCCTTGCTCACCCATCGCAAAAGGGCTCTGCACGACCAAGGCATCAACCTTGCCGTTCCGAAGTCCATCGACCAAAGACTCACTGGCGTCGAAGCCGACGATGACCGTGTTGGCTTTTCGATCAGCTTGGTCGAGGGTTCTCATGAATGCCACGGTGGCCGGTTCACATGGTGCAAAGACGCCTTCGATCTCTGGAAATCGATCGAGGAGGTTCTCTGCAGTCGACACGCAGCCTTCGAGGGTGGCCCCACCGTAGGAATTGTCGGAGAGCATCACGACGTCTGGAAATTCTGAACGCATCGTGTCGAGGAATCCCTGTTCCCGCTTGGTGGTGCTGGCTGATCCTTCGACGTAGCGCATCACCACGACCCGACCCTTCCCGCCGAGTTGCCGGCCCATCTCTCGCGCCGCACGAACGCCGCCTTCAAAGTTGTCGGTGGCCGCAAACGTCACGGAGCCGTCCCAATTGACTCCAGAGTCGATGACCGCCACTGGTATACCAGCCTCGAACGCTTCCTTGAGAGGACGGATTAACGCCGTGTCATCCAGCGGCGCGATCACGATGCCGTCAACGCCTTTTGTGATGAACTGTTCTACGACCTTGATCTGATCGTCCCGATCGTCCTCTCTGGCCGGTCCCTGCCAGATGATCTCGACGCCGAGTTCGTTCCCAGCCTTGACGGCGCCCGCATGAACCGCCTTCCAGAATTCGTGGCTGGTTCCCTTCGGGATGACCGCAAAGGTCCGAGCGTTGGCGGCTGTGGCCTCGGCCTCAATTTTCGCTGCCCCCGACCCCGGAGGCTCACAGCCCATCGAAAAAATCGTCATCGTGGCGGCGAGGGTGGCGAGGATCCTGATACCGCGGGAGCGATTGAACATGCCGATCTCCAGTTGTTTTCCGTTCAAGGACGTCTCCTTGTTGACGATTCGAACGCATCGAGGGTACACCTCGATGGTCGGTCCGGCAATACAGGCCCGTCTTCGGCCTTCGATCGGCGTACTCCGTCGTCCCCGACCGTTATCCTCCATACTCACATTCAATACCCTCGGAAGGTAGGCGACCCCAATGGCAACGAGACTGGTGACCGGCGCGAATGGCTGTATCGGCGCCTGGGTCGTCCGACGGCTGCTGGAGATTGGCGATGAGGTCACCGCCCTTGATCATGGCACCGAAAAGCACCGCCTGGAAGCGTTGCTCGATCCGGAGTCGCTCGCCCGCGTTCGGTTCGTCCAGGCCGACGTCTCCGATGCGCCGATGGTCCGATCGACGATCGAGTCATACGGCGTTGACGGCGTCATCCACCTCGCGGGACTACAGGTTCCCACCTGCCGAACGGACCCAATGCTCGGGGCGACCGTCAACGTGTTGGGGACGCTTGCGGTCTTCGAAGCGGCGGCCGCCGTGGGTTGTCGCGTGGTCTACGCATCGAGCGCCGCAGTCTACGGGCCGGACGACGAACCGCTTCGGCCACATCGCGAACAAGAAGCTGGTGATGCCCGCACCCACTACGGCATTTTCAAACTCGCCAATGAAGGAAACGCCAGGATCTACCATCAGGATCAGGGCGTGAATAGCGTCGGTCTCCGTCCGCTCACGGTCTATGGCGTGGGTCGAGACTTCGGAATGACCAGTGGTCCGACGACCGCCCTCAAGGCCGCGATCCTCGGACGACCGTACACCATCGGGTTTCAGGGGCCAACGGACTTCCAGCTCGCCGATGACATCGCCGAGATCCTCGTCCGGTGCTTTGAAGCGCCCGAAGGCGCGCATGTCTTCAATGCCCACGGTGAGACCTCGACCGTCGAAGAGGTGATCGCCATGATCGATGAGATCGTCCCGGAGAATCGTCGCGGACTGATCAATTGTGACGGCCCGAACCTGCCGATCCCTGGCGCCCTCGACGATGCCGCACTGGCCGCCGCGATCGGACCGCCACCCCGGACGTCATTGCGAGACGGACTGGCATCCACCTACGCCGCGTTCTTGGCCCTCCACGCCCGCGGCTCGCTCGACCTCCGCGATCTCCCCGAGGATGCAATTTCATGACCCCATCTCCCACATCGAATGCCTCACCGCTTGCCGACGTCGCGGTTCGAGTCGATCCCAAAGACAACTGCGCCGTCGTCAAGTTTGGCGTCAATGCGGGCACTAGGGTCGAAGTATCCGGGGAAACTCTGACCATCTCAGAAGACATCGGGCCGGGTCATCGATTCGCCGTCGAAGCCATCGCCGCCGGCGAATTCGTGCGGCAATACGCCCAACCCATCGGAACCAGTCGCGGACTCGCTCCGGGTGCGGCGATCACCGAAGCGACGATGAGCAACGATGTTCCGGTGGTTCGAGACCTTCCGGACGATCTTCATTCACCGGCGCCTGCATACGTCTCCGACGAGGAGATCGGCACCTTCCGTGGTTTCCTCCGGCCGGACGGAAGGACTGGCACCCGAAACTTTCTTCTGGTCCTGCCGACCTCGATGTGTTCGAGCCACGAGGCCAGTCAGATCTCGATGATCGCCGAATTCCAGCACTGGTCAA
The DNA here is from genome assembly GCA_905480395.1 of uncultured Phycisphaerales bacterium. GTDB lineage: Bacteria > Planctomycetota > Phycisphaerae > Phycisphaerales > SM1A02 > UBA12014. The sequence goes on from CAJQQE010000011.1 coordinate 10,359, forward strand.
AGGCGAAGTTCCCCAACGTTGATGGGGTCATCGCCATTCCCCACTCGAAGGGGTGCGGATGTTCCGACGGTTCGAATCTAGACATCACGATGCGCACCCTCGCGAACTATGCCGATCATCCAAACGTCGGTGGCGTTCTGATGCTCGAACTCGGTTGCGAAAAAACGAACCAGACGGTCGTCGACCGCTGGCTGGGAGATCACGGCGGATTCTCGTGGGATAAACCGGTCGAACGCATCGGCGTCCAATCCGAGGGCGGAACGGAAGCGACCGTGCTCAAGGGTCTCTCCTTGATCGAGAAAATGCTGCCTGAAGTCAATCGGGCCGAGCGAACGGACCGTCCAGTCTCCGAAATTGTTCTCGGCCTCAAGTGCGGCGGCAGCGACGGCTTCAGCGGTCTGAGCGCGAATCCAGCCTTGGGCGTCGCGACCGATCTACTGATCGACCGCAGAGGCACTGCGATCATTACTGAGGTTCCAGAGTTCTGCGGTGCCGAACATGTCTTCGCGTGGCGGGCGAAGGACGCCGCCACCGGTCGCCAAGTCTATGAGCTCGTCGACTGGTACAAGAATCACGCCGGGGTATTCGGCACTCGTCTCGACGATAATCCCAGCCCCGGGAACAAGGCGGGTGGGCTCCTGAATATCGCAATCAAGAGCCTCGGCGCACTCGCCAAGGCCGGGGCTCGGCGAGTGGAAGGATGCTGCGATTACGCCGCGACCCCGACCTCCAATGGGCTCTGGCTCATGCAGGGACCGGGCTACGACCAAGAAGCAACCCCGGGCATCGTGGCATCTGGTTGTAACGTCGTGGTCTTTACGACCGGCCGAGGCACGACGATCGGCAATGCGATCTGCCCGGTCATCAAGCTCGCCAGCAACACCACCACCTTCGAGCGGATGAAGTACGACATCGATCTCAATGCCGGTACGGTGATCGACGGCGACGAGTCCATTCCCGAGTGTGGGCGGCGGGTCTTCGACCACGTGGTCGCGGTGGCCGACGGAACTCCGGCCTTGGCTGAGAAAACAAAGCATCGAGAATTCCAGATCTGGTCGGAGTGCTCGGTCTCTTTGTAGAGTCGACCGGACAGGCCAGACACTCGATCGCTCGGTGAGTTCAGGGTGATTCTCGACCTTGAGAGGACGCATCATGAAGGCTTCCATGCTGGTCGAAGAGAAACAGATGGAGGTCCGCGAGATTGCGGATCCGGTCGTGCATTCGCGGGAAGTCTTGGTGCGCCTCGACGCGGTGGGAATCTGCGGATCCGATGTTCATGTGCACGACGGTCACGTCAACTGGAACGTTGATGCCAGCGGAACCCCGATTCCTTTCTCGTTGCAACCACAGATCTTGGGCCATGAGATGGTTGGCGTCGTTGTCGACCTTGGTCACGAGGTCACAGACCTTGAGTTGGGTGATCGAGTGGTGCTGGATCAGGGCATCAACTGTGCTTCCCGCGGCCGACCCCGGGGGTCATTCTGCGAGTACTGCCGCACGGGATTCTCACATCACTGCGTCGACTACGAGGAACACGGCATCACCGGGCTCCAGGGTGGGTTCGCCGACTGCATCGCAATCCCCGCGGTCAACGCCATTCGCATCGAAGACGAATTCCCGTCGGACCTTGCAACCATGGCCGAACCCCTGGGCTGCGTCCTTCACAACCTACGACTGATCACAACCGGGCGAGTTCGGTTCTCGATCAATGCCGATGACCCTCGCGATCGCGTCGAGAACATCGTGATTTGTGGCCTTGGACCTTCGGGGCAGCTCTTCGGCAAGGCACTTCGCAGAATTTTCGGGTTCGAAGGCACGATCATCGTGACCGATCCACGCGCTTCGAAACTTCAACGAGCGGCCGCATCCTTCGACGGCACACCGATCGAGGTGGTTGAAGGCACGAATGTTCCGGAAGCCATCGTAGAAATCACTGGGGGACGCGGTTGTGAGCTCCTCATCGATGCCTGCGGATCACCCGCCGCGTGGGCAGACTTCGCGACGATCATCCGGAAACAGGCAACCGCCGTGCTCTATGGGTTCGGCCGTGAGCGTGGTGGTGATGCCGGGCTTGACCGTCTTCAGTGGCGTGGCGCCCACCTGATCACTTCAAGTGGCGCCTCGGGACCGATTGACTCCGACGGTCGGCCGGGTCTGTATCGAGAATGTCTCGGCCACCTTCAGAGCGGCCGGATCGACGTGCGGGATCTGATCACCCACCGCTACACGGATCTCGAGCATCTCGAGCAAGCATTGAGCGTGGATCCCACCGAGCCTGACTACCTCAAGGGCGTACTCGTGCGATCATTCGATTGACTGTCCGCACCTGAACAGCGCGGCTTATCCCCTGCTTTTGGGTGGCACCACTTCTGCTCCGGGGACGGTCTCTTTCGGCTGCTCAACGACCTCTCGGTAGAGAATCTCCAATGGAGACTTATTCTCCCGATCGACTCGAATGCCCAGGCGGGTGAATCCGATCGCCTCTCGACGCACTGCGTTTTCTTCAATGCAGAGACAAATGTCGAAATCCCAACCCTGGCGGATCGCGTGTTCGGACATGGCCGCAGCCAGTGTTCTTAACACTGCAGCCTCCGGGACCCCCGGATCGATGAGCAGATGTTGCGACCAGACCACATTGACAAGATCCCGACCTAACTGTTCTGCCAGATGGCGGCCAGTCAAGAATTCGCCAAGTTCGCCTTGTAAGCGTTCGAGGGAAATCATCCTTGCCGACGCGACGACGTCGCCGGATTCGGCGAATACGAGAATGCAGTCTTCATCGATTTGGATGCCGTCATTCACCGATATCTCGGCGGGCAAGAACCCATCAATCGACTCAGGATCGGCCACCGCACTCAGAACGCGGCGTCGGAAAAGGCGGATTGGATCGTGGTCCGAGACGACATTCGCCAGACGGGCTTGCCAAACCGTCTCTTGAAGGTTCGAGGCCGCACGGGTTCGAAATCTGGGTGGGATTCCATCTGCTGGAACCTGATCGGAATCAGACATGACGAGCCTCGAGGCTTGGGACTTTGGGTGAAAATCACGAAAAACGGCGAATAGACCGTGGTCCGGTTGGCCAACCAATGGCAATTTCGGTGTGAACCATGAAGCAGACACCGATCGACCATTTCCTACGCACTCAACCGCCAGGCAGACGGATGAACTTCCAAGATTCTGCGAGATTGTCAAGGAGCCCTCGGGAATCAAGGCGGTATCCTCTCTACTACTCATGAGAATCGCGCTTTTCGTCACCTGCCTGATGGACCAGTTTCGACCCGAAGCGGCCGAAGCCACGGTGTCGGTACTCGAACACTGCGGATGTGAAGTGGTCTTTGACCCCCGCCAGACCTGCTGCGGCCAACCTGCATTCAACGCCGGACTCCATCAAGAAGCCATTCCGGTCTGTCGAGGTGCGGTCCGCGTTCTCGACGACCAAATCACCCGCGGTGGTTGTGATGCAATCGTGACCCCATCGGGATCCTGCGCCGCCATGTTCCGTCATGCGATCGGACTCTTAGATGGCGAAGATGCCGCGGCCGCGAAACGCGTCGCCGAAGCGACTCATGAGTTGAGCGAATTTCTCGTACGACGCCTGCAACGAATCGACGTCGGTGCGTCTTGGCCGGGCAGAGTCGCATGGCACGACGCCTGCCATGGGCTTCGAGAATTGGGAATCAAGAGTGAACCTCGACGACTACTCGAAGCAGTTGATGGCCTCGACCTCGTGGAATCCTCAACTTGTGATCGCTGCTGCGGCTTCGGCGGCACCTTCAGCGTCAACCTCCCAGGGGTATCGACAGGAATGGCCGACGACAAGATCGACGAACTGGAAACATTAGGCATCGATGCCATCGTGTCCGGTGACGCCAGTTGTCTCATGCAGTTGGAAGGACGGCTCGAAGCGCGTGGCTCGCGGATCCGCGGCGTCCATCTGGCGGAGATTCTCGCCGCCCGCGAGCCGTTGACGAGGGCCAACTCGTGAGCCCGCCGGACGCCAAGCCAAACGAGACCGGCTATATCCACCATCTTCATGCGGACCAGTTTGATGATCTGGTGCCACAGGCACTGGCGAACGTGGAACTTCGCGGCGCCCTCGCCAAAGCCACGAATACCATCCGCAATCGAAGGGCCATCGCCCTCGAAGAAATTGATGATCTTCAGGAGCTTCGCAGTCGAGCGAAGTCGATCAAGACGGAGGCTCTGGCCCATCTCGACGACCATCTTGAGACCTTCGAACGCCAGGCCACTGCGAATGGGATCCACGTCCATTGGGCTGCCGACGCCGAATCAGCAAGCGCCATCGTTCTCGACATTGCGATCAAGAACAAAACTCGACTCGCGGTGAAGGCGAAGTCGATGGTCTCTGAGGAAATCGGACTGAATGACGCTTTGATCGACGCCGGAATTGTGCCTGTCGAGACCGACCTCGGCGAGTGGATCGTGCAACTGGCGGAGGAACCTCCCTCTCACATTCTTGCCCCGGCGATTCACAAGCGAAGACGCGAGATCAGAGATCTTCTGGCTCGGGTACTCGGCCGACCCATGCCCGATGATGCCGCGGGATTGACCGAAGTCGCTCGGCACGAACTTCGAGCCCGCTTCGCACAAGCCGAACTGGGGATCAGCGGCGCGAATTTTCTGGTGGCGGAAACCGGCTCGTTCCTGCTCATTGAAAATGAAGGGAACATCCGACTCACCACCTCCCTTCCCAGAGTACACGTCGCGGTGGCCGGTATCGAGAAGATCGTGCCCCGCCTAAAGGATCTCGGCCCGTTGGTTCGCATCATCACCCGAAGCGCCACCGGCCAAGCGATCTCCTGCTACCAGACGCTGGTCACCAAGCCCAAGACGAGCCCCGAAGACGACGGGCCCGAAGAGATTCACTTGGTGCTCCTCGACAACGGAAGATCAAAGCTGCTTGAAGATGATCTCACCGCCGAGACCCTTCGCTGCATTCGTTGTAGTGCCTGCCTGAATGTTTGCCCGGTCTATCGACAGATTGGTGGCCACGCCTACGGGAGCGTCTACCCCGGTCCCATCGGTGCGATTTTTACGCCGCAAATCGCGGGAATGCATGCGGCGTCACAGCTCCCCGGCGCTTCCAGTCTCTGTGGTGCATGCCGGGAAGTCTGCCCGGTAGACATTGATATTCCGGGGGTGCTGCTGCATCTTCGACATCGCGCCGCGGAGGGTGATCAAAGTACCGGCAATCATCCCGAGGCCGATCCACGGACCACCGAGAAGACCCAGTCCATGCGACGGGGATTCCGATTTTGGCGGTGGGCAATGGGGTCGTCGCGCAGATTTCAAGTGTTCGGGGCAGTCGGCCGCCTGCTGGCAACCGTGATCCGTCAGGTTCCGTCGCTTACAAAATACGCGGGCCCCCTCGCAGGTTGGACCGACGGCCGGACCGTCCCAAGATCCCCCGGACGAAGTTTCCGATCCGGTAAAATGGCCCGTCGACTTCGACCCGAAGGGCAGGGTCGAGCATGATCAAGGATGACCGAGCCACCATCCTCAGCGCCATCAAGGCTTCGCTCGCTCAAGCTGCCAGCGGCCGCACCATGAGCAGACTCCATGGACCTCCGCCTTCGATCGCCGCCCCACCGCTGACCAACCAGCCTTCCATCCCTGCCGTCGATCGGCACGGTCCGGCATCGACCCACGCCGCGGCTGGATTTCAGGCCGCGCTCGATCGCGTCCAAGGAGTGTGCCATCGAGTGACCAGCGACGCTGGAGCGGCGGATGCACTGCAGGCAGTGATTGCAGACCTCGGGGTGCGGCGCGTGGTTCGAAGTGATGATTCGCTGGTCATCGAAATCCTCGAACGAGTGATCGGTGGATTCGAGCTCTTGCCGCCAAATGTGGATCGAGCACGCTTATTGGAATGCGGGCTCGGGGTCTCCCGAGCAACGATTGGCGTCGTCGAATATGGGACCATCGTCCTCACCTCTGGGGACATGGCAGGCGTGAGCGGATCGCCAACGGAACGACAGCGTTTGGTCTCTCTGCTTCCGGCAACCCACGTCGCGATCCTTGCGAGCTCGGATCTCGTCGAGACGTGGGATGCCGCCTTGGCGTCGCTCCGATCGGCCTCCGGCGATCTTCCGCCCACCGCCACGTTCGCCACGGGACCAAGCCGAACCGCGGACATCGAACTTGAACTGGTGCTCGGCGTGCACGGGCCAAAGAATCAGCATGTGATTCTGCTCGAACATCGCTAACCATCCGAACCCGAACTGACTCAGTCGCCGGCCTGCCGACGCAGCGCATTAAGCATGCTCGTCGCGCCCATCTCGCCTGGGAATTTACTGAGAAAACCTTCAAGAATGGCGATGGCCGTCTTCGGATCATCCGTCTTGACATACGTCTCCGCAAGCATGCGGACGATCTTCGAGCGGCGTTCCGGACTCGAGATCATGGGGATAATCCGAGTCAGTGCGTATCTCGCTCGCGGCAGGTCCATTTCCTGGTTGCGCTCGATTGATCTGACTGCGAACACCAACTGCTCCTGATGGTTCGACCACTCACCTTGAATACGCCGCCAGAGCAATACCAGACCTTCGTCGATACGTCCGCTGTTCATCGCGGCCCTTGCCCACAGACCACGCAGATGTGGTTCATGGAACGTCTCGTACGGATTCTGATCCAGAATTTCGATCCGTTCATCTGTAGATTTTCCCGCGATCGGGAGGAGATCAACCATTCGGTTCTGAGTGGAATCGGGATACAACGTCTGGAGCCGCGCACGAGCAACCAGAAATTCCTCGGAGTTGTTCTGCATCGAGATTGAGGCACAAAGGCGATAGAGGTTGCGGGGTGACTCGTCAATCGCAACGAGATTTCGCGCCAAAGTGACCAGCTCCGCGGTCGTGGATGAGGCATAGGATTTTTCCCAGGCCAGTCGTGCCACCTCTTGTGCTAATCCTTGCGTGACCCGACCACCCTCACCTTGCATGGCGGCCGCGACGACGGCAGAGAGATCGGGGGCCCTGTCTTCGTCATCCGGGGGAAGTTCCCAAGTGATCTCTCCCTCCGGTTGGTCCGTCTCCGAACTGGTCTCGGCCTCCAGAATAGAACGCGACGAGACATCCGCCATCTTCGGGAGTCCGAAGAGATCGAGAACCGTGGAGACTACCGCTCCAGGCTTGACTAACTTCGAGTTTAATCCCAGCTCACGATCCCCATGGTAGGTGAGCCACTCGACAACCCGCGTTGAGTAGAGCACCAGCAGATGGTCGAGAGACATCGTCTCCTGGAAGCGAAGAATCGTCGATGAAATCGACTGCAAGATGTCGCCACCTTCATCGCGGTCGCCTTGATCGGCACGCACCGATTGACCGTCTTCTGAGTTGGAAGCCTTCGTCGCCAAGTTCAATGAGAGCAAGTGGAACGCCGCCTGTTCCCAGCGACTTCGAGCCTCCAGAAGTGCCTCGAACGAGGCTTGCGGTACCGAGACGTTTCGAAGATTCGCCGATTGCTGGAGTACTTGTTGGTCAACCTCATGGACACCCTCGACGCCGGAAGATGCGAATCGCGAACCAACGACCACAGATTCAATCCCCTGCGCTGCGAGTCGGTGCCAAAGGATCGGACGATTGAACTCCGTGGAGCGACGCCACCGAAAGTTTTCCTCCCCAAGACCGGAAGAGGAATCATTGATCGCACCATCTGCTGGAACCAGCCAAGTCTCCACACCGTGCGCTTCAAGCGAGGTTCCAGAAAGCAACGTCGCGACGGTCGACGCAGGGCCGAGCCAACGACGACGACTAATCTTGAAGAACTTCTCCGGCTGACTCTTCGCCAGAGAATTCCATTGGACATCGTCAAGTTGGATATGCAAGAGACCGACACGGACGTCGGCAGGTGACTCACCTGTCTCGTTCATTCCGAATCCGATTCTGGTTTATGGACACTCTGGCGACGAAGAGACCCATCGACCCCCGCGGCCATGGCATCCGTATCCGTATCGACACCGAGGAAGCTCGATATCCGACTCGCTTCCGCCTTCGGATCCGCCAGTACCGAGGCGTAATCAACAAAGATCGCTTCGATGTCCGGTCGACGAGCAAGCAAACGCTCAATCTGCGCCACCTGAGCGTCGAGCGTAGACATCATTCGTGCGTCGGTGAGGCGACCACCCTGGCGACCCATACGGTCAAGCATCACCCGCTGGCTTCGAACCGTCTCACGTAGATCACGATCCATGAAAACGACTCGATAGCGTTCACCTCGAGGCAGGTAACTCAGGAGCTGCGCGACGATCTTCACCGCATGACCTCGGGCCTCGGGAACCCACGAGACGTCTCTGGCGAGCTGAATGCTCTTCTCGTGCTCGAAGTAACCGCGCGGATTATCCTCGTCCGCTTCGCGCTGCTGGTCCGCGAATGCGGGGATCCCAGCCTTCTCGAGCATCTGCATCATCATCGACGTCCCCGATCGAGGTAGTCCGCTCACCACGACCACGGGGCTTTGCGTTGCGGCGATCGTTGAATTGCCGGTGAAATCGAGCTGTTCGCGACGGCTCTTTCTGGAATGAAGGATTTCCTCAGCCACTCGATCGACGTCGTCTTTCTCGATCGCGATATCGATCGCTCTCGAATCCTGTATCTCTTCCAGAGCCTCTCGATGCAGTTTCGCCTCGGCTTCAAGGCCCAGACGATCAAGTAAGAGGATGAAGCGCTCACGGGCGTCGACCAAACCCGGGGCCAAACGAATCGCGACGCCGTAGGCAATCTTGGCGTGCTCATCATCACCCATTCCTTCCAAGGACTGGGCGAGAAGTAAATGCGCTAATGGAGTCGCGAAAATCAGTTCCGTGGTCGCGAGGGCACGTTCGATTCCCTGTTCCCAGTCTTCCTTGGCGACCGCGACCCGAGCAAGACCCAAGTTGGCGCTACTGCTTTCGTCGTCGAGGGTAAGGGCCCGGAGATAGAGATCGTTGGCAGCATCGAGGTCGCCGATGGTGAACCACGAATCCGCCATCATCACCAGGAGATCCGGCCGATCGAGGTTCTTATCCTCGCTCGCAATGCCTTCGAGCACCTTTCGAGCACTTTCATGGTCACCGGTGGCCAGCGACTGCTGCATCGAGAGCCATTGAAGGGTTCCACCCATCGGCTGGAGATGGCTGAGGATCTTTCGAATTTGGAACGTCAGCTTCTTGGGCGCTTCCTTCTTCTTGGACTCGTCCTCCGTGGATTCGTCCGGTACCGCCATTTCGACATCAACGTCGTTCAATTCGGACTCGTCCGGCGATTCCGGGTTGGGGTTGAACTTGGGCTTGGGTAGTGAGATCCCGTATTCCGCGGCTTCTGGTCGGATTCGCTCCAACTCTTCGAGCGCCCATTCGACGCCGTTGCGAATGTTGTTCGCGAGTGTCGCAATGGCCATCCCGCGTTCTTCTACTTTTCCAAGGGCACCAAGACATGCAATCAGATTAAGACCGAACCGGTTCTCTCTCGGCCAGTCGCTCCAGATTTCCTCCAGGATCACGGCCCCCTCCTGAACCCGACCTCCGTCCATGTATGCCTGAGCAAGGTTGTAATTGAGTTCTCGAGTGGTCTCTCGCACCGCCTCGTCCGTATCCTCGTTCGGCTCCTCGATGTATCCGAGTTCGACGAGTTGTTTCATCGCCTCGGCGCTCTGCACACTGTCGATGTGCATCCCGTCTGGATGCCTGCCGTCGGGGTGTGGACCGTCGACATCGTCCCACGATGGCACCGTTGCAATCTCTGGCGTCTCTTCGAAGATCGTGGAGAGTGGTTTTCCATCCATGTCCTCGCCGACCGGCAGGCCGAAGACGGAAAGTACGGTCGGGGCCAGGTCAAGGACACTCGCCGCCGAGACGGTTTCGTTCTTCTTGATGCCCGGTCCCTTGGCGACGAAAATGCCGTACGGCCGATGCTCAATCGCAGGGCCCGCGGGCTCGACTGGAATGTGCTCGGGTCGTAAGTGGTCCGGATGAAAACCATGATCCGACACGAGAATAACCGTGGTTTCTTCGCCAGCCAGATGGAGCAACGCGCCGAGCATCATGTCGTGGAAGCGGTAGCCACCTTCGACCACGCCGCTGTAGATTTCAAAGTCCTCTTCCTTGATCCAAGACTGCCGCGGCGGGTGGTACTTCATGAAACCATGGCCAAAGTGGTCGATCCCGTCGTAGTAGACCGCCATGAAGTCCCAAGGCTCAAGTTGCATCAACGCCGTGGCAGCTCCATGGATGCTCACGGTGTCCGAAAGGGTCTTGGCAAAACCGACGAGACGTTCATCTTTTTCTTGGTCGATTTCCGAAAATTTCGGAATGAACGGACCGACATGTTCCGCATCGAGTTCGAGGGGGTGGAAACGAAATTCCTGGAGGCTCTTTGCCAGACGGGACGGGTGCACCGTTCCGGCGGGCATCTCCCATTGGTCGGATTTCCAGCCCACCGTGTCGGGGCGTGGCTTTCCGATTTCGGGATCGATGTCCGCATTCTTGATGTTTCGCGCCGTCTGGTAGAAGTTGCTAACCATCACGCCGTCGATCGGTTCGGCCGGATGCGACGGCCACCAACCCACGACGTTGCACTTCTTGCCAACCTGGTTCAGCATGTTCCAGATCGCCTTGGACTTACGATTGACGTTGGAGATCGGACGAATGCTCTTTCCGTCGGGAGTCGGCTCGCTGAATCCATGAATACCGTGCTTGTAAGGTCGTTTCCCCGTGCTCATTGACGTCCAAAGCATCGGGCTCAGGACCGGATTGAGCGTCGAGTTATTGCCATGAACGCCTTCTTCCATCATCTTCTGCAGGTTCGGCATTTTGCCTTCGGCGATCATGGGGCGAATCACCCGCCAGTCGGCCGCATCCCAGCCGATGACTAAGACTTTTTGATCGTTCGCAACAAG